>NZ_JBPJZP010000003.1:0-734965 GCF_051216855.1 Variovorax monticola
CAGGCGCTGCGGGGCTGAGGCCCTTGTCTTCTTCACTTCGCGCCCCAATGAAAAATGCCCCGCTGTTGCGGGGCATCTTGATCTAAGCGGCCGGCTGACTATTTACACAGCCTGTTCATGCCGGCTTTTTTTTCGCCTGCGGCAATGCCATCCCCTCCCGGAAGAAACGCGCCGGCGTGCAGCCGAAGTGCTTGCGGAAGGCCTCGATGAAAGCGCTCACCGAGCTGTAGCCCACTGTCAACGCCACCGCCGTCACAGGCGCTTTCACGCTCAGCAGTTCGACCGCCTTCAGCAAGCGCGACTGCTGGCGCCATTGCGCGAAGCTCAGTCCCGTCTCTGCGGCGAAGCGGCGCGTGAGCGTTCGGCGCGCCATGCCGATGCGATCGGCCCATTCGTCGATACCATCCGCCAGCGCCGGATCGGCAGCCAGCGCGGTGGCCATCGCGACCAGGCGCCTGTCCTGCGGCATCGGCAGGTGCAGCGACGGCCTCACGCCCGCTGCGAGTTCGTCGACCAGCACACCCACCAATCGCGCACGGCGTGGCTCCTGGAGGGGATCGGATGCATCCAGCGATGCCAGCCGGTCCACCAGCCCCTGCGCCAGCGGCGTGACCGCGAACACATGCGGCCCGTCCGGCAACGCGGCCGCCATCGACGCGTCGATGTGCAGGCTCCAGCCCGCCGTCGCGCCGAAGCTGCGCGCCGCATGGGCGCAACGCGGCGCGATCCAGCCGATCCAGCCTGGCGGCTGCACCCATCGCCCCGAGGGTGTCTCGATGACCTGCAGGCCCTCGCGCAGCGCGAATAGCTGGCCGGTCTCATGTGCGTGATACCCGGTGACGCGCGGTGCTTCGTGCGCGTCGAGCCAGAGCTTCGGCGAGGCCTCAGCAGCCATGGCTGGCCCGCCGGCGGTATCGATTGGCCCCGCGCCGCGAGCCTGAACACGTGGTGATGCCTAGCATCGTGTTCATCTTCACCACTCCTTCAAAGGAACACACATGCAAGCCCAGGATGTACTGCCTGACGGCCAGGACTTCACCGTCATCAACGGCCACACCTTGCGCAAGGGATCGGTCGGCGCGTTCCTCGCGAACGTGCGCGTCCTCGAAGATGCGCACGCGTCGCCCGAGCAGAAACAGACAGCACAGCACGACCTGCACGCGCTGATTCCCACCCTCGACGCCCTGGGCCTGTTCGACGTGTTCGAACTGCGCTCGAGCGCCCTGCGCGCCGAAGTGGCCCGTCATCGCACCGAACTCAGCCCACCGCCTGCTGCTTCGCCGAGCGCGTGATAGACGCCAGCGTGCCGCGCGTGCTGATCACCTCGGGGTCGAGCGGAATCTCGATCAGCGTGCCCGTGTCGGCCGCCAGCGCACGCAACAACGCGGCTTCGAATTGCCCGGTGGCCGTCACCCGCTCGGCTGCATAGCCGTAGGCGCGCGCGAGGCCGCAGAAATCGGGGTTGCGCAGCGCCGTGCCGCTCGTGCGTTCGGGGTATTCGCGTTCCTGGTGCATGCGGATGGTGCCGAACATGCCGTTGTTCAGCAGCACGATGATGCTCTTGGCGCCATGCTGCGACGCCGTGGCCAGCTCCTGCCCCGTCATCAGAAAATCGCCGTCGCCCGCGATCGTGAACGCCACCCGCCCCGTCGCCAGGTTGGCCGCGATGCCGGCCGGCACGCCGTAGCCCATCGCACCGCTGGTCGGCGCCAGCTGCGTCTTGGCGCCCTTGGCGAGCCCGTGGTACCGAAAGTAGCGGTGCACCCAGCTCGCGAAGTTGCCCGCGCCGTTGGTGATGGCCGCATCCGCCGGCAGGTGCTTCTGCAGCAGCGCGACGACCTGCGCCATGTCGACCGGCCCGCGCGGCGTGTCGGCAGGCATGCCGGCCAGCGCCTGGGGCACCTGGTTGGCTTCGTAGTCGGCGTGCGCCTGCAGCGTCCATTCTTCCCACGGCAGCGTCGGCGGCGCGCTCAGCACCTCCAGGCTGCGCGCGGCCGCGCTCATGCCGGCGTTGATCGCCAGGTCGGCCTGGTACACGCGGTTGAGTTCTTCCGCGCTCGCGTGGATGTGCACCAGCGTCTGCTTCGCCTTGGGGGCCTCGAGCAGCGTGTAGCCGCCGGTCGTCATCTCGCCCAGGCGCGGACCGATCGCCAGGATCAGGTCGGCGTCCTTCACGCGCTGCGCGAGCCTGGGGTTGATGGCGATACCGACATCGCCCGCATACAGCGGATGGTGGTTGTCGAAAGTATCTTGAAAGCGAAAGGCGTTGGTCACCGGCAGGCGCCAGTTCTCGGCGAAGCGCTGCAGCGCCTGCGCGGCCTGCGTGGTCCAGCCGCCACCGCCGGCAATCACCAGCGGGCGCTGCGACCGCAGCAGCAGTTCGCGCAGCGTGCGCAGCGCACCGGGGTCGCTCCACGGTTCGACCGCCTCCACGCGCTTCAACGGCCGCGCCGCGGTCTCGCTGCGCAGCATGTCTTCCGGCAGCACCACCACCACCGGTCCGGGCCGTCCATTCATCGACGTGGCGAAGGCGCGTGCGATGTATTCGGGAATGCGGTCGGCGTCGTCGATGCGCTCCACGCGCTTGGCGAAGCCCTTGGTGCTCGGCCCGAAGAAGCTGCCGTAGTCCACTTCTTGAAAGGCCTCGCGGTCGCGGAAGTCGCTGCCGACGTCGCCCACGAACAGCACCATCGGCGTCGAGTCCTGGAAGGCGTTGTGCACGCCGATCGATGCGTTGGTCGCGCCCGGGCCGCGGGTCACGAAGCACACGCCCGGCCGCCCCGTCAGCTTGCCGTGCGCCTCGGCCATGAAGGCCGCGCCGCCCTCCTGCCGGTTGACGATGAAGCGCGCGCGATCGCGGTACGCATGAAAGCCGTCGAGCACCGCCAGAAAGCTTTCGCCGGGCACGCCGAACGCGATCTTCATGCCCTGCTCGACCAGGCACTCCACGATCAGATGGCCCGCGGGTTGTGATGTACTCATGAGAAGTGAAACCTCAGCTGCAAATGTCGTCGGCAATTATGTGCGCCCCCTCCAGACGCCTTGCGTTAATTCACCAATTGGTTAAATTCGCGCCATGAAGGCCCCCAAGGACTCCACGTTCGACGCTCCCGAGCTTCTCGAACCCCGTTCGCGCGATGCCGACCGCTCGCAGCTCGCCATCCTCGCGTCGGCGCGCGACGAGTTCGCCGCGCGCGGCCTGGCCGGCGCGCGCATGGACAGCATCGCCGAGCGCGCGGGCCTCAACAAGCGGCTCATCTACTACTACTTCGGCAGCAAGGACGACCTGTTCCTGGCGGTGCTGGAGCGCACCTACGCCGACATCCGCGAGGCCGAGCAGCGCCTGCACCTCGACGAGATCGAACCGGTCGAGGCCATCCGCCAGCTGGTGTCCTTCACCTGGCACTACTACCTGGAGCACCCCGAGTTCATCACGCTGCTCAACAGCGAGAACCTGCACGGCGCGGCACACCTGAAGCGCTCCGAGCGCATCCAGGAAATGAACTCGCCGCTGGTGCAGCTGCTCGACACGGTGCTGGAGCGCGGCAAGAAGGACAAGCTGTTCCGCGCGGGCGTCGACCCGGTGCAGCTGTACATCTCGATCGCGTCGCTGTGCTACTTCTACCTCTCGAACAACCCCACGCTGTCGGCCATCTTCGGGCGCGACCTGCGCGCGCCCAAGGCAATGGCGCAACGCCTCTCGCACATGACCGACCTCGTGCTGGGCTACGTGCTGCACTGACCCGGCACTGAACGCGCCCACCCTCGCGGCGCCTTCACACCCTTCGCCACCCTTCGGGTATTCACTAGGCCGCGCCCGTTGACGCTGCAGCGCAGCCGTTCCTAAAATCGCTAATTCACTCATTGGTGAATTGATCGATCAAAGAATGCGGGCCCACCGCGCGGAGACAACCTTGAAGCCTCTTCTTGCAAGCACTGCACGCACCACCGTCCTTGCCTCGATGACCTGCATCGCGGCCCTGGTCTTGCTTCCGGGCCCGGCCGCCGCACAGAACGGCTACCCCACCAAGCCGATCCGCGTGATCGTTCCCTTCGCGGCCGGCAGCACCACCGACATCATTGCCCGCGCCATCACCGACAAGATGAGCCTCAGCATGGGCCAGGCGCTGGTCATCGACAACCGCGGCGGCGCCAGCGGCACCATCGGGCAGCAGGCCGTGGCCACGGCCGCGGCGGACGGCTACACGGTCATGATCCATTCGTCCTCGCACACGGTGAGCCCCTCGACCTTCGCCAAGCTGCCCTTCGACACGGTCCACGACTTCGCGGGCGTCACGCCCATCTCGTCGCTGCCCAACGCGCTGGTCATCTCGCCCTCGAAGAACATCAAGACGCTGCCGCAGTTGCTGGCCGCCGCACGCGCCAAGCCCGGCAGCATGAACTTCGCCTCGGCCGGCCAGGGCAGCGCCACCCACCTGAACGCCGAGAAGTTCAAGATGGCCGCGAAGATCGACGCGACCAACATTCCCTTCAAGGGATCGGGCGAGGCCGTGACCGAAGTGCTCTCGGGCCGGGTCGACTACTACTTCTCCCCCATCGCACCGGTCATCGGCCAGATCAAGGAAGGCCAGTTGCTGGCACTGGCCGTCGGCTCGCCCAAGCGCGCGGCCGCCCTGCCCGACGTGCCCACCACCACCGAGGCCGGCGTGCCCGGCTCGGAGTTCAACTTCTGGATCGGCATGATGGCGCCGGCCAAGACGCCGCGCGACATCGTCGAGCGGCTGAACGCCGAGGTGGCGAAGGCACTGGCCACGCCCGAGGTGAAGGAACGCTTCCTGAAGCTCGGCGCCGACGCCTGGACGCTCAAGCCCGCGCAGTTCGACGCCTACATCAAGGACGAGATCGCCAGCAACGCCGAGCTCGTGAAGGCCGCCGGCCTTTCCGTGCAGCAGTAAGCAAGCAACAAGCTCCCACAGCCCACTCGCCATGCTCCGCAAGCTCCTGCTCTCCCCGGCCCTGCGCCCGTTCATCCTCATCTTGCTGATGCTGGTGCTGTGGGACCTGGCGATTCGCCTCTTCCGGATTCCGGCCTACCTCGTTCCGCCGCCGTGGGAGGTGGTGAAGCAGCTCGTGGCCGAATGGCCGCGCCTGCTGTCCGAAAGCTGGAAGACCACGCTCGCCACGCTGGGCGGCTTCGGCCTGACGATCCTCATCGGCATTCCGATGGCGATGGTCATCGCCTACTCGCGCGTGGTCGAGTCGTATGTGTACCCGCTGCTGGTGTTCTCGCAGAGCATTCCGAAGGTGGCGATTGCGCCGCTGTTCGTGGTGTGGTTCGGCTTCGGCATCTTCCCGAAGGTGATCAGCGCCTTCCTGCTGGGCTTCTTCCCGGTGGTGGTGTCCACGGTGATGGGCTTCAAGTCGGTCGAGCCCGACATGATCGATCTCTCGCGCTCCATGGGCGCAAGCCGCCTGCAGACCTTCTTCAAGATCAGCCTGCCGCAGGCGCTGCCGCAAATTTTCAGCGGCCTGAAGGTGTCGGTCACGCTGGCCGTGGTGGGTGCGGTGGTGGGCGAATTCGTAGGCTCCAACTCGGGCATCGGCTATGTGCTGCAGGTGGCCAACGGCAACTTCGACCTGCCCCTGATGTTCGCCGCGCTGGTGGTGCTGTCGAGCATCGGCGTCATTCTTTTCGTCGCGGTCGACCTGGTCGAGCGCGTGATGATTCCGTGGCATGCCTCGCAGCGCCACGCGCACTGAATTCTCTCGTCAGATCCAAAAAAACTCCCGGAGACAAACGCCATGAAGAAACTGCTTCCCTCGCTGCTCGCCGTCGCCGTGACCGCACTGGCCACGTTCGCCATCGCACCGGCCCACGCCCAGGCCGACAAGCCCAAGGACAAGGTCACGCTGATGCTCAACTGGTACCTGTACAGCGAGCACGCGCCCTTCTTCCTGGGCAAGGAAAAGGGCTTCTACGCCGAGGAAGGCATCGACCTCGACATCCAGGAAGGCCGCGGCTCCGCCGTCACCGCGCAGGCGGTGGCCGCCAAGTCGGCCACCTTCGGCTACATCGACGTCACCACCATGATCAAGGCCGCCGCCAAGGGCGCGCCGCTGAAGTCGACCGGTGTGCTGTTCCAGGTGAGCCCGATGTCGGTCATGGGCTTCACCGAGAAGAACATCAAGACGCCCAAGGACATCGTGGGCAAGACCGTGGCGACCACGCCGGGCGACTCGATGTCGCAGATGTGGCCGCTGTTCCTGAAGGTCAACAACATCACGCCCGACCAGGTGAAGATCGTCTCGGGCGACGGCCAGACCAAGCTCAATGCCGTGACCAGCGGCCAGGCCGACCTGCTGCTGGGCTACGTGATGGACCAGGCCATCAAGCTGCAGGACGCCACCGGCAAGCCCGTGACGCCGATCCGCTTCGCCGACTCGGGCGTCAACCAGATCAGCTCCGGGATCATCGCCAACAAGAACCTGCTGACCGAGAACCCCGACCTGGTGAAGCGCTTCATGCGCGCGTCCACCAAGGCCGCCGAAGCCGCCGAGAAGAGCCCCGACGCGGCGGTCGACGCCATGCTCAAGGCCAACCCCAAGGCCGGCGTGCGCGACACGCTGATCGTGGGCATGAAGCAGAGCGTGGCGCTGTATCACACCAAGGAAACGGCCAACCAGCGCCCGTTTCGCGTGGCCATGAAGAACGTGAGCGACTCGCTCGACCTGCTGGTGCAGTACGGCGGCATGGACGCGTCCACGCGCGGCAAGCCCGAAGACTACGTGACGCTCGACTTTCTCCCCTGACCTGCAGACGCTGCCCTCTTTCCACGCATTCCATGTCCCAAGCCAACCTGATCGAAGCGCGCGGCGTCTCGAAGATCTACCCCAGCAAGGACGGCCCGGTCGAGTCGCTCAGGCCACTCGACTTCGCCATCGGGGAAGGCGAGTTCGTCTCGGTGGTTGGCCCCTCGGGCTGCGGCAAGAGCACGCTGCTGAAGATGGTGGCGGGCCTGCTGCCCATCAGCGGCGGCAGCCTCACGCTGGCGGGCAAGCCCATCGTCGGTCCGCAGAAGGACGTGGGCATCGTGTTCCAGAGCGCGGTGCTGCTGCCCTGGCGCAGCGTGGAAGACAACATCCTGCTGCAGGCCGAGATGCGCCACCTGCCCAAGGCCGCGTCGCAGGCCCGTGCACGCGAGCTGATGGACATGGCCGGCCTGAAGGGCTTCGAGAACAAGTACCCGTGGCAGCTGTCGGGCGGCATGCAGCAACGCGCGTCGATCTGCCGCGCGCTGTTGCACGACCCCTCGGTGCTGCTGATGGACGAGCCCTTCGGCGCGCTCGACGCGATGACGCGCGAGAAGATGAACCTGGAGCTGCAGCGCATCTGGCTGGCCTCGAAGAAGACGGTGATGCTCATCACCCACAGCATTCCGGAAGCCATCTTCCTGTCGGACCGCGTGATCGTGATGAGCGAACGGCCCGGCGCCATTGCCGCCGTGTACGACATCGACCTGCCGCGCGCCCGCACGCTGGACATGATGGCTTCGCCAGAGTTCGGCGCGTACACGAAGCTGGTGCGCGCGCATTTCTTCTCCCAGGGCATCCTGGACCACTGAAAGCACGCGCCATGGATGCGATCCGCTTTCACGTCGAGGAGATCCGCTTCGCCGAGCGCCATGTGGCGCTGCGCCTGCCTTTCCGCTTCGGTGCGGCCACCGTCACGGCCTGCCCGCAGGTCTACGTGAAGGCACGCATCCGTTTTGCGGACGGCCGCACGGCCGAGGGCTGCGCCGCTGAGATGATGGTGCCCAAGTGGTTCGACAAGAACCCCGCGCTCACCCACGAACAGAACTTCGAACAGCTGCGCTTCGCCTTGCGCGATGCGCGCGAGGCCTACACGGCCGAGCCCGAAGCGCAGACCGCTTGGACGCACTTCGCATCGAACTACGCCGCCCTGCAAAGCCGTGCCAAGGCCAAGGGCCTGCAGCCGCTGGTGGCCAGCTACGGACCGGCGCTGATCGACCGCGCCCTGCTCGACGCGCTGTGCCTGCACACCGGCGTGGGCTTTGCCACGGCGATGAGCGGCAACCTGGGCGGCATCGACATCGCCGGCAGCGGGCTGGTCGACGACCTCGCGGGGTTCGACATGCACGCGTTCCTGGCCGGCAAGTCGCCGCGCACGCGCATCGCGGCACGCCACACGGTGGGCCTGGCCGATGCCATCGACGACAGCGACGCCGCGCCCGATGCGCCCGATGCGCCGGCCGACGGCCTGCCCACCACGCTGGCAGCCGCCGTGCGGCGCTACGGCCTCACCCACTTCAAGATCAAGCTGTGCGGCCACACCGCGCAAGACATCGACCGGCTCCAGCGCATCGCCCGCGTGATCGACGGCCACGCGCAGCTCGTCACGCTCGACGGCAACGAGCAGTACGCGGACGCCGACGACTTCGCCGTCTTTCTGGACCGCATGCTGTCCACGCCCGTGCTGTGGAAGCTCGCGCAGAAGACGGTGTTCGTCGAGCAGCCGATCCGGCGCGATGCGGCGCTGCAGCGCGACGTGTCGGCGCTGGGCAAGCGCATTGCGCTGCTCGTCGACGAATCCGACGCCACGCTCGACGCCTTCGTGCAGGCCCGTGCGCTCGGCTACACCGGCGTGTCGAGCAAAAGCTGCAAAGGCTTCTACAAGTCGGTGGTCAACGCGGCGCGCTGCGCGCACTGGAATGCCGCCGAAGGCAAGCCGCGCTACTTCCTGTCCGGTGAAGACCTCACCATGCAGGCCGGCCTTGGCGTGCAGCAAGACCTCGCGCTGGTCGCGTGGCTGGGCCTGTCGCACGTGGAGCGCAACGGGCACCACTACGTCAACGGCCTGGCTGCGGCCCCCGAGGCCGAACAGCAGGCCCTGCTGAAGCTGCACCCCGGCCTGTACGAGCACAGCGAGGGCGCCGTGCGCCTCGCCATCCGCGACGGACAGATCGACCTGTCCTCGCTCGCCACAGCGCCAGGCTTCGCCACCGGCAAGCCCGGCGCCGGCATCGCGTGGGACGCAATGCGTTCCGTCTACTGAAGCGCCGCCCCTATTCAATCTCCGATCTCTCTCGCATCTCAAGGAAGCAAACGATGGCCACCCAACGTCTAGGAATCATCATGCACGGCGTCACCGGCCGCATGGGCATGAACCAGCATTTGATCCGCTCGATCTGCGCCATTCGCGCCCAGGGTGGTGTCACGCTGTCGAACGGCGACAAGGTCATGCCCGACCCGATCCTCATCGGCCGCAACGCCGAGAAGATGGAGGCGCTGGCCAAGGCCCACAACATCGCGCGCTGGGGCACCGACCTCGACAAGGCGCTGGAGAACAAGGACGACACGATCTTCTTCGACGCCGGCACCACGCAGATGCGCCCCACGCTGCTGGCCAAGGCCATTCGCGCCGGCAAGCACGTGTACTGCGAGAAGCCGATCGCCACCAACCTGAACGAAGCCGTCGAAATCGCACGCCTGGCCGAAGGCTCCGGCCTGAAGCACGGTGCGGTGCAGGACAAGCTCTTCCTGCCCGGCCTGCGCAAGCTCGACATGCTGCGCCGCGCCGGCTTCTTCGGCCGCATGCTCAGCGTGCGCCTGGAGTTCGGCTACTGGGTGTTCGAGGGCGACCTGCAGCCCATCCAGCGCCCGAGCTGGAACTACCGCAAGGAAGACGGCGGCGGCATGATCCTGGACATGATGTGCCACTGGCGCTACGTGCTGGACAACCTGTTCGGCGAAGTGAAGTCCGTGTCGTGCATCGGCGCGACGCACATCCCCAAGCGCTGGGACGAAGCCGGCGAGCCATACCAGGCGACCGCCGACGACGCGGCCTACGCCACCTGCGAGCTCACCGGCCACAACGGCGAGCCCGTCATCGCACAGATCAACATGAGCTGGGCCACGCGCGTGCGCCGCGACGACCTGGTGACCTTTCATGTGGACGGCACCGACGGCTCGGCCGTGGCGGGCCTGTCGAGCTGCCGAGCCCAGTCGCGCGTGGCCACGCCGCGCCCGGTGTGGAACCCCGACGAGAAGCAGACCATGAACTTCCACGACCAGTGGCAGGAAATTCCGGACTCGCAGGTCTACGACAACGGCTTCAAGATCCAGTGGGAGCACTTCATTCGCCATGTGGTCGAGAACGCGCCCTACAAGTGGACGCTGCCCGAAGGCGCCAAGGGCGTGCAGCTGGTGGAGGCCGCGCTCGAATCGTGGAAGGACCGCCGCTGGGTCGACGTGTCCCCGCTGAAGGTCTGAGGCGGCCATGGCGCTTTCGCTCATCCTCCCCACCGCTGGCGGCACGCTCGCGCCTTACACCCTGCGCGGCACCGCGCCGGTGAAGCCTGCAGCGGGCGTGACGTTCGACCGCATCGTGTACTCGGCCGCGCACGTCGTGGCCGACCCGCTCGCGGCCATCGACCCGTGGCTGCAATGCGCGGTCGACTGGGACACCACCATCGCCTACCGCCGCCACCTGTTCTCGCTGGGCCTGGGCGTGGCCGAAGCGATGGACACCGCGCAGCGCGGCATGGGCCTGGACTGGCCCACGTCGCTCGAACTGATTCGCCGCTCGCTCGATGCGGCAAAGGATGTGCCGGGCGCGCTGGTCGCCTCGGGTTGCGGCACCGACCACCTGGACATCGACGACGTGAAGAGCGTCGACGACGTGATCCGCGGCTACGAAGAACAGATGGCCGCCATCGAGGCACTCGGCGGCAAGCTGATCGTGATGGCCAGCCGCGCGCTGGCCCGCGTGGCGAAGAGCCCCGCCGACTACGAGCGCGTGTACGACCGCATCCTGCGCCAGGCGAAGCAACCCGTGGTGCTGCATTGGCTGGGCGACATGTTCGACCCGGCGCTGGCGGGCTACTGGGGCACGAAGGACGTCGATGCCGCCATGGACACCGCGCTGGGCATCATCGCGGCCCACCCGGACAAGGTCGACGGCATCAAGATCTCGCTGCTCGACAAGGACAAGGAAATCGCGATGCGCCGGCGTTTGCCCGCTACCGGAGGGGCTGATGGCCTTGGCGTGCGCATGTACACCGGCGACGACTTCAACTACGCCGAGCTGATCGCGGGCGACGGCTTCGGCAGCGAGCCCACGCACGGCAAGAGCGATGCGCTGCTGGGCATCTTCGATGCCATCGCCCCCGCAGCCAGCGCCGCGCTGGGCGCGCTGGCCCAAGGCGACACCGAGAAGTTCCACGCCATCCTCGGCCCCACGGTGCCGCTGTCGCGCCACATCTTCGCGGCGCCCACGCGCTTCTACAAGACGGGGGTGGTGTTCATGGCCTGGCTCAACGGCCACCAGAAGCACTTCACGATGGTGGGCGGCCAGCAGAGCACGCGTTCGCTGCAGCACTTCGCCGAGTTGTTTCGCCTGGCCGATGCGGCCGACCTGCTGGAGCAGCCAGAACTTTCGGTGCGGCGAATGAAAACGCTGCTGTCCCTGCACGGCGTGGAAGGTTGAACGAGCCCATGCGCGATTTCTCGCAGAACCACGACTGGCTGTCGATCAACACCGCCACGGTGCGCAAGCAATCGGGCGCCGAGGTGCCGCTGGACCGCATCATCGACCAGTGCGCCGAGCGCGGCATTCGCGCGATCAGCCCGTGGCGCGACCAGGTGGCGGCCGTCGGACTCGACAAGGTGGCCAGGCAGTTGAAGGCGCACGGCATGGGCCTGTCGGGCTACTGCCGCGGCGGCTTCTTCCCCGCGCCCGATGCGGCGGGCCTGAAGGCCGCGCTCGAAGACAACCGCCGCGCCATCGACGAGGCCAAGACGCTCGATGCACCCTGCCTGGTGATGGTGGTGGGCGCGTTGCCCGGTGCGCTCGAGGGCAAGGCCGCGTACACGGACATCGGCCGTGCGCGCAACGAAGTGCGCGACGGCATTGCAGCGTCACTCGACTACGCCCGAGAGGTCGGCATGCCGCTGGCCATCGAGCCCCTGCACCCGATGCAGGCGGCCGACCGCGCATGCATCAACACGCTGGAACACGCGCTCGACCTGTGCGACGAACTCGACGCGGGCAAGGGCGGCATGCTGGGCGTGGCGCTCGACATCTACCACGTGTGGTGGGACCCGAAGCTGCAGCAGCAGATTGCCCGCGCGGGCCGGGAGCGCCTGCTGGCCTACCACGTGTGCGACTGGCTCACGCCCACGCGCGACCTGCTGAGCGACCGCGGGATGATGGGCGACGGCGTGGTCGAGCTGAAGAAAATCCGGGGGTGGGTCGAGGACGCGGGCTTCGCGGGATTCAGCGAGGTCGAGATTTTTTCCAACCTCGACTGGTGGCAACGGCCGGGCAGCGAAACGCTCGGCGTGTGCATCGAGCGACATCGCAGCGCGGTCTGAGGTGTTTCGCCGAAGCGAAGCGCAGCCGCCTGTGCTGCAATCCGCCCCATGGCTGACCCGACCCTCGACGACCTGCGCCGCTACGCCGTGGCGCGCACCCTCTTCAAACCCACCACGCTGCCCGCCGCGATCCGCCAGCTCGGCTTCGTCCAGGCCGACCCCATTCGCGCCCCCGCGCGTGCGCAAGACCTGACCCTGCGCCACCGCGTGAAGGACTACCGCGCCGGCGACCTGGAAAGCCGCTACGCCCGCCTCGCCGTCGAGGAGGACTGCCTCGTCAACTACGGCTTCCTGCCGCGCGAGCATCTGGCGCTGATGCATCCGCGCGAAGCCAGGCTGGCCTGGGACGCCGACACCCGCCGCAAGGCCGCCGACGTGCTGGCCTACGTGCAGGAACACGGCGCCGTGCACCCGCGCCAGGTCGAGCAGCACTTTGCGCACGGCCGCGTCAAGAACTACTGGGGCGGCTCGAGCAATGCGACCACGCACCTGCTCGACGACATGCACTACCGCGGCCTGCTGCGCGTGGCGCGGCGCGACAGCGGCACGCGCGTGTATGCGGCCGTCGCGCACCGGCCCGCGGACGACAGCCCCGCCGGCCGCGCGCAACGCGCCGCCGCGCTCATCGCACTGGTGGTGCGCAAGTACGCACCGCTGCCGGCCGCGAGCCTCACCTACCTGGTGCGCCTGCTCGGCTACGGCGCGCCGCACCTCTCTGCGCAGACGCAGGCGGCCCTGCGCATCGCGCGGGACGAACTCGCCAGCTGCCGCATCGACGGCACCACCTGGTACTGGCCCGCGGGCGAGAACCCGGCGTCGCGCCGCCACGCCCCCGACGACGCGGTGCGCCTGCTCGCGCCCTTCGATCCGGTGGTGTGGGACCGGCGCCGCTTCGAGCTGCTGTGGGGCTGGACGTACAAGTTCGAGGCCTACACGCCCGCGCCCCAACGCCGGTTCGGCTACTACGCGCTGCCGATGCTGCGGCACGACCGCGTGATCGGCTGGGCCAACGTGACCGCGCCCGAAGGCCGCTTGCAGCCGACCTTCGGCTACGTCGACAAAAAGCCGCGCGACGCGGCATTTCGCGCGGCGCTCGACGACGAGCTGCACCGCATGACGCAGTTCCTCGCGGCGCGCTGACGCGCTCCTATAATTCGCCCGCTCAGCCAGCCGCCCGCCAAGGGCGCGCCAGCCGTCTTCGAAGGAACGAAGACCGCAGCCGCAACGGCTGCCCCGACGACGCACAGACCCGCAAAACACCCTCGGCCGCCGGCATCCGGCGCGCGGCCGGATGCGCTCGCGCGGACCGAACCGAACCCGAGAAGCCATGGCACGCCCCGACGCATGCCGCAGCCACTCCCCTTCACGCAAGACACAGGAGAAGCTGCACATGACATCCAGGATCCGTCGCCCGAAGTGGCGTCTTTCACCCCTTTCGCCCCTCTCACGGCTTTCGCACGGACGCCGCGCCACGCTCGCCGCCACCGCCGTGGCGCTGAGCGCCGCCGTGCCCGCCTACGCCGAAGACAAGGACGAAGCCAACGAGTCCCGCAGGGCGCTGCCCACCGTCACCGTCTCGGGATCTTCGGGCGAGACCGCCACCGGCCCGGTGACCGGCTTCGTCGCCCGGCGCGGCGGCACCGCCACCAAGACCGACACGCCGCTGATCGAGACGCCGCAAGCCATCTCGGTCATCACGCGCGACCAGATGGAGGCCCAGGGCGCGCTCACGCTGCGCGAAACCACCAACTACACGGCCGGCGTGGTGTCGAGCTACTTCGACAGCCGGGTCGACTCGTTCAAGGTGCGCGGCGGCGACGCCGTGCAGTACCTCGACGGCCTGCAGCGCACCTACGGCACCTACAACTCGACCAAGGTCGACCCGTACATGCTCGAGCGCGTGGAGCTGCTGCGCGGCCCGTCTTCGGTGCTCTATGGGCAAGGCGGCATCGGCGGCGTGCTCAACCTGGTGTCCAAGCGGCCGCAGGCCGAGGCGCAGCGCGAAGTGCAGGTGCAGTTGGGCAACCACGACCGCAAGCAGGTGGCGGCCGACTTCACCGGCCCGCTCGATACCGAAGGCAAGTGGCTCTACCGCCTGGTGGCCGTGAACCGCGACAGCGGCACGCAGGTCGACCATGTGTCGGACGACCGCATCCTGGTGGCGCCGTCGCTCACCTGGCGCCCGAGCACCGACACCTCGCTCACGCTGCAGGCGTCGTATCAAAAGGACAAGAGCGGCTCGCTGATCGGCTTCTTCCCGTGGCAGGGCACGCTGCAGCCTTCGCTCTACGGGCAGATTCCCACCTCGACCTTCACCGGCGAGCCGGGCTTCGACCGCTACGACTCGCGCAACACCTCGCTGGGCTACCTGTTCAGCCACCGGGTGAACGACACCTGGACGGTGCGCCAGAACCTGCGCTCGACGGAAAGCAAGGTCTGGTACGACACCTCGTACACCAGCTTCACCGCCAACCGGCTCACGGGCCGGCCTGCGCGGCCGGTGTTCAACATCGACCAGCGCACCATCGAGCGCGACCTGAGCTCCACCATCAGCGGCGGCAAGATGCTGCTGATCGACAACCAGGCCGAAGCCCATTTCAAGACCGGCGCGGTCGAGCACACGCTGCTGGTCGGCGCGGACTTCCAGCGCAACCAGACCTCCCAGCTCACGGGCCGCGGCCGCGCGGGCGCGCTCGACGTGTATGCGCCGGTGTACGGCAACTACACGCCGCCCGCGTTCCTCGCGCGCCAGCCCGCGGTGGTGCAGAAGCAGGTCGGTCTCTATGCGCAGGACCAGGTCAAGTACGGCCGCTGGGTCGGCCTGCTGGGCCTGCGCCACGACAAGGCCGACACCGACACCGAAGGCCGCCCCGCGGCCGCCGTCGACGACAAGGCCACGACGAAGCGCGCGGGCCTGGTCTACCTGGCCGACGGCGGCTGGGCGCCGTACCTGAGCTATGCCGAATCGTTCCTGCCGCTGGGCGGCGTCGACCTGAACAACACGCCCTTCAAGCCGCAGCGCGGCAAGCAGTGGGAGGCCGGCATCAAGTGGGAGCCCGAGGGCCAGCGCACCTCCTTCATGGCCGCGCTGTACGACCTGCGCGACACCAACCGCAAGACCACCGACCCGACCAACCCGCTGAACAGCGTGCAGCTGGGCGAAGTGCACGTGAAGGGCCTGGAGCTGGAGTACAAGGGCAGCATCGCGCGCGACTGGGACTGGATCGCCTCCTATGCCTACACCGACGCGCGCGTCTCGCGCAGCAACGGCGCCGACCTGGGCAAGCGCCTGTCGGGCGTGCCGAAGCACACGGCATCGGCGTGGCTGATGCGGCGCTTCTCGATCGGCGGCGTGCCCGGCTTTTCGCTGGGCGGCGGTGTGCGCTACCTGGGCGAATCGTGGGACGGCACGGACGCCCTGCGCACGCCGTCGGTCACGCTGTTCGACGCGATGTTCGCCTGGGACAACGGCCCGCTGCGCCTGTCGCTGAACGTCGGCAACCTGACGGACAAGGTGCAGATCACCACCTGCCTGGCGCGCGGCGACTGCTTCTACGGACAGCGCCGTAACGTGACGGCGGCCGCCACGTATCGCTTCTGAAGAAAATCCCCGCGCGCCTGAAGGTCTGGCGCGCGGGCGACAACCCCACGCCGCGAGCGGCTTCTAGAATCGCGCCGTCGCCCGGTTCGCCGGGCAGCAAGCGTTCTCAGGGCGGGGTGCAATTCCCCACCGGCGGTGATGGCGGTTTCTTCGGAAGAAGGGCTGCACAAGCCCGCGAGCGCCTGGAGCTTGCAACAAGCCCCAGGGTCAGCAGATTTCGGTGCGATTCCGAAGCCGACGGTCACAGTCCGGATGAAAGAGAGCGCGAAATGCGGGCATGCCTGCGCTCCTTGCTTTGCGGGCGCGCTGGCGGGCCCGTGGTTTCGTGCGCCCTGATTCAGGAAACCTGCTTTCCAGAGGCACACCATGAGTCAGATCAACGACCTTCCCCTTTCCGCCGTCACCGCGTCGGGCTCCCCGCGCGGCACGCGCATCGCCTTCGTCGAGGCACAGTGGCACGCCGACATCGTCCACCAGGCCCGCGACGCCTTCCTTGCCGAGATGGACCGGCTCGGCGTGGCACGCGAGCTCATCGACATCTTCGACGTGCCGGGCGCCTTCGAGATTCCGCTGCACGCCAAGCGGCTCGCCAACTCCGGCAGGTATGCGGCCATCGTCGCCTGCGCGCTGGTGGTGGACGGCGGCATCTACCGCCACGAGTTCGTGGCGAGCACGGTGGTCGGCACGCTGATGTCGCTGCAGCTGGAGACCGACGTACCGATTTTCTCGGCCGTGCTCACGCCGCACCACTTCCACGAACACGTGGAGCACCGCAAGTACTTCCACCGCCACTTCGCCATCAAGGGCACGGAAGTGGCCGAGGCGTGCTTTCGCACGCTGGAAGGCCTGCAGAAGGTCGACGCGCTGCTGGCGGCGTAAAGGCCCGCCGCGCAACGCCCGAACACGCGACGAAGGGCGCGTGTGCGCGAGACCAGCGCGCGATATCCTGCCCGCCTGGGTGCTCAGTCGGCGGCCTGCTGCGCCAGGCCCCAAGCCACATGCTCCCGCACGAGTTCGCTGTCGTGCGAGGCGCGTGTCGCCAGTGCTGCTTGCGCCCCGCCCTCGCCCGCCCTCACCGCATTGCCCAGCGCCACCGCGATGTTGCGCAGCCAGCGTTCATGCCCGATGCGGCGGATCGGGCTGCCTTCGGTGCGGCGCAGGAAGTCTTCTTCGGTCCATGCGAACAGTTCGGCCAGCGTGCGCCCCGTGAGCCCTTCGCGGGCATCGAAATCGGGCAGCGTGCTTTTCTTGGCGAACTTGTTCCAGGGGCAGATCAGCTGGCAGTCGTCGCAGCCGTAGATGCGGCTGCCCATCAGCGGGCGCAGCTCCGTCGGAATCGGCCCGCCGTGTTCGATGGTGAGGTACGAGATGCAGCGCCGCGCGTCGAGCCGCCGCGGCGCGACGATGGCCTGCGTCGGGCACACGTCGATGCAGGCGCTGCAGCTGCCGCAGTGCGCGGTGACGGGTTCGCTCGGCGGCAATTCCATGTCGACGTAGATCTCGCCCAGGAAGAACATCGAGCCCGCGTCGCGGTCGAGCACCAGCGTGTGCTTGCCGCGCCAGCCCTGCCCGCTGCGCGAGGCCAGCTCGGCTTCGAGCACGGGGGCCGAGTCGGTGAAGGCGCGGTGGCCGAAGGGGCCGACCTCTTCGGCGATGCGCCCGGCCAGCCTGGCGAGCCGGTTGCGCAGCACCTTGTGATAGTCGCGGCCCCGCGCATAGACCGACACGATGGCCTCGCCGGGGCGCGCGAGCCGGTCGAATTCGATGGCCTGCCATTCGGGCGAGGTGTCGCGCGGCAGGTAGTCCATGCGCGCGGTGATCACGCTCACCGTGCCCGGCACCAGCTCGGCCGGGCGGGCGCGCCGCGTGCCGTGCGTTGCCATGTATTGCATCTCGCCGTGGAACCCATGGGCCAGCCATTGCATCAGACCGGCCTCGGCGCTCGATAAATCGACGCCCGCGATTCCGATTTGGGAGAATCCGAGATCCCGGGCCAAGGCCTGAATACGAACAACGAGTGGATGGCTGACGATCACTTGCCGATTGTAGAAACGCAAACGAGCACCCGCACCCTGCGCTGGCGCAGCGAAGACGACACCGACGCCTTCGCGCGCGCGCTCGCGGGCTCGCCTGCCGTGCGCGACGCGTTCATCGCGCTGCATGGCGACCTGGGCGCGGGCAAGACGACTTTCGTACGCCACCTGCTGCGCGCGCTCGGCATCGCGGGGCGCATCAAGAGCCCCACCTATGCCGTGGTCGAGCCGCACGAGGCGCCCGACGGCCTGCAGATCTTCCATTTCGATTTCTATCGCTTCGCCGACCCGCGCGAATGGGACGACGCTGGCTTTCGCGACATCTTCGCGGGCCCCGGGCTCAAGCTGGCCGAATGGCCGGACAACGCCGCGGGCCGCACCCCACCTGCCGACCTCGCTATTAAAATAGAAGCAATGATTGACGACACACGCAGCGTGACCCTCCTCGCGAACACCCCTCGCGGCCGCGATCTGCTGGCGCGCATCGCCGCATGAAGGCGGGCGGCCTGAAACGGCGCGTGCTGCTGCAGGGCGGCAGCATCGCGCTGATGCTCGGCGTGCACCAAATTGCGCGCGGCGCCTCCATCCTCGCCGTGCGGGTGTGGCCCGCCGCCGACTACACGCGCGTGACCATCGAGTCCGACGCGCGCCTCAATTCTCAGCAGCTCGTGGTGGGCAGCCCGCCGCGGCTCGCGGTGGACATCGAAGGCATCGACCTCAACCCCGAACTGCGCGAGCTGGTCGGCAAGATCAAGCCGGGCGACCCGTTCATCAACGGGCTGCGGGTCGGGCAGAACGCGCCGAAGGTGGTGCGCATCGTGTTCGACCTGAAGCAGGCCGTGGTGCCGCAGGTGTTCTCGCTCGCGCCCGTGGCCGCGTACCAGCACCGGCTGGTGCTCGACCTGTACCCCGAGCAGGCCGTCGACCCGATGGAAGCGCTCATCGCCGAGCGGCTGCGCGACGCGCCCCGTACGGCGGGCAATTCAACGGGCAGCTCGGCAGGCAGTAACCCCAACGGGTCGGCCATGGCCGGCGCCGCCCCTACGCCCCCCACACAACCCCCGCCGCCCCCGCCCGGCATGCCGGTGCGCCCCGCGGCGCCCGCCGGCGATGCGCTGGGCGACCTGATGGCGCAGCAAGCCATGCGCCCCGGTCCACCCGCGCCGCCGCCGCCGGTGGTGGCCGGCGCAGACCGGCCGGGCCCGCCGCCTGTGCTGGTGGCCCCGCCGCCCGTCAGGCCCCTGCCGCCGTCGTTGCCGCCCCCTGTGGCCGCGACCCGGGGCGGCACCGCCACCGCGAGCCGCACCGACCGCATCATCATCGTGGCGCTCGACCCCGGCCATGGCGGCGAAGACCCCGGCGCCATCGGTCCGGCGGGCACGCGCGAAAAAGACATCGTGCTGCAGGTGGCGTTTCGCCTGCGCGACCGCATCAACGCGAGCAGCGTGAACGGCAACCCCATGCGTGCCTTTCTCACGCGCGACGCCGACTTCTTCGTGCCGCTGGGCGTGCGCGTGCAGAAGGCCCGCCGCGTGCAGGCCGACCTGTTCGTGAGCATCCATGCCGACGCCTTCACCACGCCCGCCGCGCGCGGCGCGAGCGTGTTCGCCTTGAGCCAGAGCGGCGCGTCGAGCAGCGCGGCGCGCTGGATGGCCAACAAGGAAAACGACGCCGACAAGGTGGGCGGCGTGAACGTCGGCGGCCACGAGGCGCAGGTGCAGCGCGCGCTGCTCGACATGAGCACCACCGCGCAGATCAACGACAGCCTGAAGCTGGGCGGCGCGATGCTCGGCGAAATCAAGGGCATCGGCGCGCGACTGCACAAGGGCCAGGTCGAGCAGGCCGGCTTCGCGGTGCTGAAGGCGCCGGACATCCCCAGCGTGCTGGTGGAAACGGCGTTCATCAGCAACCCGGAAGAAGAAGCCAACTTGCGCCGCGTCGACTACCAGGAGAACCTGTCCGATGCGCTGATGCGCGGCATCCAGCGGTACTTCTCGCAGAACCCGCCCCTGGCGCGCAGCCGGCAGCTCTGAACCGGCGGGTTTCTCCGTGAAGCCGGGGGCAGCCCCTGCTGTCCCACGACACCCGGCCCGTGACACCGCACAGGCAGGCGCGGCAGGCTCCTACACAGGGAGCACAAGGCCTCCGGACATGATGATCCATCACTCTTCGAAAGGTGGACATCATGAACACACGTCTCTGGATCGCTGCAGCCGCAGCCACTTCGGTCATGACCATTGCAGGCTGCGCCAGCGGCCCCAACCAGAACCTCGGTACCGGCGTCGGCGCGGTCGGCGGTGCGCTGGTGGGCAATGCCATCGGCGGGAACACGGCTGCGACGCTGGGTGGCGCTGCCATCGGCGGCGTCATCGGCAACCAGGTCGGCCGCAATGCCGACGAACGCAACAACCAACGCCAACGCTATCCGCAAGGCAGCGGCTACTATCCGAGCAACGGCCCGAACTATTGATCGCTGGCCGGTCTGAATGAAAAAAACGCGCCATCGGCGCGTTTTTTCGTGGTGAAGAAGAAAGAAAGACGGTCAGGCCTGCGCAGCGGCGCGTGCCTTCTCGGCCTTCGATGCGCGCCATGCGCCGAAGATGGCCAGCAGGCCCGGAATGAAGATCAGCGCCCAGATGATCTTGTCCAGGTGCTGGCGCACGAGCGGCAGGTTGCCGAAGAAGTACCCGGCCGTCGCGATGCCCAGCACCCAGATCAGCGCGCCGACCACGTTGAACATGGTGAACTTCGCGCGGCCCATTTCGGCCACGCCGGCCACGAAGGGCGCGAAGGTGCGAATGAACGGCATGAAGCGCGCCAGCACGATGGTGATGCCGCCATAACGCTCGTAGAAGCCATGGGCCTGGTCAAAGGCCTTGCGGTTGAAGAAGCGCGAGTTCTCCCACTGGAACACCTTCGGCCCGAAGAAGCGGCCGATGGAGTAGTTGCACTGGTCGCCGAGGATGGCCGCCGCGATCAGGATGCCGCAGGCCAGCGGAAAGCTCATGAGCCCCGCGCCGCACAGTGCGCCCACGATGAAGAGCAGCGAGTCGCCGGGCAAGAACGGCATGACGACCGCGCCGGTTTCCACGAAGACGATGAGGAACAGCAGCGCGTAGACCCAGGGGCCGTAGGCAATGACGAAGGCCTCGAGGTGTTTGTCGACGTGAAGGATGAAGTCGACGAGAAAGCTGATGATTTCCATGGGCGCGGATTATCCTTCTTGAACTCGAACGCTTCCTGAATCACCCCGCACGTCATCGAGCACAACCAGCCGGACCGGGGGACTCGCGTCGACGTGGTGCGACACGCGCAGCAGACCCGATGCCCCGCCCGCCGCGCCGCCATCCCCTCACTTCTAGAATGCCACGGTGAGCGCCCTCCCCACCCCCAGCATCCCCAGCAATCCCATCGAACGCCGCCCGATCCGCGAGCTTCCCGACGAACTGATCAGCCAGATCGCCGCCGGTGAAGTGGTCGAACGCCCCGCCTCGGTGGTGCGCGAGCTGCTGGACAACGCGCTCGACGCGGGCGCAAGCCACGTCACCGTTCGGCTGGCCTCGGGCGGCGTGCGGCTGATCTCCGTGGAAGACGACGGCCTGGGCATTCCGCGCGAAGAGCTCACAGTGGCCTTGCGCCGCCACGCAACCAGCAAGATCGCGAGCCTGAACGACCTCGAGACGGTCGGCACGATGGGCTTTCGCGGCGAGGCGCTCGCGGCCATCAATGCGATCGCCGAGCTCAGCATTCTTTCGCGCTTCACCGGCGCCGAGACCGCGTTTTCTCTCGACGGGCGCACGGGTGAACTGCGGCCGGTGGCACGCGCGACCGGCACCACGGTCGAAGTGCGCGAGCTGTTCTTCGCGACCCCCGCGCGACGCAAGTTCCTGAAGACCGACGCCACCGAGCTGGCCCACTGCATCGAGGCTGTGCGCCGGCATGCGCTGGCGCGGCCCGAGGTGGGTTTTTCGGTCTGGCACGACGGCAAGCTGGTCGAGCAGTGGCGCGCCGCCACCACGCGCGAGCAGCGCCTGGGCGATGCGCTGAGCGACGACTTCGTCACGCAAAGCGTGGCGGTCGACCGCACCGGCGGCCCGGTGCGCGTGGTCGGGCGCGCCGGCATTCCCGACGCGGCACGCTCGCGCGGCGACCAGCAGTTCTTCTACGTCAACGGGCGCTTCGTGCGCGACAAGGTGCTGTCGCATGCCGTGCGCAGCGCCTACGAAGACGTGCTGCACGGCCAGCGGCAGCCCATCTACGCGCTGTACCTGGAAATAGACCCGGCGCGGGTCGACGTGAACGTGCATCCGACCAAGATCGAAGTGCGCTTTCGCGACGGGCGCGAGGTGCACCAGGCGGTGCGCCACGCCATCGAGGACGCGCTGGCGGCACCACGCGCCGGGGACGCCGTGACGCCATCGGCCGCGCAGCAGCCGTTTTTCAAGGAAACCCAGCTCCCATCGAGCGCCGGTTGGTCGCAACCCGCTATGAATTTCGTAGCACAAGAGCGTGGCGCGGGCGATCTGGAGGCGATGTGGCCTCAGCGCACCGGGCAGTCCGGGCCTGGGCAGCAATCCGGGGCTCTGCCGTGGTCAGTGCCCGGCGCGTCGCCAGTGGCGTTTCGCGCGCCCGTCGGGCTGCCGTCGAGCCCCGGTGCAGGCCCCGCGCCCATGGCCACCCACGAGCAAGCCTGGCCGCTGGGCCGTGCGCTCGCGCAGTTGCAGGGCATCTACATCCTGGCCGAGAACAGCCAGGGCCTCGTGATCGTCGACATGCACGCGGCGCACGAGCGCATCGTCTACGAGCGGCTGAAGACGCAGCTCGACGGGGCGGCCATCGGCAGCCAGCCGCTGCTGATTCCGGCCACGTTCGCGGCCACGCCGCAGGAAGTGGCCACGGCCGAGGCCTGCGCCGACGTGCTGCCGACGCTGGGGCTGGACATCACGCCCTTCTCCGCACGCACGCTCGCGGTGCGCGCCGTGCCCTCGACGCTGGCCGACGGCGATCCGGTGGAGCTGGCGCGCAGCGTGCTGGCCGAACTCGCCCAGCACGACGCCAGCACCGTGGTGCAACGCGCGCAGAACGAATTGCTCTCCACCATGGCGTGCCACGGGGCCGTGCGGGCCAACCGCAAGCTCACCATCGACGAGATGAACGCACTGTTACGCCAAATGGAAGCAACAGAACGTTCGGACCAGTGCAACCACGGCCGGCCGACCTGGCGCCAGCTGTCCGTTCGGGAGCTCGACGCGCTGTTCATGCGCGGCCGATAGGGCTTCCAGCGTTTTTTTCCGGGTTTTCGAGGGTTTTGGATGGTCATCCATGCGGCGGGCACGCACGTTGCATAGGTTCATCAAAGCGCCAACGAGCGTTGTTTGGGGGGGTTACCAAAGTGCAATGTCGGCGCACGGCGGTGAGAGCAGATGAACTTTTCCGCCGACTTCGCTGTCCCTCAACCCCATGATGAAACGCTGGCCCCTCCTCGCGTCTGTCTTCTCGCTGTGTGCCCTGCTCGCCGCCGGTTGCTCCACGCTCGACGCGCAGCAGCGTGAATGGATCTTCCAGCCCAGCGACCGCAGCTGGGGCAACACCGCCACCATGACCCAGGGCATGGAGGACGTGTGGATCGACTTCCAGTCCTCCCTCACCGGCGAACCGGCCCGCCTTCACGGCCTGTGGCTGGGCGGCGCGCCCGAAACCACCGACACCCCCGTGCTGCTGTACCTGCACGGCGCGCGCTACAACGTGGCCGGCTCGGCGCCGCGCATCCAGCGCATGCACGAGCTGGGCTTCTCGGTGCTGGCCATCGACTACCGCGGCTTCGGGAAGAGCTCCAAGGGCCTGCCGTCGGAGGAATCGGCTCGCGAAGACGCCCGTGCCGCATGGACCTGGCTGGCCGCGCGCCACCCCAAGCAGCACCGCTACATCTTCGGCCACTCGCTGGGCGGCGCCATCGGCATCGACCTGGCCGCGCACGTCAACGACGAGAGCGGCACCATCGTGGAGAGCACGTTCACCTCGATCGCCGACGTGGTCAGCAGCTTCAAGTGGGGCTGGCTGCCCTTCGGCCCCTTCATCACGCAGCGCTTCGACGCGATCGACAAGGTCAAGGACATCGGCGCGCCGCTGCTGGTGGTGCACGGCACGGCCGACAGCCTGATCAACCCGACGCTGGGCCGCAAGCTCTACGACGCGGCCACGGTGCCCAAGCAGTTCGTGCTGGTCGAAGGCGGCTCGCACCACAACACCAATTCGGTCGGCGAGACGCAATACCGCGCCGCGCTCACGCAGCTGTTTCGCATGAAGCCGGAGAACATGGTCGCCAGCAACGGCGGCGTGCCGCGCCCGACGCCCAAGCTCGCCCCGCCGGCCGCCGGCGGGCTCACACCGCAGGACGTGAGCGGCAAGGTGCTGCCGCTGGTGCCCGCGGCCATCTGACGAACGAGGGGCCAGCCGGCACACCGGCCGCCCTTGAAGCCCCGGTCCCCGGCCGGGCACGCGCCATTTGCTACCCTCGGCGCACCATGTCTCCCAGCTACGTTCCGGCCGCCGAGGCCGCTCCCCCGGCCGCGCCAGGCGCTGCGTCCTTCACAGCCCCCCAGGTTCCTCCCCGCTACGTCGCGCTCGCAGGCCCCACGGCTTGCGGCAAGACCGCCGCCGCGCTCGCGCTGGCGCGCCTGCAGCCCGTCGAAATCATCTCGGTCGACTCGGCGCTGGTCTACCGTGGCATGGACATCGGCACCGCCAAGCCCACCGCCGCCGAGCGGGCCGCCGTGCCGCACCACCTGATCGACATCCTCGATGCGCGCGAGAGCTACAGCGCCGCCGCCTTCGTGGCCGACGCCACACGGCTGATCGGCGAGATCCGCGCGCGCGGCGCGCTGCCGCTGCTGGTGGGCGGCACCATGCTGTATTTCAAGGCGCTGTTCGACGGCATCGACGCCATGCCCGCGGCCGACGCGGCCGTGCGCGCGCGCATCGACGCCGAGGCCGCCGCGCTCGGCTGGCCCGCCATGCACGCGCGGCTTGCGCTGGTCGACCCGGTGACGGCCGCGAGGCTCGCGCCGCAGGACAGCCAGCGCATCCAGCGTGCGCTCGAAGTGTGGGCCAGCAGCGGCCAGCCGCTGTCGAGCTTTCACGCGAGCGACAACAAGACCGCCAAGCCGGTGGAAGGCGGCGTGCTGTTCTCGCTGGAGCCCACCGACCGCGCCTGGTTGCATGCACGCATCGCCGAGCGCTTCGACGCAATGCTGGCGGCCGGCTTTCTCGACGAGGTTCGTGCGCTGCGCGTGCGCGGTGACCTGACGACCGACCTGCCCTCGATGCGCTGCGTCGGCTACCGCCAGGCCTGGGAAACGCTGGACGCCTGTGGCGATGCGGAGCCCGACGCCAAGGCGATGGCCGACCTGCGCGAACGCGGCATCGCCGCCACGCGCCAGCTCGCCAAGCGGCAGGTCACCTGGCTGCGCAGCATGCCGCAGCGCACCGTGATCGCCTGCGACACCCCCGACGCGGTGCCCACCGCCGTTCAACTGATTGCCAAGACCACCCAAGCCGGATGACGCTGCGCATTACCAACCTCGGCAAGCACTACGGTGAATCGCCCGTCTTCGAGAACGTGACGCTCAGCGTAGAGCCCGGCGAGTTCGTCGCCATCGTGGGGGAGTCGGGCGTGGGCAAGTCGACGCTGCTCAACTGCATGGCCGGCCTCGACAGCTGGGACCAGGGCACGGTGACGCACGACGGCACCGACATCGGTGCGCTGGGCGGCGAAGCCTGCGCGCTCTGGCGGCGCAGCCACGTGGGCTTCGTGTTCCAGGCCTTCCATGTGCTGCCGCACCTGGACGTGGCGCAGAACGTGTCGCTGCCGCTGATGCTGCTGGGTGAGAAAAACAAGGACGACCGGCGCGTCGCACAGATGCTCGACGCCGTGGGCCTGCCCGACATGGGCGCGCGGCTGCCGCAGACGCTGTCGGGCGGCCAGCTGCAGCGCGTGGCCATTGCGCGCGCACTGGTGCACCGCCCCGCCCTGCTGCTGGCCGACGAGCCCACGGGCAACCTCGACCCATCGACCGCCGCGAAGGTGATGGACCTGCTGATCGGCCAGACCCGCGAGCACGGTGCGTCGCTGGTGCTGGTGACGCACTCCGAAAGCGCGGCGGCCCGCGCGGACCGCCTGCTGCACCTGACAGCGACCGGCATCCGCGCCTGACCCGGCTTGCGGCCTGCTGCTTACTGCGGCGGCGCGATCAGCGCGGCAAAGCGCGACAGGTCGACGTTGCCGCCGCTGATCACGATGCCCACGCGCTGGCCCGCGATCGCCTTGCCCGCCGCGATGGCGCCCGCGAAGGCGAGGCAGCCGGTGGGCTCCACCACCATCTTCATGCGCTCGGCGAAGAAGCGCATGGCGTCGACCAACTGCGCGTCGGTCACGGTGAAGATGTCGTCCACGTCGCGGCGGATGATGCCGAAGGTGTACTCGCCCAGGTGCTGCGTCTGCGCGCCGTCGGCAATGGTCTTGGGCGTTTCGATGTGCACGATCTGCCCGGCACGAAACGACTGCTGGCCGTCGTTGCCCGCCTCGGGCTCCACGCCGTAGACCTTGCAGTTCGGCGCCAGCGCACGCGCAGACAGCGCCGAACCCGACAGCAGCCCGCCGCCGCCGAGGCACACGAACAGGTGATCCAGCGGCCCGGTCTCGTCGATCAGTTCCTTCACCGCCGTGCCTTGGCCCGTGAGCACATCGGGGTGGTCGTACGGCGGAATCATCGTCATGCCGCGCGCCTGCGCGAGCCCCTTCGTCAGCGCCTCGCGGTCTTCGGTGAAGCGGTCGTACATCACCACTTCGGCGCCGTAGCCCTTGGTGGCGGCCACCTTGGCGGCGGGCGCGTCCTTGGGCATGACGATCACGGCCGGCATCGACAGCAGGCGGGCCGACAGCGCGATGGCCTGCGCATGGTTGCCCGACGAGAAGGCGACCACGCCGCCCTTGCGCTGCGCGGCGTCGAACTTCGACAGCGCATTGAACGCACCGCGAAACTTGAAGGCGCCCATGCGCTGGAAGTTCTCGCACTTGAAGAAGAACTGCGCGCCCCAGCGTTCGTTGGCAGTAGTCGATTGCAGCACCGGCGTGCGGTGGGCATGGCCTTCGAGCCGCGCGGCCGCGGCGATGACGTCGTCGTAGGTAGGTAGTTGCATGGGTCCGAGCTTAGCGGGGGCTTGCAAATTTTTGCAGGCCCGATGGGTAAAAACCCGGTAGGCGCGGAGGCCTCAAAGTTCGTACTCTGTATACAGAGTTCAGAAAGAGGTTCGCCATGCCCGCCCAGCTCGTCAGCATCGAGGTCGCCCCCGACCTTGTCGACCAGGTCTACCGCGCCCTGCTCGGCGCCATCAGCAGCGGCACGCTCGCGCCGGGCGAGCGCATCACGCAGGAGGACATTGCGCAGCGCCTGTCCGTGTCGCGCCAGCCGGTGCTGCAGGCGCTGCGGCTGCTGAAGAAAGACGGCTTCGTGCTGGACGCGCCCGGCCGCGGCGTGCTGGTGGCGCCGCTGGAGGCCGAGGCGATGCGCCAGGTCTACCAGGTGCGCGGCGCGCTCGACGTGCTGGCGGCACGGCTGGCGGCGCAGCAGCGTTTTCGCATCGACCCCAAGCTCATCGAACGCGGCCGGCGAACGGCCCGCGGGCGCAACGTCGAAGCCATGATCGACGCCGACGTGGCCTTCCACCAGGCCATCTACGAGGCCTCGGGCAACCCGCTGATCGGCCAGAGCGCCAGCCCGCACTGGCGCCACCTGCGCCGCGCGATGGGCGCGGTGCTGCAGGCCGAGCCGCAGCGCGAATCGCTCTGGGACGAGCACGAGGCCATTGCCGCGGCCATTGCGGCGGGCAACGCGAGCCGCGCCGCGCGCCTCAGCGAAGAACACGTCTCGCAGGCGAGCGAGGCACTGAGCGAGCGGCTCGCGCACCTGGCGCTTCAGGCGCTTCAGGCGCAGGCCGCATCCATGACCCCACCGACCACCCAAGGAGACAAGGCATGAAGCTGACCCCCGAGCAACGCGCGCAGTTCGAGCGCGACGGCTACCTGTTCTTTCCCGGCCATTTCTCGGCCGAGGAAACCCGCACGCTGACCGACGCGGTGCCGGAGCTCTACAGCAAGCGCGAGGCCTTCAACGTGCGCGAGAAAGGCTCCGACGCCGTGCGCACGAACTTCGCCGCGCACCTCATCAGCGAGCCTTTCGCGCGGCTGGCGCGACACCCGCGCATGGTCGGCCCCGTGATGGACCTCTTCGACGAAGAGGTCTACATGCATCAGTTCAAGATCAACGGCAAGATGGCCTTCGAGGGCCAGGTGTGGCAATGGCACCAGGACTACGGCACATGGCTGAACGACGACCTGATGCCCACCGAGCGCGCGATGAACGTCGCCATCTTCCTGGACGACGTGAACGAGCACAACGGCCCGCTGATGTTCATTCCTGGCAGCCACCGCAAGGGCGTGGTGGACGCGAAGCACGACCTCACCACCACCAGCTATCCGCTGTGGACGGTCGACAACGCGCTGATCGCCCAACTCGTCGAGCGCGCCGGCGGCAAGGACGGCGGCATCGTCTCGCCCAAGGGGCCGGCGGGTTCGATGATCCTGTTCCACAGCTGCCTGGTGCATGCCTCGGGCAGCAACCTGTCGCCGTTCAACCGGGTGGCGGTGTACCTGAGCCTGTGCGCCGTCGGCAACCACATCCGGCGCCACAAGCGGCCCGAATTCATTGCGCACCGCGACTTCACGCCCATCGAGATGCTGCCCGACGACTGCCTGCTGGCGCCCTACCCGGTCGACGTGCCGTGGAAGCACGGCCTGCCCGAGAGCGCGCTGCGCACCTCGCTCGACGTGATCGAACCCGTGGAGGCCTGAACGCCATGAGCCTTTACACACGCCTGCAGCAGCGCGCCGCCGAAGGCCGCCCCATTCGCATCGGCCTGATCGGCGCCGGCAAGTTCGGCGCGATGTACCTCGCGCAGATTCCGCGCACGCCGGGCGTGCAGCTGGTGGCCATTGCCGACCTGTCGCCCGACGCGGCGCGCGTCAACCTCGAGCGCGTGGGCTGGCAGCCCGAGCGCGCCGCCGCCGGCTCGGTGCAGGAGGCCCTGAAGCACGGCACCACCTGGATCACCGACGACTGGCAGGCGGTGACGCGCGAGCCGTCCATCGACATCGTGGTCGAGTGCACCGGCAACCCCATCGCCGCGGTCGACCACTGCCTGGACGCCTTCGCGCACGGCAAGCACGTGGTCAACGTGACGGTGGAGGCGGACGCCTTCTGCGGCCCGCTGCTCGCGCACCGTGCGCGGCAGGCCGGCGTGATCTATTCACTGGCCTTCGGCGACCAGCCCGCGCTGATCTGCGACCTGGTCGACTGGGCGCGCACCTGCGGCTTTCCGGTGGTGGCGGCCGGGCGCGGCCACAAGTGGCTGCCGCACTTCACCGAATCGACACCCGAGACCGTGTGGGGCAACTACGGCCTCACGCCCGAGCAGGCGCTGCGCGGCGGGCTCAACCCGAAGATGTTCAACAGCTTTCTGGACGGCTCCAAGCCGTCGATAGAAAGCTCGGCGGTGGCCAACGCCACCGGCCTCACCGTGCCCTCGGACGGCCTGCTCTACCCGCCCGCGAGCGTGGAAGACATTCCCTTCGTCACGCGCCCGAAGAGCGAGGGCGGCGTGCTGGAGCGCAAGGGCATGGTCGAGGTAGTGTCCTCGCTCGAAGCCGACGGCCGCAAGATTCCCTACGACATCCGCATGGGCGTGTGGGTCACGGTGGAGGCCGAGACCGACTACATCAAGAACTGCTTCGAGGAATACAACGCACACACCGACCCGAGCGGGCGCTACTTCACGCTGTACAAGCGCTGGCACCTGATCGGGCTGGAGGTCGGCATGTCGGTGGCCAGCGTGGCGCTGCGCGGCGAGCCCACCGGCGTGGCCACCTGCTGGAACGCCGACGTGGTGGCCACCGCCAAGCGCGACCTCGCCGCGGGCGAGATGCTCGACGGCGAAGGCGGCTATACGGTGTGGGGCAAGCTGCTGCCGGCCGAGCGCTCGTTGCGCCTGGGCGGCCTGCCGCTCGGCCTGGCGCACAACGTCAAGCTGGTGCGCCCGGTCAAGAAGGGCCAGAGCCTGAGCTGGGCCGACGTGGCGATCGACACCGCTACAGGCGCCTACCGGCTGCGCCAGGAGATGGAAGCGATGTTCACGCCCGCGGTGCAGGCCAGAGCCGCCTGACAACGGCCATGGCAAGGCCGAAATGATCCATTGCGCCCAGGCGCCATAACGTCAAAAATATTCGGCTTCGCAGCTTTTCAACGACAGGAAACCATGCTCCTCCAGGCGCCGGCCGCCGATCGTGCGGCACGTGAGTCCTACGGACGCTTGCTCGCGATCCTGTCCACGCGCACGCACGACATCACCGCCTCGGAAGATGCGCTGGGCTACGCCTTCGCGCGCGCGCTCGACCGCTGGCCGGCCGACGGCATTCCGCCGCAGCCCGACGCCTGGATGCTGAGCGCGGCGCGGCACCGCAAGCTCGACGCCTGGCGCCACACCCGCGTGCAGGACAAGGCCACGCAAACGCTGATGCTGCTGGCCGGCGAGTTCGACGAAGGCGGCACCGACGGCGCGGCCCTGCCCGACGAACGGCTGCGCCTGCTCTTCGTGTGCGCGCACCCGGCCATCGACGCGTCGGCGCGCGCGCCGCTGATGCTGCAGACCGTGCTGGGCATAGCCGCGGCGTACATGGCGCCCGCCTTCCTGACATCGCCTTCCGCGCTGGCCCAGCGGCTGGTGCGCGCCAAGGCCCGCATCCGCGCGGCCGCGGTTCCTTTCGAGTACCCGCAGGCGCGCGACCTGCCCCATCGGCTGCGGGAGGTGCTCGACGGCATCCACTCGGCCTACGGCAGCGGCTGGGACGACGTGGCCGGCGCCGACGCGCTGCCCCGCGGGCTGACGGCCGAAGCCATCGACCTGTGCCGCATCCTGTGCCGGCTGATACCGGACGAACCCGAGCCGCTGGGGCTGCTGGCGCTGATGCTGTTCGGCGAAGCGCGCCTGGCGGCGCAGCGCAGCGACACCGGCGCCTATGTGCCGCTCGACCAGCAGGACATCACGCGCTGGAACCACGCGCTGCTGGCCGAGGCCGAGCACCACCTGCGCCAAGCCGCCACCCTCGGATCGCTGGGCACGTACCAGCTGAAGGCCAGCATCCAGTCGGCGCACTGCGAGCGCCGTGCGGGCGCGCCCGTGCCTGCCGAAGCCCTGGTGTCGCTGTACGAACGCCTGCTGGGGCTGCGTCCGAGCGTCGGCGCGCAGGTGAGCCTGGCCTGCGCGCTCGCCAACGCCCGGGGGCCCGACATCGGCCTGCAGGCGCTCGACGCCATCGCGGCCGACGCGGTGGCGAACCACCAACCCTTCTGGGCTGCGCGCGCGCAACTGCTGGCAACCGGCGGCGCGCGCGCCGCGGCGCGCAAGGCCTACGACCGGGCCATCGGCCTGAGCACCAGCGCGGTGGTGCGGGCCTACCTCAACGCCATGTCGCAGCGGCTGTGAACCCGCCGCGGGCGCCCACCCGGGCTGCCGGTTACTCCTGCGGCACGGCGACGGCTTCGCCGACCCGGCGCCCTTCCAGCTGGCTGCCGCCCTGCGCCAGCGTGACGCCGACCACCGCCTGCGCGGCGTCGCGCCGGAACACCAGTTGCGCGCCGATGCCGGTGACCGCAAAACGGTCGGGGCCGGTCGGCGTGAGCGCGCTGTAGCCGCGCCCTGTCTCGCGCACCAGCAGCTTGCCGTCGCGCACCGTGAAGCTCAGCGCCTTGGTCTTGCTGACGCGGAACTCGCCCTTGTAGTCGTCCAGGCGCTTCGCATCGACAGGCACCTCGACGGTCGACACCGGGTAGCGGCTCTTGCCGATGGCCAGCATCACGGACTGCAACGGCGCACGCGCGTTGCTGCTGAGCACGATGATGGCCTCGCCGGTGTCGGGCGCCAGCAGCCAGAGCGTGCGGTAGCCCTCGGTAAGCCCTGCGTGCCAGTAGGTGCGGCGTCCGCCCTGGGAGCCGCGCACCATCACCGCATAGCCGATCTCGGCGCCCTCGTAGCGCGCCAGCGGCGTGAGCATGCGCGCGGCGGCCGGGCCCAGCGGGCCGGCGGCGCCGGCCAGCACGGCGCGGCTGAAGGTCATCATGTCGGCGGCCGTGGAACGCAGGGCGCTGGCCGGCGCATAGGCCAGCATGTCGAACAGCGGCTGGCGGCGGTCGCCCGCAAAGGCCGGGGCCATGCGCGAGGCCTTGTCGCCGAGCGGGATCACGGTGTCGTTCATGCCCAGCGGCTCGGTGATGCGCGCGCGCACCAGCTCGCCCCACGAGGTGTCGTAGCGCTCGGCCAGCAACTGGCCCAGCAGTGCCATGCCGAAGTTGCTGTACGCGGCCTCGCACGGAGGCGCGGCCGACGTGAGCCTGATGCGCGCGAGCGCGGCCCAGAACATCGGCTTGTCGAAGGTGCGGAACTGCTCGGCCAGCGGCGCGCCGCCGGTCACGCCGTCGGCCATCACGGGCATGCAGCCGGTGTGCGTGACCAGTTGGCGCAGCGTGACCGAGGCCACCGCCGGCGACACCCCCTCGCCCTCGACCTTGCCGGCCAGCAGCTTGCCCACGGTGTCGTCCAGCTTCAGGTCGCCGCGCTCGACCGCCTGCGCGAGCAGCAGGCCGGTGAAGACCTTGGTGATGGAGCCGATCTCGAACATCGGCTGCTCGGCGCTGTTGGCGGCAATGGCGCGCGGCGGCGATGACGATGGCAAGGGCGGCTGGGCGTTGTAGGCCGCGCCGTAGGCCGCGCCGTAGGCCGCCTGCCCGTTGCGCAGCGTGCCGACCACCAGCGTGCCGCGCTCGGCGCCGAGCGCGGCCTTGGCCAGCACGGCCGGGTCGCTGGCCAGCATGAGCGTCGCTTGAGGTTGCGCCGCGGCAAGGCCTGCCAGCAGCGGTGCGAGGACACACGCCGCAAGCCAGGGGCGGCACAGGGCATCGGGCAAGAGCCGCATCGTCGGGTTCCTCAGGCGTCGTCGAAGAGGCGCCATGGTGCCACGCCTGTGCAATCTTTTGCGCGCCGCCACAATCGATGCATGCGCGCATTGCTCACCACCTTCTCCTGGCAGGAACTCCGCCACCACCCCTGGCGCAACGCGGCGGCCGTGCTGGCCGTGATGCTGGGCGTGGCGCTGGCCTTCTCGGTGCAGCTGATCAACGCCTCCGCGCTCGACGAGTTCTCCAGCGCCGTGCGCTCGGTGAACGGCCAGCCCGACCTGGAAGTGCGCGCCGTGCAGGGCGGCTTCGACGAGGCCGTGTTCGCCCGGCTGGCCCGGCATCCGCAGGTGACGCTCGCGAGCCCCGTGGTCGAGTTCCAGGGGTTGGCACTGGTGGGGGACAACCACACGGCGAACCCGGCCGGCGACAGCCAGGTGCCCATGCGCGTGATCGGCATCGACGCGCTGGTTCTGCCCACCATCGCGCCCGCGCTGATGCCGCAACCCGCGCCCGGCGCCGACCGCTTCGCGCTGTTCTCGCCGGGCCATGTGTTCCTCAACGCCGCGGCGCGCAGCGCGTTGGGACTGCCCGCGCAAGCACCCGCCGGCGCCGCGGAAACAGTGCAGCTGCGCAGCGGCGACGCCTGGCAGAAGCTGGCCGTGGCAGGCCATGTCGCCGCCAGCGGCACGGCGCTCGCGGTGATGGACATCGGTGCCGCGCAAGACCTGTTCGGCCGGGGCGGCCGGCTCAGCCGCATCGATCTGCGGCTGGCGCCCGGCACCGACCGCGCCACCTTCATCGCCGCGCTGCAGAAGTCGCCCGACTGGCCTGCCGGTGTGCAGTTCGCCGAGCCGGGCGATGCGGCGGAACGCGTGAGCAACCTGTCGCGCGCCTACCGCGTCAACCTCACGGTGCTGGCGCTGGTGGCGCTGTTCACGGGCGCGTTCCTGGTGTTCTCGGTGCTGGCGCTCAGCGTGGCCAAGCGCGCGCAGCAGTTCGCGCTGCTCGGCGTGCTGGGCCTCACGCCGCGCGAGCGGCTGCGGCTGGTGCTGGCCGAGTCGCTGGTGCTGGGCCTGATCGGCAGCGCGGCCGGCCTGGCGCTGGGCACCGCGCTCGCGGCCTTCGCGCTGAAGGTGCTGGGCGGCGACCTGGGCGGCGGCTATTTCGAGGGCGTGGCGCCCACGCTGCACTGGAGCGCCGGCTCGGCCCTGCTGTACGGCGGCCTGGGCGTGGTGGCCGCGCTGGTCGGCGGCTGGTGGCCCGCGCGCGCCGCGCAGGCGCTGCCCGAGGCGCAAACGCTCAAGGGCCTGGGCGCTGCGCCCGTGCAAAGCAACGGCCACTGGCTTGCACTCGGGCTGATCGCGCTGGGCGCGGTGCTGGCCAACGTGCCTGCCATTGGCGGCATTCCCGTGGCAGCGTACCTGTCGGTGGCCTGCCTGCTGGTGGGCGGCATCACCGCACTGCCCTGGCTCATCGCGCTGCTCTACGACCGCATCGCGCCGCTGTTCGCGCAGCGCGTGCTGCCGATGCTGGCCGTGGAGCGCGCGCGGCGCATGCGCGGCACGGCGGCCGTGGCGGTGAGCGGCGTGGTCGCGAGCCTGAGCCTGGCGGTCGCGCTCACGGTGATGGTCGCGAGCTTTCGCGATTCGGTGACGCAGTGGCTGAACGTGGTGCTGCCCGCCGACCTGTACGTGCGCGCCACCTCCGGCGGGCGCGGCAGCAACAGCGGCGGCACCAGCAGCACCGACACCGCGACATTCGCACCCGCTTTCGTGCAGGCGCTGGCGCAGCTGCCCGGCGTGGCGCGCACCGGCACGCTGCGCACGCAGACGCTGCAGCTCGACGCCACGCGCCCGGCAGTGGCGCTGATCGCGCGCAGCCTGGAAGGCGGTGCGACGCAGTCGTTGCCATTGGTCGGTTCGGCGGTCACCGTGCCCGAGGGGCAGATCGGCATCTACGTGAGCGAGCCGATGGTGGAGCTGTACGGCGCCAAGCCCGGCACCACCTTCGCGCCGCTGGCGGACGCCATGGGCATGTCGGCGTCGTCGAAGAAGACACCATCGTTCTTCGTGGCCGGTGTGTGGCGCGACTACGCCAGGCAGTTCGGCGCGATCACCATGGATGCGCGGGACTACGAGCGCATCACCGGCGAGCGCAATGTGAGCGACGTGGCGCTGTGGCTGGCGCCCGGCGCGTCCGAGGGCGAGGTGCAGACGGCGGTGCGCGCCCTGGCGGCACGCCAGGGCGGCGGCTCCGCCGAGTCGGTGGAGATTGCGTCGGTCGGGCAGATCCGCGTGACCTCGCTGCGCATCTTCGACCGCAGCTTCGCGGTGACCTACTGGCTGCAGGCGGTGGCCATCGCCATCGGCCTGTTCGGCATTGCCGCGAGCTTCAGCGCGCAGGTGCTGGCGCGCCGCAAGGAGTTCGGGCTGCTCGCGCACCTGGGCTTCACGCGGCGGCAGGTGCTGGCGGTGGTGGCGGGCGAAGGCGCGGCATGGACGGCCATCGGCGCGGTCGCGGGGCTGGGGTTGGGCCTGGCGGTGTCGGTGGTGCTGGTGAAGGTGGTGAACCCCCAGAGCTTTCACTGGAGCATGGATTTGCTGGTGCCGTGGGAGCGGCTGTTGTTGCTGTGTGCCGCGGTGGTGGCGGCCGGAACGGTGACGGCGTGGATGGCCGGCCGCGCAGCCGCCGGCAAGGACGCGGTGCTGGCAGTCAAGGAAGACTGGTAAGAAAACACAAAGAAACAAGCAAAGGCTGCTGCAGAAGCGAAGCGCTTGCAGCGCCGTGGTGGCCGAGCGAAGCAAAGGCTCGCGCGGTTCCCCAGCCCCTCTGGCTGCGCCGAGGAGCGGAGCGTTTCGCGGATGAGGGCTCGCCGAGACCCGGCCCCGAAAAGTAATTCCAAAGCCAGCACACAGCCAGCGCCCGATAGAAATACAAGGCATGACTTGTAGACTGCCAAGCTATGCAGCAAACCCCTTCTTCCCCCTCCTGCAGCGGCTGGCTAGGCGGCGCCATCCGCCGCATCGAGGCCGACTACCAGCGCAGCGCCGACACGCACCTGATCCCCCTGCCCCTGCCCTCCCTGGCCGCGCACGGCATCGACCTGTACCTGAAGGACGAGTCCACGCACCCCACCGGCAGCCTGAAACACCGGCTCGCGCGCTCGCTCTTCCTGTACGCCCTGTGCAACGGCTGGGTGCGCCAGGGCACGACCATCGTCGAGGCGTCGAGCGGCTCCACGGCAGTGAGCGAGGCCTACTTCGCGCGACTGCTGGGCCTGCCCTTCATCGCGGTGATGCCGCGCACCACCTCGCCCGAGAAGGTCGCGCAGATCGCTTTCTACGGCGCCAGCTGCCACTTCGTGGACCATGCCGCGCAGGTGTACGAAGAAGCCCGCGCGCTGGCCGAGCGCACCGGCGGCCACTACATGGACCAGTTCACCTACGCCGAGCGCGCGACCGACTGGCGCGGCAACAACAACATCGCGGAAAGCATGTTCCAGCAGATGGCGCGCGAGCGGCATCCGGTGCCGAAGTGGATCGTGGTGGGCGCGGGCACGGGCGGCACCAGCGCGACCATCGGGCGCTATGTGCGCTTTCGCTGCCACGACACGCAGGTGTGCGTGCCCGACCCCGAGGGCTCGGTGTTCTCGGCCTACCACCGCACGGGCGACACCACGCTCACGGCGGCGGGCTCGCGCATCGAGGGCATCGGCCGGCCGCGCGTGGAGCCGAGCTTCGTTCGCACGCTGGTCGACCGGATGATCGAGGTGCCCAACCTCGACTCGGTGGCGGCAATGCATGCGCTGTCGGCGCTGCTGGGCCGCAAGGTCGGCCCGTCGACCGGCACGAACTTCATCGGCATGCTGGCCGTGGCGCAGGAGATGCGCTCTGCCGGCCAGCAGGGGTCCATTCTTTCGCTGCTGTGCGATGCGGGCGAGCGCTACCTGCCGAGCTATCACGATGCCGCGTGGGTGCGCAACGCGTTCGGCGACGTCGCGCCGGTGCAGCAGCGCATCGATTCGCTGGTGGCGGCGTGATGTCTTCCGTGCCGTCCATGCCGTCCATGCCTTTCGTTTCGCGGCGCAGCCTGCTGCTGGCGGCGCTGTCGGCGGGGCCCGTGGCGGCCTGGGCGCTGCCCGAGCGCAGGCTCGAATTTCCGCGCGACTTCGGCAGCCACCCCGACCTGCACACCGAGTGGTGGTACATCACCGGCCATGCGAAGACACCGGCCGGGCGCGAGTTCGGCTTTCAGGTGACCTTCTTCCGCTCGCGCGTGGAGGCCGCGCAGGGCATGCGATCGGCCTTCGCGGCGAAGAACCTGGTGTTCGCGCATGCGGCGGTCACCGACCTGGAAGGCCGCGTGCTGCTGCACGACCAGCGCATCGCGCGCGCCGGCTTCGGCGTGGCGGAAGCCAGCACGAGCGACACCGACGTGCGCATCCGCGACTGGTCGCTGGTGCGAGAGAACGGCCTTTACGTGGCGCGCATCCCGGCCGGTGAGTTCTCTCTCGACCTGCGCTTCACGCCGACGCAGCCGGTGCTGCTGCAAGGCAAGGCGGGCCTGTCGCGCAAGGGGCCGGACGAATCGCAGGCAAGCTACTACTACAGCGAGCCGCAGCTCAAGGCGCAGGGCAAGCTGACGCTGAAGGGCCAGGCTTTCGACATTGGCGGTGCAGCCTGGCTCGACCACGAATGGAGCGAGGCGTTGATGCACCCCGAGGCGGTGGGCTGGGACTGGATCGGCATGAACCTGGACGACGGCAGTGCACTCACCGCTTTTCATCTGCGGCGCAAGGACGGCAGCGCGTTGTGGGGCGGCGGCTCGTTTCGCACGCGCGACGGGGTGACGCGCATCTTCAGTCATGAAGAGGTGAAGTTCGAGGCGATCAAGTCGTGGGACAGCCCGCGAACGCAGGCGAAGTACCCGACGCAGTGGCGCGTGCAGACGCCTTCGGGCAACTTCGAAGTGCGCGCGCTGCTGGACGACCAGGAGTTGGACAGCCGCGGGTCGACGGGCGGCGTGTATTGGGAGGGGGTGAGCGACCTGCTCGATGCGCAGGGGCGGCGCGTGGGGCGCGGGTACCTCGAGATGACGGGGTACGCGGCGCCGCTCAAGCTCTGATGCTGCCAGGCCTCCTGGACAGTATCGCTGGGCCGCTGGCTCAATGCCAGTTGGCAGCAATAACGGGCGCCAGACTGCTTTGATAATTGGCTGGTAGCGTCGTCTGACCCGAGGTCGGAGGCGCAAAGCCCGCCATGGCCTGCACCAGGTTTTGCACTTGGCTGTCCACCAGCGTCTTCCCATTGGCGGACTTGAACTGTTCAACGTGGTACTGGCTGCCCAAGTACCATTTTTCTATCACCAGCTTGTCCGCAGTTCCAACCAAGCTGACCTCCAGGTCACTTCCCGCCTGACGAAACCACAGTTGATCTATTTCAACGGTGGCGGCAAACAGTGCGACGTCGACATGACCAGGCGTCGCATCGTTCTCGCCGATGCGGTCGACGCCATAGCCTCGTCCCATCAGATAGACGTCGCTCCCCGAGCCGCCATTCAATGTGTCGTCACCTCCCGCGCCGTCCAACCAATCGTTGCCCGCGCCGCCGCTCAACGAGTTGGCCTGTGCATTGCCAACCAGCCTGTTGTTCAGCGCATTGCCGGCGAGTGTCACTGCTGCACCTGACAACAAGCCGTTCTCGACGTTCTCGGGCAGAGTCATGTTTACTCCTGCGTACACCGTGTCGATTCCTTCGTTCTCGGCCTCGATCAACATGTCGCCGACGTCGTCGACGTAGTAGACATCGTTGCCGGCGCCACCCGCCATGCGGTCGGCCCCTTGAGCGCCGTCCAGCGTGTTGTTACCCGCATTTCCAGTCAAAGCATTCGCAAGCTGGTTGCCGGTCGCGTTGATGTCATGCGTACCGGTCAAGCGAAGATCCTCCAGGTTGTTGCCGAGAGTCCATGACACCGATGACAGGACCGTATCGACACCGGCATCGATGTCTTCAGCGACCGTATCGAGTTGGTTGTCCACGACATAGGTGTCGTTGCCTGCGCCCCCCAACATGTCGTCGGCCTCTGCCCCGCCGTCGAGCCTGTTGTCGCCGGCATTGCCCAACAGACGATTGCGCTGCCCGTTGCCTGTGCCATTGAGGCTGGCCATGCCCGTGAGCGCCAGCACTTCGACGTCGTCGCTCAGTTGATAGCTCACGCTGGAATGAACCGTGTCGTAGCCGCCACCGGGTAATTCATTGACCTTGTCGCCAACGTTATCGACGACGTAGGTATCGTCGCCGGTGCGCCCGGTCATGCTGTCGGCGCCAATCAGCCCATCGATCATGTTGGCGCCTGCATCCCCTGTCAGCGTGTCGTTTCCGCCCGTGCCCAAGATAGCCAACGGTTGCATTGGACCGGAAGTCGAGGACGAAGCGATCGCCAGCGGCGCTGCGCCCGCCACAGTACTCGAGCTCACCTTCGACACGGGCAATGGCGTTGCATCCGCACTGCCCGCAAAGATGAAATGGGCAGCCGTGAGGGCGGCCGGGTCGATGGCGGAGAGCCCGACCGAAACAGTCGATTGCCCCTCTGCCTGGGCCAGTACACGAGTGATGAACTTTCCGTTGATGTTCAACGCCTTGTTGATCTTGAGTTGGCTGAAATCCTTGATCCAGGCGAACTGGCTCAGGTCGATTTTGTCTGCCGTCAATTCAAAGTCCGAGATCAGATTGCTGGCGCCTATGTCGTTGCCGTAGAAGCCCATCGATGGCGAGCCTCCGCCATCCGGGGCGACCAGAAAACGATCTGCGCCGGCCCCTCCCGTTCGCACGCCGGTGCCAGGCCGCCCCGTCGAGAAGGAAATGCGTCCTTGATCGCCGTCGAGCACCAACACGTCGTCGCCCGCCCCACCGTCCAGAATGTCCAGCCCCGCGCCGCCCAGCAACCTGTCGTTGCCTGCGTTGCCCGACAAGGTGTCGTTGCCGCCTCCCCCTATCAGAAGATCATCACCCGCTGTGCCTTGCAGCACGGTATCGCTGTCCGCGCCTGCGGCAGTGCCCTGACCGGCTTGCTGCCATGCCTGGAGCGCGGCCTGCGACGCGAAGAATTGAAACTGCGCAGCACCCAGTTGGTTCACCTGGCGATTGCGCACCATCACGCTCTGGCCGTCGCCAAGTTCCAGCCGAACGTCCGCCCCGACCTGAGTGCGGACTAGCGTAGCGAAGTTAAGGTTTCCAAAGCCCACCAACGCGATGGTCTCGGGGGCGGCCACGTTGTCGCCGGTTGCAAAGTCAACGATCGCATCCTGTGCACCGGCGTCCTTGCAGATGACAAACAGATCGCTGCCTGCACCTCCCGTAAGCACATCATTGCCCTTGCCCCCGTCCAGCGTGTCGTTTCCATCCCCGCCACTGATGACATCCGCGCCGCGCCCGCCCATCAGCACATTGTTCAGCCCATTCCCCGTCAACATGTCGTTGCCGTCGCCGCCAAATGCAATTTCGATGTCGCCAGCAATGCTCAGCGCCGCGCCGGCGATCTTGCTGGCACTGCCGTTGATCAGGTTGATGGTGCTGTCGCCAGTGACGGCGCTGGCGTTGATCGTATCCCTGCCACCATTGCCGTCGGCTAAAGCATTGCGCGCCATGCCGGCATTGTTCGCGTATTCGTTGGTGTAGACGTAAAGGTCGTTGGTGTCGGCTTTCTTGCCGTATAGATCCAGCGTCCAGTTCTTGAGCGTTCCGACATTGCCGGTCGCCGCATCAATGACTTGCAGTGTCCAGTTGCCCGCGCTTTGCTCTCCCAGCACATGGGTGGTGTTGAAGCTGAAGCTCAACTGCCCCGATGATGCGTTGCCCAGATCGGAAGCAGCGCTGCCCGGCGCCTTGTCGGGCCGGTTGACCAGGATGCTCTCGGTTCCGGAGGGCGAAATCAGCTTGACGATCAGATCGCCCCAACGCTGATGCTCCAGTTCGAGTGTGACTTGCGCGCTCTCGACTTTCAGCCCCGATCCCACGGAAAGCGTGCGTGCCAGCATGGCCGAGCCATCCGGAATGGCTGCTTTGAGAATGCCGCTTGCCACCGTCGTAGCGAACTGGTTTGCGTACGTGCTCTGCTCGGTCCAGGTTTCGGCCAGCCGCACAGCGGCACGGGCGTCCACTTTGCCGAAGCCGTAGTCGTGGCTTACGTGCATCCCGCCGCCATTCCAGGTCTTCGCACCATTGGCGACCCAGTCGGTTCCGTTCGGTTCGGCGACCTTCGTCGCCGTCATTGCAAGGATGGCCTGAATGTCCCGGTAGCCGAGCGCAGGGTTGGCTTCGAGCATCAGCGCGATGACGCCTGACACGATCGGCGCCGCAAAGCTGGTGCCCTTGCTGGTGGCGTAGTCACCCCCGAAAGTCGATCCGTTGTCCGCGATCAATTCGCGACTGGTCGAGTCGATGTTGCTGCCTGGTGCAGACACCAGAATGGAAGCGCCTGGGTTGCTGAAAGGCTTGCTCCCCAGTTGAAGCGTGCCCAGGTCGCTGGGCGCGTTGATGCTGCCTGCAACTATCACGGCTCGGTTGGCGGTCAGTGCGTTGTAGTTGGTGTTGGCGCCGGTCGCGCGGTCGTTGCCGCCAGCCATCACGATGGCAGTGCCCAGGCCGTTTCGACCTTGGGCGACAGCCGCAAGAATGCCCTTCTCGAGCGCGCCCGTGGGAACCACGTCCAACCCGAAGCTCATCGTGGGCCCCCAGGAGTTGTTGACCACATCGAAATTCTTGAACTTGGCCAGTGCGTCGGTGATTTCCTTGCTGAGTCGACTGACTTCCAGCCCTTCGCCCTGAATGTAGTGCCCCGCCAGAGATGCGTTGTAGGCCACGCCGATGCCGCCCTCGCCGTTTCGTGCCGCGACCATGACACCGGCCACCATCGTGGCGTGGCTGCTGAAGGTTTGCGGCGTGTCGTTTCTTCCATTCGCATCCAGCGTGTTCAGCCAAGCCCTGTCGGCATTGGGCTGGAGGTCAGGATGCCGATAGTCGAAAACCTCCGCACCCGTGCTGTACGCGCCGCCCGGCTCGAACTGACCGATCCGGATGCCCTTGCCGCTGTAGTCCTGCCACACAGGCAAGACATTGATATCGCCGAGATACCACTGCTCCACCGCCAGCGGATCGCTCGGCAGGTCGCCGGTCTGCAGGTACACGGCCGCTTTCATGGGCTCGGTCTGGCCGGTGGCGCTGTTGCTCACCTCGGTGAAATGGCCATCTGCGTCCTTCACCTTGTAGTTGAAGCTCATCACGCCTGTGTGGCCAGCGTCGGGCGTGAAGAGCACATCGCCGCTGGCAGTGAGCGCGACGGTGCCGCCCTTGGCGTCAAGCACCTCAGTGATCTTGAGTTGGCCGATGTCGCTGTCCCAATCGCGGTCGTTGAGAAGCAGTTGGTTTTTGGACAGCAAATGCGCCGCCGTGCGAGTCAAGGCCTGGCCCGCCGAATTGACGGTCAGTACGTCCTTGACCGGCAGAGGGCTGCCGATGGCCAAGTCGACGCGGTCGACGTCGGCAAAGCTGAGCTTCTCGACACCGGTCAGCGTATCGGCGCCGTCCTGCCCGGACCGGGTGTCGACCACGCGATAGCGGGCACTTCCATCCACCCCGTCGAGCTTGGTGATGCGGTAGTCGGCATAGCTGCCGGCGTACTGCGCGACGTCAGTGCCGTCGCCACCATTCAGGTAGTCGTCGCCCCGTCCGCCGATCAGCACGTCGTTGCCCGCGCCGCCACTCAGGATGTCGTCGTCTAGGCCGCCGTCGAGCACGTCGTCGCCGACGCCGCCGAGCAAGCGGTCGCGCCCGCGATGGCCACGAATCAGATCGTTGCCTGCACCACCGTCGAGAGCGTCGTCGCCATCTTCGCCGGACAGCACGTCGTTGGCCGTGCCACCGATGATCATGTCGTCTCCCGCGCCGCCGCGCACCACCACGGTGGAGCGGCCACCGCCCACGAAGACGTCGTTGCCCACACCACCGACGGCCATCTCGATGTTGCTCTGGCTCAGGTTGAGCGAGACGCCCTGGGCGCCCACCGCCTGGGCAACGTCGAAGCCATCGCCACCGTCCACGCGCTTGTCTGCTGCGTCGATCAGCAGCACGTCGTCTCCAGCGCCGCCCAACAGAGTGTCAGCGCCTGCGCCGCCGGCCAGCCAGTTGTTGGCGGCATCGCCCGTGAGGATGTCGTTACCCGCGCCGCCCGTCAGGTTGCGCACCTTGAGAGAAGCGGCATCGAGGGTCTCGGTGACGGAGGTATCGGTGTTCTTCGACACGTAGGCGGTCGTCACGCCTGCGCCACCCGAGGTGGTCTCGGTGACAACCGTAATGCCGCTGCCGGTCTGCGTGACCGTGCTGCCAGCGGGGTTGGAGAGGAAGTTGGCCGCAATGGCCTCCCTGCTGACGCCGCCTTGCATGAAGGTGCCTCGGGCCAGCACTTCGTTGCCATCGCGTACCTCGCCGCTTTGCGCAGTGGCGGCCAGGTCGATGGCCGTGATGCCCAGGTCGGCGAAGGTCCTGAGCTCTCCCGCATCGGTCTTGCCGTCGTGGTTGGCATCGACCCAGACGCGCAGGTTGCTCCAGGCCGCGTCCGCTGCGGTGAAACCGTTGTCTGCGTTGCTGTCGAGGCTCTTGAGCGCCGCGAAGCCGTTCGCATAGGGCTTCGTGCCGCCGACTCCGCTGGAACCGGCCACGCCGTTGTAGTACTCGCTCAGCGTCTCGCCGATGTTGTTGATCTTGCCGTCGCCGTTGAGGTCGTGCACCACGATGCCGTCTTGCGCACTGACCCAGCCGGTTTGCTCCAGCGAGCCGCCATCGTTGTCGGCATCGAAGAGGACGGGCGACGTGCTGTAGTCGGTGAGCTTGACACCGCCGCCGTCAAGGTCCAGCACCAAGGGGTCGACCGGAGCGAGGTTGAAGTTGAAGGCGGAGGCGTTGTTCAGGCTGCTGCCAAACAAGCTGTAGTTGACCGGACCGCCCACCGGATCGGTGTTGCCGATTGCGCCACCGCTGGAGACTGGCAGGCCCAGGCCACTGGATGCATTGATGTTCAAGCCGAAATTGGCATTGCCCGGACGAAGACCGTCGGTGATTGCGTAGCCAATGAGTGCTTGGTTGCCGGTGGCGGTATTGACGTTCCAGAAGTTGGGGGCAATGCCGACTGTGTGGTTGCCAGTGGAAACCAGGTTGTTGTTCGACGAGCTCGGGCCTCGGCTGGTGCCATCGGGTGTGGACGTCTCGCTGGGCGCGCGTGCGGTTGTGGCTGTGCTGACACTTACGGTGTTGACTTCGGTGCCGTTGGCTTGGGGAGCCGCCACAACGGTGCCATTGGCATTGACTTGCTGCACTGTGACATTGTCTGGCAGTAAGGTTCCTGGCAAATAGGTGTTGGTCGTCGCGATATAGCCACCGTCGAGGGCGTACCACTTCACATCTTTAGTCGCAACCAATCGATAGGTCCCATCGGACTGTCGTGATTCTCTCGTTTCCGTGTGCCCGTCATGGTAGCCGTCGATGGTTGTTGTGATCCGCGTACCGTTGTTATAGGTAGCGGTGGAGACATAACTTCCATCGGGGGCGACTTCCTCCGAAAAATCCGCAAGCCCTCCTGGATCGGTCAGCGCCTTCGCGCCAGGCAAAGTGCCGGGGACCACACGGGGGGGCGCGTACTCCGTCGTGAATCGTGTCTGGTACGACGCAGGAATAGCGCTCTTTCCGGTTGCGTGAACGTAGTCCACCAACGCCGTCCCGTTCAAGCCCCGTGCCTTGCCTTCCGCCTCCACCACGAGAAGCTTTCCAGCCACGCTGTTATCGCCCGTGAGCGCGTTGAAGTGACCGATACCCAAACGCCCTGCGGTGACCTCGGCACGCAAAGTCTGGAGGTCTGCGTACCAGCCAGCTACCTCTACTTTGTTCGCTAAATCGACAGAAGCAACGAAACGATCGAAACCGGTCAGATCGGGCCGGAAAGTGCTCGGGCCTTCCACCTTGAGCCGATAGGCCTCATCAAGCATCGCCTGACGGTTGGAGTGATCGACTTCGTGGATCACCATGCCCAGAGCGCCTACATTCACGGCAAGCGCACCGGGCTTAGTCGGAAGGGCGAACATCGCCTGCTCCGCGCCCTGAGGCACAAACCAGGTCGGGTCGAGCATGATGGAAAATTTACCACCACGATCAATGAACGCCTTTGTTCCACGATCATTGCTGAATATCGCTCCCGCCTTGGCTGTCGCGAGTTCTGCTGGCGTAGCCAGCACGAACACGACGTCGCCGCGCGCCGTAGCGGCCGAGAGGCCTGCATTGCCAAAAGCGTTCTGATTGAGTGCGGTGACGAAGTTCTGCAGCGCGATGGGATCCAGATTTTCTGCCCGTCGCAGCAGATTGAAAACCGCGTCATTCGTGGTAAATGTGGCCATTGCTGTACTCCTTTAAGTTAAATGTTTTGCTGGCTTGAATGGTGGCGAGACAACTGCCCCAGCCCAATATAAAAATCACGGTCGCGCTGTTCGGAAACGGTGAGGTGAACCCCGGACTGTTAGGCCAGCCGTCATGCGGTCCAGCTTCGTAGGGTGTGTGAACGCCGGCCCGCTGGTAGACGAAGGGCTGCCCCCAATGCGCCTCCAGCAAACGGGACGGATAGCACACAGGATCCCGCTTGGCCCCACCACCACCGACGACCACTTGGACGCCCCATGTATTGGTTTTAAGGTCATCCCAGTAATACAAGCTTGTTCCCCAGATCGCATCGCCGGGGGATCGACGCGGCACGAGCCGCTCGCCCATGTTGCGTCCGCCTTCGTTGTCCTTGAATGTTCGCAAGTTCTCAGGTCGCATATCCAAAGCCGCATAAATCCCCTCGCGGTCGAGGATCAAACCCGGTTCAATGTGCAAGCGTTTGACGGAATCGATGAGCCGCTTGAGTTCGGGCGACAACTCGGTCGCAACTGGCTGTCCGCCGTAGGTTCCGCCTGGTTGTGCAGGGCCTTCCGGGTATTCCGTACTGCCGCCCGCTTGAGCCCACACAGCCCATGCCGGCGAAGCGGCCCACAAACCCATCGCTAATTTCCAAGAAACACTGAAAGACTGATTTCGTCTTTTTTTTCTTGGGAATCGTCGTCGATCAAAAAGAAAACTTTTCATTTTGAAAATCCATCCGTTGGGGGTTGAAATATCCTGATCACGTCACACTCACATATGCCCAAAATTGCCACTCCTCCATGCTTTCAGATGCTGCCTTTTGCACCAGACAGAGCGGGAGTCCGATAGCTCTTCGCCTGCTCGTTTTGATCTCCGCCGTGAGGCTCATTCCCATGCCGATCCTGATCGGCTTGCGATCCTCGCCCGCATGCAGCGCACCACGCGCCGGACATGCCGGCGGCGCCTCTTCGATTTCGGATGTCAATGTGCTAAGCACCGAATACCCGAAGTACTCCTGCAGAACGCGACGCAGGAAGATGCCTGTGGCTTCATCTGCATTGCTAGCCGGCTGGCGCGAATGAACGAGCTTGATTTCCATCGCTTGACTCCCTTTCCGAAGTACCGCTGAGATCAGGAATTGCGGCTGCTTGCCCGAAGCGACTTGCGTCTTCTGTGCGCTGCATGCCGCCGGCTCAGCAAGCGCCGTCATCGGCAATCCGGTCGCCAGCATGAAAAGGAAGAAAAGCAGGCATCTGCCGCGCCAAACATTCATTTCTTTTCCCCACATACTCCGTCGGTTGAGCGCAGCCAAATGCATTGGCCCGGGACAGTTCGTATCCGGCCATCAGGGCCCACTTCGATGCAGCTAACTTCAGCGGGGACCACGCCGCCGCTGACGATTCGGATGGGATTGCGCGTCGGCCCGCTCACAGGCCAATTCCAGCTGCCGTTCTCTTTGACGCGCGACTCATGGCAAAGAACGTATTCCCGAAGCGAGGGCCCCAACGGCACCTGCGGTCGATAGTCGTCCGCCGCCGCGTCGATGGCGACAATGGCCGTCGGCGGCACCGTTTCAAGCGGGCTGATGCAGCCGGCAACATGCAGAGCGGTCAACCCGATTGCGAGGGCATAAAGGATGCGGATGGCAGGGCGGTAGACCTGCGCCGATGTGCCGGCAACCGCAATACACCGCGAATACCGGTTCTCCTTCATGCCAATCGTCTGAATTTCGTGCATCTCGATCTGCTCCTTGATGTGGCTTGTGAACTCATCGCTCACGCAAGCTTTCACTCGTCGACCTCTGCACCGGGCTCAGCAGAAATTCAATAATCCGCCGCTTGCCTGTCTTGATCTCCGCCGTGAGGTTCATCCCCGGAGACAGCTTGATCGGCTTGCCATCCACGTCGATGGTTGTTGCCCCAAGGTTCAGCGTCACCGGGAAGATCGCCCCACGTTTCTCGTCGTTCACTGCATCTGCCGTGACCCTCCTGACCGTTGCGCTGACCGTGCCGTAGCGCGTATACGGGAAGGTTTCCAGCTTGATCGTGGCTTCCTGGCGGGTGTTGACGAAGCCGATGTCCTTGTTGTCGAGCGTCACCTCGGCGGTCACCTGGGCGCCGTCGGGCACGATCACCATGAGCGGCTGCGCCTCCGTGACCACACCGCCTTCGGTGTGCGTGGCAAGCTGCTGCACCGTGCCCGCTACCGGCGCCTTGAGCGTTGTCAGACGCTCGCGCTGCCCGGCCTTTGCCAGGTCCTGCGTACCCTGCTGGCGCTTCAGTTCAGCCGCAGCCTCACGCGTCCTCAGGCTGTGCTTGGTCTCGGCAATATAGGCGGCCCTTGTGCTCTCGCTTTCACGCAGCGTGGCATTGGCTTCGGCGAGCCGGGCGCGTTGCGTCGCGAGGTCGCGCTCCATCTCGATGCGCTCCCTTGTGCGGTCCTGGTTCGCATGGCTGGACATGAAGCCCTGGTTGGCCAATTGATGGAAGTCGGCCTCTCTCTGCCTGGCGATCGGCACCGTCGTCTCCAGCTTGGCGACCATTTCACGCACGGTCGCGATCTCTGCCTGGCGACGCTTGATCTCAGACGCCGCTTTGACGAGCTTGGCAGTGATGTCGCTCCACTCGTCGCTTAGTTGCGCTTGAGTTGCGGTGGTGTCGACCTCCGTCCAACCGCTGGGGATCGTCTTGCCCAACTCGGGGGCACGAGAGGTTGCTGATGCGTTGAGCGCCTGCAGCAGCGCGCGCGTGCGTAGCAGCTCGGACTGGACGGACTTCAGTTGCTCGTTGATGCTGGTCTTGTCTGCGTTCGCCGTCGTTGGATCGAGTTCGACCAGCGGTTGTCCCGCTTCGACGTGATCCCCATCTCTGACCAGCACCCGCTTGACCACGCTCACGTCCAGCGGCTGGATGATCTTCGTGCGCTCGCTCACGACGATCTTGCCGGGCGCCACTGCCACGATGTCGATCGCCCCGAAGATGGCCCAGGTCAATGCAATGAGGAACAGCGCGATCAGCGCACAGGCCAAGCGCCTTGGTGCCGGATGCACGGGCGTGTCCTGCAGGCTCAAAGCCGCCGGCAGGAAGGCCGCTTCATCGGACAGGCGCCTGGGGCCGGCGAGTTCGTGGCGGTGCTTCCAGGCGGCCTTGAATATCGCGCCGTATCGGCCAAGCAACTCGAAGACCGGGTGACGAACGGTTGGCACATTGGCCGCAGGTGCCGTGGTGGGGACTGCCGATGTCATGCCGCCGCTCCCGATCCAGCTCCTTCGGTCGGCAGTCCCCCGTCCTGCATCGCCCACAAGTGCGCATAGATGCCCTTGGGTCGTTTCAAGAGGACTTCGTGCGTGCCGCCTTCGACAATTCGGCCCTTGTCCATCACGATGATCCGGTCGGCACGCCGCACGGCGCTCAGCCGGTGGGCAATGATGAAGACGGTGCGCCCCTTGCAGATGTGCGCCATGTTGCGTTGCACGATGGACTCGCTCTCGTAGTCCAGCGCACTGGTGGCCTCGTCGAAGATCAGGATTCGCGGGTGCGTGAAGAGCGCGCGGGCGATGGCGACCCGCTGGCGCTGCCCGCCCGAGAGGCCGGCGCCCTGCTCGCCGACCATGGTGTCGTAGCCCTCGGGCAGCTCGCTGATGAACTCATGGGCGCCAGCAAGCCGGGCCGCGTGGATGATCGCTTCTAGCGGAGCCGCCGGATCGACGATGGCGATGTTCTCGCGCACGCTGCGGTTGAACAGGGTGTTCTCCTGCAGCACCACGCCCACCTGTCTTCGCAGTTGCGCCGCATCGATCAGGCTGATGTCGATGCCGTCGACCAGCAGCCGCCCTTGCTCAGGGGTGTAGAGACGCTGTACGAGCTTGGTCAGCGTGCTTTTGCCGGAGCCCGAGCGCCCGACGATGCCGATGACTTCGCCGGGGCGCACGTCCAAGCTGACGCTGTTGAGCACAGGGGCTGCTTCGGGGCGGTAGCGGAAGCTCAGGTTGTCCAGCGTGACGCGGCCCTTTAGCGCCGGGAGTTGGGCCGCGGTACTGGGCGCGACTTCAGTGCGGGTGTTGAGAATGTCGCCCAGGCGTGCCATGGAGATCCCGGTCTGCTGGAAGTCGGTCCACAGCTGGGCCATGCGCATGATGGGCTGGCTCACACGCTGGGCGAACATGTTGAAGGCGACGAACTGGCCGACCGTCAGTTCGTTGTTCATCACGAGATGCGCGCCGTACCAGAGGGTTGCGGCGTTGACGAGCTTGCCGATGAGGTTGACGCCCTCGTGCGCCCAGCTGGCGAGGTTCTGGGTTCTGAAGCTGGCCGAGACGTAAGCTGCGAGCTGGTTGTCCCAGCGGCGCCCGAAGGCGGGCTCGAGTGCTGTGGCCTTGACTGTCTGGATGGCGCTGACGGTTTCCACCAGCATGGCCTGGTTCTCTGCCCCGCGGGCAAACTTCTCGTCCAGGCGACGGCGCAGGATGGGCACCACCGCGAGGCTCAGGCCGAAGTACAGCGGCATGCTCGCGAGCACGATAAGAGTCAGGGGCACGCTGTAGAACAGCATGACGGCCACGAAGATGACGGAGAAGACGACGTCGAGCAGCACCGTCAGCGCGTTGCCGGTGAGGAAACTGCGGATGTTCTCGAGCTCGCGCACGCGGGCGACCGAATCGCCGACGCGCCGGGCCTGGAAGTAGGCGAGAGGCAACTGCACGAGGTGACGGAACAGCCGCGCGCCGAGTTCGACGTCAATGCGGTTGGTGGTGTGGCTGAAGACGTAGCTGCGCACGCCGTTCAACAGCGACTCGAAGACGACGACGACCACGAGGCCGATGACGAGCACGTCCAGTGTGGTCACACCGCGGTGCACCAGCACCTTGTCCATGACCACTTGGAAGAACAGCGGACTGACCAGCGCGAAGAGCTGCAGGATGAAGGAGATGAAAAGCACTTCGCCCAGCAACTTGCGGTGCTTGACGAGGCTGGGAATGAACCAGGAAAAGTCGAACTTGGCGAGTTCGCCCGCCAGGCTGGCGCGGCTGGTGATGAGGATGAGTTCACCGGTCCAATGCGCAGCGAAGACGTCCAGGGGTTCGATGACGGGGCGTGCGGTTTCTGCAGCAGGGTCTTGCAGCAGGATGCGTTGCGCATCGCACTGGGCGAGGATGACGAAGCGCTCGCTGCCGTCGTCGTTGCGCAGCACGGCCAGCGCAGGCAGCGGAGTCAAAGACAGGCGCTCAGGTGTGGTGCGAGAGGATTTGGCCTTGAGGCCGAGGTGCTTGGCTGCGCGCAGCAGCGTGGCGATGTCTATCGGCTCTGAAGGCGTCAGGCCCAGCTGGTGCGCCAGCAGCGGCGCATCAGCAGCTATCTGGTGGAAGCGTGCGATGGTGCACAGCCCTGTCAAGGCCGCCATGGCCAAAGTCGGCAGTTGCGCCCCTGCGGATTCTCCAAGCGCATCCGACCGCGCGTCGGCCCCGGGCGAGGCCGCCATCATGCTCGTCATTCACTTTCTCCCTGTTCTGAACTCTTCGGTTCAGGTCTCAGGAAGATATCGCGGCAGCTCGTTCTTCTGTCAAAGAAAAGAGAAAAGACAGGGCCTGTAGATCGGCAAACAACGCAATGTCAAAAAAGACAGAGCTGCGCTTTTCCAATGTTTACAACCCCGCATGACGGGCTCATCTCGCGCCCCGTCCCTTGCGCCGCTCGATGAACGCAATGATCTCCCCCATGATCCCCTTGCGAAACGCGAGCACGCAAATCACGAAGATCAAGCCCGTGACCATGGTCACCGACTCGCCCAGCGTGTTGAACCAGTCGATGGTCGTGAGGCGCGCCAGGAAGTTGCCGAGTTCGCCGATCTTGTTCTCCAGCAGCACCACCACCGCCGAACCCACCAGCGGACCGGAGAGCGTGCCCAGCCCGCCCACCAGCGTCATCAGGATGACCTGGCCCGACGCCGTCCAGTGCACGTCGGACAGCGTGGCGAAGCCCAGCACCAGGGTCTTGAGCGAACCGGCCAGGCCCGACAGCGCGGCGGAGATCACGAAGGCCAGCAGCTTGAAGCGGTTCACGTCGTAGCCCAGCGACAGCGCGCGCGGCTCGTTCTCCTTGATGCCCTTCAACACCTGGCCGAACGGCGAGTGGATGGTGCGCACGATCAGCAAGAACGCCAACACCACCACCACCAGCGCCACGTAGTACATCGTGAGGTCGTTCGACAGGTCGATCAAGCCGAACAGCTTGCCGCGCGGCACGCCCTGAAGGCCGTCTTCGCCGCCCGTGAACTTGGCCTGCAGCGCGACGAAGAACATCATCTGCGCGAGCGCCAGCGTGATCATCGCGAAGTAGATGCCCTGTCGGCGGATGGCCACCACGCCGAAGATCCAGCCCAGGAAGCCGCCGGCGAGCGTGCCCGCGACGAGGCCCAGCTCAGGCGTGAGGCCCCAGACCTTCATGGCATGGCCCGCGACGTAAGCGGAGCCACCCAGAAAGGCCGCGTGGCCGAACGACAGCAGGCCCGTGAAACCCAGCAGCAGGTTGAACGCCGCGGCAAACAGTGCGAAGCACATGAGCTTCATCACGAACACCGGGTAGGCGCCGAAGAACGGCGCCAGGATCAGCGCGACCAGCAGCAGGCCGTAGACGACGGTGGATATTTTTTTCATGTTCATGGTGCCGCTCGCCTTACTTCTCTTTGCCGAACAGGCCGGCGGGGCGAATCAACAGCACGATGACCATGATCACGAACACGACCGTGGACGAAGCCTCGGGATAGAAAACCTTGGTGAACCCCTCGATCACACCGAGCCCGAGCCCTGTAAGGATGGCCCCCATGATCGAGCCCATGCCACCGATGACGACCACCGCGAACACCACGATGATGAGGTTCTGCCCCATCAGCGGCGACACCTGGATCACCGGCGCGGCGAGCACGCCGGCGAATGCCGCCAGCCCCGCGCCGAAGGCGTAGGTCAGCGTGATCATCAGCGGCACGTTGACGCCGAAGGCCTCCACCAGCCGCGGGTTCTCGGTGCCGGCGCGCAGGTAGGCGCCCAGGCGCGTCTTCTCGATGACGTACCAGGTGGCGAAGCACACCACCAGCGAGGCCACGACCACCCAGGCGCGGTAGTTGGGCAGCACCATGAAGCCCAGGTCGGTGGCGCTCGACAGCGCCTCGGGCGCGTCGTAGGCCAGGCCCGACACACCGTAGACCGAGCGGAACACGCCCTCGATCAGCAGCGTGAGCCCCAGCGTGAGCAGCAGGCCGTAGAGGTGGTCGAGCTTGTAGATCCAGCGCAGCAGCAGCCGCTCGATCAGCACGCCGAACAGGCCGATGACGAGGGGCGCGGCGACGAGCATCACCCAGTAGTTGATGCCGAAATATTCCATCGCCATCCAGGTCAGGATGGCGCCCATCATGAACAGCGCGCCGTGCGCGAAGTTGATGACGTTGAGCAGGCCGAAGATCACCGCGAGCCCGAGGCTCAGGATGGCGTAGAACGAGCCGTTCACCAGCCCCAGGAGGAGCTGGCTCAGCAGGCCGGGAAGGGAAATGGTCATAAGCGTTTCAAGGAACCCGGGCGCCGCTGCGGCGCCCGCGAACAATCACTTCCAGAGGGCGCACCTGCTCTCGGCCTTGGTGGTGAAGACGTCGTCGCCCTTGAGCTTCTGCACCACCTTGTAGTAGTCCCACGGCTCCTTCGATTCGGCCGGCGACTTCACCTGCATGAGGTACATGTCGTGCACGAAACGGCCGTCGGCGCGCACGCTGCCCTTGGCGTAGAAGTCGTCGATCGGTGTCTTCCTGATCTGCGCCATGACGGTGTCGGCGTCGGTGCTCTTGGCAGCCTGCACGGCCTTCAGGTAGGTCGTGGTGGCCGAGTAGTCGGCGGCCTGGATGTCGGTGGGCATGCGCTTGGTCTTCTCGAAGAAACGCTTGCCGAAGGCGCGCGTCTTGTCGTCCAGGTTCCAGTCCCAGCTGGTGGTGAGCAGCAGGCCTTCGGTGTTCTTCAGGCCCAGGCTGTGCACGTCGGTCACGAACACCAGCAGGCCTACCATCTTCATGGTCTTGGAAATGCCGAATTCCTTGGCCGCCTTGATGGCGTTGATGGTGTCGCCGCCCGCGTTGGCCAGCGCCAGCACCTGGGCCTTGGAGTTCTGCGCCTGCAGCAGGAAGGATGAGAAGTCGGAGGTGTTCAGCGGATGCTTCACGCTGCCCACCACGGTGCCGCCCTTCTCCTTCACGACCTTGGACGCATCGGCTTCCAGGGCCTGGCCGAAGGCGTAGTCGGCGGTCAGGAAGAACCAGCTCTTGTCGCCGCGCGCAATCACCGCGCTGCCGGTGCCCTTGGCCAGCGCCACGGTGTCGTAGGCGTAGTGCACGGTGTAGGGGCTGCACTGCTCGTTGGTGAGCGCCGAGCTGCCCGCGCCGTTCACGATGAACACGCGCTTCTTCTCCTGCGCGACCTTGGCCATGGCCAGGCCGGTGCCCGAGCTGGTGCCCCCGAACAGCATCGTGAGGCCCTGCGTGTCGATCCATTCGCGCGCCTTGGAAGCGGCGATGTCGGCCTTGTTCTGGTGGTCGGCCTGCAGCAGCTCGATGGGCATGCCGTTGACCTTGCCGCCGAAGTCGTCGATGGCCATCTGGATGGCGAGGGCGCCGTTCTTGCCCTCCACATCGGCGTAGAGGCTGGACATGTCGGTGATGAAACCGATCTTGACCTTGTCCTGCGCCTGCGCGGCGCCGACAGCCATCAGACAGGTGGCCAGCAGGCAGGCGGAAGCGATGAGCGTGCGTTTCATGGGAGGGTCCTCGGTGACTTCGGTGGGTGAATCGCGAACGGTGTCAGCCGGTTACTTCCAGGCCGCGCATTTCGTTTCGGCCTTCGTGGTGAAGACCTGCTCGCCGGGCAGCACCTTGAGCACCTTCAGGTAGTCCCACGGCTTCTTCGACTCGGCGGGCGACTTCGCCTCGACCAGGTACATGTCGTGAATGAAGCTGCCGTCGGCGCGGATCTGGCCCTTGCCGTAGAAGTCGTCGATCTTCATGCTCTTGAGCTGCGCCATCACCTTGTCGGAGTCGGTGGTCTTGGCGGTGGCCACGGCCTTCAGGTAGGTGGTGGTGGCCGAGTAGTCGGCGGCCTGCACGTCGGTGGGCATGCGCTTGGTCTTCTCGAAGAAGCGGTTGGCGAACTTGCGCGTGTCGTCGTTCAGGTCCCAGTACCAGCTGGTGGTGTGCAGCAGGCCTTCGGTGTTCTTCAGGCCCAGGCTGTGGATGTCGCTCAGAAAGACCAGCAGGCCCGCCGTCTTCATGGTCTTGTTGATGCCGAATTCCTTCGACGCCTTGATGGCGTTGATGGTGTCGCCGCCGGCGTTGGCCAGCCCCAGGATCTGCGCCTTGGAGTTCTGCGCCTGCAGCAGGAACGAAGAGAAGTCCGACGCGTTCAGCGGATGGCGCACCGCGCCCACCACCGTGCCGCCCTTCTCTTTCACCACCTTGGTGGTGTCGGCCTCGAGCGCGTGGCCGAAGGCGTAGTCGGCCGTCAGGAAGAACCAGCTCTTGCCGCCGCGGTCGACCACCGCTGCGCCCGTGCCCTTGGCCAGCGCCACGGTGTCGTAGGCGTAGTGCACGGTGTAGGGGCTGCACTGCTCGTTGGTGAGCACCGAGCTGCCGGCGCCGTTGTTGAAGTACACCCGCTTCTTTTCTTCAGCCACCTTGGCCGTGGCCAGCGCGGTGCCGGAGTTGGTGCCGCCGAAGATCATGGTCACGCCGGCCGTGTCGACCCACTCGCGGGCCTTGGAGGCGGCGATGTCGGCCTTGTTCTGGTGGTCGGCCACCAGCAGCTCGATGGGCTGGCCCAGCACCTTGCCGCCGAAGTCGTCGATGGCCATCTGGATGGCGGTGGCGCCGCCCTTGCCTTCGAGGTCGGCGTACAGGCTGGACAGGTCGGTGACGAAGCCGATCTTCACTTTTTCCTGCGCCTGCGCGACGCCCGCGCTGAAGGCGAGCATGGCGACGGCGGTGGCGATGAGGCCGAGTTTCTTGTTCATGGTGTTGTCTCTTGAAAGAATCTTTGTGGGATGAGGAAGCGAGGTCTCGTGGACTTTTCTTGTTCAGACGCCGAGCAGCTCGGTGAGCACGGGCATCTTGGCTTCGAGCTCGGCTGCGCCGAACTTCTCGACGATGCGGCCGTGCTCCATCACGTAGAAGCGGTCGGCCAGCGGCGCGGCGAAGCGGAAGTTCTGCTCCACCATCACGATGGTGTAGCCCTTGGCGCGCAGCGTGGTGATCATGCGGGCCAGCGCCTGAACGATGACCGGTGCCAGGCCTTCTGAAATCTCGTCGAGCAAGAGCAGCTTGGCGCCCGTGCGCAGAATGCGCGCCACGGCCAGCATCTGCTGCTCGCCGCCCGACAGGCGCGTGCCCTGGCTGTGGCGGCGCTCGGCCAGGTTGGGGAACATGGCGTAGATCTCTTCGACCGACATGCCCGGCCCAGCGCCCTTGAGCTCGGGCGGCAGCAGCAGGTTTTCTTCGCACGAGAGGCTCGCGAAGATGCCGCGCTCTTCGGGGCAATAGCAGATGCCCAGGTGGGCGATGCGGTGCGTCGGCATCGCGATCGTTTCCTTGCCGTGGACCTCGATGCTGCCCTTGCGCGAACCCGTCAGTCCCATGATGGCGCGAAGCGTGGTGGTGCGGCCTGCGCCGTTGCGGCCCAGCAGCGTGACGACTTCGCCGGGTTGCACGACCATGTCGACACCGTGCAGCACGTGCGATTCACCGTACCAGGCCTGCAGGCCCTTGATTTCGAGTGCGGCGGTCATGTCAGTGCACGCCTTGCATCTGGCCGTCGGTGGTGCCCATGTAGGCCTCCATGACCTGCGGGTTCTTCGAGACTTCGGCGTACGGGCCCTCGGCCAGCACGGCACCGCGTTGCAGCACGGTGATGGTGTCGGCAATGGTCGAGACCACGCTCATGTTGTGTTCGACCATCAGGATGGTGCGCCCGGCCGACACGCGCTTGATGAGTTCGGCCACGCGGTGCACGTCTTCGTGGCCCATGCCCTGGGTGGGCTCGTCGAGCAGCATCAGCTCGGGTTCCATGGCCAGGGTGGTGGCGATCTCGAGCGCGCGCTTGCGCCCGTAGGGCAGGTTCACGGTCTGCTCGTCGGCAAGGTCTTCGAGGCCCACTTCAGCGAGCAGTTCGCGCGCGCGCGCATCGAGCGGCTTGAGCGACTTCTCGCTCTTCCAGAAGTGGTACGAGGTGCCCAGCCGGCGCTGCAGGCCCAGGCGCACGTTTTCCAGCAGCGTGAGGTGCGGGAACACGGCCGAGATCTGGAACGAGCGGATGATGCCGCGCCGCGCGATCTGCGCGGGGCGCTCGCCCGTGATGTCCTGCCCGTTGAACAGGATCGTGCCGGTGGTCGGCTCGAGAAACTTCGTCAGCAGGTTGAAGCAGGTCGTCTTGCCGGCGCCGTTGGGGCCGATGAGTGCGTGGATCGAGCCGCGCACCACCGACAGGTCGACCTTGCTGACCGCGGTGAACCCTTTGAATTCCTTGGTGAGCTGGCGTGTTTCGAGGATGACGTCGCTCATCTCGCGAAGTCGCCCGGATGCGGAAAAAGAAAGTCGGTCATGCGGCCCATCTGAATGCGCCACTACCGGGCGCGGACTGATTGTTGGTGGGCGTCATGCAATTTCATACTGGGGCAAATGCCTATGCTGCAGTGCAACCTGTGCAGAGGCGTCCGGCGCAAAAATGGGCGACTGTCGTTGCGATGACAAAGAAGCCGTTCCTCTCCTGCAAAACGCCCGGATGGCTATCGCCACCAGCCCCCCAGATCGCCCACCCTCCGACCGCCCTTTCTTCGATGCCGAACTTCCGCTCACCCGACTTCCTGGCCGACCACATCCTGCACACGCTCGCGTTCTACGACCCGCGCAGCCTGGACGCCTCGGGCGGCTTCTTTCATTTCTACAAGGATGACGGCGCGGTGTACGACCGGCGCACGCGCCATCTGGTGAGCAGCACGCGCTTCGTCTTCAACAACGCCATGGCCTACCGGCGCTTCGGCAATCCGGCGCATCAGAAGGCGGCACGCCACGGCCTGGCCTTTCTTCAGCAAGGCCACGCGAAGCCCCAAGGCGGATATGCCTGGCAGATCGACTGGCAAGCGCACGGCGCCACCGTGCAGGACGCCACCAACCACTGCTACGGCCTGGCCTTCGTGCTGCTCGCGCATGCGCATGCGCTGATGGCCGGCGTGGAAGAAGCGCGCGCGGGGCTGGCACGCACATGGGACTTGATGGAGCAGCATTTCTGGGAGCCCCAGCACCAGCTATACGCCGACGAGGCCACGGTCGACTGGCGCGTGGGCGACTACCGCGGTCAGAACGCCAACATGCATGCCTGCGAGGCGATGCTCGCCGCCTTCGAGGCCACGCGGGAGCCCCGCTACCTCGACCGCGCGCTGGCGCTCGCCGAAGCGGTCACCGGCAAGCAGGCCGCATTGGCCAACGGACTGGTCTGGGAGCACTACCGCGAAGACTGGTCGGTCGACTGGGACTACAACCGCGGCGACAAGACCAACATCTTCCGCCCCTGGGGTTTCCAGACCGGGCACCTCACCGAATGGACCAAGCTGCTGCTGCAGCTGGAGCGGCACCTGGCCGCGGCGGGCCGCGAAGCCGAATGGATCGTGCCGCGCGCCCGGCACTTCTTCGACACCGCCATGTTCCGCGGCTGGGACGCCGACAACGGCGGGCTGGTCTACGGCTTCGGGCCCGACGGCACGGTGTGCGACGGCGACAAATACTTCTGGGTGCAGGCCGAGAGCTTCGCCGCGGCAGCGCTGCTCGCGGTGCGCACCGGCGAGCCGGGCTACTGGGACTGGTACGACAGCATCTGGGCGTACAGCTGGGCGCACTTCGTCGATCACCGGCACGGCGCCTGGTACCGCATCCTCACGCCGCAGAACCGCAAGATCAGCGACGAGAAGAGCCCGGCCGGCAAGACCGACTATCACACCATGGGCGCGTGCTACGACGTGCTGCGCGCGCTCGGCACGTAAAAACCCCCGGGTCTCCTTGAAGAAGCCCGGGGGTCGAGTGGTTTGCCTGTCGGCTGTCGGTCAGTGCGCGCCGGCGGCAGCGTCGCCGCCCGAGCCGCCCTTTTGCGGCTTTGCCAGCCACACCAGCGGAATCAGCAGCAGGAACAAGATGGCGGACGCATAGAAGATGTCGTTCGTGGCCAGCATGTAGGCCTGCTGGTCGACGATGCGGTTGATCTGCCCCAGCACCTGGTCGGAGCTGAAGCCGCTGCTCGCAAGACCCGACATCGCGCTGGTCGCCGCGTTGTTGCCCTGGTTGATCGTCTCCGACAGTTGCGCGTGGTGCAGCGTGGCGCGGTTGTCCCACAGCGTGGTGGTGAGCGACGTGCCCATGGCACCGGCCGTGATGCGCAGGAAGTTCGACAGCCCCGACGCCGCCGGAATACGGTCGGGCGTGAGGCCCGACAGCGTGATGGTCACCAGCGGGATGAAGAAGAACGCCATCGCGATGCCCTGGATGATCGTCGGGATGATGATCGTCACGAAGTCGGCCTGCGTGTTGAAGTTCGACCGCATCCACAGCACCAGCGCGAACACCAGGAACGAGAAGGTCGCATAGCGCCGCGGATCGATCTTGCCCACCGTGAGCCCGACGATCGGCGAGAAGAAGATCGCCAGCATCCCCACGGGTGCCATGATCATCCCAGCCTGCGTGGCGGTGTAGCCCATCCACTGCTGCAGCCACAGCGGCAGCAGCACCACGTTGCCGAAGAACAGGCCGTACGCCACGGCGGTGGCCACGGCCCCCGACCAGAAGTTGCGGCGCTTGAACAGCGACAGGTCGACCACCGGATGCTTGTCGGTCAGCTCCCAGATCAGGAAGAACGCGAAGCCGACCACGGCGATCACGGCCATGGCGATGATCTGCGGCGAATGGAACCAGTCGAGCTCCTTGCCCTTGTCGAGCATGAGCTGCATCGAGCCGACCCACAGCACCAGCAGCGCCAGGCCGATGGCGTCGATGGGCACCTTGTGCGTGGTGCTCTCGCGCTTGCGGTACAGCGCCCAGGTGATGGAAGCCGCGACGATGCCCACCGGGATGTTGATGTAGAAGATCCAGGGCCACGAGATGTTGTCGGTGATCCAGCCGCCCAGGAGCGGCCCCATCACCGGCGCGACCAGCGTGGTCATGGACCACATCGCCATGGCCAGGCCCGCCTTGGCGCGCGGGTAGCTCGACAGCAGCAGCGTCTGCGACAGCGGAATCATCGGGCCGGCGACAAAGCCCTGCAACGCACGAAAGGCGATCAGCGTGGTCATGTTGGGTGCCAGGCCGCACAGCAGCGAGGCGGCCATGAACAGGATCACGCTGGCCATGAACAGGCGGACCTGCCCGAAGCGCTGGGTCATGAAACCCGTGAGCGGCACCGCGATGGCGTTGGCCACCGCGAAGCTGGTGATGACCCAGGTGCCTTGCGTGGTGCTCACGCCCAGGTCACCGGAGATGGCGGGCAACGACACGTTGGCGATCGACGAGTCGAGCACGTTCATGAAGGTCGCCGCGGAAAGCGCGATGGTGCCCCACACGCGGGCCGAGCCCTCGAGTGGCGCGTGCGCTATGTAGGCAGGAGCAGCGGTGGCCATGTGCGGTCGCGCGGACTGTTTACCCGAAGCAGGCGCCGGCGATCAGCCCGGCTGGCCCTGCACGGCGGCCGATGCCGCGGCGGGCGTGGCCGTTGGCGCGGCCGAGCCCTTGGCCGGCACGTCGGCGGCAGCCGGTGCGCTGCGCCCGAGGTTGGCCGCAACGATGCGGTCCACTTCGGCGTCGGCGCCGTGGTCGAGCTTGCTGTACACCGCCGTCTGCGTCAGCGCGGTGGGGCGCGGCGCGTCGGCGAGCATCTTGCCGCTCTTGGACGAGATGTCGATCTCCGCGTCCATCGACAGGCCGATGCGCAGCGGGTTGGCCTTGAGCTGCTCGGGGTCGAGCGCGATGCGCACGGGCACGCGCTGCACCACCTTGATCCAGTTGCCGGTGGCGTTCTGCGCGGGCAGCAGTGCAAACGCGCTGCCGGTGCCCACGCCGAGGCCGGCGACCTTGCCGGTGTATTCGACCTTCTTGCCGTACAGGTCGGCCGTGAGCTTCACGGGCTGGTCGATGCGGATGTTGCGCAGCTGCACTTCCTTGAAGTTGGCATCGACCCACAGCTGGTTGAGCGGCACGATCGACATCATCGGCGTGCCAGCAGCCACACGCTGGCCGAGCTGCACGGTGCGCTTGGCCACGTAGCCATCGACCGGCGCGGGCATGGCGACGCGCTGCGTGGCCAGGTAGGCCTCGCGCACCTTGGAGGCAGCAGCCAGCACGCTCGGGTGCTGGGCCACGCTGGTGCCTTCGGTCAGCGACTGGTTGCTGACCAAGGCTTCCTTAGCAGCGACCACACCGGCCTGCGCGGCAGCGAGCTGGCTCTTGGCGGTGTCGAGCTGCGTCTCGGCATGGTTGAGTTCTTCTTTAGACACGGCGCCGTTGCCCGACAGCGCGCGGCGGCGCTGCAGGTCGTCCTGCGCCTTGGCGATGTCGCTGCGCGCCTTGACGATGTCCGACTGGCGCAGCGTGACCTGCGCGGCCAGCGAGCCATTGTTGGCGTACAGCGTGCGCACCTGGCGCACGGCCTGCGCGAGCGTGGCCTCGGCCTGCTCGAGCGCTACCTTGGCGTCGGCCGGATCGAGCTGCACCAGCGGCTGGCCGGCCCTGACGAAGTCGGTGTCGTCGGCGCCGATGGCCATGACGGTGCCGCCGATCTGCGGCGTGATCTGGATGACGTTGCCCGACACGTAGGCGTTGTCGGTGTCCTCGTAGTGGCTGGCCACCAGCCATTCGTAGAGGCCCCAGCCGCCGCCGGCGACGATCACCACCGCGGCGAGCGCGGTGAGTGCGCGGCGGCGCTTGCCGTTGCTGGCGGGCGCCTCGGGCGCGGTGGGGTTGGCGGAGGCTGCGGCAGCAGCGGGCGTCGGAGTGTTGTTATCGCTCATGGTGAAGTTCTTTCCGAAGACGGGGGAGACGGGGGAGTCGAGTCAGTTCAGTGGTTCAGTTCAGTGCGGCCGTCGCCGTGGCCGGGGGCTGCCAGCCGCCGCCCAGTGCGCGCGCCAGCGCCACCTGCGTGTCGAGCGCGCGCGCGGCGAGATCGACCGCCAGGCGGCGTTGCGCCAGCACGGCGGTTTCTGCCGTCAGCACGTTGAGGTAGTTGCCCAGGCCCGCGCGGTAGCGCTGCAGGGCGATGTCGTAGGCGCCTTCGGCGGCCGTTTGCGCGGCGCGCTGCTCGGTCTGCTGGCGCGTGATCGACTGCGCGCTGGCCACCTGGTCGGCGGCGTCGCGCACGGCGTCGATCACGGCGGCGTTGTAGCTTTCGATGGCCACGTCGAGGTCGGCCGACTTGCCGCGCAGGTTGGCGCGCAGCTTGCCGCCTTCGAAGATCGGCAGGCTGATGGCCGGGCCCACGCCCCACTGCTCGCTGCCCGACTTGAGCAGCTTGCCGAAGCCCAGGCTCTGGAAGCCGGCGAAAGCCGTGAGGTTCACGTTGGGATAGAACAGCGTCCTGGCGTTGGCCACGTCGCTGGTGGCCGCCTCGACGCGCCAGCGCGCGGCCGCGATGTCGGCGCGGCGGCCCAGCAGGTCGGCGGGAATGTTGGCCTGCAGGGCCATCGTCTTCACGCCGTCGAGCACCGGCGGCTTGAGCGAGGCCGACACGTTGGGCTGGCCCACGAGCGCGTCGAGCGCATGCTGCTGCAGTGCGATCTGCTCGTTGAGCGCTTCGATCTGCTGGCGTGCTTCTGGCAGGCCGCCTTCGCTCTGGTTCAGTTCAAGGCGGGTGTCTAGACCGGCGGACACGCGGTCACGCACCAGCCTGAGGGTTTCGTCGCGCTGGGCCAGCGTGCGCCGTGCCACCGTGAGCTGGTCGTTCAGGCGCGCCCACTGGAAGTAGCTGCGCGCCACGTTGCTCGCGAGCAGCACGCGGGCTGCATCGGCATCGGCGGCCGCGGCGTTGGCGGCGCCGATGGCGGTGTCCAGCGCGCTGCGGTTCTTGCCGAAGAAGTCGAGCTCCCAGCTGGCGCTGAGCTGCAGCAGGCCGATGTTTTGCGTGGAGCCGCCCAGCGGTGCCGGGTAGATGTAGTTGCTGTTGAACTTCTGGCGGTTCAGGTCGAGGTCGCCCTTGACCTGCGGCTTGAGGGCCGCGCCGGCGATGTCCGCCGAGGCCTGCGCGCGCGCAAGGCGGGCCTGCGCGACCTGCAGGTTCGGGTTGCCGGCCACGGCCTGGTCGATCAGCGCATTGAGCTGCGTGTCGCCGAACGCGAACCACCACTGGCCGTCGAGCCGGGACGCCGGCACTGCGGCGGTGTCGGGCGCGATGCCCAGCGACGAGGCGTCGCGCAGCTTGGCCTGCGAGCCGATGCCGGCCATGTCGGCACAGCCGGCCAGTGCGACCACCAGCAACGCGGCGGCCACGACGGAAGTGCGACGCGGTGCGGCAGCTGCGACAGGAGCGCGACGCGGTGCGCGCACGGCGAGGGAATCAGTCATTTTTATCTCCACGGACCGCGAGGGCCTGTGCGTTGTCGAGGATGCGGCGCAAGTAGCCCTTCAGCTGCTCCCATTCCTCATTGGAAAAACCTGCAAGGTGTTCGTTCTGGACGCGGCTCAGCACGTAAGGCACTTCCTTGGCGGCGGAACGGCCTTCGTCGGTGAGCTCGATGTTGACCACGCGGCGGTCTTCGAGCGAGCGCACGCGCCGGCACAGGCCCTTGGCCTCCAGGCGGTCGAGCAGGCGCGTCATGGCGCCGGTATCGAGCTCGCAGGCGCGGGCCAGTTCGGCCACCGTGGTGGCGGCGCCTACATGCAATTTGTAGAGAGGCACCCACTGCGGATAGGTCGGGCTGCCGGGTTCGCAGATGCGGCTTTCGATCGACTGGCCGACGGCTGTCACGATGCGGCGCATCAGGTAACCGATGCTCTCCTCGGTCTGGTAAGTCTCCGGCCGATAGAAGGCGGCAGGCGCGCGACGCTCGGCGTCGGCGGAGGCCGACGAAGCTTGGTTGGAATTTGCATCGCTCATGGCCAAAATATTAGCTGTCATGACAGTTATTGTCAAGGCTGCCTTTGTAAGGGCAAGGGATCGTTAGAATCAGCGCATGGCTTCTACCGCACCGTCTTCCCAGGCCAAGGGCTCGCCCCGGTCACTGTCGGGCCTGAGCCCTTTTCTTCGCCCCTACCGCGTCCAGATCGTCCTGGCGGCCGTCTTTTTGGTGATGGCAGCGGTCACCACGCTGGCTTTCCCTATCGCCTTGCGCAGCTTGATTGACGGAGGCTTGATCAACCCCGACAAGGGCGCGCAGACCATGGCGCTGCGCGAACACTTCGGCGCCCTCTTCGCGGTGGCCGTGGCACTGGGCCTTTTCTCGGCGGCGCGCTTCTACACGGTGAGCTGGCTGGGCGAGCGGGTCACCGCCGACATCCGCAACGCGGTCTACGGCCATGTGCTGACGCAGAGCCCGGCGTTCTTCGAAACCACGCAGACCGGCGAAGTGCTGTCGCGCCTGACGGCCGACACCACGCTGGTCCAGACGGTGGTGGGCTCGTCGCTGAGCATGGGCCTGCGCAATGCGGTCATGGGCGTGGGCGCACTGGCCGTGCTGGTATGGACCAACCCCTACGTGATGGTGCAGGTGCTAGGCATCCTGGTGCTGGTGGTGCTGCCGAGCATGTGGTTCGGCCGCCGCGTGCGCAAGTTGTCGCGCGCCAGCCAGGACCGCGTGGCCGATTCGAGCGCCATCGCCGCCGAAGTGCTGAACGCCATTCCCGTGGTGCAGAGCTACACGGCCGAAGGCCGCGAGGCGGCGCGCTTCAACGACTCGACCGAAAACGCCTTCAGCACCGCGGTGCGGCGCACCAAGGCGCGCTCTGTGCTGGTCGCGTTCATCATCATCGCGACCTCCGCCGCGCTGCTGTGGGGCTTGTACCAGGGCACGCAGGCGGTGCTGCGAGGCGACATCACGGCCGGCCACCTGGGCCAGACCGTGGTCTACGTTGCCATCCTGGCGAGCGCCACCGCCGTGCTCGGCGAGGTGTACGGCGACCTGCTGCGCGCCGCCGGTGCCACCGAGCGCCTGATGGAACTGCTGCATGCGCCCGCGGCCATCGTTTCACCGGCGAATCCAGCAGTTACGCCCGTCCCTGTTGCGGGTAGCGCCATCAAATTCGATGCGGTCACTTTCCACTACCCGTCGCGGCCCGGCACGCCGGCGCTGCGCGACTTCAGCCTGGACGTCGCGCCCGGCGAAACCGTTGCGCTGGTGGGCTCCAGCGGCGCCGGCAAGAGCACGGTGTTTCAGCTGCTGCTGCGCTACTACGACCCGCAATCGGGCCGCCTGCTGCTCGACGGCACGCCGCTGGCGTCGCTCGCCCTGCCCGACATGCGCACCCGCATCGGCCTGGTGCCGCAGGACGCGGTGATCTTCTCGACCAGCGCTTTCGAGAACATCCGCTACGGCCGTCCGGAGGCCACCGCCGACGAGGTGCATGCCGCCGCCCGCGCCGCCTTCGCGCACGACTTCCTGCAAGCGCTGCCCGAGGGCTACGACACCTTCCTGGGCGAGCGCGGCGTGCGCCTCTCGGGCGGACAGCGCCAGCGCATCGCGATTGCGCGTGCCATCCTCAAGAACCCGCCGCTGCTGCTGCTCGACGAAGCCACGAGCGCGCTCGATGCGGAAAGCGAACGCATGGTGCAGGCGGCACTGGAATCGGCGATGGAAAACCGCACCACGGTCGTGATCGCCCACCGGCTGGCGACCGTGCAGAAGGCCGACCGCATCGTGGTGCTGGACCACGGCGGCATCGTCGAGCAGGGAACGCACGCGACGCTGGTCGCCCAGGGTGGCGTCTATGCGCGCCTGGCCGCGCTCCAGTTCACAGCCTGAGCAGCCGCGAACCACGGCCACGGGCCGGTTACTGCAGGGTTTCCTTGAGCGCCGCCGGCATCGGCAGCGCCATCACCGCAATGCCTTCGTCGAGCAGTGCCTCGGTCTGCTGCGGCGTGGCCTGGCCGCGGATGCCGCGTTCCTGGGCTTCGCCATAGTGCATCTTGCGGGCTTCGTCGGCGAAGCGGTCGCCGACGTCCTCGGTCTTCGCCATCACCTCGCGCACGGCGCGCATCCAGCGGGCTTCGGGTGAAAGCTCTGTGGAAACGCTCGAAGACCCGGACGAAGAGGCGGCCGGCGCAGTGGCTTCCTGCGGCGCCTTCGCGTTGCCGAGATTGAGGCGCGGCGCGCTCAGCAGCTTGACGATGGCGGTGTCGCCGCACACCGGGCATTCGACCAGTCCGCCCGCCAGCTGGGTCTCGAAGGCCTCGGCGGACGCGAACCAGCCTTCGAAGCCATGGCCGTGTGCGCAGCGGAGATCGAGAACCTTCATGCGCGAATTATCCGGCGCCGCCTTGTTCGGGCACGGGCTTCCAGTCCAGTGCCCATGCGCCGGACACAACGTTCTGCAGCCAGAGCGTGCAGGTCAGCGTCTTGGCATCGGTCACGCCGCCGTCGCGGCACCACCCGGCCAGCTCTGCGGGCGTGGCGGTGAACACGTCGAGAAACTCGCCGTGGTCGAGCTGGCGCTCGCCGAGCGTGAGGCCGCGCGCAAAGTAGATGTGGATGATCTCGGTCGAGTACGCCACCGCCAGATGCATCGCACCCGCGTGCGCCCATTCGCGCGCGGTGTAGCCGGTTTCCTCGAGCAGCTCGCGCCGGCCGCAGACGAAGGGGTCTTCGCCCGCGTCGAGCTTGCCGGCCGGGAACTCGATCATCACGTGGCCGACCGGATAGCGAAACTGCCGCTCCAGCACCACGCGTCCGTCGTCCAGCAACGGAATCACCACCACGGCGCCCGGGTGCACCACGTACTCGCGCGTGGCGCTGTGGCCGTCGGGCAGGCGGATGGTGTCGCGCTTGGCCTGCAGGAAGTTGCCCTTGAAGAGCTCCTCGCTGCGGAGCAACTCTTCCTTCAGGTGCGAATCGGTGGTGGGTGAAGTCATGTCGTCAGTGCCTGTGTTTCATCAGGTAGCGCCAGGTGAACCCCGGAAAGGCCAGCACGATGAACAGCGCACCGGTCACCGCGTAGAACTCCCAGCCCTGCGGTGCGATCTGCCCTGCCCTGCGTTCGAACAGCAGCCCGATGCCGCCGGCCAGAAAGTACAAGACCACCAGTTCGGCCAGGCGCACTGCGAGCGACTTGGGTCGCATGGGCAGTGGCACGGCGCCGAACAGGCGGTCGTTGAAGAAAGGCAGGTTGGCGGCCACCAGGGCCACCAGCAGGACAACCCAGACCGACGCGGTTTGCGACACCGGGTGTTGCGCGTCAGTGGGCCAGCGTGGCCACGATCGCGTCGTAGCAAAGCGTCATGAGCCCGCCGGGCACGATGCCCAGAATCAGGATCAGCGCGCCGTTGATCGCGAGCACGATGCGCACGTCGCGCGGCGCCGACACGGTGGTGGCAGTCACCGGCGCATCGAAGTACATGACCTTGACCACGCGCAAATAGTAGAACGCGCCGATCAGCGACATCATCACCGCGAACACGGCCAGGCCGATGTAGATGGCCTGGCCCGAGGCGATCAGCGCCTGCAGCACGGCCAGCTTGGCGTAGAAGCCCACCAGCGGCGGCAGGCCGGCCAGCGAGAACATCGCGATGGCCATCACGCCGGCGTACAGCGGGCTGCGCTGGTTCAGGCCTGCGAGGTCGGTGATCTCTTCGCTTTCGAAGCCTTCGCGCGCCAGCAGCAGGATGATGCCGAAGCTCGCCAGCGTGGTCAGCACGTAGGTCACGATGTAGAACATCGAGGCGCTGTAGGCGAACTGGGCGTTGTAGGTGCCCTGCTGGTCCGAACCCGCCACCAGGCCCAGCAGCATGAAGCCCATCTGCGAGATGGTCGAGTACGCCAGCATCCGCTTCAGGTTGCTTTGCGCAATGGCGGCCAGGTTGCCGACCAGCAGCGAAGCGATGGCCAGCACGGCCAGCATCTGCTGCCAGTCGATGGCCAGCGGTTGCAGCGCATCGACCAGCAGGCGGATGATGATCGCGAAGGCGGCCAGCTCGGGCGCGGCACCGATCAGCAGCGTGATCGCCGTCGGCGCGCCCTGATACACGTCGGGCACCCACATGTGGAACGGCGCAGCGCCCACCTTGAAGGCCAGTCCGGCCACGATGAACACCAGGCCGAACACCAGCACCTGGTGGTTCACCTTGCCGCTGGCGATGGCCTTGAAAACCTCGTTCACATCGAGCGAACCGGTGGCGCCGTACATCATCGACAGGCCGTACAGCAGGAAGCCGCTGGCCATGGCGCCGAGCACGAAGTACTTCATGGCCGCCTCGCTGGCGATCGCGTTGTCGCGACGCAGCGCCACCAGCGCATAGCTCGACAGCGTAAGGAGTTCCAGGCCCAGGTAGATCAGCAGGAAGTTGCTGCCCGAGATCATCACGAACATGCCCAGCAGCGCGAACATGCTCATGGTGAACATCTCGCCGCCGCGCAGCATGTCGCGGTCGGCCGCATAGGGACGGCCGTAGACCAGCGTGACCATCAGGGCGATGGTCGCGAAGCACTTGAGCCAGTTGCCCATCGGGTCGCTCACGACCATGCCGCCGAAGCCGTAGGCCGTCTTGCCGTTGAGGGCCGCAAGGCCCGACAGCACGCCGACCACCGCGAGGGTGAGCAGCGTCAGCACGTAGGTGCGCGTGCGGCGGTGGTCCGTGGTAGACAGGTCGACCAGCGCAATGATGCAGGTCATGACCAGCAACACGATTTCAGGGTAGATCGTGACCCAGCTGATTTTGTCAATCATCTCGTTCTCTTGTCTTCAGCGTGGAATCAGGAAGGCAGCTTCGAAATCGCCACATGGCGCAGGAGCTCGACCACCGAGGCGTCCATGGCGTCGGTGAAAGGCTTCGGGTACAGGCCCATCCACAGCACGGCGATGGCCAGCAGCGACAGCATCACGAACTCGCGGGCGTTGATGTCCTTGAGTTCCTTGACGTGGTCGTTGCCGACCGGGCCCAGGTACACGCGCTTGTACATCCACAGCGTGTAGGCCGCGCCGAAGATCAGCGCGGTGGCCGCTCCCAGGCCGACCCAGAAGTTGGCCTTCACGGCGCCCAGGATCACCATCCACTCGCCCACGAAACCAGCGGTGCCCGGCAGGCCGCAATTGGCCATGGCGAACAGCAGCGCGAACGCAGCGAACTTGGGCATGGTGTTGACCACGCCGCCGTAGTCGGCAATTTGACGCGAGTGCACGCGGTCGTACAGCACGCCGATGCCCAGGAACATGGCGGCCGAAACGAAGCCGTGGGCAATCATCTGCACGATGCCGCCGGACACGCCGAGCTCGTTGAAGATGAAGAAGCCCAGCGTGACGAAGCCCATGTGGGCGACCGACGAATACGCCACCAGCTTCTTCATGTCCTGCTGCACCAGCGCGACCAGGCCGACGTAGATCACCGCGGTCAGCGACAGCGCGATCATGAGCCAGGCCCATTCATGCGAGGCATCGGGCGCAATGGGCATCGAGAAGCGCAGGAAGCCGTAGGCGCCCAGCTTCAGCATGATCGCGGCCAGCACGGCCGAGCCGCCCGTGGGCGCCTCGACGTGCACGTCGGGCAGCCAGGTGTGCACCGGCCACATCGGCACCTTCACCGCGAAGGCTGCGAAGAAGGCAAAGAACAGGAAGGTCTGCGCGGTCGACCCCAGCGGCAGCTTGTGCCAGGCCAGGATGTCGAAGCTGCCGCCCGACTTGTTGTACAGGAAGATCAGCGCCACCAGCATCAGCAGCGAGCCGAGCAAGGTGTACAGGAAGAACTTGAACGCCGCGTAGATCTTGTTCGGGCCGCCCCAGATACCGATGATCAGGTACATCGGGATCAACGTGGCTTCGAAGAACACGTAGAACAGGATGCCGTCGAGCGCGGAGAACACGCCGATCATGAAACCCGACAGGATCAGGAACGCGCCCATGTACTGGTTCACGCGTTCTGTAATCACTTCCCAGGCGGAGATCACGACGATGACCGTGATGAACGACGTCAGCAGCACCAGCCAGAGCGACATGCCGTCGATCCCGAGGTGGTAGTTGACGTTGAAGCGCGAGATCCAGCTCGTCTTCTCGACGAACTGCATGACGGCGGTGCCGTTGCGGAAACCCGTGAACAGCGGCACCGTGACCAGAAAGCTCACGATGGCGCCGACAAGGGCGATCCAGCGAACGCCCTTGGCGTGCTCGTCACGGCCGAACGCCAGCAGCGCGACGCCGAATGCAATCGGCACCCAGATGGCAAGGCTCAACAAACCCATTTTTCTTTTTCTCCAGCGCTAGGCTCAGCGTTTGAACCAGACGAAATACGTCATCAGGATGAAGATGCCCAGCAGCATCGCGAAGGCGTAGTGATAGATGTAGCCCGACTGCATCCAGCGCACCACACCTGAAATACGGCCGATCAGCTTCCACGAACCATTGACCACGGCACCGTCGATGATGGCTTGGTCGCCGCCCTTCCACAGACCGGTGCCGAGCGCACGCGTGCCGCGGGCGATGATGTTCTCGTTGATCCAGTCGAGGTAGTACTTGTTTTCCAGCAGGCGGTAGACCGGGCCGCAGGCACGCTTGATCGCGGCCGGCAGCGCCGGGTTGATCATGTACATGTACCAGGACAGGACCACGCCGGCCAGCGCCAGCCAGAACGGTGCCGTCGTCAGGCCGTGGATGGCCATGGCCACCGGGCCGTGGAAGGCTTCTTCCAGTTCCTTCATGGCATGGTGCTTGGCACCGTCCACGAAGATCGCGTTCTTGAAGAACTCGCCGAACAGCATCGGCTCGATCGTCATGAAGCCGATCACCACCGAGGGAATGGCCAGCAGCACCAGCGGCAGCCAGACCACCATGGGGGACTCGTGCGGCTTGTGGGCGTCGTGGCCGTGGCCATGATCGTCGTGCCCATGGCCGTGGTCGTCATGGTGCGCGTCGGGGTTCTGGTCGTAGCGTTCCTTGCCGTGGAAGACCAGGAAGTACATGCGGAACGAATAGAACGCCGTGATGAACACGCCGGCCAGCACCGCGTAGTACGCGAAGTTCGCGCCCCACAGGTGGCTTTCGTGCACCGCTTCGATGATGCTGTCCTTCGAGTAGAAACCGGCGAAGAACGGCGTGCCGATCAGCGCAAGCGAACCCAGCAGCGACGTGATCCAGGTGATCGGCATGTACTTGCGCACGCCGCCCATCCAGCGGATGTCCTGGTTGTGGTGCATGCCGATGATCACCGAGCCGGCGCCGAGGAACAGCAGCGCCTTGAAGAACGCGTGCGTCATCAGGTGGAACACGGCGACCGAGTAGGCCGAAGCACCGAGCGCCACCGTCATGTAGCCGAGCTGCGAGAGCGTCGAGTACGCGACCACGCGCTTGATGTCGTTCTGGATGATGCCCAGGAAGCCCATGAACAGCGCGGTGATGGCGCCGATCACGAGGATGAAGCTCAGGGCCGTGTCGCTCAGCTCGAACAGCGGCGACATGCGCGCCACCATGAAGATGCCGGCGGTCACCATCGTGGCCGCGTGGATCAGCGCGGAGATGGGGGTCGGGCCTTCCATCGAGTCGGGCAGCCACACGTGCAGCGGAAACTGCGCGCTCTTGCCCATGGCGCCGATGAACAGGCAGATGCAGATCACCGTGACGAGCATCCATTCGGTGCCCGGGAAGGTGATGCCGGCCAGCATGTTCGCCTTGGCGAAGGCTTCTGTGTAGTTCAGCGTGCCGGCGTAGGCCGCGATCAGGCCGATGCCGAGGATGAAGCCGAAGTCGCCCACGCGGTTGACCAGGAAGGCCTTCATGTTCGCGAAGATGGCGGTCGGCTTGTTGAACCAGAACCCGATCAGCAGGTACGACACCAGGCCCACCGCTTCCCAGCCGAAGAACAGCTGGAGCATGTTGTTGCTCATGACGAGCATCAGCATCGAGAAGGTGAACAGCGAGATGTAGGCGAAGAAACGGTTGTAGCCGTCGTCTTCTTCCATGTAGCCGATGGTGTAGATGTGCACCATCAGCGACACGAAGGTCACGACGCACATCATCATGGCGGTGAGGCCGTCGACCATGAAGCCGACTTCCATCTTCAGGCCGCCCACCACCATCCACTCGTAGAGGGTGGCGTTGAAGCGTGCACCGTCTGCCACCACGCTCTTGAGCGTCATGACCGAGATGATGAAGGCGACCAGCACGCCCAGGATGGTCAGCGAATGCGTGACCTTGCGGCCGATGTGATTGCCGCCGAACTTCGTGCCGAACAGGCCCGCGACGGCAGCGCCGACTAGGGGTGCCAGCGGCACGGCCAGCAGGGTGGATGCGGAAAGGGTTGCGCTCATGTTGCTTTCAACCCTTGAGCGAGTTGAGTTCGTCCACGTTGATGTTCGACTTGTTGCGGAACAGCAGAACCAGCAGCGCCAGCCCGATGGCCGACTCGGCCGCAGCCACCGTCAGGATGAAGAACACGAAGATCTGGCCGTGCATGTCGCCCAGGAAGTGCGAGAACGCCACGAAGTTCATGTTGACCGCCAACAGCATCAGCTCGATGGCCATCAGCAGCACGATGAGGTTCTTGCGGTTCAGGAAGATGCCGATCACCGACAACGCGAAGAGCATCGCGCCGAGCGAAAGAAAGTGTCCTAGCGTGAGCGTCATGCCTTGTTTTCCTTTGCAGCATCCGCGGCTGCAGCTTCAGCCACAGGTTGGGCCGCACGCGTCACCGGCATCTGCACGATGCGCACGCGGTCACGCGCCTTCACGCGCACCTGGTCGGCCGGGTTGACGTACTTGCTGTCCTTGCGGGTACGCAGCGTCAACGCGATGGCGGCCACGATGGCCACGAGCAGGATGACCGCGGCAATTTCCAGCGGGTAGAGGTATTCGGTGTACAGCAACTTGCCCAGTTCGAGCGTGTTGTTGGCGTCGGCCGCCATCGGCCCGGAAACCGAGCGAGGTGCATCGCCCAGGCGGAAGCCGCCCATGAGCACGGCCGCCATTTCGAGCGCAATGAGCGCACCCACGCCAGCGGCCAGCGGAAAGTGCTTCCAGAAGCCCTCTCGCAGGCCGTCGACGTTGATGTCCAGCATCATCACGACGAACAGGAACAGCACCATCACGGCACCGACGTACACCAGCACCAGCGCAATCGCGAGGAACTCGGCTCGCAGCAGCAGCCAGATGGCCGAAGCCTGGAAGAAAGCCAGCACCAGGTACAGCGCGGCGTACACGGGGTTGCGGGCGGTGATGACGCGGAAGGCTGCGAACAGCAGCACCGCGGCAAACAGATAGAACAGACCGGTCTTGACGTCCATGGAATTCGAATGGGTACGGGGTTCGGGCTGGTCGGATCAGCGGTACTTGGCGTCAGCCGCCTTGTTCGCTGCAATTTCTTTTTCGTAGCGATCGCCCACGGCCAGGAGCATGTCCTTCGTGAAGTACAGGTCGCCGCGCTTCTCGCCGTGGTATTCGAAGATGTGCGTTTCCACGATCGAGTCGACCGGGCAGCTTTCTTCGCAGAAGCCGCAGAAGATGCACTTGGTCAGGTCGATGTCGTAGCGCGTCGTGCGGCGCGAGCCGTCGTCGCGCACATCCGATTCGATGGTGATGGCCAGTGCCGGGCAAACGGCTTCGCAGAGCTTGCAGGCGATGCAGCGCTCTTCGCCGTTCTCATAGCGGCGCAGCGCGTGCAGGCCGCGAAAGCGCGGCGACAGCGGCGTCTTCTCTTCGGGGAACTGGACCGTGATCTTGCGGGCAAAGGCGTACTTGCCGGTGACGGCCAGGCCCTTGAACAACTCGAACAGCATGAAGCTGCTCAGGAAATCCTTGAGCGAGAACGGCGCGGACGCAAGCTTGGAAGGGCGCGCAGTGGCGCCGGCGGTGTGCGCAGCAGACATGGTATTGGCGCTTCCTGTTATTTCCAGATGTTGAACGGCGTCTGCATCCAGCCACCGACCACGACCAGCCACACGAGGGTGACGGGAATGAAGATCTTCCAGCCCAACCGCATGATCTGGTCATAGCGGAAGCGCGGGAAAGTCGAGCGGACCCACAGGAACATGGTGACCACGCAGAAGGTCTTGGCGCCCAGCCAGATCCAGCCCGGAATGAAGCTCAGGAAGTCGAACGGCGGCAGCCATCCGCCAAGGAACAGCACCACGGTGAGGATCGAGACGAGCCACATGTTGGCGTACTCGGCCAGGAAGAACATCGCGAAGCTCATGCCCGAGTACTCGATCATGTGGCCGGCCACGATTTCGGACTCGCCTTCCACCACGTCGAACGGGTGGCGGTTGGTTTCGGCCAGGCCCGAGATGAAGTAGACGACGAAGATCGGCAGCAGCGGCAGCCAGTTCCACGACAGGAAGCCCACGCCCAGGTTGGCGAACATGCCCTTGCCCTGAACGTTCACGATCTCGCTCATGTTCAGGCTGCCGGTGACCATCAGCACCACGACGAAGCAGAAGCCCATCGCAATTTCGTAGCTCACCATCTGTGCCGAGGCGCGCAACGCACCCAGGAAGGCGTACTTCGAATTCGACGCCCAGCCGGCGATGATCACGCCGTACACCTCGAGCGAGGTGATGGCCATCACGAACAGCAGGCCGGCGTTGATGTTGGCCAGCGCCACGTCGGGCCCGAAGGGAATGACCGCCCAAGCGGCGAGCGCCGGCATGATGGTCATCACCGGGCCCAGCAGGAACAGGCCCTTGTTGGCGACCGTCGGAAGAATGATTTCCTTGGTCATCAGCTTGAGCGCGTCGGCAATCGGCTGCAGCAACCCGAGCGGGCCGGTGCGGTTGGGGCCGATGCGGATCTGCGTGAAGCCGATGGCCTTGCGTTCCCACAGCGTGAGGTAGGCCACGGCCCCCATCAACGGGATCACGACCACGATGATCTTGATCAGCGTCCAGATCACGGGCCAGGCCACGGCGGTCCACCAGCCTGCGGCGATCAGCCCCTGGCCGAAGCCATGAATAGCGTCGATCATGCCAATGCCTCCTCGGCACGGGCCGGTGCGATCGATGCGCCGCGCGCGTCGGCGGTCAGTTGCAGCGACGGTGCACGGCGCACGATGGAGTCGAGCTGGTAGATGCTCGCGACCACGGGCGCGGCAGCAGCGCCGTTAGAAGCGACCGCAGAGGCGGACGTGGCGTTGCTCAGGGCATTCGCCGGCAGCGCGCCGTTGTCGCCGATGGTGGCGAGCACGTCGGTAGTCGATTCGAACGCGAAGCCAGGCAGGCCGAGCAGGTTGGCCAGCACGCGCAGCACCTTCCACGCCGGACGCGTTTCGCCTTGCGGCTTCACGACGGCATGGAAACCTTGCAGGCGGCCTTCGGCATTGACGAAGGTGCCGGGGGTTTCGCTGAACGGGGCAATAGGGAGCAGCACGTCGCTGAACGCGAGGTTGGCCTTGAAGGGGCTGAGCGTGACGACCATTTGCGCATTGCCGATGACATCGGCGGCGGCGGCGCCTGCGGCCGAGTCGAACACCGGCTCGGTGTTCAGCAGCAGCACGGCCTTCAGGCCGGAGCCTGCGGCGAGCATGCGGCCGGCATCGAGGCCGCCGTTTTTCGGGAATGCGCCGACGAGCTGCGCACCCACGGTGTTGGCGGCTTCGGTCAGGTAGCCGACGGTGGCGCCGGTTTGTGCGCCGATCCAGTTCGCCAGGGCCAGCAAACTGCTGGCCTGGGCGTGGTGCGCGGCGGCGTTGCCGAGCAGCACGGCCTTGCGTTCGCCGCTCAGCAGCGACGCTGCGATGGCCTTGGCGGCATCGTCGGGTGCGTTCTTCGGGGCCAGCGGCGCGGCTGCGCCATTGGTTTCACCGATGGCGGCAGCCACGGCGGCCAACGCTTCGACCCAGTGGTCGGCGTCGACGATCGACGACTGCGCCACGTCGATGGCCCAGGCGTCGCGATCGGCCATCAGGCTGGCCGAGGTGATCACCGACAGCGCGGCGCCCTTGCGCACGGCCTGGCGGATGCGCTGCGCGAACAGCGGGTGTTCCTTGCGCAGGTTGGAGCCGACGACGAGCGCGCGCTGCAGCTGCGTGAGCGAGGCGATCGAGGTGCCGAGCCAGCGCACGCCTTCGAACGCCGTGAATTCGGCGTTGCGCAGGCGGTAGTCGATGTTGTCGCTGCCGAGTTCACGCGTGAGCATGGCGGCGAGCTGCAGCTCTTCGAGCGTGCTGTGCGGGCTGACGAGCGTGCCGATGCTTTGCGCACCGTGGTCGGCCTTGATCTGGCGCAGGCCGTTGGCGACGTACTCGAGCGCCGTCTGCCAGTCGACCTGCTGCCATTGGCCGCCCTGCTTGAGCATGGGCTGGGTCAGGCGTTCCGGGCCGTTGAGCGCTTCGTACGAGAAGCGGTCGCGGTCGGCGATCCAGCATTCGTTCACGTCTTCGTTCTCCAGCGGCACCACGCGCATCACGCGGTTGTTCTTGACCTGGACGATCAGGTTGGCGCCGGTGGAGTCGTGCGGGCTCACCGACTTGCGGCGCGACAGTTCCCAGGTGCGGGCGCTGTAGCGGAACGGCTTGCTCGTGAGCGCGCCGACCGGGCAGATGTCGATCATGTTGCCCGAGAGTTCGGAGTCGACCGAGTCGCCCACGAAGGTCTCGATTTCGGAGTGCTCGCCGCGCTGGGTCATGCCGAGCTCCATCACGCCGGCCACTTCCTGGCCGAAGCGGACGCAGCGCGTGCAATGGATGCAGCGGCTCATTTCTTCCATGCTGATCAGCGGGCCCACGTCCTTGTGGAACACGACGCGCTTTTCTTCTTCGTAGCGCGAAGAAGAACCGCCGTAGCCCACAGCCAGGTCCTGCAGCTGGCATTCGCCGCCCTGGTCGCAAATGGGGCAATCCAGCGGGTGGTTGATCAGGAGGAACTCCATGACCGACTGCTGCGCCTTGATGGCCTTTTCGCTCTTGGTGCGAACGATCATGCCCTGCGTGACGGGCGTGGCGCAGGCCGGCATCGGCTTGGGCGCCTTTTCCACGTCGACCAGGCACATGCGGCAGTTGGCCGCGATGCTGAGTTTCTTGTGATAGCAGAAGTGCGGAATGTACGTGCCCGCCTTGTCGGCCGCATGCATGATCATGCTGCCTTCGGTCACGTCGACCTTCTTGCCGTCGAGTTCGATTTCAACCATATGTGTGTTTCTCGCGCTCAGGCCTGGACCGGCGCTTTGGGAACGTAGCCCGGGATCAGGGCTTCGAACTCATGACGGAAGTGCTTGATCATGGCGCGCACCGGCATGGCCGCCGCGTCGCCGAGGGCGCAGATCGTGCGGCCCTGGATGTTGTCTGCCACGGAGTTGAGCAGGTCCATGTCGGTCGCCCTGCCCTGCCCGTTGTGAATGCGCTCCACCACGCGGTAGAGCCAGCCCGTGCCTTCGCGGCACGGCGTGCACTGGCCGCAGGACTCGTGCATGTAGAAGTACGACAGGCGCTTGAGCGACTCGACCATCGAGCGGCTGTCGTCCATGACGATCACCGCGCCCGAGCCCAGCATGGAGCCGGCCTTGGCGATGGAGTCGTAGTCCATGGTGCAGGCCATCATGAGGTCGGCCGGCAGCACCGGCGACGAAGATCCGCCAGGGATCACAGCCTTCAGCGTGCGGCCCTTGCGAACGCCGCCGCACAGCTCCAGCAGCTTGGAAAACGGCGTGCCCATGGGCACTTCGTAGTTGCCGGGCAACTCGACGTCGCCGCTCACCGAGTAGATCTTGGTGCCGCCGTTGTTCGGCTTGCCGCATTCGAGGTAGGCCGGACCGCCGTTGCGGATGATCCAGGGCACCGCCGCGAAGGTCTCGGTGTTGTTGATGGTGGTCGGCTTGCCGTACAGGCCGAAGCTGGCGGGGAACGGCGGCTTGAAGCGCGGCTGGCCCTTCTTGCCTTCGAGCGACTCGAGCAGCGCGGTTTCCTCGCCGCAGATGTAGGCACCGAAGCCGTGGGCCGCGTGCAACTGGAAGTTGTACGTGCTGCCCATGATCTTGTCGCCGAGGTAGCCGGCGGCGCGCGCTTCTTCGAGGGCTTCCTCGAAGCGGTCGTAGCTCTGGAAGATCTCGCCGTGGATGTAGTTGTAGCCCACGCTGATGCCCATGGCATACGCAGCGATGGCCATGCCCTCGATCACGATGTGCGGGTTGAACTGCAGGATGTCGCGGTCCTTGCACGTGCCCGGCTCGCCTTCGTCGGAGTTGCAGACGAGGTACTTCTGGCCCGGGAACTGGCGGGGCATGAAGCTCCACTTCAGGCCGGTCGGGAAACCCGCGCCGCCGCGCCCGCGCAGGCCGGAGGCCTTCACTTCGGCGATCACCTGGTCGGACGTGAGGCCCTCGGTCAGGATCTTGCGAAGCGCCTGGTAGCCGCCGCGCGCTTCGTAGTCGGCCAGGCGCCAGTTGGTGCCGTCGAGGCCCGCATAGATCTGCGGCTCGATGTGGCGGTCATGGAAACAGGTCTGGACGCCCGTTGCCTGGAACTGCTGGAGTACTTGTTCGGGCGACATCAGGAAGCCTTCACTGTGGTGGCGGGCGCGGTACCGCGTAGGCCTTCGATGAGCTGGTCGAGCTTCTCGTTGCTCATGAAGCTGCACATGGTGCGGTCGTTGACCAGCATCACGGGTGAATCGGCGCAGGCGCCAAGGCACTCGCTTTGCTGCAGCGTGAACAGGCCGTCGGCCGTGGTCTCGCCCATCTTGATGCCGAGCTTCTTCTCGAGGTGCACGAGAGCGGTGACGCCGTCGCGCAGCTGGCAAGGCAGGTTGGTGCACACGTTGAGCTTGAACTTGCCCACCGGATGCTGGTTGTACATGTTGTAGAAGGTCGTCACCTCATGCACGGCGATGGCAGCCATGCCGAGGTAATCGGCAATCTCGCGCTCGCGCTGCAGGCTCACGTAGCCTTCGTCCTGCTGGACGATGGCAAGGCAGGCCATCACGGCGGATTGCTTGCCTGCCTCGGGGTACTTGGCCACCTCGCGCGCAAAACGCTCGAGGATTGCAGGCTGCAGAGGGGAAGAAGGCGCCGAGGGCGCCGTGTGATGGTGGGTCGAGGACGTCGTCATGCGCTCTTTCTCACCTGTCGATCTCGCCGAACACGATGTCCATCGTGCCGATCACCGCGACAGCGTCGGCGATCATGTGACCGCGCGACATTTCGTCGAGGGCGGCGAGGTGCGGGAAGCCAGGGGCGCGGATCTTCAGGCGATACGGCTTGTTGGCGCCGTCGCTCACGAGATAGATGCCGAACTCGCCCTTCGGATGCTCGACGGCGGCATACGCCTCGCCTTCGGGCACGTGGAAGCCTTCGGTGAAGAGCTTGAAATGGTGGATCAGCTCCTCCATGTTCGCCTTCATCGACTCGCGCGCAGGCGCGGCAACCTTGTGGTTGTCGGTGATCACCGGGCCAGCGTTCACACGAAGCCATGCCGAGCACTGCTGGATGATCTTGTTGGCCTGGCGCATCTCTTCGACGCGAACCAGGTAGCGGTCGTAGCAGTCGCCGGTCTTGCCGACGGGCACGTCGAACTGCATCTGGTCGTAGACGTCGTAGGGCTGCTTCTTGCGCAGGTCCCATTCGATGCCCGAACCCCGCAGCATCGGGCCGGTGAAGCCGAGGTTCAGCGCGCGCTCCGGCGTGACCACGCCGATGCCCACGGTGCGCTGCTTCCAGATGCGGTTGTCAGTGAGCAGCACTTCGTACTCGTCGACCATCTTCGGAAAGCGCTTGCAGAAGGCGTCGATGAAGTCGAGCAGCGACCCTTGGCGATCTTCGTTCAGGCGTTCGATGGCCTTGGCGTTCTTGATCTTGCTGACCTTGTACTGCGGCATGGCATCCGGCAGGTCGCGGTAGACGCCGCCCGGACGGAAATACGCCGCGTGCATGCGCGCGCCGGACACGGCCTCGTACATGTCGAACAGGTCTTCACGCTCGCGGAAGCAGTAGATGAGCATGTTCATCGCGCCGCAGTCCAGACCGTGCGCGCCGAGCCACAGCAGGTGGTTCAGCAGGCGGGTGATCTCGGCGAACATCACGCGGATGTACTGCGCGCGAATCGGCACGTCCAGGCCCATCATCTTCTCGATGGCCAGGCAGTACGCATGCTCGTTGGACATCATCGACACGTAGTCGAGACGGTCCATGTACGGCAGCGACTGGATGAAGGTGCGCGATTCGGCAAGCTTCTCGGTCGCGCGGTGCAACAGGCCGATGTGGGGGTCGGCGCGCTGGATCACTTCGCCGTCGAGCTCGAGCACCAGGCGCAACACGCCGTGTGCAGCCGGATGCTGCGGACCGAAGTTGAGTGTGTAGTTCTTGATTTCGGCCATATCAGTGCAACCCGCCGCCGTAGTTGTCTTCGCGGATCACGCGGGGGGTGATTTCGCGCGGCTCGATCGATACCGGCTGGTAGACCACGCGCTTTTGTTCTTCGTCGTAACGCATCTCGACATGACCCGACACCGGGAAGTCCTTGCGGAACGGGTGGCCGATGAAGCCGTAGTCAGTGAGGATGCGGCGCAGGTCGTCGTGGCCGTCGAACACGATGCCGTACAGGTCGAAGGCTTCGCGCTCGAACCAGGTGCACGCGCTCCACACCGGCTGGAGCGAATCGACCACGGGCAGGTCTTCGCTCGGCGCGAACACCTTCAGGCGCACGCGCTGGTTGAGGCTCACCGACAGTAGGTGCGAGACCACGCAGAAGCGCTCGCCCTGCCACTCGCCTTCACGGTAATCGGAATAGTCCATGCCGCACAGGTCGACCAGTTGCTCGAAGCGGCAACCGGGCGCGTCGCGCAGCAGCGTGGCGGCCTCGATGTAGTCAGCGGCACCCACCACGACAGTCACCTCGCCCAGCGCGAGCGTCACGCTCCTGGCCTTGGCCCCGAGCGTCTCGGTGATGGTGGCGCGCAGCACCTCCGGCGAAATTGCAAAGTCAGTCATCGTCGGCAATCTCTCAGGCGCGGGCAATGGTGTTGGTGCGGCGAATCTTCTGCTGCAACTGGATCACGCCGTAAAGCAGAGCTTCGGCGGTGGGCGGGCAGCCCGGCACGTAGACATCGACGGGCACGATGCGGTCGCAGCCACGCACGACCGAATAGCTGTAGTGGTAGTAGCCACCGCCGTTCGCGCACGAGCCCATCGACAGCACCCAGCGCGGCTCGGGCATCTGGTCATAGACCTTGCGCAGCGCCGGCGCCATCTTGTTGCACAGCGTGCCGGCCACGATCATCAGATCGGACTGGCGGGGGCTGGGACGGAAAAGCATGCCGAAACGGTCGATGTCGTAGCGGGCAGCGCCCGCGTGCATCATTTCCACCGCACAGCATGCGAGGCCGAATGTCATCGGCCAGAGAGATCCGGTCTTCGCCCAGTTCACGACCGAGTCGTAGGTCGTGGTGACGAAGCCTTCTTTGAGAACGCCTTCAATGGCCATGGTGTAGCTTCCTTATTCCCAGTCGAGCGCGCCTTTTTTCCACTCGTAGGCGAAGCCCACGACGAGGATGGCGAGAAAGATCATCATGGCCCAGAAGCCGACGGCACCAATCTCCTTGAGCGCAATGGCCCACGGAAAGAGAAAGGCAATTTCGAGGTCGAACAGGATGAAGAGGATCGCGACGAGGTAGTAGCGCACGTCGAACTTCATGCGTGCGTCCTCGAAGGCTTCAAAGCCGCACTCGTAGGGAGCGTTCTTCGCGGCGTCGGGTCGGTTGGGCCCGAGGATGTATCCGATGACCTGAGGTGCGACGCCTACGCCGACTCCGACCAGAATGAACAAAAGGACGGGGAGGTAGGAGTCGAGATTCATCGAGGTTTTTCACCGCTTGCCACCGGCAAGAAGAACCCCTGGATGAGGTTTTCTGCCGATGAGATTTGGTGCGGTCGGCGAGACTCGAACTCGCACAGCTTTCGCCACTACCCCCTCAAGATAGCGTGTCTACCAATTTCACCACGACCGCGGTTTTTACTGTTCGGATGGCATGAGGTACCTGAAACAGGCATTTGGCTTTCCGAACAGATTTAGAGTTTACCCTGAAAAGAAGCCTTTTCTCACAGGTGACTCATGAAAACGAGTTGATTACTTGCCGGGGATCTGACCCGCGCCCGAAACCGGGGCAGCAGGTGCCGAAGCAGGCGCACTGGGAGCCCCTGCACCGGGGATTTCGTTCGCCGCACCAGGCGCCGTTGCAGGTGCACCGATGGCTGCGCGCTCCAGAAGACTGCCGCCCCCCGCAGGACGTGCGTGGCTGAAATAAGCCAGCAACAACGTGCATGCGAAGAAGACGGCGGCAAGCACTGCGGTGGTACGCGAAAGGAAGTTCGCACTGCCGCTGGCACCGAAGAGACTGCCGGCACTGCCGCTGCCGAAGGCAGCACCCATGTCGGCACCCTTGCCGTGCTGGATCAGGATCAAGCCGATCATCACGAGGGCGGACAGCATCTGCACGCCGACGAGAAGGTTGAGGACCACGTTCATTCGTTCTTACTCCTAAGTGATACAGCCGTTGCGCTTCAGCGCGCAGCGGCAGAAATGATCTGCAGAAAGTCGGGGGCCTTGAGCGACGCACCACCGATGAGGCCGCCGTCGATGTCGGCCTGCGCCAGCAACTCCGCGGCGTTGGCCGCGTTCATGCTGCCGCCATACAGAATCTGGATGCCCGCTGCATGCTCGCTGGCTGCGTGATGCAACTGCGCACGCAGCACGGCATGCACCGCCTGCGCCTGCGCCGGCGAGGCCGTCTTGCCCGTGCCGATGGCCCAGACGGGCTCGTAGGCCACGACGATCTCGCTGATGCAATGGCCGTTCACATGGATCACTGCGGCCAGCTGGCGCTTGACGACCTCTTCGGTCTGCCCTGCTTCGCGCTGCGCCAGCGTCTCGCCCACGCAGACGATCGGCGTGATGCCGTTCGCCAGTGCGGCGGCCGCCTTGGCCGCCACCGCGTCGTCGGTTTCGCCGTGGTACTGACGACGCTCAGAGTGCCCGACGATCGCATAGCGCACGCCGAAATCCTTGAGCATCGAAGCCGACTGCTCGCCGGTGAACGCACCTTGCGGATGTGCCGAGATGTCCTGCGCACCGAGCGCCAATGCCGGCGAGCCCGCCAGCAGCAATTGCAGCTGCGCAAAGTACGGCGCCGGCGCGCACAGCGCCACGTCGCAAGCCGCAGGGCTTGCGGCCAGGCCTTGCTGCAAGGCCTTCACCAGCGCCTCGTTGGCAACCAGGCCGCCATTCATCTTCCAGTTGCCGGCGATCAGTTTCTTCTTGGTTGTCATCGCGTTGTTCGTTGTCACCATGTCAGCACGATCTTGCCGATGTGCTGGTTCGATTCCATCAGCGTGTGAGCCTGGGCCGCGCCGCTGGGCTCACCTGCTGCCGCAAAGGTGCTGTGGATCACGGGCTTGATCGCGCCGCTTTCGAGCAGCGGCCACACCTTCTCGCGCAACGCCTTGGCAATGGCACCCTTGAACGCCACAGGCCTCGGACGCAACGTCGAGCCGGTGATCGTGAGGCGCCTGCGCAGCACGAGGCCCGCGTTGATCTGGGCCTTCACGCCGCCTTGCACCGCAATGATCACGAGCCTGCCGTCCTCGGCCAGACATTCGATCTCGCGCGCCACATACTCGCCCGCAACCATGTCGAGGATCACGTCCACGCCCTTGCCACCGGTGAGTTTCTTCGCCTCTTCGACGAAGTCGCTCGTGCGGTAGTTGATGGCGTGGTCGGCGCCCAGCTTCTTGCAGGCTTCGCACTTGTCGTCGCTGCCGGCCGTGACGATCACGGTGGCACCGAGCGCCTTGGCGATCTGGATCGCCGTGACGCCGATACCGCTCGAGCCGCCCTGGATCAGCAGCGTCTCGCCCTTTTGCAGGCGACCGCGTTCGAACACATTGCTCCAGACGGTGAAGAAGGTCTCGGGCAGCGACGCCGCGTCGGCGTCGCTCCAGCCCTTGGGCACCGGCAGGCATTGCGCCACGGGCGCCACGCAGAGCTCGGCATAGCCGCCGCCCGCGACGAGCGCGCAGACGTGGTCGCCGATCCTGAAGCCCGCCTCGGCCAACGCAGAGGCGTCGCCCGACACGATCTCGCCGGCCACTTCAAGGCCCGGCAGGTCGGACGCACCGGGCGGCACGGGGTAGTGCCCCATGCGCTGCAGCACGTCCGGGCGATTGACGCCACTCGCCGCCACGCGGATCAGCAACTCGCCCGCGCCGGCCACCGGGTCGGGACGCTGCGCGACGCGCAGAACCTCGGGGGCGCCGTGCGAAGTGATTTCAATGGCTTTCATGGTCTTTCGGCCTCCAACGCCCGCAGATGGGGCGAAGCTTGCTGTTCAAAAGATAGCCACGGCGGCATCGCGCCGCCGTGGCGCCCTTCTTACTCCTGAGGCTCGCGCGGGGCCTGTTGCTGCTCGCCGGCCGGGGCCTGCGGCTGCTCGTTGCGCGGCTGTTGCTGCTGGTCGTTGAAGCGCGGTGCGCGCTCGCCACGATCACCACCACGGTCGCCGCCGCGATCGCCACGGTCCGAACGCTCACGGCGCTCGCCGCCACGGTCGCCGCGATCACCACCACGGTCTTCGCGCGGCGGGCGCTCGCTGTATTCCATGCCGGCCGGACGCTCGGTCAGGGCCTTCATGGACAGCTTGACGCGGCCCTTTTCGTCGGTTTCGAGGACCTTGACCTTCACGATCTGGCCTTCGCTCAGATAGTCGGTCACCTTCTCGACGCGTTCGTGCGCGATCTGGCTGATGTGCAACAGGCCGTCCTTGCCGGGCAGCAGGTTGATGAGTGCGCCGAAGTCCAGGATCTTGGTGACCGGGCCTTCGTAGACCTTGCCGATTTCGACTTCGGCCGTGATCTGCTCGATGCGCTTCCTGGCCAGCTCGGCCTTTTCAGGATCGGTGGACGCGATGGTGATGAGGCCCGGATCTTCGTCGGAGATGTTGATCGTCGTGCCGGTCTCTTCCTGCAGACCGCGAATCACCGCGCCGCCCTTGCCGATCACGTCGCGGATCTTCTCGGGGTTGATGCGCATCGTGGTCAGGCGCGGTGCGAAGCTGGAGACTTCGGTCTTGGCCTCGCCCATGGCTTCCTGCATCTTGCCCAGGATGTGCATGCGCGCTTCCTTGGCTTGCGCCAGTGCGACCTGCATGATTTCCTTGGTGATGCCCTGGATCTTGATGTCCATCTGCAGCGCGGTGATGCCGTTGGTGGTACCCGCAACCTTGAAGTCCATGTCGCCCAGGTGATCTTCATCGCCCAGGATGTCGGTCAGCACTGCGAAGCGGTTGTCTTCCTTGATCAGGCCCATGGCGATGCCCGCCACGTGCGCCTTCATCGGCACGCCGGCGTCCATCATCGAGAGGCAGCCGCCGCAGACCGAAGCCATCGACGAGGAGCCGTTCGACTCGGTGATTTCAGACACCACGCGCACGGTGTACGGGAATTCTTCCTTGGTCGGCAGCACGGCGACGAGCGCGCGCTTGGCCAGGCGGCCGTGGCCGATTTCGCGGCGCTTGGTCGAGCCCATGCGGCCCACTTCGCCGGTGGCGAACGGAGGCATGTTGTAGTGGAACAGGAAGCGGTCTTCGTACTCGCCGGCCAGCGCGTCGATGCGCTGTGCGTCGCGTTCGGTGCCCAGCGTGGTGATGACCAGCGCCTGGGTTTCACCGCGCGTGAACAGGGCCGAGCCGTGGGTGCGGGGCAGCACCGAGTTGCGGATCTCGATGGGGCGCACGGTGCGCGTGTCGCGGCCGTCGATGCGGGGTTCGCCCGACAGGATCTGGCTGCGCACGATCTTCGATTCGATGGAGAACAGCAGGTCGTTGACCTTGCCCGAATCGAAGGGCTCGCCGCTTTCCTTCAGCGCGCTCATCACGCTGGCGTTGGCTTCGCGCAGGGCTTGGGTGCGGGCTTGCTTGCTGCGGATCTGGTAGACGGCGCGCAGCTTTTCTTCGGCCAGGCCCTTGACCTTGGCGACGAAGGCTTCGTCTTCGGCAGGCGCCTGCCAGTCCCACACCGGCTTGCCGGCGTCGCGCACGAGGTCATGGATCGCGTTGATGGCGATGCCGGCCTGTTCGTGGCCGAACACCACGCCGCCCAACATGATTTCTTCGCTGAGCTGCTTGGCTTCGGACTCGACCATCAGCACGGCGGCTTGGGTGCCGGCGACGACGAGGTCCATCTGCGAATCCTTGCGAGCCGTTTGACCCGGATTCAGCACGTACTGGCCGTTGATGTAGCCCACGCGGGCGGCGCCGATCGGGCCGCTGAACGGGATGCCGGAGATCGACAGGGCGGCGCTCACGCCGATCATGGCGGCGATGTCGGCGTCGACTTCGGGGTTGAGCGAGACGGTGTGGATGACCACATGCACTTCGTTCAGGAAGCCTTCGGGGAACAGCGGACGGATCGGACGGTCGATCAGGCGGCTGGTCAGCGTTTCGTGCTCGCTGGGCTTGGCTTCGCGCTTGAAGAAGCTGCCGGGGATCTTGCCTGCGGCGTAGGTCTTCTCGATGTAGTCGACGGTCAGCGGGAAGAAATCTTGACCCGGCTTGGCCGACTTGGAGGCGACCACGGTCGCCAGGATCACGGTGCCGTCGATGTCGACCAGCACAGCGCCATTGGCCTGGCGGGCGACTTCGCCCGTTTCCATGACGACGGTCTTGTCGCCCCATTGGAACGACTTGGTGACTTTGTTGAAGAGGCTCATTTTTGCTCCTGTTTTGATAGCAGACCACACAGGATCTGCAAGGGCTGGAGGCTTCTCAGAACACGATGCCATTCCAGTGAAGATCGCTCGAACCTCATTGGAATGACACAGCTTCGCTCTGTTTGGGCGCTCCGAAAAGTGGATCGCGAAGTAAAAAACGCCTGAGCTAGCGGACTAACCCAGGCGTTTTTTCATGCGATTCGGTTTACTTGCGCAGACCCAACTTGGCGATCAGCGCGGTGTAACGTTCAGCGTTCTTCGACTTGAGGTAGTCGAGGAGCTTGCGGCGGCGGCTCACCATGCGCAGCAGACCACGGCGACCGTGGTGGTCCTTGGCGTGGGTCTTGAAGTGGGGGGTGAGCTCGTTGATGCGGGCGGTCAGCAGTGCGACTTGCACTTCTGGGCTGCCGGTGTCGTTGGCGGCGCGGGCGTTGTCTTTGACGACTTCGGCCTTGATGGAGGCTGCGATCATGTTGAATTTTCCTTGTTCCGGGATGTTTGACTTGCGGTGAGCGCTGGAACTGCCCTCACCGTGCGCCTTGCGGCATGCAAAGCCTCGGGATTATAGCCCGGGCCCGGCTTGCCCCCAGGCTGTGCGCAATTCGCCGCCTCAGCCCTTGTGCTGCGGCTGCTGCGCCAACCAGTTGCGCAACCGCTCCACGCCCTTCACCAGCCGCTGCGGGTCTTTCGACGCGAAGCACCAGCGCAGCCAGCCCTGCGCCTCGGGCGCAAAGGCGTTGCCCGGCGCGAGCCCCAGGCCGGCTTCGGCCACCAGCCGCTTCGCCACGTCGAGCGAATCGCCGAAGAAGCCTTCGAGCCGGAAGAAGGCGTACATGCCGCCCTTGGCCGACGCCACCTGCACGCCCGGCAAGGCGGCCAGCAGCGGCACCAGCGTGTCGCGGCACAGCTTCAGGTGCGCCACCACGCGCGGCGTGATGTCGCTCGTGTGTTCGATGGCGGTGATGGCGGCGCGCTGCGTGAACACGCTGGCGCACGAGGTGTTGAACTCGATCAGCTTGCCGATGCCGTCCACCATCGACGGCGGCAGCACCAGCCAGCCCAGGCGCCAGCCGGTCATCAGGAAGCTCTTCGAGAAGCTGTGGGTCACGACGAGGCGATCGTCCGCTTTCGCGATGTCGAGAAAGCTCGGCGCGCAGCCATTGGCCGTCGGCTCGTAGTACAGCCGCTCGTACACCTCGTCGGCCAGGATCCAGGTGCCGGTGCGGCGGCAGTGGTCGAGCACGGCCTGCTGCTCGTCGCGCGTCATGGTCCAGCCCGTGGGGTTGTTGGGCGCGTTGACGATCAGCAGCTTCGTCGTCGGCGTGACCGCCGCGCGCAGCGCCGTCAGGTCGAGCGTCCACTGCCCGTTCACCGGCACCAGCGGCAGCGTGCGCACCTGCGCGCCCATGATCGCGGGCTGCGCCGTGAGGTTGGGCCACACCGGCGTGACGGCGACCACCTCGTCGCCCGCGTCGACCAGCGCCTGCACCGCGAGCATCAGCGCGCTCACGCCGCCCGAGGTCACGGCGATGCGCGAGGCCTCGACCGCCGGATGCAGCGCGCTGGTGTAGCGCGCAATGGCTTCGCGCAATTCCGGCAGGCCGAGGTTGTGCGAATAGAAAGTCTCGCCGCGCTGCAGCGACTCGATGGCCGCCTGGCGGATCACCTCGGGTGTGACTTCGTCGCTTTCGCCGAACCAGAAGGCCAGCACGTCGTCGCGGCCCATGCCGGCATTGGCGACTTCGCGGATCTTCGATGCTTCGAGGTTGTGGATGGCTTCACGCATGTCTGGGGTCCTGCTGTTGCGGGGTTGAGTTACGAAGGTCTCTTCATCTTGCACGAGGTCGGCAGCTCGGCGCGTTCGGGCGCGATGGTCTTCACCACGCGAAAGCCGTAGCCTGATCCCTCGACGTCGAACTGCACGCCCGGCCTGCCCTGCCGGTCCATCACGCCCACCACGAGCTGCTGCTGGAACTGGTGGTCGGTGGCGCGCATGCGGCCGCGCTGGCCGTACAGGCTCACGTCGGCCTGCTCCAGCGCGCGCGCGAGCGGCACCGCCTCGACGCTGCCCGCGCGTTCGACGGCCTGCGCGAGCGCCTCGACCATCAACTGCAGCCGCATGTGCACGTAGTCGTCGGCCGGCTTCGGAAAGCGCGCGCGGAAGGCGCGGTAGAAGGCTTCCGACTGCGAGGTCTGCACGTTCGGCAGCCAGTCGGCCACCGCGATCACGCGGCCGATGCCCGCGTCGCCGATGGCGGCCGGCGCACCCAGCGCATTGCCGTAGAAGGTGTAGAAAGTTCCGTTGAAACCTGCCTCGCGGGCGGCCTTCACCAGCAGCGTGAGGTCGTTGCCCCAGTTGCCCGTGACCACGGCCTGCGCGCCGCTCGCGATGATCTTGGTGGCATAGGGCGCGAAGTCCTTCACCTTGCCCATCGGATGCAGTTCGTCGCCGACGATCTCCACGTCGGGACGCTGCGCACCGAGCTGCCTGCGCGCCTCGCGCAGCACCGCCTGCCCGAAGCTGTAGTCCTGCCCGATCAGGTACGCGCGCTGGAGCGCGGCGTCGTCCTTCACCGCGGCCATCAGCGCGGCCACGCGCATGTCGGCATGCGCGTCGAAGCGGAAGTGCCAGAAGCTGCAGCGCTCGTTGGTGAGCACCGGATCGACCGCCGCATAGTTGAGGAAGATCACGCGGCGCGACGGATCGCGCTCGTTGTTCTTCTCGATGGCATCGACCAGCGCCGACGCCGTGGCCGACGAGTTGCCCTGCAGCACGATGCGTGCGCCGTCGTCCATCGCGGCGCGCAGCGCGGAGAGCGCTTCCTCGTTCTGACCCTTGCTGTCGTAGCGGTCCAGTTGCAGGGGCCGCGCGCCGCCGGGCAGCTTGACGCCACCGCGCGCGTTCACCCGTTCCACCGCCCACAGCAGGTTGCGGAACACCGCCTCGCCGGTGTTGGCGAACGGGCCGCTCATGCTTTCGATCAGTGCGAGGCGAATGGGTGCGGGAGGCGATGACGGCGCTGCTTGCGCCAGCGCGGCGAAGGGCCGCGCGCATAGCGCCAGCGCCGCGAATTTCAAGGCCTCGCGGCGCCAAATAAAGGAGGGATTCATTGTCTTGAAACGCTTGCCGACGCGCCTAAATGAGGTGTCAAGCGGCACTCACGATTGAACGGCCGCGCAGTGTAAGGGACACACATTCCTTGTCCCCATTGTGTTGATTCAGGAGTTCTTCATCATGTTTTTCGCACCCACCATCCGCACCGCCCGCTTCGCTCCCCGCGCCTATGACCGCGCCTTCGAACGCTTCGCCAGCGAAGCCTTCGCCGGCACCGGCCGTTCGCCGCTCGTGGAGCAGGACGACACCAGCTGGACCCTCTCGCTCGACGTGCCGGGCTTCGCTCGTGAAGACCTCACCATCGGCATCGAAGGCGCCGTGGTGCGCATCGACAGCAAGGCCGAGGCCAAGCGCCAGTTCAAGGCCGCCTACGAGTTGCCGCTGGACATCGACGTGACCGCGAGCGACGCCAAGCTCGAGAACGGCGTGCTCACGCTGAAGCTCGGCAAGCGGGTTCCGGTGAGCCAGGCCGCACAGTTGCAGATCAACTAGTTCGGCCTAAGCCCACAAGAAGAAAGTGTCAGCAAAGGTTCTTTTTGACTTTGAACATGCTCCCTATCCACAATAGGGCCGCATAACGTCACATCATGTGACGTTTTCTTAGTACTTTCTTCTTCGTGGGCGTCTCGTAAACGCATCGAGTTCCATGACGGTGCGGGTCGGGTGCCCCCTCACGGCACCATGCAAACACATCTCCAACCCGCCAATCCGGACGAACAGTCCGACACGCTCCTGATCTTCCTGCCAGGCGCGTACCTCAAGCCCGACGAGTTCGAGCGAGAGGGTTTCATCGCAGCGGTGCGCGAGCGCCACCTGGCCGCCGATGCTTTGCTGGTCGATGCGGACGTCAGCTATTACTACGAGCAGACCCTGAGCGATCGCCTGCACGCCGATGTCATCGAGCCGCAGCGCGCGAAAGGCTACAAGTCGATCTGGCTCGTGGGCATTTCCATCGGCGGCTTCGGCGCGCTGATCCACGAACTGGCACGTCCCGGCTCGGTGGACGGCATCGTGGCGCTGGCGCCCTATCTCGGGCGGCGCGTGCTCGGCGCGGAGATCAAGAAGGCCGGCGGCCTTCGCACATGGCAGGCCCCGACCGGCCCGCAGCCCGACGAGGAACCCGACCGCAAGCTGTGGCCCTTCTTCCAGCAGTACCTGCAGGACCAGACCGCGAAGAACCTGCCGCCGCTCTACCTGGGTTTCGGCCTCGAGGACCGCTTCGTCAACAACCACAAGCTGCTGGCCGACGCCCTGCCGTCGGGCCAGGTGTTCACCACCGAGGGCGGCCACGACTGGCCGCAATGGCGCCAGCTCTGGCGCAACATGCTCGACGTGCTGCCGCTGCCGTCGATCGGCCGCGCGCGCCAGCCGCTTACGCAGTCTCCGGTAGCGGCGCCTCGGGCGACAGCGACGCCATGGGCCATCGCGGCTTGACGTCGAACGCGTAGCGCTCGCTGGCCTGCGACAGGCCGGATTGCAGGCGCATCGCGGCGGCCATGGCGATCATGGCGCCGTTGTCGGTGCACAGGTGCAGCTCGGGATAGTGCACGCGCACCCCGCGCTTGGCGCAGGCGGCATTCAGTTGCTCGCGCAGGTTCGTGTTGGCCCCCACCCCACCCGCCACCACCAGGCGCTTCAGCCCGGTCTGGTCGAGCGCGGCGAGCGACTTCTTCAGCAGCACCTCGACGATGGCCGCCTGCGTGGACGCCGCCAGGTCGGCCTTGTTCGCTTCGAGCTGGTCGCCGAGCTTCTTGGCCTGCGTGAGCACGGCCGTCTTCAGGCCCGCGAACGAAAAGTCGAGGTCGCCGCTGTGCAGCAACGGGCGCGGCAGCTTGAAGGCCGTGGCATTGCCGCCCTCGGCCAGCTTCGCGAGCCACGGCCCGCCGGGATACGGCAGGCCCATGAGCTTGGCGCTCTTGTCGAAGGCCTCGCCGGCCGCGTCGTCGATGGTCTCGCCGAGCAGCGCGTAGCGGCCCACGCCGTCGACCCGCATCAGCTGGGTGTGACCGCCCGACACCAGCAGCGCGACGAACGGAAACTCCGGCGGATCGGCGCTCAGGAACGGCGACAGCAGATGCCCTTCGAGGTGATGCACGCCCAGCACCGGCTTGCCCAGCGCCACGCCCAGCGCGCAGGCCACGCCGGCGCCCACGAGCAACGCACCCGCCAGGCCCGGGCCACGCGTGTAGGCCACCACGTCGATTTCGGCGAGCGAGCGGCCGGCCTCGGCCATGACGGCTTCGGTCAGCGGCAGCACGCGGCGGATGTGGTCGCGGCTGGCCAGTTCGGGCACCACGCCGCCGTAGGCCTGGTGCATGGCGATCTGGCTGTGCAGCGCGTGCGAAAGCAGCACGGGCAGCGCATGGCCGTGCGACTCGACCAGCGCCACGCCGGTTTCATCGCAGGATGATTCGATTCCCAACAAGAGCATGCCGCCGAGTGTAGGTGGCGCCTGCCGCGCCCATCTCGCGAAGGGGCAAGCGAAAGCACAAGCGAAGATGGGGCACGGATGTTGCAGTGACAATCCGCCTTCCCCGCACCCCACCATGAAATCCGGACTGAGCTTCCTCATCGCCGCCCGCCGCTGCGAAATCGACGAGCTGGACCAGCTCGCCCGCACCAGCGAGCTGGTGGGCGTGATCGGGCGTCTGGTGCATGCGCTGCAGCGCGAACGCGGCATGTCGAACATCTTCCTTGCCACGCGCGGCAGCCGTTTCGCAGCGCAACGCGGTCCGCAGATCGCCGAATGCCTCGCGCTCGAGCACGAAGTGCGCGCCGGTTTCGACCAGTTGGCAACCGACGACCACCGCGGCGCGGGCGCGGGCAACGGCGCGCGGCTGTTCAGCCGCATCGCCTTCGTGCTGCCGGGGCTGGACGCCCTGCCCGGCTTGCGCCGCCGCATCGACGCGCTGGAACTCAAGCCCGCACAGGCGGTCGCCGCCTTCGCCAAGCTGATCGCCGGCCTGTTGTCGGTGGTGTTCGAAGCGGCCGATGGCGCCGCCGACCCGGAAATCTCGCGCCTGCTGGTTGCGATGTTCAACTTCATGCAGGGCAAGGAGTTCGCCGGCCAGGAGCGTGCCTTCGGGGCCGCCGCGCTCGCGACGGGCCGAAGCGACGAAGCGCAGCGCCTGCAGTGGCAGCACTTCATCGAGTCGCAGGAGCGCTGCTTCCAGGTGTTCACCGACTTCTCGGGCGAGGCCGTGCTCGCGCTGTGGCGCGACTGCCAACCCGACGGCATGCTCGCCGAGCTGGAGCGCATGCGGCGCCGCGGCGCCACCTCCGCCCCGGCCGACCCTGCGCTGAGCCAGGCCTGGTTCGACTGCTGCACCCGCCGCATCGACGCCATGAAGACCGTCGAGGACCGCCTGGCCGCCGACCTGCGCGCGCTGTGCGAGCGCAAGACCGCGCAGTCGCGCAGCGAACTGCTCGACTACCAGGCCCTGCTCGAAACCCTGGTCGACGCGGCGGCACCGCAGGCCACGGCCCTGTTCTTCGACGACGCCAATGCCCAGGCGACCGCCCCCGCGCAGTTCGGCCGCCACCTCGAGCGCTCTGTGCTCGACATGGTGCAGGAGCAATCGCACCGGCTGCAGGCGATGAGCGACGAACTCGAAACCGTGCGCGCCTCGCTCAACGAACGCAAGATCGTCGAGCGCGCCAAGGGCCTGCTGATGGCGCACCGCCGGCTCAGCGAAGAAGAGGCGCACAAGATGCTGCGCCAGACCGCCATGAACCAGAAGCGGCGGCTGATCGACGTGGCCGAGTCGATGCTGGCCATGGCCGACTACCTGCCCGTGGTCGAGCGCACGCCACCGCGCTGAAGCACAAACGTTTCAACTTGGTGCAGTGCACAACAAACGTGCCCGTGCCGGTTGCATAGACAAATACGGCGCTTGCCAGCGTCGCGCGGCCCTATCGCGCTCCTTTATCAATAGCAAACCGACGGCCTGAACAGCTGGCACAGCGTTTGCAAGTACCCAGCCTACAGACCCCCCAATGGGTCTTCAGGCAGGCGGCACCCAACGGCGGGTGCTTCCCACCTCACCGGACAAAGGCGTCCCCATCCCGCAAGGGCTCGTTTTCGAGCAGCCCCTGCGCGGTGCGGACGCCTTTTTTCGTTTCCGTTTTTGTTCTTGTCTCTTCTGTTCGTTCGCCTTCAACCGGAGCCCCGCCCCATGACCGATCTGCTCAAAACCCGCCTCAGCCGACGCCGCGTATTGCAAGCCGCCGCCATCGGCGCCGTGGGCATCGACCCCGCCCTGCGCGCGGCCGTCTGGGCCGCGGGCTCGGACAAGCCCGAGAAAGAAGAAGTGAAGATCGGCTTCATCCCGCTGACCGACTGCGCCAGCGTGGTGATGGCCTCGGTGCTGGGCATCGACAAGAAGTACGGCGTGAAGATCGTCCCCAGCAAGGAAGCCAGCTGGGCCGGCGTGCGCGACAAGCTGGTCAACGGCGAGCTCGACTTCGCCCATGTGCTCTACGGCCTCGTCTACGGCGTGCATGTGGGCGCGGGCGGCCCGAAGAAGGACATGGCCGTGCTCATGACCCTGAACAACAACGGCCAGGCCATCACGCTGTCGAAGAAGCTGGCCGACAAGGGCGCGGTCGACGCCGCCTCGCTCGCCAAGCTCATCGCCACCGAGAAGCGCGAATACACCTTCGCCCAGACCTTTCCCACCGGCACCCACGCCATGTGGCTGTACTACTGGCTGGCCTCGGCCGGCATCGATCCGTTCAAGGACGTGAAGAACATCACCGTGCCGCCGCCGCAGATGGTGGCCAACATGCGCATCGGCAACATGGACGGCTACTGCGTGGGCGAGCCCTGGGGCCAACGCGCGATCATGGACGGCATCGGCATCACCGCCATCACCACGCAGGACATCTGGAAGGACCACCCCGAGAAGGTGCTCGGCACCACCGGCGACTTCGTCAAGAAGTACCCCAACACCGCGCGCGCCGTGACCGCGGCCATCCTGGAGGCCAGCAAGTGGATCGACGCCGGCCTGCAGAACAAGAACAAGATGGCCGAGACCATCGCCGACAAGAGCTACGTCAACACCAGCGTGGACGCCATCAACCAGCGCATCCTGGGCCGCTACACCAACGGCCTGGGCAAGAGCTGGGACGACCCCAACCACATGAAGTTCTACAACGACGGCGCGGTGAACTTCCCTTACCTGTCGGACGGCATGTGGTTCCTCACGCAGCAAAAGCGCTGGGGCCTGCTGAAGGAACACCCCGACTACCTTAAGGTGGCCACCGAGATCAACCGCATCGACATCTACAAGCAGGCCGCCGCCGCCACGCAGACCCCGGTGCCCAAGGACGCGATGCGCACCAGCAAGCTGTTCGACGGCTCGGTCTGGGACGGCAAGGATCCGAAGAAGTACGCCGAGTCTTTCAAGTTGCATGCCTGAGGAGAAACACACCATGGTCAGCGCTGTTTTTCATTCGCCCCTCGATGCATCTCTCCCTCTCCCGCGTGCGGGAGAGGGCCGGGGTGAGGGTGTGCCCAAGGTCGAGGCCTCCCCTCACTCCAACCCTCTCCCCAAAGGGGAGAGGGAGCCAAGACAGCGCGCGCCGCTCGACCTGCGCGCCTTCTGGATGCGCGTGCTGCCCCCGTTCGCGGGCTTCGGCCTGCTGCTGCTGGTGTGGGAGCTCATCGCCGTGAACAGCACCACCGGCTTCCCCACGCCCCTGGCCGTGTGGCACCAGGCCGTGACGGTGTTCAGCGACCCGTTCTACAGCAAGGGTCCCAACGACCAGGGCGTGGGCTGGAACGTGCTGTCGTCGCTGCAGCGCGTGGCGCTGGGCTTCGGCCTGGCGGCGCTGGTGGGCATTCCGGCGGGCTTCGCCATCGGGCGCTTCGAGTTTCTTGCGCGCATGTTCAACCCGCTCATCAGCCTGCTGCGCCCGGTGTCCCCGCTGGCCTGGCTGCCCATCGGCCTGCTGGTGTTCAAGGGCGCCAACCCGGCGGCCATCTGGACCATCTTCATCTGCTCGATCTGGCCGATGGTCATCAACACCGCCGTGGGCGTGCAGCGCGTGCCCAGCGACTACATGAACGTGGCCAAGGTGCTGAACCTGAGCGAATGGAAGATCCTCACCAAGATTTTGTTCCCCGCCGTGCTGCCCTACATGCTGACCGGCGTGCGGCTGGCCGTCGGCACCGCGTGGCTGGTGATCGTGGCGGCCGAGATGCTCACGGGCGGCGTGGGCATCGGCTTCTGGGTGTGGGACGAGTGGAACAACCTCAACGTGGCCAACATCATCATCGCGATCTTCGTGATCGGCATCGTCGGCCTGGTGCTGGAGTTCGCGCTCATCAAGCTGGCCACCGCATTCACGTTCGAAGAGGTGAAGTCATGAACGACGACAGCAAGTACATCGAAATTCATGACGTCGAGCAGGCGTTCAAGACGCCCAAGGGCCGCTTCGTCGCGCTGCGCGACGTGAACCTGAACGTGGCCAAGGGCGAGTTCATCACGCTCATCGGCCACTCGGGCTGCGGCAAGTCGACGCTGCTGAACCTGATCGCCGGGCTGACCACGCCCACCCAGGGCGTGCTGCTGTGCGCCAACAGGGAAATCAAGGGCCCCGGCCCCGAGCGTGCGGTGGTGTTCCAGAACCACTCGCTGCTGCCCTGGCTCACCTGCTTCGAGAACGTGTACCTCGCCGTCGAACGCGTGTTCGCGGCCACCGAAGGCAAGGCGCAGCTGCGCGAACGCACCGACGCGGCGCTGGCGCTGGTGGGCCTCACACCCGCCGCGCAGAAGCGCCCCGGCGAAATCTCCGGCGGCATGAAGCAGCGCGTGGGCATTGCGCGCGCGCTGTCGATGGAGCCCAAGGTGCTGCTGATGGACGAGCCCTTCGGCGCGCTCGACGCGCTCACCCGCGCCAAGCTGCAGGACGAGCTGCTCGCCATCGTGCAGAAGACGCACAGCACCGTGGTCATGGTGACGCACGACGTCGACGAGGCCGTGCTGCTGAGCGACCGCATCGTGATGCTCACCAACGGCCCGGCCGCCACCATCGGCGACGTGCTGGCGGTGAACATCGCGCGCCCGCGCAACCGCGTGGCGCTGGCCGAAGACCCGGCCTACGTGCACGCCCGCAAGGCCGTCATCGACTTTCTCTACACGCGCCAGGCGCATGTGGAAAAAACGGCGGCCTGACCGGCAGCCGCAGGAGCACAACACCATGGACATGCGTGTGAAAAAACAGAAGCTCGTGATGGTCGGCAACGGCATGGCCGGCGTGCGCACCATCGAGGAGCTGCTCAAGGTCGAGCCCGACCTGTACGACATCACGGTGTTCGGCGCGGAGCCGCACCCCAACTACAACCGCATCCTGCTGTCGCCCGTGCTGGCGGGCGAGCAGACGGTGGAAGAGATCATCCTCAACCCGTGGAGCTGGTACGAAGAGAACGGCATCACGCTGCACGCCGGCAAGAAGGTGGCGAGCGTCGACCGCGTGAAGCGCGTGGTGCGCGCCGAGGACGGCACCGAGGCCGCCTACGACCGCCTGCTGCTGTGCACCGGCTCCAACCCCTTCATGCTGCCCGTGCCGGGCGCCAAGCTCGAAGGCGTCATTGCCTACCGCGACATCGCCGACACCATCCTCATGATCGAGACCGCGAAGACGCACAAGCACGCGGTCGTCATCGGCGGCGGGCTGCTCGGGCTCGAAGCGGCCAACGGCCTGATGAAGCGCGGCATGCAGGTCACGGTGGTGCACGTCAACCCGTGGCTGATGGAGCGCCAGCTCGACGAGGTGGCGGGCAAGCTGCTGCAGAAGTCGCTGGAAGAGCGCGGCATGAAGTTCCTGATCGGCGCGCAGACGCAGGAGCTGGTCGGTGACGCCGACGACGGCAAGGCCGGCCGGGTCCAATCGATCCGCTTCAAGGACGGCCTCGAAGTGCCGACCGACCTCGTGGTGATGGCCGTGGGCATCCGCCCCAACACCGCGCTGGCCGAGAGCATGCGCCTGCACGTCAACCGCGGCATCGTGGTGACGGACACCATGCAGACCGTGACCGACGCGCGCATCTACTCGGTGGGCGAATGCGCGGCGCACCGCGGCATCGCCTACGGGCTGGTGGCACCGCTGTTCGAGCAGGCCAAGGTGGCGGCCAACCACCTCGCGATGTTCGGCATCGGCCGCTACATGGGCTCGCTCACCTCCACCAAGCTGAAAGTGACGGGCATCGACCTGTTCAGCGCGGGCGACTTCCAGGGCGGCGAAGGCACGGAAGAAATCGTCATGAGCGACCCCTTCGGCGGCGTCTACAAGAAGCTGGTGATCAAGGACGACAAGCTGGTGGGCGCCTGCCTGTACGGCGACACGGTGGACGGCAGCTGGTACTTCAAGCTGCTGCGCGACGGGCGCAGCGTGCACGACATCCGCGACAAGCTGATGTTCGGGGAATCGAACATCGGCGACACCGGCCACGAAGGCCACAGCAAGGCCGCGAGCATGCCCGACGACGCCGAAGTGTGCGGCTGCAACGGCGTGAACAAGGGCACGATCTGCAAAGCCATCAAGGACAAGGGCCTGTTCACGCTCGACGAGGTGAAGAAGCACACCAAGGCCAGCGCCAGCTGCGGCTCGTGCACCGGGTTGGTCGAGCAGATATTGATGTTCACGGCCGGCGGCGACTACTCGGCCACGCCGAAGAAAAAAGCCGTGTGCGGCTGCACCGACGCGAGCCACCAGGACGTGCGCGACGCCATTCGCAAGGAACACTACCTCACGCACGACGAGGTGTATCGCAACCTGGGCTGGCGCACGCCCAACGGCTGCGCCACCTGCCGCCCTGCCGTCAACTACTACCTGATCAGCACCTGGCCGAAGGAGGCGAAGGACGACCCGCAGAGCCGCTTCGTCAACGAGCGCAGCCACGCCAACATCCAGAAGGACGGCACCTACTCGGTCATTCCGCGCATGTGGGGCGGCCACACCACGCCCGACGAACTGCGCCGCATCGCCGATGCGGCCGACAAGTACAACATTCCGACCGTCAAGGTCACGGGCGGACAGCGCATCGACCTGCTGGGTGTGAAGAAGGAAGACCTGGAGGGCGTGTGGAAGGACATCGGCATGCCCTCGGGCTTTGCCTACGCCAAGTCGCTGCGCACGGTGAAGACCTGCGTGGGCAGCGAGTGGTGCCGCTTCGGCACGCAAGACTCCACGCAGATGGGCAAGGACCTGGAGCGCGCGCTGTGGGCCATGTACGCGCCGCACAAGGTCAAGCTGGCCGTGTCGGGGTGCCCCCGCAACTGCGCGGAATCGGGCATCAAGGACGTGGGCGTGATCGGCGTCGACTCGGGCTGGGAGCTGTACGTGGGCGGCAACGGCGGCATCAAGACCGAGGTGGCGCAGTTCCTCGTCAAGGTGAAGACCAGCGAGGAAGTGATGGAGTACGCGGGCTCCTTCCTGCAGCTGTACCGCGAGGAAGGCTGGTACCTGGAGCGCACGGTGCACTACATCGCCCGCGTGGGCCTGGACTACGTGAAGAAGAAGATCCTGGAAGACGCCGAAGGCCGCAAGGCGCTGTGGGAGCGGTTGCAGTTCGCGCTCGACGGCGAGCCCGACCCCTGGTTCGAATCGGCCAAGGCCTCGGTGGACGTGCGGCAGTTCGCGCCGCTGGCTGTCGCCGACAACGCCGCGCAGCCGGCGTGAAGGAAGACACCATGAGCGATTGGAAAGTCATCTGCCGCATCGACGACATCCCCGTGCTCGGCGCGCGCCGCGTGACGCGGCCCGCGGGCGTGGACGTCGCGGTGTTCCGCAACGCGGACAACCAGGTGTTCGCGCTGCTCGACCGCTGCCCGCACAAGGGCGGCCCGCTGAGCCAGGGCATCGTGTTCGGCACCAGCGTGGCCTGCCCGCTGCACAACTGGGCCATCGGGCTGGACGACGGCTGCGCCAAGTCGCCCGACGAAGGCTGTACGCCGCGCTTCTCGGTGAAGGTGACGGACGGCGTGGTGCACCTCGATGCGCGCGAACTGTCCACGCACGCCGTCGACCTGCCGCGCCCCGTCGCCGGTCCGAAGCCGTTCGCGGTGTTGTCCCCTCTCCTCCACTCCAGCGGTGGAGAGGACTAGGGTGAGGGCAGCAGCGTGACCATCGCCGGTGGCGTGCCCATTTTCAGCACTGCGAGCTCTCTCCCCAACCCTCCCCCGGAAGGGGAGGGAGCCATGCGGGAAACGAAGTCCACCTGCCCCTACTGCGGCGTGGGCTGCGGCGTGGTCATCGAATCGCGCGGCAGCGAAATCACCGGCGTGCGCGGCGACCCCGACCATCCGGCCAACTTCGGCCGCCTGTGCACCAAGGGCTCGACGCTGCACCTCACGGCCAGCGCCACGGTCACGCGCCAGACGCGGCTGCTGCAGCCGCTGCAGCGACTCGCGCGCGGCCAGGCCCCCGCGGCGGTGCCGTGGAACACAGCGCTGGACAACGCCTCGGCCAAGTTCGCCCAGGTGATTCGCGACCACGGCCCCGACGCGGTCGGCTTCTACGTGTCGGGCCAGCTGCTCACCGAGGACTACTACGTCTTCAACAAGCTCGCCAAGGGCCTGGTGGGCACCAACAACATCGACACCAACTCGCGCCTGTGCATGAGCAGCGCGGTGGCCGGCTACAAGCAGACGCTGGGCGCCGACGCACCGCCGGCCTGCTACGACGACCTGAAGCACGCCGACTGCCTGTTCATCGTGGGCAGCAACACGGCGTGGGCGCACCCCATTCTTTTTCGCCGCATCGAGGACGCGAAGGCCGCGAACCCGGCGCTCAAGATCGTCGTGGCCGACCCGCGCCGCACCGACACGGTGGAAATAGCCGACCTGTTCCTGCCGATACAGCCCGGCACCGACGTCATGCTGTTCAACGGCATGCTGCACCTGATGCTGTGGGAAGGCTGGACCGACGCGGCGTACATCGCGGCCCACACCAGCGGCTTCGACGCGCTGAAGGCCACGGTGCGCGACTGCACACCCGACAAGGTGGCGCAGGTGTGCGGCATCTCGAAGGAAGACCTGTTCGAGGCCGCGCGCCTCTTCGCGACCTCGCCGGCCACGCTGAGCCTGTACTGCCAGGGCCTGAACCAGTCTTCGAGCGGCACGGCGAAGAACGCGGCGCTCATCAACCTGCACCTGGCGAGCGCGCAGATCGGCCGCCCCGGCGCCGGACCGTTCTCGCTGACGGGCCAGCCCAATGCGATGGGCGGTCGCGAAGTCGGCGGCCTGGCCAACCTGCTGAGCGCGCACCGCGACCTGGCGAACCCCGAACACCGCGCCGAAGTGGCCGCGCTGTGGGGTGTGCCCACGGTGCCCGAGAAGCCCGGCAAGACCGCCGTCGAGATGTTCCAGGCCGCGGCCGACGGCGAGATCCGCGCGCTGTGGATAGCCTGCACCAACCCCGCCCAGTCGATGCCCGACCAGGCCACGGTGCGCCGCGCGCTGGAACGCGCCGAATTCGTCGTGGTGCAGGAGGCCTTCGCCACCACCGCCACCTGCGCCTTCGCCGACCTGCTGCTGCCCGCCACCACCTGGGGCGAAAAGGAAGGCACCGTGACCAACAGCGAGCGCCGCATCTCGCGCGTGCGAGCCGCGGTGCCGGCGCCGGGCGAGGCGCGCAACGACTGGTCGATCGCGGTGGCCTTCGCGCACCGGCTCGAACGGCATCTGGGCCGCGGCTTCACGCTGTTTCCCTACGACACGGCCGAATCGGTGTGGAACGAACACCGCGAATCGACGCGCGGGCGCGACCTGGACATCACCGGCATGAGCTACCCGATGCTGGAGACCGCCGGCCCGCAGCAATGGCCGCTGAAGGAAGGCGAAAGCACCGGCCGCGTGCGCCTGTACGAAGACGGCGTGTTCCCCACGCCCGACGGCCGCGCACGCTTCGTCGACACTGCCTACAAGCCGGTGGCCGAGGCCCGCGAGGCGCGCTACCCCTTCTCGCTGAACACCGGCCGCCTGCGCGACCAGTGGCACGGCATGAGCCGCACCGGCACGGCCGGCCGGCTGTTCGGGCACGTGTCCGAGCCGATGGTGCAGATGCACGCGCAGGACATGGCGCGCCGGCAGATCCAGGAAGGCGACCTGGTGCACCTGACCTCGAAGCGCGGCTCGATCCTGCTGCCGGCGCGCGCCAGCGCCGAGGTGGGCATGAGCCAGGCCTTCGTCGCGATGCACTGGGGCGAGGAGTACCTGAGCGGCTGTTCGTCGACCGGCGAGCGGCTCGCGGGCATCAACGCGCTGACCACGCCGGCCTATTGCCCCACTTCGAAGCAGCCCGAGCTGAAGCACACGCCGGTGAAGATCCTCAAGGCCGAGCTGCCCTGGTCGCTGCTGGCCATGGCCTGGCTGCCCGCCGGCGCCTCGCTGACCGCGCACCGCGCGCTGCAGCCCTTGATGGCCATGTTTGCGTTCGCGACCTGCGTGCCGTTCGCGGGGAACACGCAGGGCCAGGAACGCAGCGGCCTGCTGTTTCGCGCCGCCGCGCACGACGCGCCCGACGAGGCGCTGGTCGCGCAGATCGAAGCCCTGCTCGGCCTGCAGACCGCCGACACCCTGCGCTACGCCGACCGCCGCCGCGGCCAGCGCCGCTCGGCCCGGCTGGTGCGCCGCCCTGACGGCAGCGCGGGCCTCGAAGCCTTCCTGCTGGGCGGCGACACCAGCGCCGAGGCCTGGATCGCCACGCTGCTGCGCGAGGAGCTGCCGGCGCAGACCTATGGCCGCCTGCTGCTGTCGCCGGGCACACGCGCGCCGGTGGCCGTGCAATCGCGCGGCAGGACGGTGTGCACCTGTTTCAACGTGGCGGACCTGGCGATACAGACCGAACTGGGGCGCTGCAGCGGGACGGCGGACGAGCGGCTGGTCAAGCTGCAGGGGGCGCTGAAATGCGGGACCAACTGCGGGTCGTGCATTCCGGAGCTCAAGCGGATGGTGCGGGGGACGGCGGTGGAGGCGGAGGCGATATCGTGATGCACCGCCGCCTGCATTGCCCCCTCTCCCCTTGGGGGAGAGGGCTGGGGTGAGGGTGAGCGGCGATGAAGCCCGCGCGATGTGGCGAGGCCGTTGCCCTCACCCTGACCCTCTCCCGCAAGCGGGAGAGGGAACAAGACACCCGATGCATAAGCCAACTTACATTCCGGCATAAGCCTTGCAGGACAATCGCCCCACCCATGGGAATCAGTCAATACATCAAGGAAATCGGCCGTGGCGCGCGTGGCGCCAAGCCGCTCACGCGCGAACAAGCTGCCGACCTGTTCGGCCAGGTGCTGGACGGCACCGTCACCGACCTCGAAATCGGTGGCTTCTGCCTGGCCATGCGCATCAAGGGCGAAACGCCCGAAGAAATGGCCGGCTTCCTCGACGCCACGCATGCCAGGCTGCACCGCATTCCAGCCGGCGGCCGCCCGCTGGTGGTGCTGCCCAGCTACAACGGCGCGCGCAAGCTGCCGGTGCTCACGCCGCTGCTGGCGCTGCTGCTCGCCCGCGAAGGCCTGCCGGTGCTGGTGCACGGCAGCGCGAGCGAAACCTCGCGCGTGCTGGCGTCCAACGTGCTCGCGGCCATGGACATTGCGCCGCTGACGGCGGTTCGCCCCGTCGCCGACGGCGAAGCCGCCTTCGCCCCCACCGAACTGCTCAACCCCGCGCTCAAGCGCCTGCTCGACGTGCGCCGCGTGGTCGGCCTGCGCAACCCGGGCCACAGCGTGGTCAAGCTCATGCAGCCCGGCGCCGGCCCCTGCGTGGTGGTCGCCAGCTACACGCACCCCGAATACGCCCGCACCATGGGCGAGACCTTCGAGCTCACGGGCCAGACCGCCCTGCTCTCGCGCGGCCTCGAAGGCGAAGTGGTGTCCGACCCGCGCCGCACCGCGCAGATCGACGGCTTCGTGCGCGGCGTGCGCACCGAGCTGCAGGCCCAGCAGCCGGGCACCACCAGCGACGTGCCGGGCCTGCCGACGGAAATCGACGTGGCCACCACCGCCGCCTACACGCGCCGCGTGCTGGCCGGCGAGCTTCCGGTGCCGGAGGCGATCGCGAAGCAGGTCCTGCACATCACGCAACTGGCATCCCAGGCATGAACGACAACAACGAGCTCCCCACTTCCTCTCTCATTGCCGGGCGCTGCACGCTGGTCGGTGCCGGCCCGGGCGACCCCGAACTGCTGACGGTCAAGGCCGTGAAGGCGATCCAGGCCGCCACGGTGCTGCTGGTGGACGACCTGGTGAACGACGAGATCCTGGCCTATGCCCGCCCCGGCGCGCGCATCGTGCACGTGGGCAAGCGCGGCGGCTGCAAGAGCACGCCGCAGGCTTTCATCGAGCGGCTGATGATCACGGCGGTGCGCGAAGGCGAAACCGTGGTGCGGCTCAAGGGCGGAGACCCCTTCATCTTCGGGCGCGGCGGCGAAGAGGTGGCGCACCTGCGCGAGGCCGGCATCGAATGCGCGGTGGTCAACGGCATCACCGCCGGCCTGGCCGCCGTGACCTCGCTGGGCGTGCCGCTCACGCACCGCGACCATGCGCAGGGCGTGGTGTTCGTCACCGGCCACGCCAAGACCGGCGCGGGCGCGGCCGAAGACCCGACCGACTGGGGCGCGCTGGCCGCGACGGCGTACAGCGCGCGCCTGACGCTGGTGATCTACATGGGCGTGGCGGGTGCCGGGCACATCGAGCGCGAACTGCTGCAGGGCCTGCCGGGCGACACGCCGGTGGCGGTCATCCAGCATGCGAGCCTGCCGCACCAGCGGCACATCGCGACCACGCTGAGCAAGCTGCAAAGCGGCATCGCCGAAGCCGGGCTGGCGAGCCCCGCGGTGATCGTGGTGGGCGACGTGCTGCGCGGCCTGGCCGCGGTGCAGTTGCCGGTGGACGCGGACCAGTTCGGCACCTGATCCCGCGGCGGCAGCCCGCCGACCAAGCAACTAGCGCAACCTGCACGCGCCGGTCTGTACGCCGTTCGGCCCCCCCGCAGCACCCCGGCCCGCACCCCGCTTTGGTGCAGCGTGGCATGGATCCTGCTGCGTATCCGGCAATGAATGCCGTCGCCACGCCCGTCCCCGCCGCCGTCGAAATCGTGGCGCTCACCAAGCGCTACGCCGCCGGCACGCCGGCCGCCGTCGACCAGATCGACCTGCGCATCGCCAGCGGCAGCTACTGCTGCCTGCTGGGGCCCTCGGGCTGCGGCAAGAGCACCACGCTGCGCATGATCGCGGGCCACGAGTCGGTCACCAGCGGCGACATCCTTCTGGACAACCGCAACATCACCAACCTGCCCGCCGCGGCGCGCGGCACGGCCATGATGTTCCAGAGCTTCGCGCTGTTCCCGCACCTGTCGGCCACCGACAACGTGGCCTTCAGCCTGAAGATGAAAGGCGTCGGCAAGGCCGAGCGCCAGAAGCGTGCGCACGACCTGCTGGAGCGCGTGGCCATGGGCCACCTGGCCGAACGCAAGCCCGGCGAACTTTCCGGCGGCCAGCAGCAGCGCGTGGCGCTGGCACGCGCGCTCATCACCGAGCCGCGCGTGCTGCTGCTCGACGAACCGCTGTCGGCGCTCGACCCCTTCCTGCGCATTCAAATGCGCGCCGAGTTGCGGCGCTGGCAGAAGGAGCTGGGCCTGACCTTCGTGCACGTCACGCACTCGCAGGAAGAAGCGATGGCACTGGCCGACACCATGGTGGTCATGAACCACGGCGTGATCGAGCAGGTCGGCGCGCCGCACGCCATCTACAACCACCCGGCGAGCGAGTTCGTGGCGCGCTTCATGGGCGGGCACAACGTGTTCGACACGCCCGCCGGCCCGATCGCGGTGCGCAACGACCACATGCGGATTGCCGCGCCGGCCAGCGGCGCCTCCGGCGGCCTTGCCGCCACGGTGACCGACGTCGAGTACCAGGGCACTTACGTGCTGCTCGGCCTGTCGCTGCAGGCGGCCGCATCGGGGCGCCAGGCCGTGTCGGTGCTGCTGGGCGAAGCCGCCTTTCTCGCGAGCCCGTTTGCACAGGGCGAGACGGTTCGCCTGTCGTGGGCCGAGGCCGACGCGCGCACGCTCGGCCCCGGTGTCAAGCCGCCCGGCGAACGCTCGCCGGTGCGCCCGGATGCCAGCGCCCTGCGCGACGACACGGCCGCCATCGCCATGACGCTGTAGGTCACGCCGCCACCAGCCACCCCTTTTTCCGCGTCCCTTTCCACTTGTCATCCACGGAGACTCAGCCATGACCGAACCCATCGACTCGTCCGCCGGCGTCAAGCGCCGCACGCTGCTGCAAGGCACCGCCGGCATCCTGGCCACGGGCATCGCGCCCTTCGTGCACGCGCAGGAAAAAGTCGTGCTGCGCTACCTGGGCACCGCCGTGAACCAGGACAAGGCCATTGCCGAGAAGTTCAAGGCCGACACCGGCATCGAGATCCAGTACGTCGCCATCACCACCGACGAGGTGACCAAGCGCGCCGTGACCGCGCCCAACAGCTTCGACCTGATCGACACCGAGTTCTTCTCGCTCAAGAAGATCGTGCCCACCGGCAACCTGAAGGGCATCGACACCAAGCGCGTGAAGAACGCCGACAAGATCACCTCGCTCTTCACCAAGGGCGAAGTGGCCGGCAAGAAGGTCGGCAACCAGGGCACGGCGCCGGTGAAGGTGATCTATCTCGAAGGCGAGAAGAGCAAGGTCTTCGCCAAGTCGGCCACGCAGTTCATGTCGCTGATTCCGACCACCTACAACGCCGACACGCTGGGCATTCGCCCCGACCTGATCAAGCGCCCGATCTCTTCGTGGGCCGAGTTGCTGAACCCCGAGTTCAAGGGCAAGACCGCGATCCTGAACATTCCGTCGATCGGCATCATGGACGCCGCGATGGTGGTGGAAGCCAAGGGCATCCACAAGTACGCCGACAAGGGCAACATGACCAAGGCCGAGATCGACCTGACGATCAAGACCCTGATCGAGGCCAAGAAGGCCGGTCAGTTCCGCGCGCTGTGGAAGGATTTCAACGAGTCGGTGAACCTGATGGCCTCGGGCGAGGTCGTGATCCAGTCGATGTGGTCGCCCGCCGTCACGGCCGTGCGCAGCAAGGGCATCGACTGCACCTTCCAGCCCCTGAAGGAAGGGTATCGCGCCTGGGCCTCGGGCTTCGGCCTGCCGGCCACGCTGTCGGGCAAGAAGCTGGACGGCGCTTATGAATTCATCAACTGGTTCCTCGACGGCTGGGCCGGCGCGTACCTCAACCGCCAGGGCTACTACAGCGCCGTGCTGGACACCGCCAAGACCAAGATGGAAGGCTACGAGTGGGCCTACTGGATGGAAGGCAAGCCCGCCGCGCAGGACATCAAGAGCCCGCAGGGCGACGTGATCGCCAAGGCCGGCTCGCTGCGCGACGGCGGCAGCTACGAGCAGCGCATGGGCGGCATCGCGTGCTGGAACGCGGTGATGGACGAGAACGAATACATGGTTCGCAAGTGGAACGAGTTCGTCGCGGCTTGAGCACGCATCCAGGAAAGACACCGCAGACATGAGCGCACCCGCCGCGTCCGGCCACGCCGCCACCATGCCCACGCACACCGTGAAAGCCTGGTGGCAGGCGGCACCGTTCGCGCTCGTGTTCCTGCTGTTCTTCCTGATTCCGCTGGCGCTGGTGGCCATGGTCAGCCTTTGGAATTTCAACGAGTACGAGTTGATTCCCGCAGTCACGCTGCGCAACTACCTGAGCCTGTTCGAGGGCTGCTCGCACCTCACCGACAACGGCGACCTGTGCGTCACGCTCAACACCTACCTGAGCACCTTCAAGTTCTGCCTGCTGGTGTGGGGCATCACGCTGCTGATCGGTTTTTCGGTGGCGTACTTCCTGGCGTTCCATGTGCGCTCGTCGACCATGCAGACGGTGCTGTTCGTGCTGTGCACGGTGCCGTTCTGGACCTCGAACGTGATCCGCATGATCTCGTGGGTGCCGCTCTTGGGGCGCAACGGGCTGGTCAACCAGGCGCTGATGGGCGTGGGCCTCGTCAACCAGCCGGTGGAGTGGCTGCTGTTCTCCGATTTCTCGGTGGTGCTGGCTTTCGTGCACCTGTACACGATGTTCATGATCGTGCCCATCTTCAACAGCATGATGCGCATCGACCGTTCGCTGCTCGAGGCGGCCAGCGACGCGGGCGCGTCGGGCTGGCAGACGCTGTGGAACGTGGTGGTGCCGCTGTCGCGCACGGGCATTTTGATCGGCTCGATCTTCGTCATCACCATCGTGATGGGCGACTTCGTGACCATCGGCGTGATGGGTGGGCAGCAGATCGCGTCCATCGGCAAGATCATCCAGGTGCAGACCTCTTACCTGCAGTTTCCACTGGCTGCGGCCAACGCGATGATTCTTCTGGCGGTGGTGCTGATGATCATCTGGGGCCTGACCCGGCTGGTCGATATTCGCAAGGAGCTCTAGGGTGAAAATCGGCGAACAACGCAGCCCCGGCTTCTGGCCCCTCGCAACAGTCTTCGCCCTGTTCGTGCTGTTCCTCTACGGCCCGATGATCACGATCTTCGTGCTGAGCTTCCAGGGCCCAGAGGGGGGCCTCACATTTCCTTTGCGCGGCGTGTCGCTGCACTGGTTCTACAAGCTGGCGGAAGGCCTGGGCACCGTCGACATCGGTGCGGCCTTCAGGCGCTCGCTGGCGCTGGGTGCGGTGGTGATGGCCTTCACCGTCGTGCTGTCGGTGCTGGCAGGGCTCGCGTTCCGCAAGAAGCTGGCCGGCAGCAACGCCCTGTTCTTCGTGACGGTGGCGAGCCTGATCATGCCGTCGATCATCATTTCATTGGGCATCGGCCTGCAGTTCCGGCTGCTCGACACCGCCGTGAAGGGCCTGCTGACGGCCATGGACGCCACCGCGCTGCTCGAGGGCTACGGCACCGCGCTCGGCCTGTTCAGCTCCGCCCTCGGAGCCCACCTCACGTGGACGCTGCCCTTCGGGCTGCTCATCATGTTCGCGGTGTTCAACCGTTTCAACCCGGCGTATGAGGAAGCCGCGCGCGACCTGGGCGCCACGCCGTGGCAGACCTTCCGCTTCGTGGTGCTGCCGCTGATCGGCCCGTCGATCGTGGGCATCGGCATGTTCGGCTTCACCCTGTCGTGGGACGAGATTGCCCGCACCTCGCAGGCCATCGGCGACGTCAACACGCTGCCGCTCGAACTGCAGGGCCTGACGTCGACGGTCACCACACCGTCGATCTATGCGCTGGGCACCGTGACCACCGTGGTGTCGCTGCTCGTGATGGCCGTGGCACTGGGCGCCGCAGCCATGCTGGGCCGCCGCTCCACCCGCAAGGACTGAGCTGCCAGGGAATCGCGGCGAGGGCTTGGCCGTTGTGGCCGGGGTGCATGCCCTTCGCAGCGGCGCGCGCCAGCACAGAACGGCCCCGCAGGCGCCAAGCCCCGCGCATTGAAGAAAAATCCTGACGCCGCCGAGCACGCCATCGTGCTAAGAGAAGAGTCCAGCAAGTTGGTCGTATCGCCTTGCAGCGCTGTGACAACTGTTTACTCGACTCACCCCACGAGAGCGCTCATGACCATCACCATCAACGGGTCGCCGGCCGAGTTGCCCGACGACCCCAGTGTTTCGTTGCTCGATTTCCTGCGCGAGCATCGCCAGCTGTTCGGCGCCAAGAAGGGCTGCAACCAGGGCGCATGCGGTGCGTGCACCGTGCTCGTCGACGGCGAGCGCGTGCTGGCGTGCCTTGCGCTGGCCGTGCAATACCAGGGCCGGTCGGTCACCACCATCGAAGGTCTTGCCCCGCAAGGCGACCTGCACCCGTTGCAAAAAGCCTTCATCGCGCACGACGGCTTCCAGTGCGGCTACTGCACGCCAGGCCAGGTCTGTTCGGCCGTGGGAATGGCGCAGGAACTCAAGCGGGGCGTTCCCAGCCACGTCACCGCCGACCTCTGTACGCAGACCATCGCGCTCAGCCACGACGAGCTGCGTGAACGCATGAGCGGCAATGTGTGCCGCTGCGGTGCCTACAACGGCATCGTGGCGGCCATCGCCGAGACATTCGAGGGGGTGCCCACATGACCCCCTTCACTTACGCCCGCGCGCAAGACGCAGGCGATGCACTCCGACTCGGCAGCCAGCCAGGCGCCAAGTACCTCGGCGGCGGCACGAACCTGGTCGACCTGATGCGCGAAACCATCGAGCGTCCGATCGCTCTGGTCGATGTCACGGACCTGTCGCGCGACATCGAAGAACGGCCCGACGGCAGCCTGCTGATCGGCGCCGCGACCCGCAACACCGCGCTCGCCTCGCACCCCGCCGTGCGAGCGCGTTACCCGGTGCTCGCACGGGCCGTCACCGCCGGCGCATCGGCGCAGATCCGCAACATGGCGACCGTCGGCGGCAACATGCTGCAGCGCACCCGATGCGCCTATTTCTACGACGACGAAGGGTCGCGCTGCAACAAGCGCAGTCCCGGCCAGGGGTGCGATGCGGCCGAAGGCATCAACCGCCTCCACGCCGTCCTGGGCGCTTCGCCCAGCTGTGTCGCCACGCATCCGTCCGACATGTGCGTGGCGCTCGCCGCGCTGGGCGCCATGGTGCATCTGCGGAACTCCCGCGGCCAGCGCACGCTGCCGTTCACAGAGCTGCACCGCCTGCCCGAAGACCGTCCCGACATCGAGACGCTGCTCGAGCCGGGCGAACTCATCACCGCTGTCGAGCTGCCCGCGCTGCCTTTCGGGGCGTGGTCGACCTACCGCAAGGTGCGCGACCGCGCGAGCTACGCCTTCGCGCTGATTTCCGTGGCGGCCGCGCTCGAGCTCGACGGCGACACCGTCAAGGACGTGCGCATCGCCCTCGGTGGCGTCGCGCACAAGCCTTGGCGCGCCTGGAAGGCCGAAGAGGCGCTGCGGGGGAAACCGGCTACGGCGGAAGTTTTCCGTGCTGCCGCCGAGGCGGAACTGGCCAGCGCGCAGCCGCTGCGCGACAACGGATTCAAGATCGAGCTGGCAAAGCGGACGATTGCCGCCGTGCTCGGCGAACTGAAGGAGATGCAAGCATGAGCGTCATTCAAGAGACCGTTCAGGCGGTCATGAAAAAGGCCATCGCCCTCGCGCCCGACGCATGGGTGCCCGGCAGCAAGCCCGACCCGCTGATCGCGCGCAAGGACGGACTGATCGGCGCGCCGGTCTCACGCCTGGACGGGCCGCTCAAGGTACAGGGGCAGGCGCGGTTCGCGGCGGAATTCCCGATGGAGGGAATGGTCTACGCCGCGCTCGTTTACAGCACGGTGCCGCGGGGACGGATCGCGACGCTGGACACGGGCGCGGCGCAAGCGGCGCCCGGCGTGGTGCTGGTGATGAGCCACGAGAACGCGCCGCGCATGAAACCCATGCCGCTCTTCATGTCCAAGGACAAGGCGGCCGGGGGCGACGACCTGCCCGTCCTGCAGGACGACCAGGTCCACTGGAACGGCCAGCCGATCGCCGTCGTGCTGGCGCAGACGCAGGAGCAGGCCGATCACGCGAAGTCGCTGGTTCGCGTCGTGTACGAAGCCGCGCCGGCCACGACCTCGCTCGCGGCGGCCAAGGCCAAGGGAACGAAGCCCGGCACGTTCCAGGGCGAGCCGCTCAAGCTGGAGATCGGCGACGCCGAAGCGGCGCTGGCCGCTGCCCCCCACCGGGTCGACGTCACGTACGCCACGCCACGCCACAGCCACAACGCGATCGAGCTGCATGCGGCGACCGTGGCCTGGAAGGGGGATGAACTCATCCTCCACGACGCCTCGCAGGCGGTCACGCACATGGCCTGGTCGATGGCGGAAATCTTCGGGATCGACGAGAAGCAGGTGCATGTGACCTCGCCCTATGTGGGAGGCGGCTTCGGCGGCAAGACACTGTGGCGCCACCAGGTTCTTGCAGCGGCGGCGTCGAAGCTCGCCGGGCGTCCGGTGCGCATCATGCTCACGCGCGAAGGCGTCTACCGCGTGGTCGGCGGGCGAACGAACACCGAGCAGCGTGTGGCGATCGGTGCGCAGGCGGACGGCCGCTTCGACGCGCTGATCCACACCGGCGTGGTGACGATGACCGAGCACAACAACATGCCCGAGCCGTTCATCTTGCCGGCGCGCTCCGCCTACGCGGCCGGCAGCTTCAAGCTCGACGTCGAGGTGGCGACCCTCGACATGCTGGCCAACACGTTCATGCGCGCGCCCGGCGAAGCGGTCGGCACCTTCGCGCTGGAGAGCGCCGTCGACGAACTGGCCGATGCCATGCGGATGGACCCGATCGAGCTTCGCATCCGCAACGAGCCGCAGAAGGACCCGACCACGGGCGCACCCTTCTCGTCGCGCCACATCGTCGAGGCCTACCGCGCAGGCGCCGAGCGCTTCGGCTGGAGCCGGCGAAGCGCGACGCCGGGCACCCGCCGCGAAGGGGAGTGGCTGGTCGGCATGGGCTGCGCCACCGCCACGTACCCGTACTACCGCATGCCGGGCGGCGCGGCCCGCATCACGCTGGCAAAAGACAGCTTGGTGAAGGTCGAGGTTGCTGCGCATGAAATGGGCATGGGCACCGCCACCGCGCAAACGCAGGTCACCGCCGAACGGCTCGGCCTGACGATGGACCAGGTGACTTTTTGCCACGGCGATTCGCGCTTCCCCGGGGTCGTGCTTGCAGGGGGGTCGCAGCAGACGGCCTCGATCGGCAGCGCGGTCATGGCGGCACAGCACGAACTCTTCGCAGCCTTGTTGAAGCTTTGCGGCAAGGACTCGCCCTTGCACGGCCTGAAGCCCGACGATGTGGTCGGCCGCGACGGCGGCCTCGGCAATATCGATGATCCCGCTCGTTTCGAAAGCTATGCGGGCATCCTGGCGCGCGCCGGGCGTGACGAGCTGGTCGTCGAGGCCAGCGCCCCGCCCCCGCTCGAAATCATGCATTGGTCGATGCACTCGCACGGCGCCATGTTCTGCGAGGTGCGGGTGAACGAGGTGACCGGCGAGACGCGGGTCAGCCGTTTTCTTGGCTCGTTCGACTGCGGACGCATCCTCAACGCCAAGACGGCGGCCAGCCAGTTTCGCGGCGGTATCGTCATGGGGCTGGGCCTGGCGTTGATGGAAGAAACGCAATTCGACGAGCGCAACGGCCGCATCATGAATCCCAGCCTCTCCGACTACCACGTGCCGGTGCACATGGACGTGCCCGAGATCGACGTGATGTGGACCGACATTCCCGATCCGCACTCGCCGATGGGCGCCCACGGCGTCGGCGAGATCGGCATCACCGGGGTGGGCGCCGCGGTTGCCAACGCTGTCTTCAACGCGTGCGGAAAGCGCGTTCGAACGCTGCCCATCACGTTGGACAAGCTGATGCGCTGACGCACCGGCACATCCGGCAGGAGGCAAGCGGCGGGGGACTAAGGGCGCGCGACGCCGCCAGCCCACCGGGCCACCAGCAGCGTCTCGATGTCGTGCACACGGCGGCCCGTGGCGCGCGCGACGGCGTCGCGGTAAGGCGGCATGTTGGTGCACTCCAGCACGATGTCTTCGACCCCCGGGTGAAGCGCCACGAGACGGCGCGCGGCATCGACCACGTCGCGTTCGGCTTGCGCCAGGTCGAGCCGCGCCTCGTTGTTCAAGATGCGCCGATGGAACTCGCAGCCCGGCTGCACGCCCTGCACCGGTGTGTTCGGCGGCACGTCGGCCGCATCGAGGATGGCCTTGCGCATCGACGCCGCGTCGAAAGTCAGGATGCCCGGCCGCGCGAACGCCCGGCATTGCAGCAGGCTCGACGTGACCACGGGAACAGCCACGGCACGGGCCAGCACCTGCTGGTACGCCGCGAGAAAACCGCAGCTGGTGGTGAGCATGGCCGCGCCCTCCCCGGCCAGCCGCAGCGCGCCGTCGACGAAGGGTTGCAGCAGCGAGGGGTCGGCCTCCTTCACGATGCGCTCGGGCGATGCGCCCTCGATCGTGAGCAGGCGCACGGCCATGCCGTGCCGCTCGAAAGTCGCCGGGTTGCCCACGTCGCCCGGCGGCCGCGGAAACCGCGTGTCGAGCATCAGCACGCCGAGGAAGGGCGCTGCGTTGCGCACAGCGCCCGCCACTAGGCCGCCACGCCCTTGAAGCGGCCCAGGAAAGCCTGCGTGGACGCCTGCCGCGGGTTGTCGATCACCACCTCCGGCGGCCCGCTTTCCGCGACCACGCCGTCGCGCATGAAGATGACCTGGTCGGCCACCTCGCGCGCGAAGCCGATCTCGTGCGTCACCAGGATCATGGTCATGCCGTCCTTCGCCAGGCCCTTGATGACGCCGAGCACCTCGCCGACCAGTTCGGGGTCGAGCGCGGATGTCGCCTCGTCGAACAGCATCACGGCGGGCTTCATGGCCAGTGCGCGCGCAATGGCCACGCGCTGCTTCTGGCCGCCCGAGAGCTTGTCGGGAACGTAGTCCGCGCGATCGAGCAGGCCCACCTTGGCGAGCAGCGCGCGCGCCTCGGCCTCGGCCTGCGCCTTGGGCGTCTTCAGCACGGTGACGGGACCCTCCATCACATTGCGCAGCACCGTCATGTGCGGGAACAGGTTGAAGTGCTGGAACACCATGCCCGTGGACGCCCGAAAGCGTGCGAGCGCGCGCTCGTTGGGCAGCGTGGTGTGCACGCCGTTGAACTCGATGGTCTGCTCGCCCACCGTGATGCGCCCGCCCTGGGGCACCGACAGCAGGTTGATGCAGCGCAGCAGCGTCGATTTTCCCGAGCCCGAGGGCCCGATGATCGCGACCACCTGGCCGCGCTCGACCTGCAGCGAAATGTCTTTCAGCACCACGTTCTGCCCGAAGGCCTTCCTGAGGTTGCTGATCTGGATCAAGGGCTGGGGCATTTCAGACTTCTTCCTTCGGCCCGGCGCCGAATTCCATGCGCTTGGCCCAGATGGTGACGGGCAGCAGCACCGCAAAGTAGGCGACCGCGATGAAGGTGTAGAGCTCCAGCGGACGGTAGGTTTCGTGCGCGATCACCTGGCCCTGGTAGAGCAGGTCGGGCACGGCCAGCACCGACAGCAGCGAGGTGTTCTTCAGCTGCATGATCGACTGGCTCATGAGCGGGGGCACCATGCGCTTGAACGCCTGCGGCAGCACCACGCGGCGCATGAGCTGCAGGCGTGTCATGCCGAGCGCGCGGGCCGCCTCGACCTGGCCGCTGTCGATGGAAATGATGCCGCCGCGCACGATCTCGGAATAAAAGGCGCCGCCGTACAGCGACAGGCACAGCGTGGCGGCCACGACGGCCGAGATCTCCAGCCCCGTGAGCACCGGCAGCGCGTAGTAGAACCACACGAGCTGCACCAGCACCGGCGTGCAGCGGAACACCTCGATGTAGGCACGAATCGGCGCCGACACCCAGGGGTTGCGCGACAGGCGCCCCAGCCCCGTCGCCAGGCCGACGAGCAGCCCCAGCACCACGCACACGACGGTGAAGACCAGCGTGTAGGCCAGGCCGATGAGCAGCAGCCTGCGGTAGGTCCAGAGCACGCTGAAGTCCCAGTCGTAGGCCGTGCCCGAGGCGCCGCCCGAGAAGTGGCGCACCGCGGCCCAGACGCCGGCGAGCCCGCACGCGAGCAGCAAGGCCGTGCCGAGCCGTGAGCGGCCGGTGGGCCCGCTCGCGGGATCGTGGAGGTCCATGACGCCCCCTTAGAACTTGATTTCGGGCGGGAAGGCGCTGGCCGGCACGCCCGCGAGCTTTTCCATGTTCTTCAGGATGACGCTGCGGACTTCGCCCTTGGAGCGTTCTTCGGCCAGCCAGGCGTTCACGGCTTTCTGCAGGCCGGGGTCGGTGTCCTTGCGCAGGCCGATGCTCACGGGCGCGGTGTAGACCGGCTGCGGAACGTACATCGTGCCCAGGCCCGGACGCTTGGCCAGCAGCGGCTCGGCCAGCAGGATCACGAGCACCTGGCAGTCGGCGCGGCCGGCCTGCAGCGACATGGTGGCGGCGCCGGAGTTCTCCAGACGGGTGACGTCGGCCTTCGGCAGCACCCGCTGGGCCAGCTGGTCGTGGCTGGAGCCGATGTCCACCACGATCTTGGTGTCGGGGGTGTTCAGCTGCTCCCAGCTCTTTTGCGGCACGCCCTTCTTGCAGACCACCGTGTAGGTGTTCTCGAACAGCGTGTCGGCAAAGTTGACCATGGCGGCGCGCTGCGGCGACGGGGCCAGGCCGAACATGGCGTCGATCTTGTTGGACTGCAGGTCGAGCACCGCATTGCCCCAGGTGGTCTCGACGTACTCGACCTTGGCGCCGAGGCTCTTGGCAAGGCTTTCGCTGAAGTCGGGGCCGAAGCCTTCCCACTTGCCGGTGCCGGGGTCCTTGGCGAAATACGGAATGGCGCCGGCGATGGCGCCGACGCGCAGCACATGCGTGCGCTGAACCCGCGCGAGCGAGCTTTCCTGGGCTTGGGCAAAGGCCGACCCGAGGGTGCAGGCGGCGACGGCAGCCACGAGGGCGCGAATGAAATTTCGTTTGATGGTCACGACCACTCCAAGCAATTAGTTTGCCAATGTACAAAGGTCGACGATTGTGTTCCAAGGCATCCCCTTGCGCGCCGGAGGCGCCCCGGGGAGGCCCGCGCGACCTAAAATCCGCCGCACAACAAACACAACGCAACCCCGAGGGGGCTCCATGCTCGACATCGACAAACTCAACGATTTCACCCAGAACCACGGCGAACTGCGCCGCGGCCAGGGCCTGGTCACCGGCACCATCGCACTGAGCCTGGCCATCCTGTGCTTCCTTGGCGTGCTGGCCTTTCACTTTCCGCAGTACCTCACCACGCCCGAGCTGCGCAAGAGCTACAACGTCGACGTGATGCGCTACATCCTGCTGGTGGCGCTGGTCGTCTCCGGCGGGCTGTCGCTGGTGAACATCATCTTCAACCGCTCGCGCTGGCTCTCGTCGGCCGCGTTTTTGCTGGTGGCGGCCTCGGCGCTGCTGGGTGGCCACAAGGTGCCGGTGCACGACTTCGCGGACAACACGCCGTACATCGGGCTGGACTGGTTCATTCTCGACCTGCTGGGCTCGTCGCTGATCTTCATCTTCATCGAGAAGCTCTTCGCCCTGCGCAAGGACCAGCCCGTGTTCCGCGAAGAGTGGCAAACCGACTTCCACCACTTCGTGGTGAACCACATGATCGTGGGCTTCGTGCTGCTGGCCACCAACCTGATGGTGCACAAGCTCTTCGGCTGGGCCGCCAACGACGGCATCCGCGGCTGGGTGGGCAACCTGCCGTTCTGGGCCGGCATTCTTCTGATCATTCTGGTGGCCGACCTGGTGCAGTACTGGACCCACCGCGCCTACCACGAGGTGCCCGTGCTGTGGCGCCTGCACGCGGTGCACCACAGCGTCAAAAGCATGGACTGGATGGCCGGCTCGCGCCAGCACATCCTGGAGCTGCTGATCACGCGCACGCTGGTGCTGGCGCCCATCTACGTGCTGGGCTTCAGCAAGGAAGTGATCGACGCGTACATCGTGGTGGTCGGCTTCCAGGCGGTGTTCAACCACTGCAACGTGAGCGTGCGGCTGGGCCCGCTGCGCTACCTGATCGTGACGCCCAACTTCCACCACTGGCACCACAGCCAGGACATCGAGGCGCTCGACAAGAACTATGCGGCGCACTACGCCTTTCTCGACTACCTCTTCGGCACGGCCGTGAAGACCACCAAGCTCTGGCCCGAGAAGTACGGCGTGCTGGGCGACTACGTGCCCAACGGCTTCTTCAAGCAGCTGAAGTTTCCGTTCGTCTGGAAGGGCTGATGCGCGCCGCTCTCAAGACCGCCGCGGTCATCACCGCGGCGGGCGCCGCCCTGCTGCTCTCGGCCTGCGCCACCCGGCTCGACCTGCCAAGCAAGGACAACGGCCTGCGCCTGCGGGTGCAGAGCTCGGTCATCGCACCGGGCAACGGCGGCGAGCTCATCGCCGCCGACGCGCTGGAACCTGGCGACATCCTGCTGACCTCGATCGCCACGGTGAACTCCTTCGGCATCCGCCTGGGCACCTTCTCGCCGGTGAGCCACGCCGTGTTGTACCTCGGCGACGGCCAGATCGCCGAAGCCGTGGGCACGGGCGTGCGCGCGCGGCCGCTGGCCGAGGTGGTCGACGAGGAGCAGATGGTGGTGGCGTTTCGCGTGCCTGGCGTCAACGAAGCCGGTGCCGGTCGCCTGCGCGAATGGGCGATGTCGCAGGTGGGCGCGCGCTACAACACCGTGGGCGTGCTGCTGAACGCGCCTTTCGTGCTGAACCGCCGCCTGTGCGAACTGCCGCTGGTGCCCGGCGCCATCAGCAACTACTGCATGACCGGCATGGCCATGGTGCAGCTGGGCGCGAGCCGCAACGACCAGTTCTTCTGCTCGCAGTTCGTGCTCGAAGCCTACAAGCAGGCCGGCCTGCCGATCACCAGCGCAGACCCGCGCTGGGTGAGCCCGGCCGACCTGCTGCACATGCGCGAGGGCGACGTGCCCTCGATTGCCGCCACGCAGCCGCTGCGCTACGTGGGCCACCTGAAATACAACCCGCCGCCGCTGCTGGCGGCCGACGGGCCTTGAGCGCCGCGCCTGCTCCAGCCGCCCGCTTCGACGTCGTCGTGATCGGTGCCGGCGCCGCCGGGCTGTTCTGCGCCGGCGTGGCCGGCCAGCGCGGGCTGAAGGTGCTGGTGGTGGACCACAGCGAGAAGGTGGGCGAGAAGATCCGCATCTCGGGCGGCGGGCGGGCCAACTTCACCAACCGCGACCTCGACGTGCGCGCGCCGCAGCGCCACTTCATCGGCGACAACCCGAATTTCTGCCGCTCGGCGCTGTCGCGCTATGCGCCGCAGCAGTTCGTCGAACTGGTGCAAAAGCACGGGATCGCCTTCCACGAGAAGCACAAGGGGCAGCTGTTCTGCGACGGCTCCTCGCAGCAAATCGTCGACATGCTGCTGGCCGAATGCGCCGCGGGCGGGGTCGAGCGCTGGCAGCCGTGCAAGGTCGGGAAGATCACGTTTTCTGCCGCTCACGCTGATTCGGCGGGCGTGGGGTGCTATCGAATCGAGAGCGACCGCGGGGTCGTCGAGGCATCGAAGATCGTGGTCGCCACTGGCGGGCTGTCGATTCCGCAGATCGGCGCGAGCGACTTCGGCTACCGCATCGCCGAGCAGTTCGGCCTGCGCCTGGTCACGCCGCGACCGGCGCTGGTGCCGCTGACCTTCGGCGGCGACGCCTGGGCGCCGTATGCAGAACTTGCGGGGCTGGCGCTGCCGGTGCGCATCGAGACCGGCGCCAGGAAAGAGAAGATGGGCTTCCTCGAAGACCTGCTGTTCACCCACCGCGGCCTGTCGGGCCCGGCGGTGCTGCAGATTTCGAGCTACTGGAAGCCCGGCACGCCGCTGACGCTGGACTTCGCGCCGGGCGTGGACGTGATCGCGTCGCTGGGCGAGGCCAAGCTCCGCTCGAAGAAACGCATCGCCAACGAACTGGCCTCGCTGGTGCCTTCACGGCTTGCGGACGCCTGGGTCGGACAAGACCCGGCTTTGCAACGGCCGGTGAACGAAGCGGCCGACAAGGCGCTGGCGGCGCTGTCGGAACGCATTGCGCACTGGCAGATCACGCCCAGCGGCACCGAAGGCTACAAAAAGGCCGAAGTGACGGCCGGCGGCGTCGATACCCGCGATTTGTCCTCCCAGACGATGGAATCGAAGCAACCGGGCCTGTTTTTCATCGGCGAAGTGGTGGATGTCACGGGTTGGTTGGGCGGATACAACTTTCAATGGGCATGGGCAAGCGCCCATGCGTGCGCAACCGCGCTATAATCGCGGGCTAACTCTGGCCTCCCCTCAACGGCCGCAAAAAGTTTTCAGTTGAGGAACCCCGGCTTTGGGCCTCGATCTCCCCGAGCCAACTTCAGTTCAACGATTCATCAATGACCACCATCCGCGTTAAAGAAAACGAGCCCTTCGACGTCGCACTTCGCCGTTTCAAGCGCACCATCGAAAAGCTCGGCCTGCTGACCGACCTGCGTGCCCGCGAGTTCTACGAAAAGCCGACCGCCGAGCGCAAGCGCAAGAAGGCCGCTGCAGTCAAGCGCCACTACAAGCGCGTGCGCAGCATGCAGCTCCCCAAGAAGCTGTACTAAGCAACGTCCAGGGCAGCTGGCCGCGACGAAAGTCTCCGCCAGCGCCTCGTTGCCCAAGCCGCGCCAGGGAAACCTGCCGCGGCTTTTGTTTTTTCCGAAAGGTTGCGAATGACACTCAAAGAACAGATCACCGAAGACATGAAGACGGCCATGCGCGCCAAGGACTCCGAGCGCCTGGGCACCATCCGCCTGCTGCTCGCGGCCCTGAAGCAGAAGGAAGTCGACGAGCGCGTGGAGCTCGACGACGCCATGGTCGTGGCCATCGTCGACAAGATGGTCAAGCAGCGCAAGGACTCGATAGCCGCCTTCACCACGGGTGGCCGCGCCGACCTGGCGGACAAGGAAGCCTCCGAGATCAAGGTGCTCGAGGTCTACCTGCCCCAGCGCATGAGCGCCGACGAGACGGTGGCCGCGGTGAAGGCCATCGTGGCCGAGCTGGGCGCCAGCGGCCCCGGCGACATGGGCAAGGTCATGGGCGTGGTCAAGACCCGCCTGGCCGGCAAGGCCGACATGGGCCAGGTCAGCGCAGCGGTCAAGGCCGCCTTGACGGGCGCCTGATGACTGCCACCGGCACCACCGCCCCGATCCTCAAGGCCTGCGCCTGCCTGGTCGACGCGCGGGGCCGGCTGCTGGTGTTTCGCCATCCCGAGGACGGCAACATGCAGCTCCCCAAGGGCACCATCGAGCCGGGTGAGTCGCCCGAGGTGGCCGTGCGGCGCGAGCTGCTCGAGGAGTCGGGCCTGGCCTACGCGGGCCCGCTGCAATCGCTGGGCACGCTTCAGCGCGAATGCGAAGCCGGCGTCGAGGGCAACACCCACCGCCACCCGCAGCTGTGGCACCTGTTCCTGATGCGCGCCGAGGGCCAGCTTGTCGACGTGCCCGAGACCTTCGCGCACACGGCCACCGGCAGCCCCGAGGAAGAAGGCCTGGTGTTCCTGTTCAGCTGGCTCGAAGCCGGCGACGCCATCAGCGACTTCGCCCTGCCCTACCGCCAGACCATCGAGCGCGTGCGCGCGGCCCTGTTGCTCGCCGCCTGAGCAAGCCTGGTCGTCACGCCAGGGCGCGCGTGGCCATGTAGAGCCCCAGCAGCGCCAGCCCGATCAAAAAGCAGCGCCGGAAGACGGCCACCGGCAGCCGTTTGCGCAGCCATGTTCCCAGCAGCATGCCGCCGACGGCCGGCACCAGCATCGCGAACGACGCCCCCACCGCCGACATCGGATAGCCGCCGTTCCCCGCCAGCCCGACGGCCAGCACCACCGTCGAGGTGGTGAACGAGATGCCCATCGCCTGGATCAGCGCATCGCGCTCGAAGCCCAGCGCCTGCAGGTACGGCACTGCCGGCACCGCGAACACCCCGGTCACCGCCGTGACCAACCCCGTGGCCATGCCCACCAGCGGCCCGAGCCAGCGCGCCTGTGCATCGCTCACGTGCGCCTGGCGTCCGGTCAGGCTCCACCCGGCGTAGACGACCAGCGCCACGCCCAGCGCCACCGAAGCCCACGCCCCCGCCGGCACCCCCAGCCACAGCGCCCCGCCCAACGTGCCGATGACGACACCCACCTGCATGCCGCCGATGCGCCGCAGCACCGGCATGAAGGTGGCGCGCGGCCCGGTCTGCCAGAGGTTGGTGACCAGCGAAGGCACGATCAGCAGCGCCGCGGCCTGCACCGGCGGCATCCACAGGGCGAGCACCGCCATCGACACCGTGGGCAGCCCCAGCCCGATCACGCCCTTGATCACCCCCGCCAGCAGGAACACCGCCGTGGCAGCGGCCCAGAAACTCGTCATGTCGTTCGAATGCGTCATCGCGGCGGAGTCTGCCGGGCAACGGCGCGCCTGGAAATGCGGGATTCGCGGAGCCGGCCTCAGGCTGCGGCTGAGGCTGCGAACGGTGCTGCTGGTGCACACTGCGCCGCACCATGCGATTCGACCTCACCGACCTGCGGCTCTTCCTGAACGTCGCCGAAGCCGGCAGCCTCACCGGCGGCGCCGCTCGTTCGCACATGACGCTGGCCTCCGCCAGCCAGCGCGTGCGCGGCATGGAAGACGCACTGGGCACACCGCTGCTCACCCGCCACGCGCAAGGCGTGCGCCCCACCGAAGCCGGCCGCACGCTGCTGCACCATGCGCGCGTCGTGCTGCAGCAGATGGAGCGCCTGCGCGGCGAGCTCGGCGAGTACGGACAGGGCTTGAAGGGCCATGTGCGCCTCATGTGCGGCACCTCGGCGCTGACCGAGCACCTGCCCGAGGTGCTCGCGCGCTTCCTGGCGCAGCACCCGCGGGTGTCGATAGACCTCGAGGAACGCCCCAGCCCCGACACCGTCGAGGCGCTGCGCGCGGGGCTGTGCGACATCGGCATCGTCTCGGACGCGATCGACACGCAGGGCCTCGAATGCCATGCGTTCCGGCGCGACGACCTCGTGCTCGTGATGCCGCGCGGCCATGCGCTGGCCGGGCGCCGCCGTGTGACGCTGGCCGAGGTGGTCGAGGTGGCCGACATCGAGTTCGTGGGCCTGCCCGCCGACAGCGCGCTGCAGCAGCTGGTCGCCACGCAGGCCCGCTCGCTGGGGAGGCACCTGTCGTACCGCGTGCGCGTGCACAACTTCGAGGCCGTGTGCCGCATGGTCGAGCAAGGCATCGGCGTGGGCATCGTGCCGCAGACCGCGGCCGCGCGTTGCGCCCGCACGATGAAGATCGCACGCGCCTCGCTGGCCGAGGCGTGGGCGCAGCGCACTTTGCTGGCGTGCGTGCGCGCGTCGCAAGCGCTGCCGCTCAATGCACAGCGCATGCTGCAGCACCTGCTGGATGCGCCGGAAGCCCCTTAGCACGAGCCCGCGAGCCCGGCGTTCGCGTCAGATCGGCCGGCTCAGCTGCCGGCGATCTTCATGCGGTTGACCAGGATCGATCCCGTGGTCTTGGCGCCGAAGGTGTAGGCGTCCGCGCCGATGGCCTGAATGCCCATGAGCATGTCCTTCAGGTTGCCGGCGATGGTGATTTCTTCCACCGGGAAGGCGATGCGGCCCTTCTCGACCCAGAAGCCGCTCGCACCGCGCGAGTAGTCGCCGGTCACGTAGTTCACGCCCTGGCCCATCAGCTCGATCACGAACAGGCCGGTGCCCAGCTTGGCGAGCATGGCGTCGAGGTCGTCGCCGTGCTTCGTGAGGCGCGAGCTCAGCGTCAGGTTGTGCGAGCCGCCGGCGTTGCCGGTGGTCTTCATGCCCAGCTTGCGGGCCGAATAGGTCGAGAGAAAGTAGCCTTCGAGGCGGCCTGCATCGACCACCTTGCGGGCGCGCGTGATCACGCCTTCGTCGTCGAAGGGCGAGCTGCCCTTGCCGCGCATCACATGCGGGTCTTCGGCGATGTCGATGTGCTTGGGCAGCACCGGCTTGCCCAGCGAATCGAGCAGGAAGGTGCTCTTGCGGTACAGCGCACCGCCGCTCACGGCCTGTACCAGCCCGCCCAGCAGGCCCACGGCCAGCGGCGACTCGAACAGCACCGGGCATTCGGTGGTCTTGATCTTGCGCGACTTCAGCCGGCTGAGCGCGCGCTCGGCGGCGTAGCGGCCCACGGCCTGCGGGCTGGCCAGCTCGTCGGCCGCGCGCATGGAGCTGTACCAGGCGTCGCGCTGCATGCCGCTGCCCTTGCCGGCGATGGGCGCCACCGAAATGGAATGACGCGAACTGGCATAGCCGCCACGAAAGCCATGCGTGTGGGCGCTGAAGAAGTGGCTCTGCTGGGCCGACACACCCGCGCCTTCGCTGTTGGTGATGCGCTTGTCGGTCGACAGGGCCGCCGCTTCGCATTCCAGCGCCAGCGTGGCGGCCTGCTCGCTCGTCACGTCCCAGGGGTGGAACAGGTCGAGCTCGGGGTGTTCCTTGGCGATATCGGCCTCGTCGGGCAGGCCGCTCACCGGGTCTTCGGCGGTGAAGCGGGCAATGTCGTAAGCCGCCTGCACGGTCTGCCGGATGGCGGCCTCGGAGAAGTCGGAAGTGCTGGCGTTGCCGCGGCGGTGGCCCACGTAGACCGTGATGCCCAGCGACTTGTCGCGGTTGCGCTCGACGTTTTCCAGCTCGCCCTTGCGCACCGACACGCTCAGGCCGCAGCCCTCGGAGGCCTCGGCCCCCGCGTCGGTGGCACCGAGCTTCTTGGCATGCGCCAAGGCCGTGTCGACCAGGTTTTCGAAGAAGGAGCGGCTGTAGGCGAAGCCGGAATCGGCGCGCGAGGAGGATGTCGTCATGTGGTGGCTATGATACTTGCGCCCCCTGTTTCACGTTCACCCCCCAGCTTCCCACTGCCCATTGCACGCATTCCATGCGTTGCAACGCCGCACGGTGCGGCCCAGAATCCATCTCATGTCCCGCAAACCCAAAAAAGGCTATTTCGTCCGTGGCCAGTTCGTCGCCGAAGGCAGCGAACTCGACCTGGAGCTCAAGCGCGAGCTCAAGGGCACCGACGAATCCAGCCGCACCGATCTCAAGCGCGAAAGCGACGAACTGCAAAAGCTCGGCGAGGAACTGCTCGGCCTGCGCGCCGCACTGTTCGAGGCCTTGCCGCTGAGCGAAAAACTGGTCGATGCCGTGGCTGAAGCCAAGCGCATCACCAATTTCGAGGGCAAGCGCCGGCAGATGCAGTTCATCGGCAAGCTCATGCGCAAGCTTGACGAGCCCACGCTGGAGGCCGTCAAGCTGGCCCTGACCGAGCAGAACACCGTGCCGGCCGCCGAGGCCGCCGCCCTGCACGAGGCCGAACGCTGGCGCGACCGCCTGATCGGCGACGACGACGCCCTGGGCGGCTGGATCGAAACCCATCCCGCCACCGATTCGCAGCAGCTGCGCGCGCTGGTGCGCCAGGCCCGCAAGGACATGAAGACCGGCCCGGCCGGAGAAGCGCCGCGCCAGGGCAAGGCCTACCGCGAGATCTTCCAGCTGGTGCGCCAGCAATTGGCCGTGCACGGCGGCGACGACCATGCTGCGGCGGCCGCGGCGCAGGATCGCGAAGAGGACGCGTGAGACGCGCGAGCTTCCTGTCTTTCTCCCTCCCCTCCCGGGGGAGGGCCGGGGTGGGGGCACGACGGCCTTCGAACCGCCATGGCGTCACCGGCGCCGCTTGCCCCCATCCCCACCTTCCCCCGGAAGGGGAAGGAGGAACCCCAACACCATGAACACACACGACCCCGTCCGCATCGGCATCGTCTCCATCAGCGACCGCGCCTCCAGCGGCACCTACGAAGACAAGGGCCTGCCCGCACTGAAAGACTGGCTGGCCCGTGCGCTGAAGAACCCGATCGAATTCGAACCCCGGCTCATCCCCGACGAAGCGGCCCGCATCAGCGCCACGCTGATCGAACTCGTCGACGCCGGCTGCGCGCTGGTGCTGACCACCGGCGGTACCGGCCCCGCCCTGCGCGACGTGACGCCCGAGGCCACGCTGGCCGTGGCCGACAAGGAAATGCCCGGCTTCGGCGAGCAGATGCGCCAGATCAGCCTGCGCTTCGTGCCCACCGCGATCCTGTCGCGCCAGGTCGCGGTGATTCGCGGCCAGAGCCTGATCCTCAACCTGCCCGGCCAGCCCAAGGCCATCGCGGAAACGCTCGAAGGCCTGAAGGATGCCGACGGCACCCAGCTCGTGCCCGGCATCTTCGCGGCCGTGCCTTACTGCATCGACCTGATCGGCGGGCCGTACCTGGAAACCGACGACGCGGTCTGCAAGGCCTTCAGGCCCAAATCGGCCATCCGTCAAAGCCGCTGAAGGCGCGCGGGCAGGTCTGAGCCGCGCCGCGCGGCTGCAAATCAGGTCGGCTGCACGGTGGCCGCCTGCTGCCCGTCCCGCACCTCGTCCTCCTCGCGCCGGTGCGCCATGCGATACAGCAGCGGCAACACCAGCAGCGTCAGCGCAGTCGAGGAAAGAATCCCCCCGATCACCACCGTCGCCAGCGGCCGCTGCACCTCGGCGCCGGTGCCGGTGGCGATGGCCATCGGCACGAAGCCCAGCGAGGCGACCAGCGCCGTCATCAGCACCGGGCGCAGCCGGGTGAGCGCGCCTTCGCGGATGGCCGCGTCCAGCGGCAGGCCGTTGTCGCGCAGGTTGCGGATGAACGAGATCATCACCAGCCCGTTGAGCACCGCCACGCCAGACAGCGCGATGAAGCCCACCGCCGCCGAGATGGACAGCGGAATGTCGCGCAGCCACAGCGCCACGATGCCGCCCGTGAGCGCGAACGGAATGCCGGTGAACACCAGCAGGCCGTCCTTCAGGTTGCCGAACATCGCGAACAGCAGCGTGAGCACCAGCAGCAGCGACACCGGCACCACCACCTGCAGCCGCTCGGTGGCCGAGGCCAGGTTCTCGTACTGGCCGCCCCACACCGTCCAGTAGCCGGTGGGGATCTTCACGTTGCGCATGGCTTGCTCGGCCTCGGCCACGAAGGAACCCAGGTCGCGCCCGCGCACGTTGGCGCTCACCACGATGCGGCGCTTGCCGTCTTCGCGGCTCACCTGGTTGGGACCGGGCGCGATGTCCAGCGTGGCCACCTCGCCCAGCGGGATGAAGCTGGTGCGCAGGCCCTCGGCGCCCGCGCCCTTGGGCAGCGCCACGGGCAGCCGCTTGATGGCTTCCAGGTCGGTGCGCAGGTGCTCGGGCAGCCGCACGATGATGTCGAAGCGCCGGTCGCCGTCGAACAGCGTGCCCGCCTCGCGCCCGCCCACGGCGATGGAAATAGCGTCCTGCACGTCGCCCACGTTCAGGCCGTAGCGCGCGGTCTTCTGGCGGTCGATGTTCACGGTGAGCATCGGCAGGCCGGTGGTCTGCTCGACCTTCACCTCGGCCGCGCCGGGGATCTTGCCCAGCGTTTCCGACACCTCGGCCGCCGTCTGGTTCAGCACGTCCATGTCGTCGCCGAAGATCTTCACGGCCACGTCGCTGCGCACGCCCGAGATCAGCTCGTTGAAGCGAAGCTGGATGGGCTGCGAGAACTCGTAGTTGTTGCCCGGCAGCTTCTCCACCTCTTCCTGCACGGCCGTCAGCAGCTCGGCGCGGCTGCGCCGCCGTGAAGCGCCATCGGTCACGGGCCACTCGCTCTCGGGCTTGAGCATGATGTAGCCGTCCGAGATGTTCGGGGGCATCGGGTCCGACGCGATCTCGGCCGTGCCGGTGCGCGCGAACACGCGCTCGATCTCCGGAAACTTCGCCTTCAGCGTGCTTTCCAGCTGCTTCTGCATCTGCACCGACTGCGTGAGGCTGGTGCCCGGAATGCGCAGCGCCTGGATCGCGAAGTCGCCCTCGCTCAGGCTGGGCACGAACTCCGTGCCCAGGCGCGTGGCCAGCAGGCCCGACAGCACCACGGCCACCACGGCGACGGTGATGACCAGCGCCTTGGCCTGCATCACGCGCGCCAGCAGCGGCTCGTAGCCTCGCTTGGCCCACACCATCAAGCGGTTTTCCTTCTCGCTGACCTTGTTGCCGATGAACAGCGCCACGGCCGCGGGAATGAAGGTGATCGACAGAATCATCGCGCCCACCAGCGCAATCACCACGGTGAAAGCCATCGGGTGGAACAGCTTGCCCTCCACGCCCGTGAGCGCAAAGATCGGCAGGTACACGATCATGATGATCAGCTGGCCGAACAGCAGCGGGCGCCGCGCCTCCTGCGAGGCCGCGAACACCTCGTGAAAGCGCTCGCTGCGCGTGAGCGGGCGCCCGTGCTTCGCCTGCGCATGCGCGAGGCGCCGCACGCAGTTCTCCACGATCACCACCGCCCCGTCCACGATGATGCCGAAGTCCAGCGCCCCCAGGCTCATGAGGTTGGCGCTGACCTTCTGGTTCACCATGCCGGTGAAGGTGAACAGCATCGACAGCGGAATCACCAGCGCCGTGATCAGCGCCGCGCGAATGTTGCCCAGGAACAGGAACAGCACCGCAATGACCAGCACCGCGCCTTCGAACAGGTTCTTCTTCACCGTGGCGATGGCCTTGTCGACCAGCACCGTGCGGTCGTACACGGTCACGGCCTTCACGCCCGCGGGCAGCGTGCGGTTGACCTCCTGCATCTTCCTGTCGACCGCCTGCGACACGGTGCGGCTGTTCTCGCCGATCAGCATGAACACCGTGCCCAGCACCACCTCGCGGCCGTTGTCGGTGGCCGCGCCCGTGCGCAGTTCCTGCCCGATGCCGACCTCGGCCACGTCCTGCACGCGCAGCGGAATGCCGCCTGCATTGCCCAGGATGACGTTGCCGATGTCTTCGGCCGACTTCACCTGCCCCGGCGCGCGAATGAGGTACTGCTCGCCGCGCTTCTCGATGTAGCCCGCGCCCACGTTGGCGTTGTTGCGCTCCAGTGCGGTGACCAGGTCGGTCATGCTCAGGCCGTGGGCCAGCAGCTTGGCCGGGTCGGGCGCGATCTGGAACTCCTTGGCGTAGCCGCCGATGGAGTTGATCTCGGTCACGCCGGCCACGTTGCGCAGCTGCGGCTTGATGATCCAGTCCTGGATCTCGCGCAGGTCGGTCGGCGAATACGGCTTGCTGTCGGCCTTCTTCGCGCCCTCGTCCGCCTCCACGGTCCAGAGGTAGATCTCGCCCAGGCCGGTCGAGATGGGCCCGATCACCGGCGAGATGCCGCTGGGCATGCTCTCGCGCGCCGACTGGATGCGCTCGTTGACCAGCTGGCGCGCAAAGTAGATGTCGGTGCCGTCCTTGAAGATCACCGTCACCTGCGAGAGGCCGTAGCGCGACAGCGAGCGCGTCTGCTGCAGGCCCGGCAGGCCGGCCATGACGGTCTCGATCGGGTAGGTCACGCGCTGCTCGGTCTCCAGCGGGGAGTAGCCGGGCGTGGCGGTGTTGATCTGCACCTGCACGTTGGTGATGTCGGGCACCGCGTCGATGGGCAGCTTCTGGTAGCTGAAGACGCCGAGCGCCGCCATGCCGAGCACGGCGAGCAGCACGAGCCAGCGCTGCGCGATGGAAAAACCGATGATGCGTTCGAACATGCGGTGTCCTCAGTGCGTGTGCGTGGCCGAGCTCTTGCCCTGCTGCGACTTCACGACGAAGCTGCCGCTCGCGGCATAGGCGGCGCCGGGCGCGAGGCCGCCGACGATCTCTACCCGCTTGCCGTCGCTGCGCCCCGTCTGCACGTGCTGCGGCACGAAGCCGCCGGGCACGCGCAGGAACACAGTGGGCTTGTCTTCCACCGTTTGAATCGCTTCGGCAGACACGGTGACGGGCGCGTCCGTCTCGGAGGCCACGAGCTCGACGTTCACGAACAGGCCCGGGCGCCAGATGCGCTGCGGGTTGGTCAGCGTGACGCGCGCGGTGGCGGTGCGCGTCTGCGCGCCGATGAGCGAGCCCACGTACGACACCTTGCCGGCGGCCGTCTGGTCGAAGGCGCTGGAGCGAACGATCACCGGCTCGCCGATGCGCACCAGGTTCAGGTTGCCGGCAGCCACGGCAATCTCGGCCCACACGCTCGACAGGTCGGAAATGGTGAACACGTTGACGTCTTCCTTCACCGACTCGCCCAGCGCGATGTGCTTCTCGACCACCATGCCGTCGAAGGGCGCGCGCAGTTCGTAGCGCCCGAGCGCGGCCGAGCCCGGCGTGGCGCCCAGCGCCAGCAGCTTCTGGTTGGCGTTGGCCACCTCGATCCGGGCCTCCTGCATGGCCTGCTCGGCCTGCAGGTAGTCCTGCTGCGGGGAGATCTTTTCTTCCCACAGCTTCTTCTCGCGCTCGTAGGTGGTGCGGGCCAGCGCCAGCCGGCGCTGCGCCGTCTGCAGCGCGCTGCGCTGCTCCGACAGCGAAGGGCTCGACAGCACCGCCAGCACCTGGCCGCGCTTGACCTCCTGACCCAGGTCGGCCGACACGCCCTCGACCACGCCCGCCACGCGCGGCACCACGTGGGCCGTGCGGTCTTCGTTGAACCTGATCTCGCCGGGCAGCTGCAGCGCGAGCTTGATGCGCGCGGGGCCGGCGCTGGCGATGGCGATGTCGGCGGCCTTGACCTGCGCGTCGGTGAAGGCGATCTTTTCTTCGCCTTCCTCGCTTTCCTTGTGCGCGCCGCCCTCCTTGCCTTGCGCGGATGCGTCCTGGCCTTGCGTGCCGCCTTCCTGCTTCTTGCCCTGCGCGTGGTGCTCCTTGTCGGCATGGCCGGCGGCCTCGCCGTGATCGTGGTCGTGGTCCTTGTCCGCTGCCTTGCCGGCTTCCTTGGCGCCTTCTTTGCCGGCCTCCTTGCCGTGCGCCTCACCCTCTTCATGGTGCTCGCCGTCGCCGTGCCCGGCCGCTTCCGAATGACCGGCCGCCTCGGGCTTGGCGGGCGAGGTGCGCAGGATCATCGCGCCGGCGCCGAGCCCCACGACGAGGACCACCGCGATGGCGATCCACTGCTTCTTGCCGACGCGCTCGGCCACGGGTTTGCGTTCTTGTGCGTTCATGGTGTGTGAGATTCCTTGTCAGCGCGCGACGGGTGTCGCGAGCGAGATGTCGTCGCCGTGGCGGCCCAGCAGCCGGTCGAGGTCGCCGGCCGCGCGGTGCGCGTCGGCCAATGCCAGCAGGTACTGCGCACGCACCTGGAACAGCGTGCGTTGCGCATCCAGCGCCTCCAGGAAGCTGAACTTGCCGAGTTCGAAGCCCTTGGTCGCGGCCTTGTAGGCGGTCTCGGCGCCGGGCAGCGCGTCGCTCTGCAGCGTCTGGGCGGTGGCCCGCGCGGAGCCCAGGCGCTCGGTGGCCTGGGCCACGTCGGCGCCCAGTTGCAGTTCGGCGGCGGCCAGTTCGTCGCGCGCCTTCTCTTCGCGGCTCAGGGCCTCGGCCACGTTGCCGCGGTTGGAGTCGAAGATCGGCAGCGGAATCGACAGGCCCACCACCACCTGGTTGCGCCGCCCGCCGCCCGTGTCGCCTTCGGACGAGGGCACGCGCTTGGCGCCCAGCGACACGGTCACGTCGGGCATGCGCTTGGCCTGCTCCAGCTCGGACAGCGCCCGGCGGCGCTCGACCTCGAGCTGCGCCTGCCGCACCACGGGCGCGGCGGCCAGGCGGCTTTGCACGTCCTGCGCCGACGCCATGGCCGGCAGCTGGTCGACCGCGCCGTCCACCTGCGTGAAGCGCGGCGCCGGGTTGCCCCACAGCGCGGCCAGTTGCTGGCGCACGGAGCGCAGCGTGCCTTCGGCCTGGAGCAGTTCGACGCGAATGCCCGCCTCGGCCACGCGCGCCCTGGTTTCTTCCAGCGGCGAGACCTTGCCGGCGGCCACGCGGTTAGTGGCCGCGCGGGTGCCGGCCTGCGCGAGGCTCACCGAATCCTGCGCAAGACGCAGGCGCTCCTGCGCGGTCAGCACCTCGAAGAAGCCGGTGACGGTGGCCGCGCGCACCTCGGCACGGCGCGCGTCCAGCGCCGAAGCGGCCTGGTCGCGCGCACGCTCGGCCGCCGTCACCCGCGCCGCGCGCTTGCCGCCCAGCTCGAGGGGCTGGCTCAGCAGCAGCGTGGTGGTGCGGTTGTCGCGGCGCAGGTCTTCCACCTGCGCGTCGAGCGTGGGGTTGGGCCAGGCGCCGGCCTGCACGATGGCGGCTTCGGCGGCGTCCTGCTCGCGCGATGCGGCGGAAAGGCCCGGGCTGGCCTGCAGCGCCATGGCGAGCGCGGCCTGCAGGTTCAGCGGGCCAGCGGGCTCCAGCATGCGGGCGGCCGCGCGGGAGGACGGGTAAGGGGAGCCGGCCGAGGTCTGCACGACCTGCGAAAAAACCGGGGGCGCCGCCATGGCCAAAACGGCCAGCGGCACGAAGAGCGTGCGCATCGAATTCTCCTGGGTTGCGAAACAACGGACGGACGAATTCGGCGAGAAAAGCTCAGCTGACGATGAAGATCAGAAGGTGTGTGTGTTCTCTCGCCGAATCAGAGGGCGAGAGACCAATCGGGACGCACTGGAACGTCGGCGATGTGCGAGGCGAAGCGCTCGCCCGGCGCGGCGCGCAGGACCTGGGCCGCGCGGGCCACGGCCAGCGCGGGCTCGGTCGATGCGTCGGCATGTTGCGCCCAGCCCGCATGGCAGACCGCGCAGTAGCCGACCACGGCGTTGGGCTGGGTGCTCGAATTTTTCTGCGCGCCCTCGCCGCTGTGGCTGCGGTCGGTGCCGCGGCCTTCGCTTTCGTGGTGGCCCCAGTGCTCGGGCTGCGTGTCGCGCTCATGCTGGCAGTACGCCGATGCCGCGGCCCAGCTGAGCTGGAGCGGCAAGAGGGCGAGCAGAAAGATGAGGAGCCAGCGGCGCATGGAGGCAAAAAGTATATCGACGGCCTTCGGCGCGACTTGCGCCAAAGCCCCTGCAAACCGCAGGCCCGGCGCAATGTATGACACCAGGGCCCGCATTTGTCCGTCAATAGGATGACTAAATCGTAATCAACATATCAAGAGTATTTAGTTACCATCTCTGGATGCGAATTCTGGTCATTGAAGATGAGCCCAAGCTCGGCGATTACCTCAAGAAGGGGCTCGAAGAGAACGGATACGTCGTGGATATCGCCCGCGACGGCATCGAAGGAAAGTACCTCGCCACGGAGGGCGACTACGCCCTGGTCCTGCTCGACGTGATGCTTCCCGGCATCGACGGCTTCGGCGTGCTGCAGGCCATACGCCGCACGAAGAACGTTCCCGTGCTGGTGCTCACCGCGCGCGACAAGGTCGAAGACCGCGTGCAGGGGCTGCAGCAAGGCGCGGACGACTACCTCGTCAAGCCCTTCTCGTTTTCCGAACTGCTGGCCCGCGTGCAGGCGCTGCTGCGGCGCGGCAAGCCGCAGGAATCGACCCACCTCCGGCTGGCCGACCTCGAGGTCGATCTCATCAGCCGCAAGTGCGCACGCAACCGCACCCGCCTGGAGCTCACGGCCAAGGAGTTCACGCTGCTCGTCGTGCTGCTGCGCCGGCGCGGCCAGATCCTGTCGCGCACCACGCTCGCCGAGCAGGTGTGGGACATGAACTTCGACAGCGACACCAACGTGGTGGAGGTGGCCATCCGCCGCCTGCGCAGCAAGCTGGACGACCCGTTCGACGTGAAGCTGCTGCACACGGTGCGCGGCATGGGCTACGTGCTCGAAGACCGCTCCTGGGCATGAGCCCGCGGCCGCACCGGCACTCGCTGCAGCGGCGGCTGTCGCTCTGGTTCGCGGTGCAGACCCTGTTCGGGTTGAGCGTGATCTGCCTGGCGGTGTACATGGTCACGGCATGGAGCTTCGCGCAGAAGCAGGAAGACGAGATCAACCAGAAGGCCGTGCTGGTTCAGCACCTGCTGCAGGAGGCCGAAAAAGGCGGCGACCTGGTGTTCTTGCGGCACAAGCTGGACGACTTCTTCTCCATGCAGGACGACGTGTCGCTGCGCATCTCGCACGCGGGGCGCGAGCTCTTCCAGTCGGCCCCCGTGCCCAACGCCCAATGGATGCGGCGCGACCTGGAGGTGCCCTGGACGCAAGGCGGCACGGCCCTGCAGCTGTCGGTGCAGCTCGGCGTGAACATGGCGCAGGAAGCCCGGCTGCTGCAGCGCCTGGCCTGGACACTGCTGGGCGCCGTGGTGCTGGGCACCGCGCTGGTCTCGCTCACGGGCATGTGGCTGGTGCGCCGCGGCCTGCGCCCGCTGAGGGCGCTGGCCGACCGCACCGCCGCCATGGCACCCGACAAGGCCAACCAGCCCATCGACGCCATGGCTTTCGCCGAAGAGCTTCGCCCTTGGATCACGCAGTTCAACGCGCTGCTGCTGCGGGTGCAGCGGGCCTACGTGCAGCTGGAGTCTTTCAATGCCGACGTGGCGCACGAGCTGCGCACGCCGCTGGCCAACCTGCGCGGCTCGACCGAACTGGCGCTCACGCGCCCGCGCAGCAACGAGGAACTGCAGACGGTGCTCGCGTCCAACCTCGAGGAGATCGGGCGGTTGTCGGGCATCGTCACCGACATGCTGTTTCTGTCGCAGGCCGAGCGCGGCGGGCCGATGCGCACGCGGGCCGTCACCGGCCTGGCGGCGCAGGCCGCCGACGTGATCGACTTCTACGACGCCATGCTGGAAGAAGCCGGCCTGCGCGCCGAGGTGCGGGGCGACGCCACGGCCGACGTGGACGCCGCGTTGATACGGCGCGCCCTGTTCAACCTGCTGGGCAACGCGATCCGCTTCGCCGCGCCGGCCTCGACCTTGCGCATCGAGATCGGCGAGTTCCGTGAAGACAACGCGAACGAGTTCTCCGTGGCCGTGGTCAACCGGGGCGAGCCGATAGCCCCGGCGGCCCTGCCCCGCCTGTTCGAGCGCTTCTATCGCGCCGCGCACGCCCGCGACGGCTCCACGCGGCACCACGGCCTGGGCCTGTCGATAGTGGAGGCCATTGCGCGCATGCACGGCGGGCGCGTGTTCGCGGCCAGCCAGGGCGGCGAGACGCGCATCGGCTTCACGGTGCGGCGCGGGGACTGAGCCGCCGCCGCGAGCCCGTCAGGGCTTGGCCACCGCGCCCACCTCTGCCGTGCCGGCCGGCACGCTCGCCTTGCGGCCGATGAACAGGTTGATCAGCGGCCCGGTCATCGCGGTGGTCACCAGCGCCATCACCAGCAGCATCGTGAACAGCTCGGGGCCGATGAGGCCGGCGTCCAGCCCGATCTTCATGACGATGAGCTCCATGAGCCCGCGCGCGTTCATCAGCGAGCCGGTGGCCAGGCTGTCGCGCCAGCCGTAGCCTGCCATGCGCGCGCCGATGGCGCCGCCGGCGATCTTGCCGAAGGCGGCCACGCCCAGGATGAGCAGCATGGCGCCGAAGCCAGCGCCCGAGAACGCGCTGGACGTGGTGCCCAGGCCCGCGAGCGCGAAGAACAGCGGCATCAGCACCACGATCGAGATCGGCTCGATGCGCTCGGTCAGTGACTTCAGCAGCCGGTCGTCGCGCGGCAGGCAGGCGCCGAACAGGAAGGCGCCGAACACCGCATGCAGGTGCAGCCACTCGGTGACCAGCGCGGTGGCCAGCAGCCCGATCATCAGCGCGGCCATCAGCGTGATCGACGGTTCGCCTTCGGGCGCCCTGGTGCGCAGCAGCCAGGCGAAGGCCGGCTTGACGGCCAGGAACAGCACGCACAGCACCACCACCATGCCCAGCGTGGTCTTCAGAAGGCCTTGGAAGCCCTCGCCCGCGCCGACCATCGCCACCACGAAGGCCAGCAAGATCCAGGCGAACACGTCGACCACCGCGGCCGCGCCGAGCGACAGCTGGCCGAAGGAGGTGCGCGTCATGCCGCGGTCTTTCAGGATGCGCGCCATCACCGGGAACGCGGTGATCGACAGCGCCGCCGCGATGAACAGCGCGAAAGGCCAGAAGCCCACGCCAGCCGGCGCGAGCGAGGGATGCAGTGCCGGCGCGATGGCAATGCCCAGCGCGGCCGGCACCACGGTGCTCAGCACGCCCACATAGCCGGCGGAGCGCAGCTGCTCGCGCACGCCCTGCGACGCCCGCAACTCCAGCCCGACCACGAACATGAACAGCACCAGCCCCAGCGTGGACAACGACGAGAGCCCCTGCAACGACTCCTTGGAGAACAGCTGCGCGTGCAGCGAGGGAAACAGCGCGCCCATCACGACCGGGCCGAGCATGAGCCCCGCCGCCATTTCGCCGACCACGCTGGGTTGGCCCACGTAGCGAAGCAGCCAGCCGCAGATGCGCGCGGTGGTCAGGATGACGATGAGTTGCAGCAGCAGGGAGGTGGCGGACATCGGTGGGCCGAAGGGGGTGGAAAACGGCTGATGTTAGTGCGAACCCATGTCGTCAGGCCACCCCCGCCCGGCTGCTCTGGCTGGCCGGCCTACTTCGTCGTGCGCATCAGCCGCAGCCCGTTCGCCACCACCAGCAGGCTGGCGCCCATGTCGGCGAACACCGCCATCCACATGCTCGCGCTGCCGAACACGGCCAGCACGAAGAACACCGCCTTGATGCCCAGTGCCAGCGAAATGTTCTGCCACAGCACCGCATGCGCGCGGCGCGACAGGCGGATGGTCTCGGGAATGCGGCGCAGGTCGTCGTTCATGATGACCACGTCGGCCGCTTCCATGGCGGTGTCGGTGCCGGCGCCGCCCATGGCGAAGCCGATGTCGGCCTGCGCGAGCGCGGGAGCGTCGTTGATGCCGTCGCCGGTCATGGCCACCGCGCCGTAGCGCTGCTGCAGGGCCTGGATGGCGGCCAGCTTGTCTTCAGGCAGCAGGTTGCCGCGCACGTCCTCGATGCCGGCATGCGCGCCGATGCTCTTCGCGGTGGCGGCGTTGTCGCCGGTGAGCATGACGGGCACCACGCCCAGCGCGCGCAGTTCGGCCACCGCGGCCTGCGACGACGCCTTGATGGTGTCGGCCACGGCGAACAGCGCGAGCACGGCCTTGTCGGACGCCAGCAGCGTGACGGTGCGCCCGGCCTCTTCATGGCTTTGGAGCTCGGCCTCGAGTTCGGGCGAACACAGCCCGCGCTCTTCGATCAGGCGGTGGTTGCCCAGCACATAGGCCTGGCCCGCGACCGTGGCCTGCACGCCGCGCCCGGGGAGCGCGGTGAAGTCGCCCACCTCTTCAAGCGCCTTTTCGAGCGCCTCTTCGCGCGGCCCCCTCAGCCCGTCGGCAATGGCCTTGGACACCGGGTGGTCCGAGCGGCCCGCGATGCTCGCGGCCGTTGCGAACACCGCCGCCTCGTCGGCCGACGCATCGCGCAGCGACGAGGCCACCAGCTTGGGCTTGCCTTCGGTGATGGTGCCGGTCTTGTCGAGCGCGATCGCCTTGAGCTTGCGCGCCTCCTCGAGGTAGGTGCCGCCCTTGATGAGAATGCCGCGCCGCGCGGCCGAAGCCAGCGCGCTCACCACGGTGACGGGCGTGGAGATGACCAGCGCGCACGGGCACGCGATGACCAGCAGCACCAGCGCCTTGTAGAGCGCCTGCAGCCAGGTCCAGTCCATGAACAGCGGTGTGAACACGGCCACGGCCAGTGCCAGCACGAAGACGGTGGGCGTGTAGATGGCGGCGAAGCGGTCGACGAAGCGCTGCGTCGGCGCGCGCGAACCTTGCGCTTCCTCGACCGCATGGATGATGCGCGCGAGCGTGGTGTTGGCCGCCACGGCCGTCACGCGGAACTCCAGCGCGCCGGTCTGGTTGATGGTGCCCGCGAACACCGGGTCGCCCACGGTCTTGTCGACCGGAATGCTCTCGCCCGTGACCGGCGCCTGGTCGATGGTGCTGGTGCCCGCGGTGACCACGCCGTCCAGCGGCACGCGCTCGCCGGGGCGGATGCGGGCCACGGCGTCCAGCGCGACGGCGTTGGCCATCACGGCCTGCCAGCTGCCGTCGGGCTGCTTCACCTCGGCCTGCTCGGGCGCGAGTGCCAGCAGGCCCTGGATGGCATTGCGCGCGCGGTCCACGGCGCGGGCCTCGATGAGCTCGGCAATCGCGTACAGCGCCATCACCATCGCGGCCTCGGGCCACTGGCCGATGATGAACGCGCCGGTCACGGCCACGGCCATCAGGGCGTTGATGTTCAGGCGGCCGCGCACCAGCGCGGCAAAGCCCTTCTTGTAGGTGTCCAGGCCGGCCAGGCCGATGGCGCCCAGCGCCAGCACCATCTCGGCGGCCATGAAGCCCTTGCCCTCGAACCCCATGAACGAGATCGACTCGGCCGCCACGGCCAGCACCAGCGCCGCGATGAGCCGCACCAGGCCCACGCTCATGCCCGCGATCTGCGCGGGCGCGGCGGCAGCCTGCGTGCCCGACGCGGGGCCGCCCGCGGCGTTCAGCGGCTCGGGCTTGAAGCCGGCCTTGCGGATGGCGGCCAGCGCCTCGGGCAATGCGCCGTCGTCGGTGGTGATGGCCATGGTGCGTTCGCCCAGGCGAAAGCGCAGCGCCTTGACGCCCGCCACGGGCTCCAGGGCGCGGCGGATGTCGGACTCTTCGACGGCGCAGTCCATGGTGGGGATGCGAAAGAGCTGGGCGCCCTTGGGCACGTCGGCCACATCGGGCGTCAATGGAACCGGGCCGTGGCTGCTGCCGCAGCAGGCGTCGGCGGCATGCGAGTGGGCATGGGCTTGGCCTTGGGTGGGCGCATGGTCATGGCCATGACCGTGGTCATCGGCGTGGGAATGCGCATGTGGCGCGGGCTGCTTCAGGGCGTTCTCGTTCGTCATGCAATCGATTGGAAACCCTGAAGCAGGTGTAGAGTCAAACGCTCTTTTCCATTCGTTCATTTGCCGCATCATGAAAATCGGAGAACTGGCCAAGGCCACGAACACGCCGGTCGAAACCATCCGGTACTACGAGCGAGAGCTGCTGCTGCCCGAGCCGGCGCGCACCGACGGCAACTACCGCATCTACGACGAAGACCATGCCCAGCGCTTGGGCTTCATCCGGCGCTGCCGCTCGCTGGACATGACGCTCGACGAGATCCGCAGCCTGCTGAAATTCCGCGACGCGCCGCAGGAAGACTGCGGCCAGGTCAACCAGCTGCTGGACGACCACATCGGCCACGTGGCCGCGCGCATCGCGGAACTCAAGACGCTGGAAAAACAGCTGAAGGCGCTGCGCCTGCAGTGCGGCGGGCCGGCGTCGGCGAACGCCTGCGGCATCCTGCAGGAGCTGGACACGGCGGCGGTCGCGCCCGACAGCTTCGGCCAGCATGCGGGGCATGTGCATGGTGCGCTGCATCCACCGGCCAAGCGCGCCGCCTGACCTTCGCGCGGCGCCGCCTCCTACGCAGCCGGCGGGCACCGCGAAATTTGCCCCCTCTTCTGGAGCAAATGCACTAGGCGGTCTGGTGCATACGCAGCTGTTTCGCGGTGCGGCGCAAACCTAACATTCCTTTCACCAGGCAACTTCGCCTGTGCATTTTTCGAAAGGAATTCGCCATGAACAAGAACACCGTCGACGGCACGCTCAAGCAGGTCAAGGGCTCCGTGAAGGAAGCGCTCGGCAAGGTCACGGGCAACGAGAAGCTCGAGGCCGAAGGCGCCACTGAAAAGGTCGAGGGCAAGGTGCAGGAAGGCGCGGGCAAGGCCCAGCAGGCCGCCAAGGACCTGGCCGACAAGGTGCGCCCGTCGAAGTGACCGCGCATCGCACCCTCCCCCACTGAACCCAAGGAAAAAAACCATGTTCGAACGAACCGAAGGCGCGATGCAGAACATCGCAGGAAAGATCCAGGACGCCGTGGGCAGCGCCACGGGCGACGTCGGCACGCAGATCGAAGGCAAGGCGCGGCAAGTCGCCGGCCGCACGCAGCAAGGCTACGGCGAGGTGCTGGCCCAGCTGCGCAGCGCGGCACGCACCAGTCCCGTCGCCACGCTGGCGGCGGTGGCGGCCGTGAGCTTCATCGCCGGCGCGCTGTGGACCAGGCGCTGAGCGCGCCGTCTCATCGAACATTCAGGGAAGCAACAACATGAACACCACCAACCTGCTGACGGCCGAAGGGCTGCGACCGTGGCCTTCGCGCGTCTCCTGGGGCGCCGTCTTCGTCGGCCTGTTCCTCGCACTCGCGACCTACCTGTTCCTGGGCCTGCTCGGCACAGCCGTGGGCTCCGGCGCCATCGACGCGCTGGGCGAACGCAACCCGCTCGCCGGCTTCGGCACGGGCACCGGCGTTTGGGTCGGCGTGTCCACGCTCGTCGCGCTGGCCGTGGGCGCCTTCTTTGCCGGGCGCTCGGCGCCGGGCAAGGGCATCCTGCACGGCGTGCTGTGCTGGGCGGTGACCACGCTGGTCACGGTGTATGCGATCTCGTCGCTGGCAGGCGGCGTGATCGGCGCGGCCTCCGGCGTGGCGAGCACCGGCCTGTCGCTCGCCGGCCAGGGCGTGGCGGCCGCCGCACCCACGCTGGCGTCGGGCGTGAAAGACCAGTTGCAGAAGAACGGCATCAACTTCGACCTGTCGGACGCCCGTGCCCAGCTGGAAACCCTGCTGCGCCAGACCGGCAAACCCGCGCTGGACCCCGACAAGCTGAAGGCTGACGCCCGTGCGGCGGCCAGCGACGGCAAGGCGACCGCCGCGGACGCCGCCACCACGCCGCAGACCTCGGCGGACGACCTTGCGGGCTTCTTCGAGCGCCTGCGCCAGAAGGCCCAGCCCGGCCTGGACGCGGCCGACAAGGACGCGCTGGTGAACATCATTGCCGCGCGCACCGGCAAGAGCCGCGCCGAAGCCGAGCAGGTGGCGAACAACTACGAGCAAAGCTTCAACCAGGCGGTCGCGAAGTACAACGCCTTCAAGCAGCAGGCCGAGCAGAAGGCCCGCGAAGCCGGCGATGCGGCGGCCAAGGGCGTGAGCCATGCCGCCTGGGCGGGCGTGATCGTGCTGCTGCTGGGCGCCCTGGTGTCGGGCGGCGCGGGCTTCCTCGGCCGGCGCAGCAGCCGCGACTGACAGCAGAAGAAGCTGAAAGCACCGCATCGCGCGGCCGGGGTCTAATGGCGCGCATGCGGGCTTTCCGCGGTTCGAGACGTACACCATGAACGATCGCGTTCTACAGACCCAGACCGACAGGCGGCAGCTGCAGCAGATCATCACCGGCCTCACCGAGGGCGTGATGCTGGTCGAGCCCGACCAGCGCATCGTCTGGGCCAACGAGGCAGCGCTGAAGATGCACGGCGTGGTCACCATCGCCGACCTGGGCGGCGACGTCACGCAGTACCGCGAGCGTTTTCGCCTGCGCTACCGCAACAACCACCCGCTGCAGGAAGGCCAGTACCCGATCGAGCGCGTGATCGCCGGCGAATGCTTCAGCGACGTGATCGTCGAGGTGTTTCCGGCACACGACGAAGCGGTGAACTGGGTGCACCGCGTGCGCAGCCTGGTGCTGACCAACAGCGACGGCGAACCCGACTGCCTCGCGCTCATCCTGCACGACGCCAGCGAGTGGGCCAGCGCCGAGACGCGCTTCGAGAAAACCTTCAATGCCAACCCTGCGCCGGCCGTGATCTGCCGGCTGAGCGACCAGCGCTACATCAAGGTCAACCAGGGCTTCCTGGAAATGACGGGCTATGTGCGCGAACAGGTCATCGGGCGCTCGGTGTACCAGCTCGACGTTTTCGAGAACGCCGACAAGCGCGACCTGGCGGTGGAGCGGCTCGGCGAAGGCGGCACCATCCCGCAGATGGAGGCCGAGCTGCGGCTGCCCGACGGCGGCCACAAGCCGGTGGTGGTGGCGGGCCAGCCGATCGACATCGGCGAGGAGGCTTGCATGCTCTTCACCTTCATGGACCTGGAGCCGCGCCGCAAGGCCGAGAGCACCCTGCGCCAGAGCGAGGAACGGTTCCAAAAGGCGTTTCGCATGCTGCCCGTGCCGAGCGCGGTGCTGGCGGCGCAAGACCTGACGCTGCTCGACATCAACGAGGCGTTCACCGCGGTGACCGGCTACGCGCCCGAAGACCTCATCGGCCGTGCCGCGGACACGGCCGGCATCTGGCTGAACGATGCGCACGAAGCCATCGCGGCCCAACTGGCGCAAAGCGGCAGCGTGCGGGCGGCCGAGTTCCGCGTCGGACGCAAGGACGGCGAGCCCATCGACTGCCTGGTGTCCGCCGAGAACGTGACGATCAACGGCCAGGCGTGCGTGCTGATGGCATGGCTCGACATCAGCGAGCGCAAGCGCTCCGAGCTGGAACTGGTCAGCGCCATCGAGACGGTGATGAAGGACGCCTCCTGGTTCAGCAAGTCGCTGATCGAGAAGCTGGCCAACGTGAAGCGGCACAACGAATCGGGCCGCACCGCCCAGCTGGACGACCTGACCCCGCGCGAGCGCGACGTGTTCGACGCGCTGTGCGAAGGCCAGGCCGACAAGGAGATCGCCAGGAAACTCGGCGTGGCGCTGAGCACGGTGCGCAACCATGTGTCCACCGTGTACGCCAAGCTCGACGTGCACAGCCGCGGCGCGGTGGTGCTGTGGGCGCGCAACCACGGCTACTTCGTGGCGCGCCGCCCCCCGCAGGCGGACTGAAGCGCGGCGGCGGGCTTACTTGCCCACCAGCTGCGTGAGCTTCTCCGCCTCGAAGCTCTCGTCGCGCGCCGCGTCGCGCGGCACGCAGTCCCTGGTGCCCGGCTGCGCCGACAGCTTCTCGATGGCCTGCCACAGCAGCGCGATCTGGTGTTCCTGGCTGGAGGCGTTGTCGATCAGCCCACGCATGGCCTGGCTCAGCGGATCGTCTTCCTGCGTGATGCCGTAGGCCGAGAACTTCTGCGGCGAGGCCACGTCGGCGCTTTCGCCGTCCAGGCTGCTTTTCGACAGGATGATGCGGGCCGGAATGCCCACCGCCGTCGCCCCGGCCGGCACCGGCTTGATGACCACCGCATTGCTGCCGATCTTCGCGCCGTCGCCGACCAGGAAGCCGCCCAGCACCTTGGCGCCCGCGCTCACCACCACGTTGCGGCCCAGCGTCGGGTGCCGCTTGGCGCCCTTGTAGAGCGAGGTGCCGCCCAGCGTCACGCCCTGGTAGATGGTGCAGCCGTCGCCGATCTCGGCGGTTTCGCCCACCACCACGCCCATGGCATGGTCGAAGAACACCCGCTCGCCGATCTTGGCCGCCGGATGGATCTCGATGCCGGTCAGGCCGCGCGCGCAGTGCGCGATGAAACGGGCCGGCCACTTGAACCCGTGGTTCCAGCACGCATGCGCCCATCGATGCAGCACCACGGCATGGAAGCCGGGATAGACCGTGATCACTTCCCAGGCGCTGCGGGCGGCCGGGTCGCGTTCGAGGATGCACCGGATGTCGGCGCGCAGTCGAGAGAACATCGCTGCCTTTGTTTTCGTTATATCGATAGAGGGCGCGCAGTCTATAACCCGGCGTCATCGCGTACACGCAATGGGGGTTTAGAGACCCGTCGGGTCCTTCGGGGCGGTTGCGCCGCGGGGCGGGCGGGTCGCGTCGCTCATGGCCTTGGCGATGCCGCGCAGGATGTGGATCTCTTCCGGCGTGGGCTGGGCGCGGTTGAACAACTGCTGCAGGCGCGGCATGAGCTTCTTGGGCGCCTCGGGGTCGAGAAAGCCGATCTCCACCAGCGAGCGCTCCCAGTGGTCGAGCATGCCGGCCACGGCCTGCGCGTCGGCCTGCACGGAGGGCACGGCCTCGCGCACCCCGTAGCCGCCCAGGGCAAGGCGCCATTCGTAAGCCACCACCTGGATGGCGGCGCCCAGGTTGAGTGAGCCGAACTTCGGGTCGGTGGGAATGGTCAGCGCCACGTTGCAGCGGTACACGTCTTCGTTTCGCATGCCGAAACGCTCGGAGCCGAACAGGAAGGCAACGTGCTGGTCGCCCTGCTTGCCCAGCGGTTCCAGGTGCTCGCGCGGGGTGCGGGTGGGCGGGCCGAAGTCGCGCGCAATCATGGCCGTGGCGCACAGGTGGGTCACGCCGTCGAGGGCCTCGTCGAGCGTCTCGACGATGCGCGCGTTGGTGAGCACGTCGAGCGCGCCGCTCGCGCGCTGGATGGTTTCCTCGCGCCGCAGCACGTTGGCCCAGCGCGGCGCCACCAGCACGAGGTCGTCGAAACCCATGGTCTTCATGGCGCGGGCGGCGGCGCCCACATTGCCGGCGTGGCTGGTCTGGATCAGGATGAAACGGGTGCGCATGGCGGGTTGGGGAGACACGAACGGGCGGACCCGGTAAAATGCGCCGATTCTCGCCGCCCGCATCGCCGGGTCGCTTCCAGGGGTTCCCAGAGGCCCCTTTCCTGTTCTTCTCACAATCCAATGTCGTCCCCCAACCTGCATCCCATGCTCAATGTGGCCGTCAAGGCCGCACGCGCCGCCGGCGCGATCATCAACCGCGCTGCCCTCGATGTCGAGGCCGTGCGCATCTCCCAGAAGCAGGTCAACGACTTCGTCACCGAAGTCGATCACGCCAGCGAAAAGGTCATCATCGAGACCTTGCTCGGCGCGTACCCGGGGCACGGCATCCTGGCCGAAGAATCGGGCACCGAGCATGGTGCGCAAGACTCCGACTACGTCTGGATCATCGATCCGCTGGACGGCACCACCAACTTCATCCACGGCTTTCCGGTGTACTGCGTGTCCATCGCGCTGTCGGTGCGCGGCAAGATCGAGCAGGCCGTCGTTTATGACCCGAGCCGCAACGACCTGTTCACCGCCACCAAGGGCCGTGGCGCCTACATGAACGAGCGCCGCATCCGCGTGTCCAAGCGCGTGAAGCTCAGCGAGTGCCTGATCTCCACCGGCTTCCCGTTTCGCACCGGCGACAACTTCAAGCAGTACCTGGCCATCATGGCCGACATGATGCCCCGCATGGCCGGCCTGCGCCGCCCCGGCGCCGCCGCGCTCGACCTGGCCTACGTGGCCGCCGGCTTCACCGACGGCTTCTTCGAAACCGGCCTGAACCCCTGGGACGTGGCCGCGGGTTCGCTGCTGGTCACCGAGGCCGGCGGCCTGATCGGCAACTTCACGGGCGAGCCCGACTTCCTCGAGCAGCGCGAATGCCTGGCCGCCGCACCGCGCATCTACGGCCAGCTGGTGCCGCTGCTCGCCAAGTACTCGAAGTTCGCGAATGTGGACGACAAGCTGCGCGCCAGCGACCGCGTGCGCGCCGTGTCCGCCTCGACCAAGTCGAACCCGGAAGACGCCTCGGCCGACCTGTACGCCCGCAGCACCGTGGCCGACTTCGTCGATGCACCGGCCGAGGGCGACGCGCCCGCCGTGGCCCCTGCCGCGCCGCGCAAGCTCACGCGCATCCGCCGCGACGCGCCCGCCGCCGGCGGCCCCTTCGAGGGCGACGCTTCCGCCAAGTGATGCTGGGGCCCCACGCCGCGCCCCGCCTTCGCGCCGCCCTGCGCATTGCGCTGAGCCACTACGTCGCGAGCGGGCTCACCGTGGCGCTGGGGCTGCTGTTCATCTCGGGCGGCATTCACTTCTGGCTGGGCACGCTCGCGGCCTCGGCCGCCGCCACCGGCGTGATCGTCACCGCGCCGCCCGACCTGCCCGGCCCGCGCCGCGGCAAGTTCCTGCAGATGCTGCCGGCGCCGCTCATCGGGCTGCCGCTGTTCCTTGCGGTGCAGATGCTGCACACCGCGCCCATCCGCCTCGGGCTGCTGCTGGTGCCGGCCACCTTCATGGCCTTCCTGGCCATGGCCTGGGGCAAGCGGGGCATTCCCATTGCCATCGCGGTGATGTTCTCCATGATCTTCTCGATGGCCACGCCCACGCCCACGGGCTTGGCCGACGCGCTGGAGCGCACCTGGCACTTCGGCATGGGCGCGGGCCTGTACGTGCTGTGGGCGACGCTGTCGAACCTCGTGCTCAACGGGCGCTTTCGCACCCAGTCGATCGCCGACGTGCTGTATTCGCTGGCCGCGCTGATGCGCACCGAGGCCAGCCAGTTCCTGCCGCAGGACGAGACGCGCGACGTGCGCGACACCCCCGCCCCGCTGCTGGGCCAGCTGCTGCGCGAGCAGGCCGCGCTGGCCGACCAGCTGCAGGCCACGCGCGACATCGTGCTCGAGTCGCCCCGCACGCCACGCCGCCAGCGGCTGGCCGCGATGCTGGTGATCGTGCTCGAAATGCGCGACCAGCTGCTGGCCAGCGAGCTCGACCTCGACACCCTGCGCGCCCACCCCGCGCATGCCGAGGCGCTCATCCAGATGCGCACCGTGCTCGAGGAGCTGTCCGACGAAACCGTCGCGCTGGCCGACGCCCTGCTGATGCGCCGCCACCCCGAGGCCGTGGCCGACCGCCGGCCGCGGCTGGCGGCCATCCATGTGTCGGCCGACGACAGCAACAGCCACGGCGGCCACATCGGCCCCACCGCCGCCATGCTCGCGCGCGGGCTGGCCAGCCGCATCGGCCACATCAACGACGAAGTGCTGCGCCTGTCGGCCATGGCGCGCGGCGACGTCGAGCCCAACCTGGCCGTGGTGCGCGCCAACTGGCAGATGTTCGTGAGCCCAACGGACTGGTCGTTTCGCCCCTTCTTCACGCTGTGGCGCTGGGACCAGCCGCCGCTGCGCCATGCCATTCGCGCAGCGCTGGCCATTGCGGCGGGCTACGCCATCGCGGTGTCGATGCCCTGGGGTTCGCACGACTACTGGATCCTGCTGACCATCGTGGTGGTGCTGCGCGGCAGCCTCTCGCAGACGCTGGAGCGCCGCAACGCGCGGGTGGCCGGCACGCTGCTGGGCTGCGTGCTCGCGGTGGCGCTGCTGTCGGGGCATCCGTCCGCGCTGATGCTGCTGGTGATCGTGACCGTGGCACAGGCCATTGCGCACAGCTTCGCGGTGCGCCGCTACCTCATCACCGCCGTGGCAGCCACCGTGCTCGGCCTGGTGCAGGCCCACATGCTGAACGTGGGCGTGGCGCCCATCTTCGCGCTGTTCGAGCGCATTGCCGACACGCTCATCGGCGCCACGCTGGCCTGGGGCTTCTGCTACGTGCTGCCCTCGTGGGAACGCACGCAGATTCCGGCACTGGTGGCGCGCGTGCTCACAGCGCAGGCCCGCCATGCGCGCCTGGCGCTTGGCCTGGGCCAGCTGCAGGCCATCGACAGCAGCCCCGAACTCGAATGGCGCCTGGCGCGCCGCGAGGCCTACGACAGCCTCTCGGCGCTGGTGCAGGCCACGCAGCGTTCGCTGTCCGAACCGCGCGCGGTGCAGCCGCCGCTGGAACCGCTCGAACACCTGCAGGCCCACAGCTACCAGTTGCTCGCGCAGCTGAGCGCCGTGAAGTCGATGCTCGTGCTGCGGCGCGACCGCCTCACGCCGGACGACATCGTGGGCCCGATCAGCCGCACCTCGCAAAGAATCGAAGCGGCCATCGGAACTCTGCCCACCACCGGGCCCTCTCAACCCGAGAGCGCTGGTTCCACCGCCGTCGGCGGACCCATTCCCTTGCCCGACCCGTTCGACAACGACATCAGCCCCTGGCTGCTGCGCCGGCTCGACCAGGCCACGGCGCTGGCCACGCAGCTGCGCGACGACGCGGCGCGCATTCTTCAAACCCTGAACGAGACAACGGAAACAGCAAACACGACCACCGCCCGATGACCAAAGAGATACTCGCCCACCCCTGGTTCGGCACATGGATTGCCGCCCTGATCGCGGTTCCCCTGGCTCTTCTCGTGCACCGCATCGGCGGCCTGGTGCTCCGGCGCATTACCCGCCCTGCCCCGACGATCCACACGATGGTGGTCAACTGCAACGCGGCGGCGCGGCTCGTGCTGCCGCTGGTGGCGCTCAACGTGGTGTGGCAGGGCGCGCCCGACGACCTTCGCTTCATCGGCAACGTGCGCCACCTCACCGGCTTGCTGCTCATCGCATCGAGCACCTGGCTCGCGGTAAAGGCCATCAGCGGCTTCGCCGACGGCGTGCTCGCGCAGAACCCTTCGGACGTGTCCGACAACCTGCAGGCGCGCCGCGTGCTCACGCAGACCCGCGTGCTGGCGCGCACCGCCGCCACGGTGGTGCTGGTGGCCGGCGGCGCCATGATGCTCATGACCTTTCCGGGTGCGCGCCAGGTGGGTGCCAGCCTGCTGGCCTCGGCGGGTGTGATCGGCATCGTGGCCGGGCTGGCGGCCAAGCCGGTGTTCAGCAACCTCATCGCGGGGCTGCAGATTGCGCTGGCGCAGCCGATCCGCATCGACGACGTGCTCGTGGTCGAGGGCGAATGGGGCCGCGTGGAAGAAATCACCGGCACCTTCGTGGTGGTCAAGATCTGGGACGAGCGCCGCCTCATCCTGCCGCTCACCTACTTCATCGAGAAGCCGTTCCAGAACTGGACGCGGCATTCGGCGCAACTGCTGGGCGCGGTGTTCATCTACGCCGACTACGGCATGCCGCTCGCGCCGCTGCGCGAAGAGGTGGAGCGCATCGTGAAGGCCGCGCCCGAGTGGGACGGCCGCTTCTTCAACCTGCGCGTGACCGACGCCACCGAACGCACCATGCAGATTCGCGTGCTGTGCACCGCGGCCACCTCGAGCCTGGCCTTCGACCTGCGCTGCAGCGTGCGCGAAGGGCTGATCGACTTCATGCAGCGCGCGTACCCGCAGTTCCTGCCGAAGATGCGCATCGAAAGCGACGGCCCGCAGGAACGGGAACAGCCGCGGGCGATGGCCGCCTGAACCGGCCGAGTAACCCGAGGCGGCCTGGGGGGACAGGCGAAAACCATCAGATAAGAACAATTCTCACCTATCATTAAGAATTGTTTCTTACATGAGGTCCTCATGCGCGGCGCGTCTTCCCCTTCGACCGGGCGCCCGGTCCAGACACCCATCGCACGCAGGAACGTGACACGCCGCCGCGCCGTGCGCACGCTGGCCGTGGTGCTCGGCGGCGGCCTTGCGCTGTGGCTCGCCGTGGCGCAGGACCCGGTGAGCCGCGCGCGGACCGGCTACAGCACCGGTCAGGGGGAGCAGCTGCGCGTCGAACTGGACGACGGCAGCGTGCTCGTGCTGGCCCCGTCCACGCGCGCCGACGTGCGCTTCGACGCGAACGAACGCCGCATCGTGCTGCGCCAGGGCCGCGTGATGGCGACCGCGGGCGCGGACGCCGACGTGGCGCAGTCCAGGCCCTTCTTCGTCGAGACCGGCGACGGCCGCGTCCAGGCGCTGGGCACGCGTTTCTCGGTGGCGCTGGCCGGTGAAGGCGGCAAGGACGGCAACGGCAGCGAGGTGCAGGTGTTCGAGGACGCCGTGCGCATCCGCCCCGCCTCCGGCGCCGCGGCGCGCACGCTCGACGCCCGGCAGCGCGCCCGGCTCGACGCGCAGGGCGTGCACGACATCGGCACGCTCGATGCCGACGCCGACGCGTGGGCCGACGGCCTGCTCGTCGCACGCGACATGAAGCTGCGTGACCTGGTCGAGGCGCTCGCGCCCTACCGGCGCGGTCGCATCGCCTGCGACGCCGAGGTGGCAGACCTGCGCATCTCGGGCGTCTTCAGCCTCACCGACACCGACCACACGCTGTCGCTCGTCGAAAAATCGCTGCCCGTGCGCGTGGCTACGTCCACCCGCTACTGGGTCACGTTGAAGGCCGCGGCGCCGCGCTGAACCCGAGGGCGCAACCTGGTGAAGAATCGGGGGCCGGCGAACGTGCCGAACCCCATCGGCCATCGCCAGGTCCCGATCACCCCGAGAGTGCCGCGTTGAAGCCAGACCCCGAACGAAACTCCCCGCTCACGCGGCTCCTGCTGTACGCCTTTGCCGTGCTGTGCCTGGTGCTGGGGCTCATCGGCGTCGTGCTGCCCGGCATGCCGACGACAGTGTTCATCCTGATGGCCGCATGGGCCGCCGCGCGCAGTTCGCCGCGCCTGCACGCCTGGCTGCTGAACCACCGCCTGTTCGGCCCGCTGCTGCGCAACTGGGAAAACGGCCGCACCGTGAGCCGCCGCGCCAAGTGGAGCGCGACCATCACCATGGCGGTGTGCGCGGTGATCGTGTCGTTCACCGCGCACCGCGCGTGGCTCGCCGTGCTGGCCATCGCGTGCATGGCGACGGTGCTGGCCTGGCTGTGGTCGCGGCCGGTGCCGCGTGCATGAGACTGTCTATCGAGGCTGTGTATTGAAGCTGTCTATGCCGGCTTCGCCGGCTTGAGCTCGGCCATGCCCGCAGGCGCCGCCACGGCCCGCGCCGGAATCGGCACCGACATGACGATCGACGTGCGCGTCTCGCCCAGGTGGTTGATGCTGCTCACGAAGGCTTCGAGGTGTTCGATGTCGCGCGCAATCACCTTGAGCACATACGAGTCCTGCCCCGTCACGTGGAGGCACTCCAGCACTTCGTGCTTGCCCTTGAGCAGCTTCAGCAGCCGCGCCTTGTCGGGCTGCGCGGTCGTGATGCCGACGAGCGCCGTCACCGTGTAGCCGACCTTGCGCGGCGGCACCAGCGCGCGGTAGCCGTCGAGCACGCCGGCTTCTTCCAGCCGCTTCACGCGTTCGGCCGTCGAGGGCACCGACAGGCCCACCTGCTTCGACAGCGCCGTGAGCGAAGTGCGTGCATCGACCTGGAGCACGTCGAGGATCTGCCAGTTCTTGCTGTCGATTTCCATGAATTTCAGGCTGGTGTTGACGATGGGCTCTCGATTTCAGGCGAACAAGGTGTTCTGCCTGCGTTTCGCCATTCTCTCCAGCTAGGCTGCGCGGGACAATTTCGGCATGGACTTCTCTCTCTTCCTCAAGGCCCTGGTCATCGGGCTTTCCATCGCTGCGCCCGTGGGGCCCATCGGGCTGCTGTGCATCCAGCGCACGCTGGCGCACGGCCGCGGCATCGGCTTTCTCAGCGGGCTGGGCGCCGCGCTGGCCGATGCGGTGTACGGAGCCATCGGTGCGCTCGGCGTGTCGGCCGTCGTCTCGAGCATGGTCGCGGCGCGCGTGCCGCTGGCGCTGGGCGGCGCGGCGTTTCTCGCATGGATGGGCGTGCAGCTGCTTCGCGCGCCGGCCGCGACCACGGCCAGCGCGGCGCCGGACGCGGTCGCACCGTCGAAGGCGATGAACGCGGTGATGTCGATCTTTGTGCTGACGCTGGCCAACCCGATGACGATCCTTTCGTTCATTGCGGTGTTCGCGTCCATCGCGACCGGCCATGTGGGCAGCGCCGGTGCGGCGGCGACGATGGTGCTGGGCGTGTTCCTGGGCTCCGCACTGTGGTGGCTCGGCCTTTCGACAGCGGTGGCGTCGGTGCGGCACAAGCTCGGCGCAGGCGCCATGCGGTTCATCAACCGGCTGTCGGGCGCCGTCTTGCTGGCCTTTGCGGCGTATCAGCTCTGGACGCTGCTCGCGCGCTGAGCGGGTGACGCCGGCCTTTTCCGCATCGGCGGCAGCTCGAGATTCGTGAACGCGCGCAAGACCCACTCCACCGGCCCGTAGACAAAGCGGCGCATCCACCAGCGGCTCAGCACCAGCTGGCACGCGAAGATCGCGAAGGCAATGGCGGTGGTGGCGAGCGGCCCGAAGGTGCCGATCCACCGCAGGCCATAGGCCAGGAAGAGCCATGCGCACACCAGCGACTGCAGCAGGTAGTTCGACAGGGCCATGCGCCCGGCGGGCGCGAGCAGGCCCTCGACCCCATGGCCGCGAGGGCCCAGCATCCACAGCACCAGCGCGCACGCGTAGGCGGCGGACAGGAACGGCGCGGTCAGCAGCGTCGCGGCAAGGCCGTAGATCTCGCGGATCGAGTGGTCCACGCGCGCCGAGGGCCAGGCATAGACGGCAGCACCCGGCAGGCCGATCACCAGCCCCCAGACCAGCAGGCGCCGGAACAGGCCGCGGTGCGCCTCGGCATTCACGAACAGCCCGCGCCGGCCCGCGATGAACCCGGCGAAGAACATGGCCAGCGCCGTCGGTGCCTGAACCAGCACGGTGATCCACCAGATCTGCGTCAGCTCGCGCACGTGCTGAACCATCACCGTGGCAGGCGTGCCGCGGTAGGCCGCCAGCGCCCTGCCCGCTTCTGCGTACGCACCGCCCATGTCCGTCGACAGGTTGGCGAACGCCAGCAGGTAGCCGATGCCGGCCCACAGCAACGACGTGACGAGCACCAGCCCGATGGCGAGGCACGCCAGCAAGACATCGCCGCGCCGCCGCAGCATCAGCAGCACCACGCCGATCACCGCGTACGTGGTGAGGATGTCGCCGTGATAAAGCACCACGGCATGCACCACGCCGAGCACCCACAGCCCCAGCAGCCGGCGCGCCATGCGCGGCGCGAACGACACGCCGATGCGCTGCGCCGCCTGCATCTGCAAGCTGAAGCTGTAGCCGAACAGGAACGAGAACAGCAGGTAGAACTTGGTCTCGAACACGAAGGTGCGCACGAACGACGCGCCACGCTCCACCAGCGACAGGCCCAGCGGGTCGGGCACGCCCGCACCGTAGTAGGTCGACGAGAAGCTGGCGATGTTCACCACCAGGATGCCCAGCAGCGCGAAGCCGCGCAATGCATCGACGAGCGACTGGCGCTGGGGTTGTTCGGCGGGGGAATCGGGGAGGCTGGGGGTTTCGTTCATGGTCTGTCGGCGCACGCGCGAAAAGCTGCGCGGTGTCGAATGCTGCCGCGCCGGCACCGCAGGTTACCTGACCGATACTTCGCCCCTTTTTTGAAATCGCCGACAGCACCGACCTCGATGCGGTGGCGCGTCAGTTGGGCTTGCGCGGCGTCGACGGCCGTGGCCTGGCGCGCGAGGCCGGCAAGGGCGCATGGATCGTGGCGAGCAAGCTCAAGGGTCGCGTCGAAGTGGGCTGCCAATACCCGAACCCGAAGATCAGCTCCTGAGCGACCCGCGACGCGACATCAGGCCTTGCGCTTGCGCACGATGGCGCGGATCTCCTCGATCAGCAGCCGCGCGCCCTCGCCCATTCCGCCCACTCCGCCGCCTTCGCTGCCTTCACCGCCTTTGCCGCCTTCGCCGCCTTCGCCGGACTCGAGCGTTCGCCGCACGGTGAGCCCCACCGGTCCTTCGGTGCCGGCGGTGGCTATTGCCACGCGCTTGAGTTCTCCGCGCGCGAGCAGCCCTTCCACCGCGCCCTGCGGTGCGAACCACACCGCCTCCGAACGCTGCAGCAGGCCGACCGCAAAGCTGGTGTCGGTCGCCTCCACCAACTGGTTCGGCAATGCCATGCCTTGCGCGATGAGGAAGGCGTCCGCCGTGTGCCGGATCAGCGTGCCCGACACCGGCAGCACCAGCGGGCAGGCCGCCAGCGCATCGAGTGTCGGCTTGCGCCGCGACGCCAGCGGATGCCCGGGCCGCACCACCAGCAGCAGCGGCTCGCTGTAGAGGTGCTCGAACGCCAGGTCGGCCATGGCCGAAGCCTGCGCGAGCCGGCCCAGCACCAGGTCGATTTCGCCCTGGCGCAGCTGCGTCATCAATTGCGCATTGGTGCCGCTCGCCACGCGCACGCGCACCGCCGGGTGCGATGCGTGCAGTTGCGCCACGGCTTGCGGCAGCAGCTCGCCCGCCATGTTGGGCAGCGCGCCGACGGCCACGCGCAGCTGGTCGGCCTCGGGCTGGTCCATGGCCAGGCCCAGGCCTTCGCGCAGGCCGCGCAATGCCGAGACGGCATGCCGCACCAGCACCTCGGCGGCCGGCGTGAGCTCCACGCCCCGGCGACGCCGCAGCAGCAACTGGCGCCCGACGATTTCCTCCAGTTCCGCCACGGTCTTGGACACCGCCGGCTGCGTGAGCGACAGCACCCTGGCCGCGCGCACCAGGTTGCGCTCCTGCGCCACCATCACCAGGCACTGCAGGTGGCGCATCTTCAAGCGTGCAAAGTTCATGGCTGACATGGTGTTTCCTTCTGGCGCGGCATCGTTCAAATATAACGACAGGGAATACCTGGCGGATGAGCTTTCAGTTGTGAAGCGCGCGCCGCCCTTCTAGAGTTGCCTTCGATACCCGGATCCCGAGATACCGAAACACAAAGAGAGACACATGACCCCCCGCCTCCTGAACGCCTTCGGCGGCACACGCCGCCTTGCCATCGCCACCCTGGCAGCCTGCGCAGCGCTGTCCCTTGGCAACCCCGCCGGCGCGGCCGGCGCGACCGATGTGCCCTACCCCACCAAGGCGGTGAGGCTCCTCACCAACTTCCCGGCGGGCGGCCCCATCGACATCCTGGCCCGCGCGCTGGCCGATGCGCTGCAAAAGGACCTGAAGCAGCCCTTCATCGTCGACAACCGACCCGGCGCGGGCGGCAACATCGGCGCCGACCTGGTCGCCAAGAGCCCGGCCGACGGCTACACGGTGCTGCTGGGCATCGACAGCACCTTCACCATCAACCCGCACCTGTACGCGGCCATGCCCTTCGCCGCGAAGGACCTGAAGCCGCTGATGATCTTCAGCTCCTCGGGCCTGAGTTTCGGCGTGGCCTCCGGCGTGAAGGCCAAGACGCTGCCCGAGTTCATCGCGCAGGCCAGGGCCGAGCCCGCCACCTTCAGCTCGGCCGGCAACGGCAGCCCGGGCCACATTGCCGCGGAAATCTTCGCCACAGAAACGGGCGCGAAGATCACGCACGTGCCCTACAAGGGCAACGCGCCCGCGGTGCTGGCGCTGATGGGCAACGAGGTGCAGGCCGGCATCCTCGCCACGCCGGGCCTGCTGCCGCAGGTGCAGTCGGGCAAGCTGCGCGCGCTGGCCGTCACCGGCAAGCAGCGCTCGCCGCTGCTGCCGCAGGTGCCCACCGTGGGCGAGCTGGGCCTGAAGGACCTGGAGTTCGAGGTGCTCTACGTCGCCATGGTGCCCGCGGCCACGCCCGAACCGGTGATGCAGACGCTGCGCCAGGCGCTGCAAAAGGCCATGGCCCTGCCCGAGGTCAAGTCGCGCCTCGCCTCGCTCGACATGGTGGCGCTCGGCGAGACCGGCAATGCCGCCAGCGAGCACCTCGCCGCGAGCCAGGCGCGCTACGGGCGCATCGTGAAAGCAACAGGCATGAAGGTCGATTGACACCTTCGGGTTAACCCGGGCAATGGTTGATTTGAACAATCAGATGCCGCGTCTTCAGAATGGTCCGCAACCGCGGACCTCGCGGCCACACTCACCGGCCACCGCCCGAACGACGAAGACCAGGACCTGCCCATCATGCTGACGAACCCGACCTCCATCCCGTCCTCCCTGTCCACCCCGCGCATGACGCGCCGTCTGGTCGGCCTGCTGGCCATCGCCGCCGCCACGGCGGCTTTCGCCACCGGCGCCGCCGCGCAGGCCAAGCTCGAGACCCCCCTGCACCTCGTGGTCGGCTACGCCCCCGGCGGCGCCACCGACCGCGTGGCGCGCATCGTGGGCGACAAGCTCTCGGCCAAGCTGGGCGTGCCGGTGGTGGTCGACAACAAGCCCGGAGCGGGCGGGCGCCTGGCAGCGCAGCAGGTGAAGATCACGCCCGCCAACCAGAACGTGCTGATGCTCGCCAACCCCGCCGTGATGGTGGTCGCGCCGCTGGTCTTCAAGGACAACAACTACGACGCCGAGCGCGACTTCGTGCCCGTGTCGCACGTCAACGACTACGACTTCGCGCTGGCCGTGTCGCCCACCTTGCCCGTGCGCGAACTGAGCCACCTGCTCGCCTGGATGCGCGCCAACCCCGCGCAGGCCAACGTGGGCGTGCCCGCCACCGGCAGCCTGCCGCACTTCTTCGGCCTGATGGTCGGCGAAAAAGCCAAGGTGCAGACGCAGGTGATCGGCTACCGCGGCTCCGCTCCGCTGCTGAACGACCTGATCGGCGGCCAGGTGCCCATGGCGGTGGACACCGAAGACGTGGTGCTGCCGCAGCATGCGGCGGGCAAGCTGCGCATCCTGGCACTGTCGGGTGCCAAGCGCTCGCCGTTCGCGCCGGACATTCCCACCTTCAAGGAAGCCGGCCTCGACCTGTCCGCCACCGGCTGGAACACCTTCTTCGCGCCGACCAGCATGCCCAAGGCCAAGGTCGAGCAGCTGGCCACGGCCATCCGCGAAGTCATGCAGGACCCGGACACGCAACGCAAGTTCAAGGACTCCGGCATGACGCCGGTGGTCAGCACGCAGGCGCAGACCGCCGCGATGCTCAAGGCCTACCGCGCGCAGTGGGCGCCCGTGGTGCAGAAGTCCGGCTACCAGCCTTGAGCCCCCCAACATCCGCAGAGACATGACACGACCCAACATCATCTTCATCGTTGCCGACGACCTCGGCTATGCCGACCTGGGCTGCTACGGCGGGCGCGACGCCGCGTTCGGCCCCGTGTCGCCCGTGCTCGACGGCCTGGCGGCCAACGGGCTGAAGCTCACGCAGGGCTACGCGAACTCGCCCGTGTGCTCGCCCACGCGCTTCGGCATGATCACCGCGCGCTACCAGTACCGCCTGCGCGGCGCGGCCGAGGAGCCCATCAACAGCAAGAGCCGCGGCAGCACCACGCTCGGCCTGCCGACCGACCACCCCACGCTGCCGTCGCTGCTGAAGGCCAGCGGCTACCAGACCGCGCTCATCGGCAAATGGCACCTGGGCTACCCGCCCAGCTTCGGGCCGCTGCGCTCGGGCTACGACGAATTCTTCGGGCCCATGTCGGGCGGCGTCGACTACTTCACCCACTGCGACTCCACCGGCCGACACGACCTGTGGTTCGGCGAGGAAGACAAGAAGGAAGACGGCTACCTGACCGACATTCTTTCGAAGCGCGCGGTCGACTACGTCGAGCGCATGGCCAAGCAAGACGCTCCGTTCTTCCTGAGCCTGCACTACACCGCGCCGCACTGGCCGTGGGAAACGCGCGACGACGCCGAGAAGGCGCCCACCATCAAGGACAACCTGTTCGACCTGGCCGGCGGCAACATCCACGTGTACCGCCGCATGATCCATCACATGGACGAAGGCATCGGCTGGCTCATGGCCGCGCTGGAAAAGCACGGCATCGCGCAGAACACGCTGGTGGTGTTCACCAGCGACAACGGCGGCGAGCGCTTCTCGGACAACTGGCCGCTGGTGGGCGGCAAGATGGACCTGACCGAAGGCGGCATCCGCGTGCCATGGATCGCGCACTGGCCCGCCGTGATCGGCAAGGGCGGCGAGAGCACGCAGCTGTGCATGACGATGGACTGGTCCGCGACCATGCTCGACGCGGCCGGCGTGTCGGCCGACCCGGCCTACCCGCTGGACGGCGTGTCGCTGATGCCTGTGCTGAAGGACGCGACGAAAAGCTTCCGCCGGCCGCTGCACTGGCGCATGAACCACCGGGGGCAGGAAGCCCTGCGCGATGGGGACTGGAAGTACCTGAAGGTGGACGGGAACGAATACCTGTTCAACATTCCCGCGGATGAACGGGAGCGGGCGAACCTGGCCAGGAAGGAACCCGAACGGCTCGCCGCGATGCGGGCGGACTGGGCAGCATGGAATGCGACGATGCCTGCGATTCCGGACGATGCGACGGTCAGCCTGGGGTATTCGGTGAAGGATATGCCGCAGCGGTGAGGGGTCAATCCTTCCGGAGGCACTCGGCAGAAGCAACAACGCCCCGCAATGCGGGGCGTTGTTGCTCTATCGAACGCTGGAGCCGTTCAACCCAGCGGGTCGTACCCCGGCGCCGAGCTGATCTCGGTGGCCTTGAAGACCTTGTGCTGCGCCGTCGGGCCGAGGGCGTCCAGCACCACGATCAGGCGCCACAGCGGCTCGCGGGCCAGCGTGGTGCGTTCTTCGGCGGTAAGCTGGAAGCTCGACACGCCCGAGCCCGTGCCCTTCACCGCGACCCGGAGAAGCGTCGCGCCCTTCGAGTTCGACACTTCGAGGTCGTAGCCGAGGTTCTGCTCGCTCACGTTCTCGGCCTTGTAGCCGTAGCCCTTGAAATGGCGCGTCACGAAAGCGAGCGCGGCAGACAAAATTTCTTCCTGCGAGGCCTGGCTGGCCACCACCGGGGCCAGCACTTCGGGCTCCGGCACGTTGCTGCGCGCCTTGGCGGTCTTGATTTCTTCGTGGCTCGGAACCCAGCCGCGCGGGCCGCGCACGAGCACGGCCAGCTTGTCGTCGAGTTCCCAGCTGGCCACGTGCCATTCGTCTTCGTCGCGCACGCGCGTGGACACCTTGGCGTCCTTGTTGCTCTCGAGCTCGACGATGGCGATGCGGTTGGTCTGCACCACGGCGCGAAAGCCCGTGCCTGCGTCCCAGGTGCGCTTGAGCAACGACAGGCGGTCCTTGGCGCGCTGCACCTGGTGGGCGCTGCGCGCGCCGCCGTCGGCACGGCGCTGCACGTCGAGCGGCTCGAGGCAGAACCAGCGTCCGCCGGTGCCCACGCTCACCCATTCGGCCCAGATGGTGGCGATGACGTTGTCGCCCGTGGCGAGCCAGGCGTGGTCGAACGGCTTTTCGCGGGCGTCGAACACACCCATCTTGGCAACGATTTCGACGGGGGTGAGCCGTGGTCCGGACAATCGCTTTTCATTGATGACAGCGAGTACCTGGGGATCGACTTCGTTTTCCATTCAGCGGGCTTCTGGCGAGTTATAGGGGGGCTGGGGAGTATGACATCCGTCAGTCGGCAGGGCGCCACATGCCGGATTCAGGGCACACGATGGCCCGGGCGCTGTTCAGCCAGACCTGCTCTTCGCCCAGTTGCAGCGCGGTGGCGGGGTCGGTGTCGAAGGGGACCCGGAGCGCGCGGCCCGCGGCGGTGTCTTCGAGCGGAAGCTCCCAGGTCAGGAACACCAGGGTGCAGTCCTGGCCGGGTGCGAAATCGGCCGCATCGAAGCCGCTGGCGCCGCGCCGGACCACGGCATGGGGCTGCCCGGTGTCGAACACCACGGCCGTGCCCCGGGTCAGGGGCATGCGAACGCCCGCGCCGGGAAAATGCAGGTCGAGGCCCTTGTCCTCGCTCAGGAAGAGATTGCAGAAGGCCGCGCCGCCGTATTGCTCGCCGTCGTGGTGATAACGCGCGCCGCGGCAGGCCATGAGGGCGACGTCGCTGGCGGCCAGCACGTCCGGCAGGCCCAGAGTGCGCGTCCAGTCGGACGCAGCCTGCACGCAGTGCCCGTAGTCCGGCCAGCGCATGCGTGCGCGGGCCAGGGGCAGTTCTTCCACGTCGCCCGGTTCCAGGGCCAGGCGCGAAGCGATGTCACGCTCCCAGTCCGCCACCAGGCGCGCGGGCGGCTCGGGCACGTCGAGCGTGCCCGACAGCACGACATTGCTCACGTCCCGGCTGCGAATGGAGTCGCCACTCCAGAAGTAGGACGTGAGACGTGGTGGCGCGTGTCGAGGTCGATCGGATGAGGTCATTCGCGTTCGCGGGCAAGTGCAGAAACAAGTCTTCTCTTTTACAGCCAGACGGCGGTCCCGCTATCACTGGAATTAAATGGTTCTATTCGCCTGAAGCCGGCATCTGTCAGAGAATTTGCCGGTCCCCACAGCACACACCAGGAGAACCCCCATGAGCAGTGACAAGACCGAAGCCAAGTGTCCTTTCAGCCAGGCCGCAGGCGCCGGCACCACCAACCGCGACTGGTGGCCCGAGCAACTGCGCGTGGACCTGCTGCACCAGCACTCGTCCAAGTCCGACCCGATGGGCATCGGCTTCGACTACGCCACCGAGTTCAAGAGCCTCGACCTGGCCGCTGTCAAAAAAGACCTGGCCGCGCTGATGACCGACTCGCAGGACTGGTGGCCGGCCGACTTCGGCCACTACGGCCCGCTGTTCATCCGCATGGCCTGGCACAGCGCCGGCACCTACCGCATCGGCGACGGCCGCGGCGGCGCCGGTCGCGGGCAGCAGCGCTTCGCACCGCTCAACAGCTGGCCCGACAACGTGAGCCTGGACAAGGCCCGCCGCCTGCTCTGGCCGATCAAGCAGAAGTACGGCAAGAAGATTTCGTGGGCCGACCTGATGATCCTCACGGGCAACGTCGCGCTCGAGACCATGGGCTTCAAGACCTTCGGCTTCGCCGGTGGCCGCGCGGACGTGTGGGAACCCGACCAGGACGTGTACTGGGGCCGCGAGAAGACCTGGCTCGGCGGTGACGTGCGCTACGCACAAGGCTCGCCCGGCGTCGACAAGGACCGCGGTGTGCTCGTGAAGGACGACGACAGCAAGGTGCCGCACACGCGTGACCTGGAGAACCCGCTGGCTGCCGTGCAGATGGGCCTGATCTACGTGAACCCCGAAGGCCCGGACGGCAACCCCGACCCGCTGGCCGCGGCGCGCGACATCCGCGACACCTTCGCACGCATGGCCATGGACGACGAGGAAACCGTGGCGCTCATCGCCGGCGGCCACAGCTTCGGCAAGACCCATGGCGCGGCCGAGGCGTCGAATGTGGCGCACGAACCCGAGGCGGCCGGCATCGAGGCCCAGGGCTTCGGCTGGAAGAACAGCTTCGGCACCGGCAAGGGCGGCGACACCATCACCAGCGGCCTGGAAGTGACGTGGACCACCACACCCACGAAGTGGAGCAACAACTTCTTCGAGAACCTGTTCGGCTTCGAATGGGAGCTCACCAAGAGCCCCGCGGGCGCCCACCAGTGGGTGGCCAAGGACGGCGCCGGTGCCGGCACCATTCCGCATGCGCACGACCCGTCGAAGCGCCTTGCGCCGACCATGCTCACCACCGACCTGTCGCTGCGCATCGATCCGGCCTACGAAAAGATTTCGCGCCGCTTCCTCGAAAACCCCGATCAGTTCGCCGACGCCTTCGCCCGCGCCTGGTTCAAGCTGACGCACCGCGACATGGGGCCGCGCGTGCGCTACCTCGGCCCGGAAGTGCCGGCCGAAGAGCTGATCTGGCAAGACCCGATTCCCGCGGTCGACCATGCACGGGTCGACGCGCACGACGTCGCGGCGCTGGGCCAGAAGGTGCTGGCCTCGGGCCTCACACCGGCGCAGTTGGTGGCAACCGCCTGGGCCTCGGCCTCGACCTTCCGCGGCTCCGACAAGCGCGGCGGCGCCAACGGCGCGCGCATTCGCCTGGCACCGCAGAAGGACTGGGCCGTCAATGAGCCCGCTCAGCTGGCCAAGGTGCTGCAGGTGCTGGAAGGCATTCGCGGCGAGTTCAACGCGGCGCAATCGGGTGGCAAGCAGATCTCGCTGGCCGACCTGATCGTGCTGGCCGGTGGCGCCGGTGTGGAGCAGGCCGCGCGCAACGCGGGCCGCGAGATCAAGGTGCCGTTCACGCCGGGCCGTGCCGACGCCTCGCAGGCGCAGACCGACGTGCCCTCCTTCGCGCCGCTGGAACCCGCCGCGGACGGCTTTCGCAACTACACCAAGGCGCGCTTCAGCGTGCCAGCCGAAGTGCTGCTGGTCGACCGGGCACAGCTGCTCACGCTCACGGCGCCTGAAATGACGGTGCTGGTCGGCGGCCTGCGCGTGCTGGATGCCAACGTCGGCCAGAGCAAGCACGGCGTGTTCACCGGCAAGCCGGGCGCGCTGAGCAACGACTTCTTCGTGAACCTGCTCGACATGGGCACGGAATGGAAGCCGGCCTCGGGCGACAACGCGCAGTACGAAGGGCGCGACCGCAAGTCGGGCGAACTCAAGTGGACCGGCACACGCGCCGACCTGGTCTTCGGCTCGAACGCGCAACTGCGCGCCATCGCCGAGGCCTACGGCAGCGCCGATTCGCAGGACAAGTTCGTTGCCGACTTCGTGGCCGCATGGACCAAGGTGATGAACCTCGACCGGTTCGACATCGCCTGACCCCGCGGCGCCGGCCGCACCGCTTCAAGCGTGTGCGCCCGGCGCGCGCTCAATCGTTGCCGAACACCGGCTTGCGCTTTTCCACGAAGGCGCGCACCGCTTCGCGGTGGTCGCCGGTCATGTGCGCAATGGCCTGGTAGCCCGCCGACATCTCGAGCAGCGACTCGAGCGTGCTGCGCTCCCCTTCGCGCAGCAGCCGCTTGGTCATGCGCAGCACGCCGCCCGGGTTGGCGGCGATGCGCGCGGCGAGCTTCAGGCTTTCTGCCATCAGCTGCTCATTCGGCACCACGCGCGACACCAGGCCGCAGGCCAGTGCTTCCTGCGCCGTGAGCAGGTCGCCGGTGAACGCCATTTCCGACGCCTTCGACATGCCCACCACGCGCGGCAGCAGCCACGCGCCGCCATCGCCCGGCACAATGCCGACCTTGACGAAGCTCTCGGCGAAGGTCGCCTTGTCCGACGCGATGCGGATGTCGCACATGCAGGTCAGGTCCATGCCCGCGCCGATGGCCGCACCGTTCACCGCCGCGATCACAGGCACGTCGAGGTTGTAGAGCGCCCTGGGCAGGCGCTGAATGCCGTTGCGGTACTCCTCGCGAATGACCTCGGGCGAAAGGCCCTGCTTTTCATAGCGCTGCATGTCCTTCACGTTGCCGCCCGAGCTGAACACGGGGCCGGCACCGGTAAGCACCACCACGCGGATGCTGCGGTCCAGCGTGACCTGCGCGCAGGCCTGCACGATCTCGTCGACCGCTGTGTTGCCCGTGAGCGCGTTGCGCGTTTCGGGCTGGCTCATGGTCAGCGTGAGGATGGCGCCGTCGCGCTCGGACTTCAAAAACGTCGTCATGGGGGTTCTCTTTTCAAGCAAGGTCGGTGGTGGCGCGCACGAGGTCGAGCGCAAGGCCCTGGCTGTGGTCCACCAGCGCGGTGCCGACGACGTCGTGCCAGTAGGACTCCGACCCGCCCGCCTGGCGCCAGGCGTGCAGGCGGCGCGTGTACAGCTGCAGGTCGAACTCCTCGGTGAAGCCGATGGCGCCGTGGATGGAATGGCTCAGCGCCGCCACTTCGAGCGCGGCCTCGCTGGTGCGCGCCTTGGCGATGGCCACGCGCAACGGGTCGGCGCTGCAGCCCATCTGCGCGGCCATGCGGGCGGCGAAGGCGTGCTCGGAAATCACGCCCAGCTGGTGTTGAATGGCCTGGAACTTGCCGATGGGCCGGCCGAACTGGTTGCGGTCGTTGGCGTACTGCAGCGTGCGCGTGAACACGCTCATGAGCACGCCGGCGAGCTGCGCGGCGAGCACGCAGGCCAGCGGCACGCGCACGTCGGCCACACCCGGCACCGGCAACGCGGCGGCCTGCGCGGGCGCAGACCACGACAGCGTGGCGTCCAGCGGCGCGACGGCGGCGGCCGACGCTGCCGCATCCACCGGCAGCAGCAGGCAGGTCTTGCCCAGCCCCAACTCCAACTCCAACCCCACCAGCACCCAGTCGGCCACGCGGCCGAAGCTCACGCGCTCGCACACCAGCGTGCCGTCGCCCTGCAGCCGGCCCTGCGCCAGCGCGATGCTGCCGCCGGGCCGTGGCACGCCCGCCTGCGTCAGCTGCAAGCGCGCCACCATGGTCTCGGCCAGCGGCACGGGCACCACGAAGGCGCCGCAGAGTTCGAGCAGGGGAAAGGCATCGGCCAGCGAGAGGCCCGCGCCGCCTTCGGCCTCGGGCAGCAGCGCATCGGCGAAGCCCGATTCCTCGATGGCCTCCCACAGCGCTTGCGCCGATTGCCCGCCTTCGATGCCGCGCACGGCCTGCAGCGTGCAGCGGTCGGTGAGTACGCCGCGCAGGGCGTCGATGTAGATGTCATCCATCGTCTGTGGTCCTTGTGGTGTCAACGCAGGCCGAGGCCGCGCGCGATCATTCCGCGCAGGATGTCGCGCGTGCCGCCGCGCAGCGAGAACGACGGCGCCACCTGCGTCACGTAGTCGAGCGTGCGCAGCAGTTCGAGCGGAACGTGCTGCCCGTCGCGCCCGTACAGGTCGTCTGCAATGGCCGCGGGAATGAGCTGCTCCACGGCGGTGCCCAGGTCCTTGACGAGCGCGGCCTCCACGATGGGGCTGCCGCCCTGCGCCACCTTCTCGGTGACGGCGAGCGACATGGCGCGCAGCGGTGCGAGCTGGCTCAGTATCTTGCCGGCCAGCCGCACCGATGCGGGCGTGCGGCCGGCCTCGGTGCGCACGAAGGCCAGCCACTCGTCGAACAGCACGATGCTGGAGAACAGCCGCTCGGGCCCGCTGCGCTCGAAGGCCAGCTCGGCCGTCACCTGCTCCCAGCCCTTGCCCTCTTCGCCGATGAGCGCGTCGGGTGCGAGCGCCACGTTGTCGAAGAACACCTCGCAAAAATGCGAGTCGCCCGACAGGTCGGTGATGGGCCGCACGGTCACGCCCGGCAGGCCCAGGTCGACGATGACCTGCGACAGGCCCTTCTGCCTGTCTTGTGCGTCGCCCGAGGTGCGCACGAGCGCGATCATGTACTGGCAGTGGTGCGCGTTGGTGGTCCAGATCTTCTGGCCGTTCAGCGTGAAGCCTTCGGCGGTACGCACGGCGCGGGTGCGCACGCTGGCCAGGTCGGAGCCGGCGTTCGGCTCGCTCATGCCGATGCAGAAGAACGACTCGCCGCGGCAAATGGGCGGCAGGTAGAAGCGCTTTTGCGCCTCGGTGCCGTACTTCAGGATGAGCGGCCCGCTCTGGCGGTCGGCGATCCAGTGCGAACCGACGGGCGCGCCGAAGTTCAAGAATTCTTCGACCAGCACATAGCGCGCGAAGGCGCTGCGCCCGCCGCCGCCGTATTCCTTCGGCAGCGTGATGCCGAGCCAGCCGCGCCGGCCGAGTTCGCGGCTGAAGGCGGCGTCATAGCCCGACCACGACTTGGCGCGAACGTGCGCGGGCACGTGGGCGAGCGCATCGGAAAGAAAGGCCCGCACGGGCGCGCGCAGCGCCTCGTCTTCGGGCGGGATCGCGGTCATCGACAGCGAGGTCAGCGCGCTCATGCGACCACTCCTTGTTGAATCAATTCGGCAATCGCCTCCGGCGCCATGCCCATCACGTCGGCCAGCACGTCGCGCGTGTCCTGGCCCAGCAGCGGCGGCGCCCGGCGGTACTGCACCGGCGTGCGCGACATGCGCAGCGGACTGGCCACGAGCGGAATCTCGCCCGCCACCGGATGCGTCATGCGGATCTGCGTGCCGCGCGCCTTCACCTGCGGATCTTCGAACACATCGGCGATGGTGTTGATGGGCCCGCAGGGCACGCCCACCTGCTCGAACAGCGCGATCCACTCGGCGGCGCCGCGCGTGACGGTGAGCTCGCGCATCAGCGCGATCAGCACCGTGCGGTGGGCGATGCGGTCGGCGTTGGTTTTGAAGCGCGCATCGTCGGCCCACTCCGCATGCCCGACCGCGCGGCAGAAGTTGCCGAACTGCCCGTCGTTGCCGATGGCCAAAATCATGAAGCCGTCTCGCGTCGGAAAGTCCTGGTACGGCACGGTGTTCGGGTGCGCGTTGCCCATGCGCCCGGGCGATCCGCCGTACAGGTGGTTCATGCCCTGGTTGGCAAGGCAGGCCACCTGCACGTCGAGCAGCGCCAGGTCGATGTGCTGGCCCACGCCCGTGAGGTCGCGCGACTGCAGCGCGGCCAGGATGGCGGTGCTCGCATACAGCCCCGTGAGGATGTCCGTCAGCGCCACGCCCACCTTCATCGGGCCCGCGCCCTCTTCCCCGTCGGCGCGGCCGGTGATGCTCATGAGCCCGCCCATGCCCTGCATGAGAAAGTCGTAGCCCGCTCGCTGCGCATACGGCCCCGTGTGGCCGAAGCCGGTGATTGAGCAATACACCAGCCGCGGGTTGACCGCATGCAGCGACGCGTGGTCGAGCCCGTACTGCGCGAGGCTGCCGACCTTGAAGTTCTCGATGACCACGTCGCAGCGCTGGGCCATCTCTCGCACCAGCGCCTGGCCCGCAGCGGTGGTGAAGTCGATGGCGACCGACTTCTTGTTGCGGTTGGCGCAGAGGTAATAGGCCGAGTCGCGCGTGTCTTCGCCCTCGCGGTCTTTCAGGAAGGGCGGCCCCCACAGGCGCGTGTCGTCGCCGCGCCCGGGCCGCTCGATCTTGATGACCTCCGCGCCCAGGTCGCCCAGCGTCTGGCTGGCCCAGGGCCCGGCCAGCACGCGCGACAGGTCGAGCACGCGGATGTGCGACAGCGCGCCTGGCGAAGGTTGTGCGTGCGGGTTTTTCATCGGCGCTTCCTTACTGCTGCTCGACATTGGCCTTGACCGCAATGCGCTTCCACAGCTGGATTTCCGCGGCCTGGAAGGCACGCATTTCCTCGGGCCCGCCGCGCATCACCTCGGCGCCGATGCGTTCGTAGAACTCGCGCGTCTCGGGCATGGTTTCGATCTTCGTCAGCAAGGCTGCCAGCTTGTCGGTCTCGGCCTTCGGCGTCTTCGAAGAAACCATCGCGCCGACCCAGGTGTAGGCCGCGAAGCCCGGCAGGCCGGCCTCGCTGGCGGTGGGCACCGAAGGCAACGCGGGAATGCGCTTGTCGGCCGCCACGGCAAGCGCATGCACCTTGCCCGACCTGGCCAGCTCCTGCACGCTGGTGATCTCGGCGAAGGCCATGTTCACCGTGCCCGAGACCACCGCGATGACCGCCTCGCCCGCGCCCTTGAAAGGCACATGCGCCGTGTGCACCTTGGCCGCGTCGTTGAACAGCTCGGACATCAGCTGGTAGCCGGCCGAGCCCGCGCCGTAGTTCAGCACGCCGGGCCTGGCCCTGGCGCCCGCAATGAGGTCGGCCAGCGTCTTGTATTCGGAGTCGCCGGGCACCACCACGAGCGCGGGCGAACGCATCATCATGGTGAGCGGCGCCAGGTCGGCCACCGGGTCGTAGGGCAGCGACTTGAACAGCGCCACGTTCACCGCCAGCGTCGAGTTGCTGCCGACGAACACGGTGTAGCCGTCGGCCGGCGCGGAGAGCACCGCCTTCACCGCGATGAAACCGTTGGCGCCGGGCTTGTTCTCCACCACCACCGGCTGGCCGGTGAGTTCGGTGAGCTTGCGGCTGAAGTAGCGCGCCGAGGTGTCGGTGCCGCTGCCGGGCGGGAACGGCACGACGAACTTGATGGGCTTCGACGGAAAGTCCGCCGCCGTCTGCGCCGCTGCGGGGCCCGCGCCGAACACGGCCGCCAGTGCCAGCAACGGCGCGATGAGCTTGGTGGGAAATGTCATGTGCGGCGCCTTCAATCGAGCGTCACGCCCGTGGCCTTGACCACGCCGGCCCAACGGGCCAGTTCCTTCTTCACGTAGGCACCGTACTCCTGCGGCGTGGAGCCCAGCGGCTCGGCGCCCTGCAGCGCCAGGCGGTCGCGCACGTCGGGCGACTTCAGCGCCTTGACGATCTCGGCGTTGAGCTTGTCGACCACGGCCGGCGGCGTGCCCGCGGGCACCATCACGCCTTGCCATGCCCCTACCTCGAAGCCCGGCATGCCCGACTCGGCCAGCGTGGGCACGTCGGGAAACAAGGTCATGCGCCTGGCCGTGGTCACGGCCAGCATCTTCATGCGCTTGTCGCGCACGAAGCTCATCACCGAGTTGACGGTGTCGGTCATGAACTGGATCTGCCCGCCCACCAGGTCGACGTCGGCCGGCGCGCTGCCCTTGTAGGGCACGTGCGTGGCCTCCAGGCCGTTGGCCTGCACGAACTGGAAGGCGCCCAGGTGCGTGACGTTGCCGTTGCCCGCCGAGCCGTACGAGAGCTTGCCCGGATGCGCCTTGGCGTAGGCCACGAACTCTTTGACGGTGTTGGCCGGAATGGACGGATGCACGACGAGCGCGAGCGGCACCACGGCCACCAGCGCCACGGGAGCGAAGTCTTTCTGCACGTCGTACGACACGCTCTTGTAGAGCGCCGGGCTCAGCGTGATCGACGAGGTGTTGTAGAGCACGGTGTAGCCGTCGGCCGGGGCCTTGGCCACCAACTGCGCGCCGATGTTGCCGTTGGCGCCACCGCGGTTGTCCACCAGCACGGTCTGCCCCATCTGCTCGCCGAGCTTCTGCGCAAGCACGCGCGCGACCAGGTCGGTCGGGCCGCCCGGCGGGAACGGCACGATCATGGTGATGGGCTTGGCCGGGTAGGCGGCGCCCTGCGCGAAAGCGCCCGGGGCGGCAAGGCCGAGCAGCGCGGCGGCCGTGGCGAGCGCCAGCCGACGCCGCGTGGGGAAGCGGGATGCATGCATGTCTTTTGTCTCCGTTGTGGTTACGTGTCGTTCGAAATCAGTGCGCGCCACTTGCGAAATCCGCGCGGCCCGCGAGCAGGCGGCGCGCGTCGTAGTGCATGACACAGCGGCCGTGCTGGTTGAAGACCTCGATGCGCGAATCGACGATGGCACGCCCGCCCTTCGACGTCGGGCGGATGCCGGTCACTTCGACGACGGCCTCGATGCTGTCGCCCACCAGCACGGGCGCGTGGATCTTCTGCACCAGCTCCAGCATCGCCAGGCCCGTGCCCTGGATCATGGTCTGCAGGATGAAGCCCTCGATCAGCGTGTAGGTGAGCGCGGCCGGCACCGGGCGGCCGGCGATGGCGCTGCCTTCGTAGTCGGCATCGATGAAGATCGCCTCCAGCATGCCGGTCACGCCGATGAAGTTGACGAGGTCGGTTTCGGTCACGGTGCGGCGGAAGGTGCGCAGGCGCTGGCCGACCGCAAGGTCCTGCCAGACGAAGCCCTGGCCCAGGCGGGGCAGCGCGCGGTGTTCGGGTGAGAACTGGGGCAAGTCGGTCATCGCGGGGTCTCCATGAGGCTGTCGATCTGTGCGCCGGACCAGCCGGCCGCGGCAAGGCTTTCGCGGGTGTGCTCACCCAGGCGCGGCGGCATGCGCACGGGGGGCCGCACGCCGTCGAATTTCACGCTCACGCCGGGGAAGCGCATCGAGCCCATGCGGGGGTCTTCGAGCTCGGTGAAGAAGCCGGTCGCCACCAGGTGCGGGTCGTCGGGCAGATCGTCGAGCCGGCCGATGGGCGCGGCCGGGATCTCCAGCCGCTCGCAGGTGGCGAGCCAGTGGGCCGTGGTGCCGCTCGCCACGAAGCTGCCGGCCAGCTCCAGCAGGTCGCCGATGTGCTGCGTGCGCGCCGCCATGTCGGCGAAGCGCGGGTCGCTGGCCATGGCGGGCTCGCCCACCTCGGTGAAGAAGCGCTGCCAGTGCTGGGTGGTGTACGGCATCATGCAGATGTGCCCGTCGGCCGTGCGCCACGGACGCCGCCACGGCGTGAGCACCCGCGGGTAGCCGGCCGGCGCGAGCGGCGGCTCGAAGTGCCGCCCGTACATGTGCTCCACAAGGTTGAAGGCCACCATGGTCTCGAACATCGGTATCTCCACGAAGCAGCCGCGCCCCGTGCGCTCGCGCTGGAACAGCGCCGCGAGGATGGCCTGCGCACCGACCAGCGCGCAGGTCTTGTCGGCCGCGATGGTGGGCAGGTAGCGCGCCTCGCCGCCCTGCTGCGCCATCAGCGCCGACAGGCCCGACATGCCCTGGATCACATCGTCGTAGGCCGGCCGCCCCGCGTAAGGCCCGCCCTGCGCAAAGCCGTGCAAGCCGGCGTACACCAGCCGCGGAAAGCGCTGCATGAGCGTCTCGGGGTCTATGCCCAGCGCCGCCAGCTTCTGCGGGCGCATGCTGTGCATGAACACGTCGGCACCGGCCAGCAGCGCCATCAGCGCCTCGCGCGCGGCGGGACGCTTGAGGTCGAGCACCACGCTCTTCTTGCTGTGGTTGCTGCCGAGGAACACGGCCGACATGCCGGCCTCGGTGGCCGGGCCGGTGTGGCGGGTGGAGTCGCCCTCGGGCGGCTCGATCTTGATCACCTCGGCACCGTAGTCGGCAAGCGTCTGGCTCGCCAACGGTCCGAACACCACGCTCGAAAGGTCGAGCACCTTCACGCCCTGCAAGGGAAGCATCGTCTGTTTGTCTCCTGGCGCCCATTCTGGGAAGCGCAGGCCATGCCGTCCAATATCAAATTCCCGCTCTGTGATACCTTTTGGAGATCATGGACACACGCCAGCTTTGCCACTTTCTCGCCCTGGCCGAAACGCTCAACTTCCATCGCGCGGCCGAGCGGCTGCACATGGCGCAGCCGCCGCTGTCGGCCTCCATACGGCGGCTCGAAGAACAGGTGGGCGTGCCGCTGTTCGTGCGCAACCGGCGCGGCACCGAGCTCATGCCGGCCGGGGCTGCCGCTCTGGAGAACGCGCGGCGCGCGGTGTTCCACACCGAGCAGTTCGCGCTGGCCGCGCAGGCCGCCTCACGCGGCGAGGCCGGCACGCTGCGCGTGGGCTTCGTCGGCTCGGCCACCTATGCGCTGATGCCGCGCGTGCTGCCGAGCTTCAGGGCGCGCTACCCGGGCGTGCACCTGCAGCTGGCCGAATCGACCACTGCGCGCATCGTCGAGATGGTGGAAAGCGGCGACGTCGACGTGGGGCTGGTGCGCTTTCCCATCGGGCGGGCATGCAAGGCGCGCATCTTTCCGGTGGAGCGCGACGTGTTCATGGCGGCGCTGTCGATCGACCACCCGCTGGCGCGGCGCCGGCGGCTCACGCTGGCCGACCTGGCGCAGGAAACCTTCGTGATGTACGGCGCCATGGAGGTGCCGGGCCTGCACGCCGCGGCGCTGCTGGCATGCCAGCAGGCGGGCTTCATTCCGAACGTGCAGCAGGAGGCGGTGCAGGTGCAGACGCTCATCAGCCTGGTGGAAAGCGGCCTGGGCGTGGCGCTGGTGCCCTCGGTCGCGGCGCGGCACGTGGCGCGCAACATCGTCTTCAAGAAGCTCGCCGGACCGGGCGCGCAGACGGCCATCGGCATTGCGCTGGCGTTGCCGCCGGGCGGGCAGACCTCGGCGGCGCAGCGCTTTCAGGAGAGTGTGCTGGAGCAGCCGCCCACATGAAAGCGCCGCGCCTGCTGGCGCTCAGGTCTTGCCGGCGAAGCTCAGCGCACCGGTCAGGTCACCCATGGGGTGGCTGCCGTTCTTCACCAGCGCGGTGTCGCGCTCGACCAGGCCCTGCAGCGGCGCCAGCGACCAGCGGTGCGTGATGAAGCGCAGCGTGGAGGCGGTGTCGTACTGGGTCTTGTCGACGAAGCCCTTCTTCGCGAACGGCGAAACGATCAGCGCGGGAATGCGCGTGCCAGGGCCCCAGCGGTCGCCCTTGGGCACGGCGGCGTGGTCGTAGAAGCCGCCGTTTTCGTCGTACGTGACGACCACGAGCATGTTCTTCCACTGCGGGCTGGCCTGCAGCTTGGCGAGCACGTTGGCGATATGGGCGTCGCCGTCGGCCACGCTGGCATAGCCGGCGTGCTGGTTCAGGTTGCCCTGCGGCTTGTAGAAGCTCACGGCGGGCAGCGTGCCGGCGGCGGCGGCGCTCAAGAAGTCGGCGTCGAAGTCCTTCAGGTGGGCGGCGCGCGCGTCGGGGTGGGCCTGCGGGTCGAAGGCCGCGTAGTAGTTGAACGGCTGGTGGTGGAACTGGAAGTTCGGCGTCTGCGCGGCGGGCGGCACGGCCGCGGGGAACACGCGGTTGCCCGTGGCGATGGCCGTGGTGTCCTTCCACGCGCCGCCGTACCAGGCCCAGCTCAGGCCCTTGGCGGTGAGCAGGTCGCCGATGGTGGCCTGCGTCTGCGGGGGCAAGGTGTTGGCCTTGGTCGGGTCTGCGAACAGTTTGCTGGTGTCGCCGGCCGACGGTGCGTTGCTGCTGGGCTGGTACGGCGGCTGCATGGTGTTCACGGCGTAGAAGTTGCCGTTGGCATCCTTGGGCGTGAGCGTGCTGTCGTTGACGTACGTGGGGGCGCCGTTCAGCACAGTCGTCGGCGCGTTGGTACCGGGCGTGAGGCGCACGAAGGCGCCGTTGGCATCGGTGTCGATGGCCGAGATCGAGCCCTTGGCCGGCGACGCGGCCGCATCGGCATTCGGGTACTGCGGCGCGCAGGCGCACACCAGGTACTGGTGGTTCAGGAACGAGCCGCCGAAAGCGCCCATGAAGAAGTTGTCGGCCAGCGTGAAGTTCTTCGCCACCTGCCACAGTTGCATCTTGGTGCCGTCGTAGTAGCCCATGCTGAGGCCGCCGGCGTCCGAGTAGGCGGCGAACTTGTCATTCTTGCCGCCGTCGATCTGCATCTGGTTGTTGTAGAAGCGATGCACCAGGTCGCGCGAAATCACCGTCTGCGGCACCTGCGTGCCGGTGTTGAAGAAGCCCGCATCGGCGTCGATCTGGAACATCCGGTTGGGCATGCCCACGGTCTGCGCCTGCGTGATAGTGGTGGTCTGGCCGCCGGCCGTCACGCCGCCCCACACGGGCGGCAAGGTCGGCAGCGTCGAGCCATCGAAGTCCTTCTGCGGCTCGGGCGTGGTGGTCGACGAACTCGGGTTCACGCCCGGAATGCCGTTGGCGCCCGGGAACAGGCCGTACAGGTTGTCGAAGCCGCGGTTTTCCGCGTAGATCACGACCACGTTGGTGATCTGGTCGAGTGCGAAGCGGTTGCGCAGCGCGGCGATCACGTCGCCGCCGGGGCCGGCCTCGGCCACCGCTTCGGCGATGCGCTCGAGCGACTGGTCGATCTCGTTCTGCAGCGCGGTCTTCACGGCCGCGTCGCTCACCTTGTTGTGGTCCGCGAGCAGTTGGGCTTCGCTCACGCCGATGCGTGCGGCCAGCGCGGTGCGCGCGGCGGCGAGGTTGCCGCCATTGGCGTCCATCAACGCGACGAGCTCGGTGGTGATGGCGTTCACCACGCCGTTGGCGCCGGCCGGCGCGCGGAACACCAGCGGCTGGGTGACGGCGGTCTCGGTGTTGGTGGCGGGGTCGAAGCGCTTGCTGGCGGTGCCGATCTCGGCCACCACGGCGCCCTGGCCGTCGAGCGTGAACGCGCCGTTGGCGTCGGTGGTGGTGCTGGCTTCACCGGTGTCGCAACGGCCGTTGTTGTTGGCGTCGATGCAGACTTTGGCGTTGCGGTAGTAGCTGCCGGTGACCACGCCCGTGGTCGACGCCGTGCTGCTGCCGCCGCCGCTGCCACTGGAAGGAAAGCTGAAGAAGCCTGGTCCGTTGTTGTCGCCGCCGCCGCAGGCAACGACCAGCGCCGCCGCGGCGATGGCTGTCGGCCAGGGGGACAGGTGACGCATGAGTCTGCGTGCGCGGGCAGGCGCACTGCTGCGTTGGAAGGGGGTCATCATGTGTGGTGTTATGAGGTGTGGATGAGCCAGACCGGTGGTCGGGCGGCGTGATGCTCGGCGGGGCGCATGACAGCCATGTTTCAATTCGTCGTACGCGGCTCTTGCTAATTCGGGGCTAAGAAATCTACTGCGCATGTCACGCCGCTGACATGTGCGAAACCGATCCTCGTTGGCTGCCCGCGGCCCGCCCGCTCATCGCGCTCCTGGCGCTGCTCCACGTGCTCCCGACGACCCGTTCCCTTCGCCACCTGGCGCCGCTGGCCGCGACCGCCCTGCTCTTCGGCCTGCTGGCGGCCTGCGGTCCCGATGCGTCCTTGTCGTCGCCTGCCGCCGCACCGGCGCCGCAGGCCGCGCCAACGCCGGCGCCGACGCAGCCCGCCTACGTCGGCGCCACCTACGCGCCTGTGCCGGGCCACCCGCAACCGAGCGCCGCGCAACTCACCGACATCGGCCGGCGCATCTTCTTCGACGGCAGCCTCTCCGGTTCGGGCAAGGCCTCGTGCGCGAGCTGCCACGATCCGCAGCACGCCTGGGGCCCGCCCAATGCGCTGTCGGTGCAGTTGGGTGGCGCGGACGGCAAGCAGGAAGGCCCGCGCGCGGCACCCTCCTTGCGCTACCTGGAAACGCTGGCCGCCTTCACCGAACACCACCACGACAACGACGGCGACGACAGCATCGACGCGGGCCCCACCGGCGGCCATATGTGGGACGGCCGCGCCGGCTCCACGCACGAGCAGGCGGGCATGCCGCTCTTGTCGGCGGCCGAGATGGGCAATGCGTCGGTCCAAGACGTGGCCGCCAAGCTCGAACGCGCGGCCTACGCCAGCGAACTGCGCAAGGCTTTCGGAGACGACGTGTTCCGGAACCCGGACGCAGCCTTCAAGGCGGCCGGCCTCGCGCTCGAAGTGTTCCAGCAGTCGCCGACGGATTTCTATCCCTTCACCAGCAAGTACGACGCGGTGCTGCGCGGCCAGGCGAAGCTGAGCGTGGCTGAGGCGCGCGGGCTTCGGCTGTTCAACGACGAGGGCAAGGGCAACTGCGCCTCCTGCCATATCAGCGAACGCACGCAGGACGGCGCGTTTCCGTTCTTCACCGACTTCGGCCTGATTGCGCTGGGTGTGCCGCGCAACCGCACGCTGAAGGCGAATGCCGACCCCGCGTTCCACGACCTCGGCCTGTGCGGCCCCTACCGCACCGACATGAAGGACCACCCCGAATACTGCGGCCTGTTCCGCACACCCTCACTGCGCAACGTGGCGGTGCGGCAGAGCTTCTTTCACAACGGGGTGGTGCACTCGCTGGAGGAAGCCATCCGCTTCTATGCACAGCGCGACACCGCGCCGCAGCGCTGGTATGCGCACACCCGCAACGGCATCGTGCAGCAGTACGACGACCTGCCCCGGCAGTACCACGCCAACTTGAACACCGACGCACCCTTCGGCCAGAAGCGCGGCGACAAGCCTGCCCTGACCGAAGCGGAGATCCGCGACGTGGCGACGTTCCTGCGCACGCTGACCGACGCGGACCAGAAGAACGCGCCGATCGCTGCAGTGCGCCAGCGAAGCTGAGCGGCAAGCCGCCTGATCGACCCTCGCGTCAGATCCGCCCCCGCCACACAGCGAAGCACGACGTTCGCACGAATGCACGCGCACCGGGCATGCATCGCCTGCAGGCTCCTGCTTCAGGCATCTTCACTGTATCGGTTTGACTTTATTTTAGATATATCTAAAATAATTCCGATACACATCAAGAAGGATGCCCTCATGCGACATTTCCACGCAGCCCATCACCACTGCCGCACCGCACGCGGCGAACATGAAGACGGCCTTTCCGGCGGCCGCGAACACCGTGGCGAACACCGTGGCGGACGCGGCGGCGGTGGCGGCGGACGCGTGTTCGGCCACGGTGGCCTGCGCTTCGTGCTGCTGCAGCTCATCGCCGACAAGCCGGCCCACGGGTACGAGCTGATCAAGGCCATCGAAGACCGCCTCGGCGGCAGCTACGCGCCGAGCCCCGGCGTGGTCTACCCCACCCTCACGCTGCTCGAGGAAATGGGCTACCTCAGCGTGGAAACCGCCGACAACGGCGGGCGCAAGCGCTACAGCATCACCGACAGCGGCCGCGACTTTTTGGCGGCCAACCGCGAGACGGCCGACGCCATGATGTCCCGCATGAGCGGCGGCGTCGACGGCGCCGGCCCGCGCGGCGGCCGCCCGCCGCAGGTCACGCGCGCCATCGAGAACCTCAAGCTCGCCATGCGCATGCGCCTGTCCGGCACGCCGCTGACCGAACAGCAGGCGCACGACTTCGCGGCCGTGCTCGACAGCGCGGCGCAGCAGATCGAAAAGATCTGAACGCCCGGCCGCCGACGTCCTTCACCCCCATCTCAACCCGCCCTGCTCACCCAGGACCTCTGCAATGACCGACTTCAGTACCTCATCTGCTTCCACTGCCCCCGACCGCACACCGCGCCGGGTGCGCCACGACCTGCGTTTTCGCCAGCTCACGGTGAAGACCGCCGAGCGCGTGACGCCGCACCTGATCCGCATCACGCTCACGGGGGACGACCTCGCGGGCTTCAACAGCCCCGGCTTCGACGACCACGCGAAGATCTTCTTTCCCGACGCGGCCACCGGCACGCTCACGCTGCCGACCGCCGGGCCCGACGGTCCGGTGTGGCCCGCGAGCGGCCGCCCGACCATGCGCGACTACACGCCGCGCCGCCACGACGCGCAAGCCGGCACGCTGGAGATCGACTTCGCGCTGCACGACGCCGGCCCCGCCACGCAATGGGCCGAGCGGGCCAGGCCCGGCGACGTCGTCGGCGTGGGCGGCCCGCGCGGCTCGTTCATCGTGCCGACCGGCTTCGACTGGCACCTGCTGATCGGTGACGACACCGCCCTGCCCGCCATCTCGCGCCGACTGGCCGAACTGCCCGCCGGTGCGCGCGCGGTGGTGCTGGCGGAAGTCGACAGCGAGGCCGACGAACTGCCGTTCGAGACACAGGCCGAGCTCACGCTGCAATGGGTGCACCGCCGCGGCGCCGAGCCGGGCACGAGCCCCGTGCTGGTCGATGCGCTGAAGGCGGCGACGCTGCCGGCCGGCGACTTCCACGCGTGGGTGGGTTGCGAGTCGGCCGTCGCCAAGGCGCTGCGCGCGCACCTGATCGGCGAGCGCGGCGCGAACCCGAAGTGGACGCGGGCCTCGGGCTACTGGCGTCGCGGTGCGGTGGCCACGCACGATTCGCACGACGAGTGACCGGTCTTGCTCCTTCCCCTTCCGGGGGAAGGCCGGGATGGGGGCAGGCTTTCGATCAAGGGCTGCGTTTGCGCTGATGCCGCCGTTCCCCCACCCCTGCCCTCCCCCAGCGGGGGAGGGAGAAATACACAAGCTCAGTGCGGCACTTCCGCCGGGCCCGATGCCGCCGCATTCCGCCGTGGGCTCTTGATCAGCAGCAGCAGCAGCGGAATCGCCAGCACCGTGATGACCATCATGATTCCGAAGTCGTCCAGGTAGCCGATCAGCGCGCCTTGCCGCGTCACCTCGGCGTTGATCAGCGCCAGTCCGGTGATCGTGTCGGGCGACATGATCTGCGGCAGCGTCGCCAGCGCCTGGTTGCCCGGCGCCACGGTCGCGGCGATCTGCGCGTGCGCCTTGCTCGAGCCTTCGGTCAGCAGCGCCTGCACGATCGAGATGCCCACGCTGCTGCCGATGTTGCGCAGCAGGCTGAAGATGGGCGTGCCCTGGTTGCGCAGACGCGGCGCCAGCGTGGCGAAGGTGGCGGTCGACAGCGGCACGAAGGTGAAGCCGATGCCCAGGCCCTGGATGAAACCCGAGACGATGATCAGCGAGCTGTCCATCTGCAGCGTGAGCCGCGTCATCTGGTAGAGCGAGAACGCCGTGAGCCCGAAGCCCACCGCCATGATCGCGCGCACGTCGATGCGCTGCACCAGCCGCCCCACGATGATCATCGCGATCATCGTGCCCACGCCCCGCGGCGCGGTCACCTCCCCGGTGTAGATCACCGGATAGCCCATCAGCCCCTGCAAAAAGTTGGGCAGCAGCGCCATGGTCGCGAACAGGATCATGCCGACGATGAACGCGAACAGCAGGCCGGTGACGAAGTTGCGGTCTTTCAGCAAGTCGCGGTCGAAGAACGACACGCCCTGCACGGTCCAGGTGTGGACCACGAAGAAGCCGAAGGCCACCAGCGCGGCAGCCGCCTCGAGCTTGATTTCCCACGAGTCGAACCAGTCGAGTTGCTCGCCGCGGTCCAGAAAGAGCTGCAGCATGCCGATGGCCAGGCTCAGCGTGACGAAGCCGAAAATGTCGAGCTTCTCGCCCTGCGGCCTGCTCTCGGGCAAGTAGCGCGCAATGCCCCAGAACGCGAAGATGCCCACCGGCAGGTTGATGAAGAACACCCAGCGCCAGTCGAAGTTCTCGGTGAGCCAGCCGCCCAGCAGCGGCCCGAGGATGGGCCCGACCATGATGCCCGCGCCCCAGATGGCCATGGCCTGGCCCACCTTCTCGCGCGGGTTGATGTCCAGCAGCACCGCCTGAGACAGCGGCACCAGCGCCGCGCCGAACACGCCCTGCAGCAGGCGCGCGGCGACGATGCCGACCAGCGAGGTCGCCAGCCCGCACAGCGCCGAGGCCACCGTGAAGCCGATGACCGAGATGATGAACACGCGCCGCCGGCCCCAGTGGCCGCACAGCCACCCGGTCAGCGGCAGCGCGATGGCCGAGGCCACGATGTACGAGGTGAGCACCCAGGTGATCTGGTCCTGCGAGGCCTGCAGGCTGCCCTGCATGTGCGGTAGCGCGACGTTGGCGATGGTGGTGTCCAGCGCCTGCATGATGGTCGCCAGCATGATCGAGACGGTGATCATCCCTTTGTGCGGCACGGTGGTTCCGGGGGCGACGCTCATGGCTTCTGCCCTCCCCCGGTGATGTCCGCAAGACTGCCCTGTACCCGGCTCAGCAGGTTCAGCAGCTGCGCGCGCTCGGCCTGCGTCAGCACCGACATCACGCGCGCATTGAGCCCGTCGCTGATGCTCAGCGCGGCGTCGAGCGCCTTCTCGGCGCTGGGTTCCAGGTGGATCTTGTTGACGCGGCGGTCGGTGGCACTGGGCTCGCGGCGGATCCAGCCGGCCGCGGCCATGCGGTCGCACAGTCCGGCCACGGCCATCGGTGTCAGGTCGAGCCGCTGCGCCAGTTCGGTCTGCGACAGCGGCTCGACCTCGTCCGGGTCGCCGTGCATGGCCAGCGCGCCGAGCAGGCGGCACTGGGCGCTGGTGAGGCCGATGCGTTCGCGCGCCAGGCGGTCGAACTCTTCGATGTAAAGCTTGCCGACGCTCTTGACCAGAAAGCCGAAACGCTGGGCGAAGTCCCTTTTCATAAGGGACTGGATTATCTACATGTTTATTAGTTTGGCATTAGCAACGGCCCGGCGGGGCCGTCGCTCACAGCCAGCCGGCGCGCCTGAACCGGTAATAGAGATAACCGCAGGTGGCGACGATCAGGCCCAGCGCCACCGGGTAGCCGTAGTGGAATTTCAGCTCCGGCATGTTCTCGAAGTTCATGCCCCAGATGCCGGCGAACGCGGTGCACACCGCGAAGATGCTGGCCCAGGCCGCGAGCCGCTTGGTGACCTCGCTCTCCTCGATGGTCACCATCGACAGGTTCACCTGGATCGCCGTGCCGATGGTGTCGCGCATGGCGTCGATGGAGCCGTTGATGCGCCCCAGGTGGTCGCCCACGTCGCGAAAGTATTCCTGCGAGCTCATGCAGATCTGCGGCACGCGCCCGCCGTGCATCTTGCCGGCCGCCTCCAGCAGAGGCGCCACCGCGCGCTTGAGGATCATGCTGCGCCGCTTCAGGTCGTACAGCTGCTTGATCTTGTCGCGCGCCGCGCCGCCCTGGCCAAAGATCTGCTGCTCGATGGCTTCCAGCTCGACCTCGAGCGCATCGATCACCGGAAAGTAGCGGTCGACCACCGCGTCCATCAGCGCGTACAGCACGAAACCCGCGCCGTTGCGCAGCAGCTCCGGCTCGCGCTCGCAGCGCTCGCGCACGCCCAGGAAGCCCTGCTTGCTGCGGTTGCGCACCGACAGCACGTAGTTCGTGCCGACGAACACGTCGACCTCGCCCACGTTGGTGCAGTGCTCGCCCTCGGCCGAAGGTTCCACCAGGTGCATGACCACGAAGAGCGAGTCGCCGTATTCCTCCACCTTGGGGCGCTGGTGGCCGTGGTGGGCGTCCTCGACCGCCAGCGGATGCAGGTTGAATTCCTTCTGCATCTCTTCCAGCTCTTCGTTGGAGGCGTCGCTCAGCGCCACCCAGACGAAGCACCCCGGCCGGGTGATGTAGTCGCTGATGTCCTCGACCGAAATGTCGGCGAGCTTGGCGCCGTTTTCATAGGCCACGCAGTTGATCAGCATGGAAGCTCCGAAAAATTCACAGGGGTTGGGGGAATGCCTGCAGGCCGGTCACGCCGCGTCGGCGCCTGACTTGGCCGCCAGCGCGCCGGTGTCCGACAGCGCCGCCTCGATGGCCTGCGTCTCGCTCTTGAGCAGGGCCAGGCCCTTGTCGGCCAGCGCGGCGTGGCTCGCCGTGTCGGCCCACAGGCTGGTCGCGGCTTCGAAGCCGGTGAGCGACGTGAAGCGGATGCGGCCCTGCGCCAGGTCCATGAAGCGCTTTTCGCGCAGGGGGTCCGCCCGGTCCCACGCGCCACCGATGATCACGCGCCGGCCGCGCTTCACGCGCGGTTCGAGCTCGGCGAAGAACGGCAGCTTGGCGGACGCCCAGCCTTGCATGCCGGCGTTCGCTGCGGTGTCGAAGGCGGAGGGGGCGGCGTTCGCTTTCGCAAAGTCGCGCAACGCGCCGAGCTGGTAGCGCACCGGCTGGTGCGCCCCGGCCGCGCCGCCTTCCACCGGCCGGATCACGCTGGCGCTGCTGCCCACGCGCCCGTCGGGCCGCTTCGACTTGCGCAGGTCGGCGAGCTGGGCCGGCGGCATGCACAGGTACAGCGCGGCAAGTTCGGCGGAGACAGTGGCGCTGTCTGGCAGCGCGGTGGCGACCGCTTCAGGGCCTTGGGATTCGTTCAGCTGGGCCATGGGCGCCTTGTTCTTCACGCGGGGGTTGCGCCGGCGGATTTTAGAGCGGTGGATGCGGGTCGATGGCCGGGATGTCGGCGGGGTTGCCGCGGTTCTCGCAGGCCATACCAATCGATCGGCATCGATATGCCGCAAAGTTCACAGCCTTCTGCATCGAGTTCGTGCCGCATGAAGCAAAAGCATCCAGGCCTTGCCAACAATGCGGAATCAGGGAAGCCATTGCGCGAAGGCGCATCCGGCCTTCGCGTATAAAATCTTATACATACAGGCGCATGGGATGGACGAAAAAGAAATCCGCTGGGTAGGCTCTTCTTATGCCGATCTGCTGTCATTTCCCGTAGAGTCGCGCCGCGCAGCCGGTTTCGAATTGGGCAAGGTCCAGGCCGGGCAGGACCCGACGGACTGGAAGCCGTTCAATGACGTAGGTTCCGGCACGCGGGAAATCCGGCTCAGGGACCCGAGCGGCATCTACCGCGTGATGTACGTGGCCATGTTCGAGGAAGCAATCTATGTCCTACATTGTTTCCAGAAGAAAACACAGGCGACCAGCCAGCAGGACAAGGCGATCGCAGAAGCATGCTATCGCGCAGTGATCAAGACGAGGAAAAATTGACCATGAAAACCGACACAGCAATCAATCACGTCACCAAGCCCGGCGCCAACCTCTTCCTCGAGTTGGGTTTTCCACCCGCAGAGGCCAAGCGCCTGCAGGCGGCATCGCAAAAGCAGATCACCGATACGCGTCTGCTGAAACAGCAACTCATGGATGAGTTGTCGAGCTGGATCTCGGAGCATCACCTGAAGCAAGCCGAAGCGGCCGACATCCTGATGGTCTCCCGTCCTCGGGTTTCTGATGTGGTGAACAAGAAGACAGCCAAGTTCACCATCGACACGCTGGTCGAAATGCTCAGTCGCATCGGCAAGCCGGTCAAGCTGGTCATCGGCTGAACTCCGCCCGTCCCCGATAATCGCCCGAGTGAAAACGACGACTGCCCAACCCTCCCCCTCGACCAGCGACTTTTCCGGGCACACGCCCATGATGGCGCAGTACCTAGGCCTCAAGGCCGACCACCCGGACACCCTGCTGTTTTACCGGATGGGCGATTTCTACGAGCTGTTCTGGGCCGATGCCGAAAAGGCTGCGCGCCTGCTCGACATCACCCTCACCCAGCGCGGCCAATCTGCCGGCCAGCCGGTGTTGATGTGCGGCGTGCCCTTCCATGCGGTCGACACCTACCTGGCGCGGCTCATCAAGCTGGGCGAATCGGTCGCCATCTGCGAGCAGGTGGGCGAGGTCGGCGCGAGCAAGAGGCCGGTCGAGCGCAAGGTGATGCGTGTGGTCACGCCCGGCACGCTGACCGACTCCGAACTGCTGAGCGACAAGAACGAATCGCTGCTGCTCGCGGTGCATGCGGGCACGCGCAATTTCTGCGGGCTCGCATGGCTCAGCGTGACGGGCGCCGAACTGCGGCTGGCCGAGTGCCCGGCCGACGCGCTCGAAACCTGGATCGCGCGCATCGCGCCCAGCGAGCTGCTGTACAGCGCCGAGGTCACGCCCGCCTTCGAGCAACGCCTGAAGGCCGCGCGCAGCGCCACCCCGTTCACGCTGTCGATCCGCCCCGCGTGGCAGTTCGACGGCGGCCTGGGCGAGCGCAAGCTCAGCGAGCAGATGGGCAGCAACAGCCTGGCCGCGTGGAACGCCGAATCGCTGAGCAACGCACATGCCGCGGCCGCCGCGCTGCTGGGCTACGCCGAGCACACCCAGGGCCGCGCGCTCTCGCACGTTCAGCGCCTGACGGTGGAACGCGACGGCGACCTGATCGAGCTGCCGCCCACCACGCGGCGCAACCTCGAGCTGGTGCAGACGCTGCGCGGCGAAGACTCGCCCACCATGTTCTCGCTGCTCGACACCTGCATGACGGGCATGGGCAGCCGCCTAGTGAAGCGCTGGCTGCTGTCGCCGCGCCGCGACCGCAGCGAAGCGCAGGCCCGGCTCGAAGCCATCGGCGCGCTGCAGTCCACGGTGCTGGGGGGCACGGCCGCGCCCTGGCGCACGTTGCGCGAGCAACTGAAGAACACGAGCGACGTGGAACGCATCGCGGCGCGCATCGCGCTGCGGCAGGTGCGCCCGCGCGAACTGCTGGCGCTGCGCCTGGCGCTCGACAAGGCCGAGCAGCTGGCGCCTCTGCTTCCCGCGTCCGCCCCGCTGCTCGCCGGCATCGCCGAGCGGCTCGCCCCGCCGCCGGGCTGCGCCGACCTGCTGGTGAGCGCCATCAAGCCCGACCCGTCCGCGCTGGTGCGCGACGGCGGCGTGATCGCCACCGGCCACGACGCCGAGCTCGACGAGCTGCGCGCCATCAGCGACAACTGCGACGACTTTCTGCTCAAGCTCGAAATCAGCGAGCGCGAGCGCACCGGCATCAGCAACCTGCGGGTGCAGTTCAACCGGGTGCACGGCTTCTACATCGAGGTCACGCAAAGCGCGCTGTCGAAGGTGCCCGACAACTACCGCCGCCGCCAGACGCTGAAGAACGCCGAGCGCTTCATCACGCCCGAGCTGAAAGCCTTCGAGGACAAGGCCCTGAGCGCGCAAGACCGTGCGCTGGCGCGCGAGAAGTGGCTCTACGAACAGCTGCTCGACGCGCTGCAGCCCTCGGTGCCCGCGCTCACGCAACTGGCCGCCGGCATCGCGTCGCTCGACGCGCTGTGCGCGCTGGCCGAGCGCTCGCACACGCTGCACTGGCGCGCGCCGGTCTTCGTGTCGCACCCCTGCATCGAGATTTCGCAGGGCCGCCACCCGGTGGTGGAAGCCCGGCTGGCCGAAAAGTCGTCGGGCGGCTTCATCGCCAACGACACGCAACTGGGCCCGCAGCAACGCATGCAGGTCATCACCGGCCCCAACATGGGCGGCAAATCGACCTACATGCGGCAGGTGGCGATCATCGTGCTGCTGGCCTCCATCGGCTCGCACGTGCCGGCGGCGGCCTGCCGGCTGGGACCGATCGACGCCATTCACACCCGCATCGGCGCGGCCGACGACCTGGCCAACGCGCAGTCGACCTTCATGCTCGAGATGACCGAAGCCGCGCAGATATTGCACAGCGCCACGGCGCAGTCGCTGGTGCTGATGGATGAAATCGGCCGCGGCACCAGCACCTTCGACGGCCTGGCGCTGGCCGCGGGCATCGCGGCGCAGCTGCACGACCGCAGCAAGGCCTTCACGCTGTTCGCCACGCACTACTTCGAGCTGACCGAGTTCCCGGCCACCCACCACGGTGCGGTGAACATGCACGTGAGCGCCACCGAAGCGGGCCGCGACATCGTGTTTTTGCACGAAATGCAGCCCGGCCCGGCCAGCAAGAGCTACGGGATCCAGGTGGCGCGGCTCGCGGGCATGCCCGCTGCGGTGGTCAACCATGCACGGCAAGCACTGGAAGCGCTCGAATCGCAGCATGCCCAAACGCGTGCACAGGTCGACCTTTTCGCACCGCCGCCGGTGGCCGAAACGCCCCTGGCCAGCGCCGTAGAATCCGCCCTGGCTGCGCTCGACCCCGACACCATGAGCCCGCGCGAGGCACTCGACGCCTTGTACGCCCTTCAAAAATTGAACCAACGCGAACAGGCTGCCGGCTGACCGGGCACTGTTCATGCGAGAAGAACTCATGACTTATTGCGTAGGCATCAAACTCAACGCCGGCCTGGTGTTTCTGTCCGACTCGCGCACCAATGCGGGCGTGGACCACATCAGCACCTTCCGCAAGATGATCGTGTACGAGCAGCCGGGCGACCGCGTGATGGTGCTGCTGTCCTCGGGCAACCTGAGCATTTCGCAGTCGGTGCGCGAAATTCTGCAGATCGAAGAACTGCGCGAAACCCGCGAAGACGGCACGCCGGGCGAGCCCATCACCATCTGGAACGCCAAGAGCATGTTCGATGCGGCCCGCGTGCTGGGCTCGGCGGTGCGCCATGTGTACGACCGCGACGCCGAGGCGCTCAAGCACGCGGGGCTCGATTTCAACGTGTCGTTCATCTTCGGCGGGCAGGTCAAGGGTGAGGGCATGCGCCTGTTCCTGGTGTACGCGGCCGGCAACTTCATCGAAGCCACCACCGAGACGCCCTACTTCCAGGTCGGCGAATCGAAGTACGGCAAGCCGGTGCTCGACCGCGTGCTCACCCCCGACACCCCGCTCGACGAAGCCGCCAAGTGCGCGCTGGTGTCGATGGACTCGACCATGAAGTCGAACCTGTCGGTCGGCCTGCCGCTGGACCTGGTGGTGTACGAGGCCAACAAGCTCGAGACCGACCGCGTGATCTGCATCGACGCCGACAACCCCTACTACCGCATGATGCACAACAGCTGGGGCCAGAAGCTGCGCGAGGTGTTCGACAGCATCGAAGACCCGGTGTGGGACGACAGCCACACCGAGCATCCGCTGAAGATGCCCGCCACCCGGCACGGCGCATTGCGCAAGATTTCCACGCCTGACGAAAAGCTGATCTGAACCCCGTGCCACCCGTCGTTTTTTCGCACGGCAACAGCTTTCCCGCCAGCACCTACCGCGTCGTTCTCGACAGCCTGCGCGCCCGCGGCTTCGAGGTCGACGCCATCGAGAAGTTCGGGCACGACCCGAAGTACCCCGTCACCGACAACTGGCCGCACCTGGTGCAGCAGCTGGCCGACTTCGCCAGGCTGCGTGCCGAGCGCGCGGGCGGCCCGGTGTTTCTGGTCGGCCACTCGCTGGGCGGCTTCCTGAGCCTGATGTGCGCGGCGCGGCATCCGGAACTGGCACGCGGCGTGGTGCTGGTCGACTCGCCCATCCTCGGCGGCTGGCGCGCCAACACGCTCAACATGGTCAAGCGCACGCCGCTCATGAAGAGCATTTCGCCCGGTGCCATCAGCCGCAAGCGCCGCAACAGCTGGGAGCATCGCGAGGCGGTGTTCGCGCATTTCCGCAGCAAGAAGGCCTTTGCGAAGTGGGACGAGCAGGTGCTGCACGACTACATCGACCACGGCACCTTCGACGGCGACAAGGGCGGCGAAGAAGGCCGCGAGCTGAGCTTCGACCGCGATGTGGAAACCGCCATCTACAACACCCTGCCCCACAACCTGGGCGCATTGCTGCGCGCGCACCCGCTCAAGTGCAAGGCCGCCTTCATCGGCGGGCGGCAGTCGGCCGAGATGAAGCGTGTGGGCATGGCGATGACCGAGCAGGTCACCAAGGGCCGCATCGCCATGATGGACGGCACCCACCTGTTCCCGATGGAAAAGCCGCTCGCCACCGCCGCGGCCATCGAGGCCGCGCTGCGCAACCTGCTCTGAGCCGCGGCGGCCTTGCCGCCACTCCGGCCGCCCCTGTCACACCTTCGTGACGTGCACCCCGGGCCGCTCGCCCGCATTCCACTTGCCCCCCAGCGCCCGCTCGATCTGCGCGGCCAGCTGCAGCAGCAACCCGTCGTTCGCCTGCGCCGCCTGCGCCTGGATGCCCAGCGGCAGGCCGTTCTCCTGCGCGGCCATCGGCAGCGAGATGCCGGGCAGCCCGCACAGGTTGGACAGCGGCGTGTACGCGAAGTTTTGCCACAGGTTGGCGAACCAGTCATAGACCGAGGCGTTCGTGCTGGTCGTGAGGTACTCGCTGGTGCCCACCTTGGGCGTGGGCAGCGCGGTAATGGGCGTGAGGATGATGTCCCAGCCCTGGAAGAAGTTGCCGAAGGCGCGCGAGGTGGTGTTGAACACCGCCTGCATCTTCGAGCGCTCGGTGTACGAAGTGTTCAGCCCGGCTTCCCAGATCTTGATGTTGATCGGCTCCAGCAACTCGGCCGGCGGGCGCTGCAGCCCCAGGCGGTGCAGGTGGCCGTCGATGACCTGCGCGAAGTTGCTGATGTAGCAGGTGGTCTGCGCGGCAAAGGCCGTTTGAAAGTCCACCTCGGGCAGCACCCACTCCACATGGTGCCCCAGCCCTTCGAGGAACTTGCCCGTGCGCTCCAGCTCGGCCACGAAATGCGGCGTGGCGCGAAAGTCGCCCCATTCGTGCGACAGCGCAATGCGCAGGCGGCCCGGGTCTTTCCTGATGAGTTCGCTGTAAGGCTCGGCCGGCGACCAGAAGGGCATGAACTCGCCCGGCGCGCCGCCCCGGCAGTGGTCGACGAAGGCGGCCGTGTCGCGCACGGTGCGGCTGTGGCAGCCCTGGATGGACACCAGCCCCGACAGATCGGACAGCCCCGGCGCCAGCGAGAAAACGCCGCGTGACACCTTCAGGCCGATGTTGCCGTTCACGCCCGCGGGAATGCGGATGGAGCCGCCGCCGTCGGTGGCATGCGACAGCGGCAGCACGCCCGCCGCCACGGCCGCCGCCGTGCCGGCCGACGAGCCGCAGGTGGTGTATTCGACGTCCCACGGATTGCGCGTGACGTGCAGTGCGTTTTCCACCGAGCTGCACACGCCGAACTCGGGCGTGGTGCTGCGGCCCACGATGTTCAGGCCGGCCTTGCGCAGCTTTTGCGTGAGAAAGCTGTCGGCCGCCGGGCGGTGGCCCTGCATCATCATCGAGCCGAACTCCTGCAGCCGGCCCTTCAGCGTCGGGCCCAGGTCCTTCATGAGGTACGGCAGGCCGGCGAACACGCCTTCGGGGTCCATGCCGTCCTTCAGCGGGTCGGCGACCACGTCGTCGAACACCTCGACCACCGCGTCGAGTTGCGGGTTGACCTTCGCGATGCCGGCGGCGGCCTGCGCCGCCAGTTCGGCCGCCGTCACGTCGCCCTTGCGCACGCGTTCGGCCAGCCCGATGCCGTCGTGCGCGGCCCATTCGTCCCAGCTCATTGCCAGCGTCATCTCGTGTTCTCCATTCGCTTGAAAAAATTAACAGCCAAAGTGTTCGTGTCAGGGCCAGCCGAAGCCGAGCCGCAAGAGCATCAGCGTACCCGTGCCGACCAGGATCGTGCCGGCCACATCGTTTCGCCGGACCAGGTAGTAGGCCAATGCGGCGCCCACTGCAAAGAGCCGCGCGTCGTGCCAGTCGGACAGCAGGCGCCCGTTGCTCAAGAAAACGTCGGGCACCACCATCGCCAGCAATGCCGCCACCGGTGCATGGCGCAGGCCGCGCCACAGCCAGCCGGGCAGCTTCGGCTCGCTGTCGGGCAGCAGGAAGAAGCTGCGCGTGAGCACCGTCACCGCCACCAGCGCGCCCACGGCCAGCCACACGTACGCGTCGTGCCCCAGGTGCCCAAAGTGCCCTGTGTGCCCCATGTGCCCGATGTGCATCAGCGCGGGCTCCAGCGCCGGTCGGCCCAGGTGCCGGCCACGAAGGCGGTGGCGATGGCCGCGACCACGTTGAGCCCCATCGGCAGCGAGGCCGTCGCCAGCGCCACCGTGCCTGCGGCCAGCGCCGAGCAGCGCACCGCGCGGTCGGTGAGCATCGGCAAGGCCAGCGCCAGCAAGGCGAGCACGCCGATGAAGCGCAGGCCCCACGCCGCGGGAATGGCGTCGGCCAGGAAGATGCCCGCCAGCGACGCGATGTGCCACGCCGCCCAGTTGGTCAGCGCCAGCCCAAGAAAGTAGCCCTGCTGGCGCACCGTGGCGCGCCCGTCGGACGACGGCTGCGGATGCCGGTGCACGAACTGCGCGTACACCGGGTCGCCCGCCAGGTAGGACAGCAGCACGCGCGACACCCGGCGGTGCCGCCCGAAGTAGCGCCGCCAGTTCACGCTGAACACCACGAAGCGCAGGTTCAGCACGCACGCGGTCGCCACGATCACCCACAGCGGCGCGCCGGCCGCGATGAGCGGCAGGCAGGCCAGCTGCGAGGCGCTGGCGAACACCAGCAGCGACATCGCCAGGATCACGCCCAGCCCGACGCCGCTCTTGGCCATGGCCACGCCGGCCACCAGGCCCATGGCCAGGGTGCCGAGCGCGGCGCCCGCGATGTCGCGCCGCCCTTCGGCGAAAGCGCCGCGCCACACCGGGTCGCGAAGGGCTGCGCGCCAGGCGCCCCACACGCTCACCGTGGGCTCGCGAGTTCCGCACGCGGCGCGGCCGCCAGCAGCCGCCGCGTGTAGTCGTTGGCCGGCGCGTTGAACACCTGGCCCGTGGGGCCCTGCTCCACGATGCGGCCCTGGCTCATCACGATGACGCGATCGCACAGCTGCGCCGCCACGCGCAGGTCGTGCGTGATGAACAGAATGCCCAGCCCCAGGTCGCGCTGGATCTCGCGCAGCAAATCGAGAATCTGCGCCTGCACCGACACGTCGAGCGCCGACACCGCTTCGTCGGCCACCAGCACCTGCGGCTGGCAGGCAATGGCGCGCGCAATGGCCAGGCGCTGGCGCTGGCCGCCCGAGAACTGGTGCGGATAGCGCTCCAGCGCGGTGCGCGGCAGCTGGATGCGGTCCATCAGTTCCTCGGCGGTCTGGCGCGCATGCAGCTTGCTCAGGCCGAAGTTCACCGCCCCCTCGACCATCGACGAGCCCACGGTGCGCCGCGGGTTCAGCGAGCGGTTCGGGTCCTGGAACACCACCTGCACGCGCGAGCGCAGCGGCCGCAACCGGCCTTCGGGCAGGTCGTGCACCTCGGCGTCGCCCCACAGGATGCTGCCCGCGCTGGGCGCGATCAACCGGATCATGCAGCGCGCGAAGGTCGACTTGCCCGAGCCCGACTCGCCCACCACGCCCACGGTTTCGCCGCGGTGCACGGCCACGCTGGCGTCCTGCAGCGCGGTGTTGTGCTTCGCGCGGCCGATCCAGTCGCGCCGCGTGTAGATCTTGCCGACGCCCGTGCCCGTCAGCAGCGGCTTGCCGCCGGGCAGCGCGCGCGCGGGCGGCGGCGTCATGCCGGGCACGGCGTCCAGCAGCATGCGGGTGTAGGCCTCGCGCGGCTGGTGCAGCACCTGCGCGCACGGGCCCTGCTCCACCAGCGCGCCGCGGTGCATCACCATCACGTCGTCGGCGATCTCCGCCACCACGCCCATGTCGTGCGTGATGAAGAGCACCGCGCTGCCCTGCTCGGCCTGCAGCTCGGCGATGAGCTTCAGTATCTCGGCCTGCGTGGTCACGTCCAGCGCGGTGGTCGGCTCGTCGCAGATCAGCAGGCGCGGCTTCAGGATGATGGCCATCGCAATCACGATGCGCTGGCGCTGCCCGCCCGAGAGCTGGTGCGGGTAGCTCGCATGAATGCGCGCCGGGTCGGGCAGCCGCACGCGCTCGAAGATGGCGATGGTGTGCGCCTTGCGCTCCGCCGCGCCCCACGGGGTGTGCGTGCGCAGCAGCTCGTCGACCTGCTCGCCGCAGGTGAGCACCGGGTTCAGCGCGGTCATCGGCTCCTGGAACACCATGCCCATGCCGGTGCCGCGCAACTGGCGCAGCCGCTTGTCGGAGGTGAAGCGGCCGTTGTCGACCAGCTTCTCGCCCGACAGCGTCACGTCGCCGGCCTTCAGCACCAGCCCCTTGGCCAGCAGGCCCATCACGGTGGTGGCCAGCACCGACTTGCCCGAGCCCGACTCGCCCACGATGCACAGCGTGCGCCCGGCCTCGATGCGCAGGTCAAGGTGTTCGATGGCGTGCGGGCGGTCGGCGTCGGAGGGCAGCGCCACCTGCAGGCCGCGCACTTCGAGGATGGCGGCGCCCGGATTCGATTCGGTCATGACGGTCATGAAAATCTGCGCCTCACACGCGTTTGGAAAACTTGGGGTCGAGCACGTCGCGCAGGCCGTCCCCCAGCATGTTGATGGCCAGCACCGTGGGCACCAGGAACAGCGCGGGGAACAGCACGTTGCCCGGGCTCTGCGAGAACTGCACGCGCCCTTCGGCCATGATGTTTCCCCAGGTCGGCACGTCGGACGGCAGGCCCAGGCCCAGGAAGCTCAGGATGGCCTCGGTCAGCACGGCGGAAGCCGCGATGAAGGTGCCCTGCACGATCAGCGGCGCCAGCGCGTTGGGCAGAATGTCGCGCCACAAGATGGTGGCGTCGGGCGTGGCCAGCGCGCGGGCCGCTTCCACGAAGGGCTCGTCGCGCAGGCTCATCACCAGCGCGCGCACCAGTCGTGTGACGCGCGGCACCTCGGGCACCGCGATGGCCAGGATCACCGTGGGCAGGCTGGCGCCCAGCACCGCCACCAGCGTGATGGCCAGCAGCACGGCGGGGATGGCCATCACACCGTCCATCACGCGCATCAGCACGGCGTCGACCGCCCGAAAGTAGCCCGCCAGCATGCCCAGCAGGCAGCCGAAGGCGATGGCGACGAAAGCGGTGAACAGGCCCACCGCCATCGAGATGCGGGTGCCGTACAGCACGCGGCTCCACACGTCGCGCCCCACGCTGTCGCTGCCCATCCAGAAGGTGTGGGCGAACTGCGCGCCGTCGGGCAGCGTCACCTGGCCTGCGGTGCCCGCGCCCACCGAGATGAAGCTCGCGTCCATCACCGAAGGGTCGAAGGTGCCGAGCCAGGGCGCGAACACGCCCAGCAGCGCCAGCGCGACCAGCACGATGATGCCGCCACGCACGGCGGCGTTGCGCCAGAGTCTTTTAACGGTGGTCATGATCAGTAGCGGATGCGGGGGTCCAGAAACAGGTAGCTCACGTCGACCAGCAGGTTGACGGCGACGTACACCACGGCAAAGAACAGCACCACGCCCTGCAGCACCGGAAAGTCGCGGTTCAGCACCGCGTCGACCGTGAGCTGGCCCAGGCCCGGAATGGCGAACACCGTCTCGGTGACCACCACGCCGCCCAGCAGCAGCGCCGCGCTCACGCCGATCACCGTGACCACCGGCACCGCCGCGTTGCGCAGTGCGTGGTGCTTGAGCACTTCGAGCTCGGTGATGCCCTTGGCGCGCGCGGTGCGAATGAAGTCTTCGGTCAGCGCCTCGCTCACCGCGGCACGCGTCACGCGCGACAGCAGCGCCACGTAGGTGATGGCCAGCGTGAGGCACGGCAGCACCAACTGGTGGAGCCACGGCCCCACGCCCTCGCCGATGCGCCGGTAGCCCTGCACCGGAAACCACTGCAGCTTCATCGCCAGCACGTAGATCAGCACATAGCCGACCACGAACACCGGCACCGAGAAGCCGGCCACCGAGAAGGCCATGACGGCCTTGTCGAGCCAGCCGCCCATGCGCCACGCGGCCAGCGTGCCCAGCGGCAACGCGATGGCCACCGCCAGCAGCAGCGTGCCGCCGGCCAGCGAGAGCGTGGGCTCCATGCGCTGGCCGATGAGCTCCAGCACCGGCTTGTTCAAGAAGAACGAGAAGCCCAGGTCGCCGTGCAGCACACCGTTGCCCCAGATCGCGAACTGCTCCCACAGCGGCCTGGTGAGCCCGAGCTGCACGCGGATGCGGTCCAGGTCTTCGTTGGTGGCGCTGTTGCCGCCGATGACGGCCGCCGGATCGCCGGGCGTGAGGCGCACGATCATGAAAATCGCCACCGCCACCACCAGCAGCACGGGAATGGTGGCGAGCAGGCGCTTGCCGAGGAAGGTCAGCATGGACAGGCTCTCTTCTTTCTTCTTTTTTCTTCTTATTGCTTCTTGATGTTCCAGTACACCTGCGCGCCGGCCGGCACCAGGCCGCTCACGTTCTTGCGCAGCGCGGCGGGCTGGTTGTACTGGCCCACGGGCACGTGCGTGGCCGTCTCGAAGGCGCGCAACTGGGCGGCCTGCGCGAGCTTCTTCTTCTCGGCGTCGGTCTTGGCCTGGGTGAACTGGACCTTGATTTCTTCCAGCCTGGCGTCGGTCTGCCAGCCGAACCAGCCCTTGTCGCCGGTGGCGTTCATCATGGCCATGGTGATCGGGTTGAGGATGTCGGAGGCCGTCCACGAGGTCATGAACGCGCTCCAGCCGCCGGCCGAGGGCGCGTCTTTCTTGGCGCGCCGGGCCACCAGCGTGGACCAGTCCATCGACTGCATGTCGACCTTGAAGCCGGCCTGCTCCAGCTGCTGCTTGGCCACCAGCGGCAGCTTGCCGATGGTCGGGTTGTCGGTCGGGCGCATCAGCACCACGGGCTCGCCCTTGTAGCCGGCCTCTTCGAGCAGCGCCTTGGCCTTCTGCGGGTTGGCCACGCCGGTGTAGTCACCCGTCTGCTCCGACTCGAACAAAGTGCCGCAGGGGAACATGCTCTTGCAGTAGCGCGTGAGGCCGGGCGTGCCGACCTGCGTGCGCAAGAAAGCCTCTTGCCCCAGCGCCAGCAAGGCGGCGTGGCGCACCTTCTCGTTGTTGAACGGCGGCTGCAGGAAGTTGAAGCGCAGGATGAACTGGTTGCCCGCGGGTTGCGCGTCGACCAGCTTGATGTCGGGGTTGGTGCGCAGCGTGGCGTACTGCTCGAAGGCCGGCTGCTCCAGGATGTCGGCTTCGCCGTTGAGCAGCGCATTCATCTGCGTCTGCGCGTCGCGGATGATGAGCCACTCCACGCGGTCCACGTACACGTTCTTGCCGCCGGCCGTGCCCGAGGGGGCCTCGGCGCGCGGCTTGTAGCGCGTGTTCCTGGTGAACACCACGCGCTCGCCGGGGCGGAACTCGTCGGCCTTGAACACGTAGGGGCCGGAGCCGATCGACTCCTTGATCTGCGTGTCGCCCGAGGTGTCGGCAATGCGCTTGGGCATGATGAACGGCACGTTCGAAGAAGGCTTGCCCAGCGCCTCGAGCACCAGGCCGAAGGGCTCCTTCAGCACGATGGAGAAGGTCCTGGCGTCGGGCGTCTCGTAGCGCTCGGTCACCTTGGACAGCTGCGCGCCGAAGGTGTCGCGGCTGGCCCAGCGCTTGAGGGACGCGACCACGTCCTCGCTGGTGACGGGCTTGCCGTCATGAAACTCCAGGCCGTCGCGCAGCGTGAAGGTCCAGGTCTTGTTGTCCGGCGACACCTTCCACTTGTCGACCATCTGCGGCTTGATGTGGCCTTCGAGGTCGGTGGCGAACAGGGTGTCGTACACCATGTACCCGAAGTTGCGCGTCACGTAGGCCGTGGTCCAGATCGGGTCGAGCACGGTGATGTTGCTGCTCGGAATGATCTTGAGCGTGGTGGTCTGCGCCATCGCGGGCGCAATGACCGCACCGGCCAGCAGCGCGGCGGCGCCCCATCGGGCAAGGCGGCGCGACAAGGTACTGGCCGGGCGGACAGGCGAAGGCGAGAAGAGCTGCGGTTGCATGTGGTTTCCTGAAAGATGGAACGGGGAGCGCGATGCCGGTCTTGCGAGGGGCTGGCGGCGGCGAGGTCTCCATTGAGACATCTGTCAGGTCAAATGCATATATACAGTTCAATTCTTCTGTAGTAGAACAGTCGCTCTCTTCCCTTGTATTCGGCCCCGTGTTGGGGCTTTTTCGTGCACACGAAGCGTGCACGCCTTGCCGTGATCACTGTCAACCCTTCACTGCCCACGCCGCTGGTGCGCCAGGTCTACGACGCGCTGCTCGCGCAGATTGCCTCCAGCGCAATGAAGCCCGGCGACAGGCTGCCGTCGGTGCGCACGCTCTCCGGCGACTGCGGCGTGAGCACCATGACCATCACCAACGCCTACCAGCGCCTGGTGGCCGAAGGCCATGTGGAAGCGCGGCGCGCCAGCGGCTACTACGTGGCCGAAGCCGAGCGCTCGGCGGCCACGCGGCGCAAGCCCTTCCTGGGCCGCACCTCGGTCGACTCGCTGTGGCTGCTGAAGCACGTGTACGAAGACGACCGCACGCTGCTGAACGCGGGCTGCGGCTGGATCCCGCCAGAGATGCTGCATATAGACGGTGTGCGGCGCGCGCTGGCCGCGCTGTCGCGCAAGTCGGCCGCCGGGCTGGCCAACTACGGCACGCCCTACGGCTACCTGCCCCTGCGCCAGCAGATACAGACGCTGCTGGCGCAGCAGGGCATCGAGACCGCGCCGCACCAGATCGTGCTGACGCACGGCGCCTCGCAGGCGCTGAACCTGGTGGCGCGCTGCCTGCTGCAGCCGCGCGACGTGGTGCTGGTCGACGAGCCCGGCTCGACCAACCTGTACGCCATGCTGCGTTCGCTCGACCTGAAGCTGGTGGGCGTGGAGCGCACGGTGAACGGGCCCGACGTGGCGGCGCTGCAGGCGCTGGCGCAGCGCCACGGCGCCAAGGCCTTCTTCACCACCACCAACCTGCACAACCCCACCGGCGGCCCCTGCACGCCGGCGGTGGCCTACCAGATGCTGCGGCTGGCCGAGCAGCTGGACTTTCACATCGTCGACAACGACGTGATGGCCGGGCTGGAGCCGCCCGGCGCGGCCACGCCGCTCGCGAGCCTCGACCGGCTGCAGCGGGTGATTCATGTCGGCAGCTTCTCCAAGACGGTGTCGCCCGCCCTGCGCGTGGGCTTCGTGGCATGCAACGAGGAGTTCGCCGAGAAGATGATTCTTCAGAAGATGGTCAACAGCCTCACCACTTCGGAGCTGACCGAACGGCTGCTGCACGAAGTGCTGGTGGAGGGCCGCTACCGCGCCCATGTGGCGCGGCTGGCCGGGCGGCTGCAGGCGGCGCAGCACACCGTGTGCGACAAGCTGGAGGCCGCCGGCATGCAGCTCTTCACGCGGCCGGCGGGCGGGCCCTTTGTGTGGGCGCGCTTCGAGCGCGACGACGTCGACATGCGCGCGCTGGCGCAACGCGCCATTGCCGAGAGCTTTTTGCTGGCGCCGGGCGACCTGTTCCGCACCGACCTGCGGCCGACACCGTGGCTGCGCTTCAACGTGGGCTATGCGGACGACCCGAAGCTGTACCGCTTTCTGGCGCAGGAGGCGAAGCGGCTGCGCGCCAAGGCCTGAGCCGACGCAAAGCGGCTCCCTAGAATCGCGCGGCCGCCCCTGCCCCCAAGATCCGCATGCCGACCGAACCCCTGCCCCTGTCGCTCTCCACGCCCGCGCTGGCCGACGCGCTGATCGTCGACCCGTTCTACCTGGCGATTTCCGTCGATTTCGAGCACGACATGCACCAGCGCAAGGCGATGCTCGCCGCGTACTTCGCCTGGTCGCTGGGCGAGGCCGCGCGCACCGGCCGCTGCCTGACGACCGAAGACCCCGAACTGGGCGCGGCGGCGTGGCTGCTGCCGCGCGCGAACGATGTGGACGCCGCCGAGTCGACTGCGAAAAGCGCCTTCCTCGCCGGCGCACTGGGCCCGCGCGGCCTGGCCAACTACCGCCGCATCGTCGACTTCATGGCGGCGCGCGCGCCGGCCGTGGTGCCTGCGGACGCGTGGTACCTGTCGATCTTGGGCATTGCGCCCGCCGCGCAAGGGCGCGGGCTGGGCGCGCGGCTGCTGGCGCCCACGCTGGCCGAGGCCGACGCGGCGGGTGTGCCCTGTTTCCTGGAAACCTTCACGCCGCGCAGCGTGGGGTTCTACGAGCGGCTGGGCTTTCGCAGCGAGGCCGCGCACCGGGAGCCGGTGTCGCACGCCGAATACCTGATCATGTGCCGGCCCCCTCAGCCGACCTGAGCGGGGCGCAACAAGGCGCCGAGGATACAAAAAGCAATACTTGGCAACAATCCAGGAGAATCAGCCACCGTCCGCCACCCGCCCGGAGCCCTTGCGCCCATGTCCGTTCTCCCCGTTGAAGACGCCGATCCCGTCTCGCTGAGCCCCGCCCTCATCGTCGAGGACGACCCGCAGATGCAGCAGCGCCTGCGCCATGTGCTGTCCACGCTCGGCTGCGACGACGCGCACATCGCGGTGACCGACAGCGTGGCCGGCGCACAGCAACTGCTCGGCGCCCACCGCTACAGCGTGGCGCTGGTGGACATCGGCCTGCCCGACGGCAGCGGCGTGGAACTCATCGGCTGGCTGCAGGCGCACCAACCGGGCGTGCCGGCGGTGGTGATCTCGGCCTGGCGCACGGAAGAAGTCATCTTCGCGGCGCTGCGCGCGGGCGCCATCGGCTACCTGCTGAAGGAGCGCGACGACCTGGAGCTGGCCATGGCGCTGCGCAGCATCGAGCAAGGCGGCGCACCGATCGACCCGACCATCGCGCGGCGCATCCTCGCGTGGGTGGCGGCCACGCCGGCGCCCGCGACGGCGTCGGCCGAGGCGCCCGGGGATGCACTCCTCTCGGCGCTCACACCGCGCGAACGCAAGATCCTCGAACTCGTGTCGCAAGGCCTGAGCAACCGAGAGATGGCCGAGATGCTGTCGATTTCCAGGCTGACCGTCGAATGCCACACCAAGAACATCTACCGCAAGCTGGCCGTCAACTCGCGCACCGAAGCGGTGTTCCAGGCGCGGCGGCATGGCTTGCTGCGCTGATCGGCGCGCTGCTTCTCTTTCTTGCAGCCGGCCCGGCTTTCGCGCAGGCCGGAGCCGAACCGGCGCTGCGCGTCGAGGCCGTGCGCGGTGCCGGCTGGCATGACACCGCGCCACCCGCCGAAGGCTGGACACCGGTCACCCTGCCCGACAGCTGGGCCGGGCGCTGGCCCGGCTTCGACGGCGTGGTCTGGTACCGGCTGACCTGGACGCAGCCCGAACAGGTGCGCGAAACCGGCCTGCTGCTGCACTACCTGAACATGGCCGGCGAGGTGTCGCTCAACGGCACGCCCATTTCGCGCGACGCCAGCCTGGTGGAGCCCCTCACGCGCGCCTGGAACACGCCGCGCCACTGGCTGCTGGCGCCGCCGCTGCTGCGCGCCGGCACCAACACGCTGCTGGTGCGCGTGTCGGGCCTGTCGGCCTACCAGGCGGGGCTGGGGCCGGTCGAACTCGGCACGCCGGCGGCCACGCAGGCCGTGTTCGACCGCGAGCGGCTGCTGCGTCACGACCTGCAGGTGCTGGGCCTGGCGGTGAGCGCGGCAGTCTCGGCCTTCTTCGCCGCGTGGTGGTGGCTGCGCCGGCGCGAAACGGCCTACGGCTGGTTCGCGGCGATGTCGGTGCTGTGGCTGCTGTTCGCCTACAACCAGATCGCGACCAGCCCCTGGCCGTTTGCATCCAACCACGGCTGGCAGGCGCTCAACACCTCGCTGCTGCTGGTGTTCAGCCTGTCTTACCTGGTGTTCGCGCTGCGCTATGCCGGGCGGCGCATGCCGCGCCTCGAAGGCGTGGCGCTGCTGGTGGCGGCCGCGGGCGTGGCCGACCTCTGGGCGGCGCCGCTGGCCGACCTCATGGCGCATCGCGCGATGTGGACGCTGGTGGGCGGGCTGACGATCATCGTGGTCAACAGCGTGGCCATCGTGCATGCCTGGCGCCGTCGCGGCAGCCCGCTGCGCGCGCTCGCGCCCTTCATGGCGCTGTCGGCCGTCACCGGCGCGCACGACCTGCTGGTGTTCACGCAGGTGATCGACAGCAACATCTACTACACGAACATGTCGTCGTACGTGCTGTTGCTGGGCATGGCGCTGACGCAGGCCGCGCGCTTTGCGCAGAGCCTGCGGCGCATCGAGAACTTCAACACCGAGCTCATCGAGGAGGTGAACGCCGCCAAGGCCGAGCTGGCCGCCACGCTGGCCCAGCAACACGCGCTGGCGCTGGCGCATGCGCGCATCGGCGAGCGCGTGAACCTGGTGAGCGACCTGCACGACGGCCTGGGCGGCATGCTGGTGGGCAGCATCGCCACGCTGGAGCGCGCACCTGACAACCTCAGCGCGCCGGAGCTGCTGGCCATGCTCAAGCGCCTGCGCGACGACCTGCGGCTGATCATCGACGCCACCGGCCGCGACGACGGCGCCCGCGCGCTGGGCGAACTGCTGGCGCCGTTGCGCCACCGCAGCGCGCAGCTGCTGGACGCCAACGGAATCGACTGCCGCTGGCAGGTGGCGAACATCGACACGCTCGAACTGCCGCCTTCGCAGAGCCTGGACCTGATGCGCTTCCTGCAGGAGGCGCTGACCAATGTGCTCAAGCACAGCGCGAGCCGGCGCGTGGACGTGAGCGTGGTGCGCGCCGGCGCGGAACTCCGGCTCAGCGTGCGCGACGACGGCCGCGGCTTCGCGGTGGAAAACACCAACCAGGCAGGCGGCGCCGGGCTGCGCAACCTGCGTGCGCGGGCGCGCCGGCTGGGCGCCGAGCTGCAACTGCAGTCGCGCCCCGGCGAGACGCAGGTGGCGCTGCGGATGCCGCTGGCCGCCTAGAGGGCGCGGGCCGCTCGCAGCCCTGCGCTTCGGTTCTTCTTCAGTCCGCCCAGACCACCACGCCGCTCCATGCGGTCGCCAGCACCACGATGCCGAAGGCGATGCGGTACCAGGCGAAGGGCACGAAGCTGTGGCTGCTGATGTAGCGCAGCAGCCAGCGCACGCACAGCCAGGCGCTGATGAACGAGAACACCAGGCCCACCGCGAACAGCGGCAGGTCGGCCATCGACAGCGCCGCGCGCTCCTTGTAGACGCTGTACACGCCCGCGCCGATGAGCGTGGGAATGGCCAGGAAGAACGAGAAATCGGTCGCCGCCTGGCGCGACAGGCCCAGCAGCATGCCGCCGATGATGGTCGAGCCGCTGCGGCTGGTGCCCGGGATCATCGCGAAGCACTGCACCAGGCCGACCTTGAGCGCGTCCCAGGGCGTCATGTCGTCCACGTGCTCGACGCGCACCGAACCTGGCGGGCGCTTTTCGGCCCACAGGATGATGAAGCCGCCGATGATGAAGGTGCTCGCCACCACCGTCGGAATGAACAGGTGCGCCTTGATGACCTTGCCGAACAGCAGGCCCAGCACCACCGCCGGCAGGAAGCCGATGAAGATGTTCAGCGCCAGGCGCTGCGCCTTGGGCTGCCGGGGCAGCGCCACCACGGTGGAGCGGATCTTCTGCCAGTACACCAGGATCACCGCGAAGATCGCGCCAGTCTGGATGGCGATCTCGAAAACCTTACCCCGGTCGTCGCCGAAGCCGCCGAGCAGCGAGCCCGCAAGAATCAGATGGCCGGTCGACGAGATCGGAAGAAATTCGGTCAGCCCCTCCACGATGCCCATGATGGCGGCCTTGACCAGCAAAACGATGTCCACGCGTACTCCTTGAAAGAGCGGCAATTATGGCGAGCGGGATGGTCAGGTCAGGTTCAGGTCGCGCTCAGGATACCCAGTTCAGGTGATGTTCCTGCGCATTTGGTTGACACATAGTCACAAATGAACCGGACCCGAGGTCCGCAGGAGCTTCACCCATGCAGACCCTCACCCCCGGCAACGGGCTCGAAGAGCATGTCTCGACCGCCGACGACCACTGCGAGGACCGGCGCAAGAACACGCAGGACATCGAGCGCGAGCAGTGCGAGTCGATGCGCCGCGTGACCCAGGCCACCGGCGCGTCGGGCAGCGAGTTGCGCCTGCTGATGCAGCGCCTGCTCGACATCGGCCGCGAGGGTTCGAGCGCGGGCATCGTGGCGCAGGGGCACATCGCAGCCGACCGGATGCAGTCGGGCATGCCGCGGCTGGACCTGGGCGACGGCCACACGGCCGACCAGCGCAGCGACGCGGCGCAGAGCATCGACTTCTGGCTGCTGGAGCCGCTGGACCCGGCGCACGACAAGAAGTGGTACGCCCGCTGGAAGTTCTGGAGCTTCATCCTGGGCGCATCGGGGCCCGACGTGTCGCTCACCCTGCAGGGGCTGGCCTTGCGACCGAGCGAGCCGGGCGATGCGCATGCCGACCTGGTGGCCAAGGCGCGCAAGGTGCTGGAAGGCTGGCGCCGCACCTCCGAGCCGCTGTTCTGGGCGGCGGTCGAGTGCTATGTGCGGCAGCAGTCGTTCTCGCTCGAAACGCAGGCCTACCTGATGCACTGCATCGCTGCGGTCTTTCCGGGCGACGGCATGAAACTGTCGAACGCGCAGAGCGAAGCGCTCACCGCCGCGCTGACCGGCACCTACTGCGACGCGCTGGGCAACTCTGCGACGCTGCCCTCGGCCGACATCTACCGCCGCCTGTCGCAGGGGCTGCAGGCCACCGACCGCGAGACCGGGCTCACCCGGCCGTTGGGACGCAGCGACGCGGCGCAGATCGCGGTCACGGCGCTGTTCTCCATCATCGAGAGCGCGCGCGTGCCTTGGCCTGGGCCCTGACCCTGCACGGCCCTGCCCTCCACCGCGCTACCCGGCGCGGCGGCGCAGCGCACGCACCGCGCTGTCGACCGTGGTCGCCACCGGCAATCCGCTCGCGGCCTCGCACGCGGCACGCGCGCGCGCCATGCTGAACTGCGCCAGCGCAAGGCGCGTGCAGCCGCGTTCGCGCAGGACCACGGCCTGGGCGGCAATGAGCGCGTCGTGCCGCTGCGTGTCGCCGGCGTTCAGTGCGTCGAGCGCGCCTTCGGCCAGCGCGAGTTCGAGCGGCGTGCCCTGCGCAAACTCGCCCGGCATCGACGCCAGCGTGGGCGCGAAGGTGGCGATGAGACCGAGCCGGCCGTGCCCTTGCGCCACCTCGTCGATCATGGCCTCGTTGGGCTTGAGCACCGCGATGCCCGCATGCCTGCGCGCCACCGCCTCGATGCACGGCCCGAAGGCCGAGCAGGTGAACAGAATGCCTTGCGCGCCCGTGTCGACCGCGTACTGCGCAAGACGCGCAAAGCGCTCGTGCATGGCCGCGTCCAGGCCCTTGCCTTCGCGTGCCAGGTCGGCGGAGAGACTGTCGTCGAGCAGGTTCATGCGCAGCGCCTCGGGCCAGTCGCGCGCGAAGGCTTCGTTGATGGGCGCGACGGAGTGCGAAAGCGCGTGGATCAGGGCGATGCGGGTCATGGGTTCGTGCGGTTCGAATGCGCCTCAGATGCCCTTGGACGACGGGTTGGCGAACGCGTCCTTCGTCTCGGCATTCAGCGGGTAGTTGATGTTGATGCCCTTGGGCGGAATGGGCGACATGAACCACTTGGCGTACAGCCTTTCCATCTCGCCCGACTTCATCATGCCCGACACCACCCGGTCGACCAGCGCCTTGAAGGCCGGGTCGTCCTTGCGCAGCATGAGCGACTGGTTCTCGGTACGCAGGCTCTCGCCGGTGATGACGAAGTCCTTCGGGTTGCGCGCGTTCGCAAGCTGCCCGGCCAGCAAAATGTCGTCGAGCACGAAGGCCTGCGCACGGCCGCTTTCCACCAGCAGGAACGAGTCGCTGTGGTCCTTGCCCGCGAGGTTGGTCACGTCCAGGCTGCGGCCCCGGTCGGCCTCGCGCAGCAGGCGGAACGACGTGGTGCCGGTGGTGGTGGCCACCGTCTTGCCCTGCAGGTCGGCAATGCCCTTGATGCCCGAATCGGCCTTCACCAGCATGCGCACGTTGTAGCGAAAGATGTCCGGCGAGAACGCCACCTGCTTCTGCCGCTCGACCAGGTTGGTGGTGGAGCCGCATTCGATGTCGACCGTGCCGTTCTGCACCAGCGGAATGCGGTTGGCCGAGGTGACGGCCTGGTACCGGATGTCGATGGCCGGCATCTTCAGCTCGGTCTTCACCGCCTCGACGATGCGGTTGCAGATCTCGATGCTGTAGCCCACGGGCTTGAGGTTGCCGTCAAGGTACGAGAAGCCGAACGACGACTCGCGGTAGCCGAAGGTGATGGCGCCGCTGGCCTTGATCTTGGCGAGCGTGTCGCCCTCCTGCGCCTGCGCGGCGGTGCAAGGCAACAGGGTGGCGAAGGCCAACGCGAGCGCGGCGGCACCGCAGGAAAACGGCAGACGTGGCTTGGGCATGGAACGCTCCTTGGAACGACGGTTGAAGAAAAAAACGAAAGGAGAAAAGGGGCTCAGCGCACCGCCGCGCGCGTCACGGTGTCGACCGATTCGGCCAGGCGCTCGGCGATGGTCCGCAGCTCTTGCCGCGTGGCGATGAAGGGCGGCGCCAGCAGCACGTGGTCGCCCTGCCGCCCGTCGACCGTGCCGCCGAAGGGGTAGCACAGCAGGCCGCGCGCCATGGCGTCCTTCTTGACGGCGGCGTTCAACTTCAGCGCCGGATCGAACGGCGCCTTGCTCGCGCGGTCGGCCACCAGCTCCAGGCCCCAGAAGAAGCCGCGCCCGCGGATGTCGCCCACGTGCGGGTGCGTGCCCAGCGCCGCCTGCAGCATCGCGCCGAACGCGATGCCGTCGTCGCGCACTTTGGCGACCAGCCCGTCGCGGCGAATCACCTGCTGCACCGCGAGCGCGGCGGCGCAGGCCATCGGGTGGCCGAGGTAGGTATGACCGTGCTGGAAGAAGCCGCTGCCGCTGGACATGGCATCGACGATCTTGCCCTGCGCCAGCACCGCGCCCACCGGCTGGTAGCCGCCGCCCAGGCCCTTGGCGACAGTGACCAGGTCGGGCACCACGCCCTCCTGCTCGCAGGCATGCAGCGTGCCGGTGCGGCCCATGCCGCACATCACCTCGTCGAGGATCAGCAGCACGCCGTATTTGTCGCACACCGCGCGCACCGCCTTGAAGTAGCCCGGCACGGGCACGAGCACGCCGGCCGTGGCGCCCCCGACCGTCTCGGCCACGAAGGCGATCACACGGTCGGCGCCCTGCGCGAGGATGGCCGCTTCCAGCTCGGCCGCCAGGCGCAGGCCGTACTGACCGTCGCTTTCGCCCTCGCGCCGTTCGCGGTACGCATAGCACGGCGACACGTGCGTGGCCGGCACCAGGATGGGCGCGAAAGGCTCGCGCCGCCAGGCGTTGCCGCCCACCGCCAGCGCACCCAGCGTGTTGCCGTGGTAGCTCTGGCGGCGCGCGATGAAGTGGGTGCGCTGCGGCTGGCCGATTTCAACGAAGTACTGGCGCGCCATCTTCAGCGCCGACTCCACCGCCTCGGAGCCGCCGCTCACCAGGTACACATGGCTCATGCCCTCGGGCGCAAAGGCGATCAGCTCGTCGGCCAGTTGCTCGGCCACCTCGCTGGTGAAGAAGCTGGTGTGGGCGTAGGCCAGCGTGTCGAGCTGCGCATGCATGGCGGCCAGCACCTCGGGGTGCGCATGGCCCAGGGACGACACCGCCGCGCCGCCCGAGGCGTCGAGGTATTCGCGGCCCTCGGCGTCGCGGATGTACATGCCGTGGGAGCCGGCGGCAACTGGCGGGGTCTGGCGAAGATGGCGGTGGAAGACGTGCGTCATGGTGTTCTAGCGGATTGGAACCAACGTTACGGTTGCATTATTGTTTGGAACATTTGTTCCGTCAACTGCCCCAGGAAACCCCCTCCGGTACATTTGTTCCAACGACCGACAAAGAGGGACACCGTCATGGGCGCCAGAGACCAGATCCGCCAGCGTTTCAACGAACTCAGCCCCGCCCTGCAGCAGGTGGCGCGCTACCTGCTCGACCATCCGAACGAGGTGGTCACCGGCTCGATGCGCAACGTGGGCACGCGCTCGCAGAGCACGCCCGCCACCCTCGTGCGCTTTGCGCAGCACCTGGGCTTCGAGGGCTGGCCGCAGCTGAAAGAGGCCTTTGCCGCGGACATGGGCCTGGGCACCGAGACCTACGGCGGGCGCGCCAAGCAGCTCGTCGGCCGCGCCAAGGACCAGAGCCTGACCGGGGAGATGTTCGAGGTGCAGCGCCGCAACCTCGAGGCCACGCACCGGCAGAGCGAGCAGGCGCTGCAGAAGGCCTGCGCGCTCATCGAAAAGGCGCCGGCCGTGCATGCCGCGGGATTCCGCGCCTGCTTCCCCATCGCCTTTTCATTCGTCTACGTCTATCGCATCTTTCGCAGCAGCGTGCACCTGGTCGACGGCCAGGGCGGCTCGCTGGAGATGCAGCAGCGCGCCTTCGCCAAGGGCGACGCGCTGGTGGTGGCGAGCTTTGCGCCTTACTCGCGCGAAGCGCTGCAGGTGGCGCAGGCGGCCAGGGCGGCCGGTTGCCGCATCGTGGCCATCACCGACAGCCTGACCTCGCCGCTGTCGCTGCTGGCCGACGAGACGCTGCTGTTCACCATCCACAGCCCCTCGTTCTTCCCGTCGGTGGCGGCCGGCGTGGCGCTGTCGGAAGCGCTGGTCGAGCTGCTCGCCAGCCGCGCGGGCAAGCCGGTGGTGCGGCGCATCGACCAGGCGGAGGCGCAGTTGTTCGAATCGGGCGCGTACCTGGCGCCGCCGCCGGCACGCGGCGGCTAGAAGCTGTTCGCGCTATGCAAGGGCGCGGGGCTGCGCGGCGTTCTTGCGCAGGTGGTACACCAGCAGATCGCGGCGGCCGGTGATGTGGTCTCGCATGATGACCTCGGCGGCGGCGGCGTCTTGCCGGCCCAGCGCATCGACCAGGCGGCCGTGCTCCTCGACCGCCTGCATCGCCTGGGTCTGGCGGGAGAGCTGCATCGACGCATCGCGGGGGTGCGGGCGCAGGTTGCTGTCGAAGATGATCGGCAGCTGGCAGGCCCGTTGCACGGCCTCGCTCAGCCAGCGGTTGTCCGCCACCGCCAGCAGCTTGCGGTGAAAGTCCAGGTTCAGGTCGTGCCAGCGCAGCGCCCGCGCCTGCGTCCATTCCTTGCCCTGCAGCAACTTCTGCTGCTCGGCCACCATGGCCTGCAACTGTGCGTGCACCTCGCCGTCCAGGCCGCGCTCGCCGAGCATGCGGCAGCCCATGCCTTCCAGGTTGGCGCGCACGCTGAAGGCGTCGAACACGTCCTTGGCGTTGAAGCGGCGCACCTGGAAACCCTTGTTGGGCACATAGACCAGCAGCCCCTCGTCCGCCAGCCGCGCCATGGCGCCGCGCACCGGTGTGCGCGACACGCCGAGTTCATTCGCGAGCGTGGTCTCCATCAGGTGGGAACCGGGCGCGAACACGCCGTCGAAGATGCGGTTGCGCAGCGTCTCGGCCACGGACAGGGCGCGTGTCCGGGTAGGGTCGGAAGGGGTCATCGAACGTCGGAAACTGAAGACAGCCGGAAATGGGCCGGGCGGATCGTAAGGTGCGCCGCGTGCGCTTCATATCCCCGGTTCCCGTAGAAATTCGCTTCGCTCGGCGTTTTCGGCCGGAACCCCGCCCGGCCGCAGCGGTCCAACGTTTGTCGCGGCGCCTTGTCGCGACAGGAGGCAATGACCATGAAGCAAGTGAAGCATTGGCAAGACCCCGTCAACGCCGTCGCCGGCGCCTGGCTGATCGTCTCGCCCTGGGTTCTGGGCTTTTCGGACTTGACGCCCGCCATGTGGACGATGGTGGCGACCGGCATCGTGCTGGGCGCCGTGGCACTCGGCGCGACCTTCGTGCCCCGACAGTGGGAAGAATGGACCGAGGTCGCGCTGGCGGCCTGGCTCGCGGTGTCTCCCTGGGTGGTCGGCTTCCGCGGCATCGAAGCCGCCATGGTCGACGCGGTGCTGGTGGCCGCGCTGATCCTGGTGCTCGCGCTGTGGGTGCTGGTGACCGACAAGGACTACCTGGGTCACACCATCGACCGTCCGGCGCATTGACCATCGGCGCGCCGTGACACCACAAGGCCCGGTCGGGCGGCGCCCGCGCCGCGCACCGGACCGAAAGGACGGGCCCGGGGTCTGTCCGCCAGATCAGCCGTTCACTGCGCGCGGGGCGTGGTGGCGGGGTCCGCCGGCTGCGCACCGGCACTGCTGCCCATCCACCCCGCCTGCCAGCCACCGCCCATCGCCTGGATCAGCGCGATGGCGGTGGTCTGGCGGTTCACCTGCAACTGCACCAGCGTGCGCCGCGCACTGAGCGCTGCGGCCTGCGCCGTGACCACGTCGGTGTAGCCCACCTGCCCTGCGCGATAGCGGTTGAGCAGTTGCTGTTCGGTCTTGTCGGCCGCCGCCGAGGCCTCGCGGCGCAGGCCCTCCTGCTGCGCGAGCGTGGCGCTGGCTGTGAGCTGGTCTTCCACCGCCTGGAAGGCGGTGAGCACGGTCTGGCGGTAGCGCGCCACGCTCGACGCATGGCCGGCCTTGGCCGAATCGACATTGGCCGCGATGGCGCCCGCGTCGAACACCACTTGCGCCACCGACAAGCCCAGCGACCACAGCGAGTTGGCCGAGCCGAACAGGTCTTTCACGCGGCTCGCATTGCTGCCCACCGAGGCAGTGAGGTTGATGCTGGGGAAGTAAGCCGCGCGCGCAATGCCGATCTGCGCGTTGGCCGACGCCACCGTGCGCTCGGCCGCGGCGATGTCGGGACGGCGCTGCAGCAGCGTCGAGGGCACGCCGGTCGGCACGCCCGGCACGTTCGGCGTCCACTGCGCGGCCGGCAGGCTGAAGTCCGCGGGGGCCACCCCCAGCAGCGTGGCAATGGCATGTTCGTAGGTGGCGCGCGTGCGCTGCAGGCCCACGCGGTCGGCCTTGGCGTTGACGAGCTGGGTCTGCGCCTGCAGCACGTCGGTCTGCGCGGCAATGCCGGCGGCATAGCGGTTGCTCGTGATGTCGAAGGCGCGCTGGTAGCCCTGGATGGTTTCGTCCAGCAGCACGATCTCGGCGTCGGACTCGCGCAGCGAGAAGTAGTTGGTCGCCAGGTCGCCGACAGCCGACAGGCGCGCGGCGGCCAGGTCGGCCTCGCTGGCCTGCGCGCTGGCCTGCGCGCTGCTCACGGCTTCGCGCAGGCGGCCCCACACGTCGGGCGTCCAGCTGGCGCCGAGCGAGGCGGAGAACGCATTCGACGGGCTGGAGGTGCCGCTGGCGCCCACCGTGCCGGTGCGCTTGCCCGATCCATCGAAGGCGACCGACGGAAACAGCGCCGCCTGCTCGCCCCGCACCAGCGCCTGGGCCTGCGAGTAGTTGGCCACCGCCGCGGCGATGTTCTGGTTCGACACCTGCACGCGCCCGGCGAGATCGTCGAGCGTGGCGTCGCCGAACAGCTTCCACCATTCGCCACGGTCCAGCGCATCGGCCGGCGCCGCGGGCATCCAGCCTTCGGCGGTCTGCAGCTCTTTCCAGTTGGCGGGCAAGGCGGTGGTGGGTTGCTCGTAGCGCGGACCGACGGCGCAGCCGGCGAGGGCCGCGGCCAGAGAGATCGCCGAGAGCGCCGAAAGCGAAAAGCGGGAAGCGGAAAACAGTGCGTTCATGGTGTCGTTGTTCTCAAGCAGGCGTTGCGCGGCCGAGCTCGTGTTCGTGTTTGCCGCGGCGGCGCAGCTTGTCCATCAGCAGGTAGACCACCGGCGTGGTCAGCAGCGTCAGCAACTGGCTCGCAATGAGGCCGCCGATGATGGCCACGCCCAGCGGCCTGCGCAGCTCGGCGCCCTCCCCGAAACCGATGGCCAGCGGCAGCGCGCCCAGGGCCGCGGCCAGCGTGGTCATCAGGATCGGGCGGAAGCGCAGCAGGCAGGCTTCGCGCACCGCCTCCAGCGGCGTGAGCCCGCGCGAGCGCTCGGCCTCCAGCGCGAAGTCGATGATCAGAATGGCGTTCTTCTTCACGATGCCGATCAGCAGGAACACGCCGATCAGCGCAATGATCGAGAACTCCATGCGGAACATCAGCAGCGCCAGCACCGCGCCCACGCCGGCCGAAGGCAGCGTCGAGAGCACCGTGATCGGGTGTACCAGGCTTTCGTACAGGATGCCGAGCACGATGTAGATGACCACCAGCGCCGCGAAGATCAGCATCACCTGCTGGCTCTGCGACTGCTGCGCGCTGGCCGCCGTGCCGGCGAAGGCGCCGCGCACATTGGTGGGCATGGCGATGTTGGCCTCGGCCTTGGCGATGGCCTCGCGCGCGTCGCCCAGGTTCGCGCCCTCGGCGAGGTTGAACGAGATGGTGGTGGCCAGCTCGCCGTCCTCGTGGCTCACCGAGGTGGCCACCGACTGTTCTTCGAACTTCGCGACCGCCGACAGCGGCACCAGGCTGGTGGCCGTGTTGCTCAGCACGTTGCCCGACGACGCATTGCGCAGCGCCGGGTTGGCCGACACCGGCACCGCCGTGCTGGCGGCACCCGATGCCGCGCTCGAGGTCGACGAGGACGTCGAAGCCGTGGCGGTCGATGCCGCCACCTGCGTGGTCACCGTCTGCCCCGCCACCACCGACGTCCTGGTGGCCGGCACGTAGATGTCCTTCAGTGCGTTCGGGCTGCGCGTGTAGCGCGGCGCCCACTCCATCACCACGTGGTACTGGTTGAGCTCGGTGTAGATGGTCGCCACCTGCCGCTGCCCAAAGGCGTTGTACAGCGCGTTGTCGATGGACGTGGACGTGAGGCCCAGCCGGCGCGCGCTGTCGGGGTCGACCTTGACCACCGTTTCCACGCCGTTCTCGTCCTGGTCGGTGTCGACGTCGGTCAGCACCGGCTGCTGCTTCAGCTCGTCGGACAGCTTCAGCGCCCAGGTGCGCAGGTCGGCCAGGCTGTCGCTCTTGAGGGTGTACTGGTAGGTGGAGTTGCTGGCGCGCCCGCCCGAGCGCACGTCCTGCACCGTGCCCAGGAACACGCGAAGGCCCGTCACTTCGGCGAGCTGCGGGCGCAGCCGCGCGATGACGGCCAGGCCGCTTTCGGTGCGCTGGTTGGCCGGCTTCAGGTTGACGAACATGAAGCCGCCCCCGGCACGGCCCGCGCCGGTGAAGCCCACCACCGTGTCCACGGCCGGGTCGGCGCGAATGATGTCCACCACCTGGCGCAGCTTGGCCGCGAGCGCCTGCGACGAGATGCTCTGGTCGGCGCGCAGGCCGCCGTTGAGCTGACCGCTGTCCTGCTGCGGGAAGAAACCCTTGGGCGCGGCGCTGAAGAGATACACGTTCAACCCCACCACCGCCACCAGGATCAGCATGACCAGCGCCTTGCTGTCGAGCGCCCAGTCGAGGCTGGTCTCGTAACGCTTGAGCACCCAGTCGTAGCTGCGCGCGGCCATGCGGCCCAGGCGGCCCTGCGGCTTGTTCTTGTCGTGCTCGCCGCCCGGCTTGAGCAGCCACGCGCACATCATGGGCGTGGTGGTGAGCGAGATGACCAGCGAGATCAGCACCGCCGCCGACAGCGTGATCGCGAACTCGCGAAAGAGCCGCCCCACCTGCCCACCCATGAACAGCAGCGGAATGAACACCGCCACCAGCGACACGCTGATCGACAGCACCGTGAAGCCCACTTCCTTCGCCCCGAGCAGCGCCGCCTTCATGCGCGTCATGCCCGACTCGATGTGCCGGCTGGTGTTCTCCAGCACCACGATGGCGTCGTCCACCACGAAGCCGGTGGCCACCGTGAGCGCCATCAGGCTCAGGTTGTTCAGGCTGAAGCCCAGCAGGTACATCACCCCGAAGGTGCCCAGCAGCGCCGCCACCGTGGCCACGGCCGGCACGATGGTCGCGCGCACGCTGCGCAGGAACAGGCTGACCACCAGCACCACCAGGATCACGGAGACGACCAGCGTGAACTCCACCTCGCGCAGCGAGCCGCGGATGGAGTTGGTGCTGTCCGAGGCCACCTGCAGCGTGACGTCGGGCGGCAGTTGCGCCTGCAGCTCGGGCAGCAGCGCGCGAACGCTGTCGACCGTCTCGATGATGTTGGCCGAGGGCTGCCGCGTGATGAGCACGATGATCGCGGGCTCGCCGTTGAACAGGCCCAGCGTGCGCGTGTCTTCCACGCCGTCGAGCACCTCCGCCACGTCCTGCAGCCGCACCGCCGCGCCGTTGCGCCAGGCGATGACCATCGAGGCGTAGTCGCTCGCGCGCAGGGCCGGCGTCTGCGTGTAGATCTGCAACTTGCGCCCGTCCCCCTGCACCGTGCCCTTGGGCCGGTTGGCATTGGAGGCCTGGATGGCGGCGCGCACGTCGTCGGTGCTGATGCCGTAGCGGCTGAGCGCGAACGGCAGCAGCTCGATGCGCACCGCGGGCAGCGAGCCGCCGCCGATTTCGACGTCGCCCACGCCGTCGACCTGCGACAGGCGCTGGCTGACGATGTTCGACACCGCGTCGTAGATCTGGCCGGGCGTCTTGGTCTTGGACGTGAGCGCCAGGATGATGACCGGGGACGCGGCCGGGTTGGCCTTGCGGTAGGTCGGGTTGCTGCGCAGCGTGGCGGGCAGGTCGACGCGGCTGGCGTTGATGGCGGCCTGCACTTCGCGCGCGGCGCCGTCGATGTTGCGGCTCAGGTCGAACTGCAGGGTGACACGGGCTGAACCCACCGAGCTGGTGGAGGTCATTTCGTTGACGCCTGCGATGGTGCCCAGATGGCGCTCCAACGGCGTGGCCACGCTGGTCGCCATCGTTTCCGGACTTGCTCCGGGGATCGATGCTCTGACCGAGATGACGGGGTAGTCGACCTGGGGAAGCGGGGAGACCGGCAATACGAAGAATGCTGCTATGCCGGCCAGTGCGATGCCTATGGTGAGGAGCACTGTGCCTATGGGGCGCTTGACGAAGGGGAGCGACAGGTTCATCGTTGCGCTCTTTTTTGGGTTCCGGGGCCGGGACTCGCCCCGGCGGGCGAGCTACTTTCTTTTGCTTCGCCAAAAGAAAGTTGCCAAAGAAAAGGCGACCCTGCTGGCTGCGTCCCTGCGCTTCGCTCCGGGCAACCTGCGGTGCTCACGTTTCGCGGGGTCTCGCCCAAACTCGCTTCGCTCAAACAAGGGCGAGCCCTCATCCGCGAAACGCTCCGCTCCTCGGCGCATCCAGAAGGGATTTGGATACCAACGGGCCTTCGCTGCGCTCGGCCACAGAACAACCAGCAGCCAGCAACCAAGACTGACGATTCCATACCAACCGCTGCAGGCGCGAAGCGCCTGCAGCGGCTTGGGGGCCGAGCAACGCGATGGCCCGATTGGTCTCCACCCCCTCTGGCTGCGCCGAGGAGCGCAGCGTTTCGCGGATCAGGGCTCGCAGCTGTTTGAGCGAAGCGAGTTCTGCGAGACCCCGCGAAACGCGAGCACCGCAGGTTGCCCCGTAGCGCAGCGAAGGGGTCGCAGACAGTGGGGTCGCCTTTTCTTTGCTTACTTTCTTTTGGCGAAGCAAAAGAAAGCAAGTCGCCCGCCGGGGCGAGTCCCGGCCTCGGGAAACAAACCAGGCAGCAAGAGACAAGTTTCAAACCGCCTCCTCCTCGACAACACGCCGAGTGCTCCCCCCACCCAGCCGGTCGAACGCCAGATAGATAACAGGCGTAGTGAACAGAGTCAGCAGCTGACTCACAATCAGCCCCCCGAAAATCGCCAGCCCCAGCGGACGACGCAACTCCGCCCCATCCCCGAAACTCAGCATCAACGGCACCGCAGCAAACAGAGCCGCCAGCGTCGTCATCAAGATAGGCCGGAACCTCAGCAACGCAGCCTGGTGAATCGCCTCCCGCGCCGACTTCCCCTGGTTGCGCTCCGCATCGATAGCGAAGTCGATCATCATGATCGCGTTCTTCTTCACGATGCCGATCAGCAGAATGATGCCGATGATCCCGATCACCCCCAGGTCGTTGCCCGTGATCATCAGCGCCAGCAAGGCGCCCACGCCCGCCGAAGGCAGCGTCGACAAGATCGTCAGCGGATGCACATAGCTCTCGTACAGCACCCCCAGCACGATGTACACGCAAACCACCGCCGCCAGAATCAGCCACAGCTGGTTGGACAGCGACTTCTCATAAGCGCCTGAAGCCCCGAGGAACGTCATCGTCACGCTGCTCGGCAACCCGATGTCTTTCGCCGCCGCGCGAATCGCATCGACCGAAGACCCGAGAGACACCCCGGGCGCGGTGTCGAAATTCAGCGTGCTCGCCGGGTACTGCGCCACGTGCGTGATCTGCAGCGGCGCCTGCTGCTCGGTGATGTCCGCAATGGCCGACAACGGCGTGGCGGTGCCCGAGCCGGCGATCAGGTTCAGTTGGCCCAGCGTCTGCGGCGTGTTCACCAGGCCGGGCTGCGCCTCGAGAATCACGCGGTACTGGTTGGTCTCGGTGAAGATCGTCGACACGATGCGCTGGCCGAAGGCGCTGTAGAGCGCGTCGTCCACCGTGCTCGCGGTGATGGACAGGCGAGCGGCCGTGTCGCGGTTCACGTTCACGAAGGCCGCCAGCCCTTGCGCGCCGGCGTCGCTGCTCACATTGCGCACCTTGCTCGAGTCCTGCAGCCTGGCCACGAGCTTCTTCATCCACTCGGTGATGGCCGCGCTGTCCACGCCCTCGAGCGACACACGGTACTCGGTGGGGCCGGTCTCGGCGTCGATGGTCAGGTCTTGCGTGGGCTGCAGGTAGAGCGTCACGCCGGCCACCTGGTGCACGCGCTCGCGCAGGCGGTCCATCACGTCCTGCTGGTCGCCATGGCTCTTCTTCAGGTTGATGAGCATGCTGCCGGTGTGCAGCATGGTGTTGTTGGCCGCGTCCACGCCCACGAAGGAGCTGAGGTTCTCGACGTCGGGGTCTTCGAGCACGGCATGCGCGGCCTGCTGTTGCAGCTGCGCCATGCGCTCGAACGACACGTCCTGCGCGGCCTGGATGCGGCCTTGCAGCTGGCCGGTGTCCTGCGTGGGGAACAGGCCCTTGGGGATCGAGAGGTACAGCACCACGGTCAGCACCATGGTGAGCAGCGCCACCAGCAGCGTGAGCGGCTGGTGCGCGATCACCCAGTGCAGCGAACGGTCGTAGCGCACCATCACGCCGTCGAAGAACCGCTGGGCGCGCGCGCCGAAGCCGTTGCCGGCCGGGTCTTTCTTCGGCTCGTGCCTGAGCCAGCGCGCCGACATCATCGGCACCAGCGTGAGCGACACCACGGCCGAGATCAGGATGGTGATGGCCAGCGTCACCGCAAACTCGCGGAACAGCCGCCCCACCACGTCGCCCATGAACAGCAGCGGAATCAGCACCGCGATGAGCGACACGGTCAGCGAGATGATGGTGAAGCCCATTTGCGTGGCGCCCTTGAAGGCGGCCTGCAGGGGTTTTTCACCCTCCTCGATGTAGCGCGCGATGTTCTCGATCATGACGATCGCGTCGTCCACCACGAAGCCGGTGGCGATGGTCAGCGCCATCAGGCTCAGGTTGTTCAGGCTGTAGCCCAGCAGGTACATCAGCCCGAAGGTGCCGATGAGCGAGATGGGCACCGCGATGCTGGCGATGACGGTCGCGCGCAGGCTGCCCAGGAAGGCGAAGATCACCAGCACCACCAGCACCACGGCCAGCACGAGCTCCATCTCGACGTGCTGCACCGAGGAGCGGATGCCGGCGGTGCGGTCGCTCAGCACCTCGATCTTCAGGCCGGCGGGAAAGCCGGCCTGCAACTCGGGCAACTGGGCCTTGATGGCGTTGACGGTGGCGATCACGTTGGCGCCCGGCTGGCGTTGCACGTTCAGGATGATGGCGGGCGTGAGCTTGCCTTCGCCGCCGTCGGCGGCCCCGGGCTGCCGACGGGCCGCCCCAAGGCAGCCGCCCCCCTGGGGGGGGGGTTGCGAAGCAACTTCGGGGGGGCACTTTGTTCCGGCCCAGGCGCCGAGCTGCGTGTTCTCGGCGCTGTTGACCACCTTCGCCACGTCGACCATGCGGATCGGCGCGCCGTTCTTGTAGCTGACGATGAGGTTCTTGTAGTCGTCGACCGTGAGCAGCTGGTCGTTCGAGTTGATGGTGTAGGCACGCTTGGGGCCGTCGAAGCTGCCCTTCGCGCCATTGGAGTTGGCCGCCGCAATGGCCGTGCGCAGCGTGTCCAGCCCGATGCCGTTGGCGGCCAGCGCCTGCGTGTTGGCCTGGATGCGCACCGCCGGGCGCTGCCCGCCGCTGAGCGACACCAGCCCCACGCCGGAGACCTGGCTGATCTTCTGCGCAAGCCGGGTGTTGACGAGGTTCTGCACCTCGGTGAGCGGCAGCGTGTCCGACGTGATGGCCAGAGTGAGCACCGGCGCGTCGGCCGGATTGACCTTGGCGTATACCGGCGGCGCGGGCAGGTCGGCCGGCAGCAGCGAGCCACCGGCGTTGATGGCGGCCTGCACCTCCTGCTCGGCAACGTCCAGCGTCTGGCCCAGCGAGAACTGCAGCGTGATGATCGACACGCCCGCCGCGCTGGTCGAGCTCATGCGGTCCAGCCCCGACATCTGGCCGAACTGGCGTTCCAGCGGCGCGGTGACGGTGTTGCTCATGACCTCGGGGCTGCCCCCGGGGTAGAGCGTCTGCACCTGGATAGTCGGGTAGTCGACCTGCGGCAGGGCCGACAGCGGCAGGAAGCGGAACGCCACCAGGCCGGCCAGCACGATGGCGACCATCAGCAGCGAGGTCGCCACCGGGCGAAGAATGAACGGGCGTGAGGGATTCATCGGGCGCGGCGCGTGCGGGTACGGGTGCGGGTGCTCAGCGGATCGCGCCGCCCGGCGCGGCGGGCGGCGTACCCGGCGTCACGTTGGGCGCAGCCGGCGGCACCGAGGTGGGGGGCGGCGAGGTGGGCGATTCGGCCGGCGGCGCGCTGCGCGCCCCACCCTGTCCACCCGCTCCACCCGGTCCACCCGCACCGGCACCGCCTTCGCGTCGGCCGCTGCCGCGCTCCCCATTCCGTTCGCCGCGGTTGCCACGCCGCGCGCCCGAGGCCGCACCCGACGCCGGTACCGCCGGCCGGTCGACCGCGGTCTGCACGCGCGCACCGTCCTTCAGCCGGTCGCCGCCTTCAGTGACCACCTGCTCGCCGGCCTTCAGGCCCGACATGAGGGCCACGTTGTCCACGCTCGACTCGCCGCGCGTCACCGGACGCTGCGACACCGTGCTGTCGTCGTTCAGCACGTACACGTAGTCGCCGTTGGGGCCGTGGCGCAGCGCCGTCACCGGCACCACCACCGCGCTGCTCACGGTGCGCAGCAGCAGGCGCAGGTTGACGAACTGGTTCGGGAACAGCGCGTTGTCGGTGTTGGTGAAGCGGGCCTTGGCCTTGACGGTGCCGGTGGCGGTGTCGACCAGGTTGTCGAGCGTGGCGAAGGTGCCGTTGGCCAGCCGGCGCGTGCGCGTGCGGTCGAAGGCGGTGGCGTCGAGCTTGGCGCCCTGGGCCAGGCGCTCCTGCACCTCGGGCACGCGGTCTTGCGGAATGGCGAACTCGACGTCGATGGGCGCGATCTGCGTGATGGTCGCCACGCCGTTGGTGGTGCCGGTCGAGATGTAGTTGCCCGCGTCCACCGGCCGCAGGCCGATGCGACCGCTCACGGGGGCCGTGATGCGGCTCCAGCTGAGGTTGAGCTTGGCGGTGTTCTCGTTGGCGCGGTCGATCGCCACGGTGCCTTCGAGCTGCTTGACCAGCGCGGCCTGGGTGTCGACGTCCTGCCGGGCGATGGAGTCCTGCCCCAGCAGCGTCTGGTAGCGCTGCAACGTCACGCGCGCCGCGGCCATCTGCGCCTCGTCGCGCTGCCGCGCGCCGGAGGCCTGCGCCAGCGCGTTCTGGAACGGCTGCGGGTCGATGGTGGCGAGCACGTCGCCCTTCTTGACCATCTGCCCTTCCTGGAAGAGCACGCCGGTGAGCACGCCCGACACCTGCGGCTGCACGATCACGTTGGCGACCGGGGTCACCGTGCCCAGCGCCTCGAGCTGCACCGGGATGTCGGACTGCCTGGCCGTGGCGATGCCGACCGTGCTGGAGGCCGCGCCGCCGCCGCCCCTTCCACCGGGGCCGCCGGGGCCGCCAGGACCGCCGGGTCCGCCCGGGCGGGCGCCGCCGCCCGGTCCCGCACCGGGGCCGGCGACGGGCGTCTTCGCGCGCTGGATCAGGTACCAGGCACCACCGCCCAACGCCGCGAGCAGCAGCAGGGTCAGCAGGCCTCCCACCCAACGGCGCCTGCGCACCGGCGGGTGTGTGGTCGACACGTTGGCGGGCAGGGGCTCGGGTTGTTTTTCTTGTTCCATGGACGTTGCGTGCGGAGAGGACGGAGGTGCGAACCTGGGTAGTACACGCGGAATGGTAGTCGCGCTCTTTGCTGGGCCGTAAAGCGACGGTAAAGCTGTCACATGTCGCCCGCGATTCGCGCCGCCTGGCGGCGGTTCGCGCTGCCCTCGGACGTTCCGTCGCACACCGGTGGCGGGGGCGCCCGGGCGTCGGCACAGTCCGCCCATCGATTCCCGTCCCCTGCGTCCTTCTTCCAGATTCCTTCAACTTTCACCGGAGCGCCACCATGCTGATGCAAGTCATCCTCCATACCCCGAAGTGGGTGTTCGCCGTGTTCTTCCTGCTGCTGTGGCTCGGCGCCAAGCAGCTTCTTGCCAACGACGTGAGCCTGAGCCGGGTCACGCTGATGCCCGTGGCCATGGGCGGCCTGTCGGTGTACGGCGTGATCTCGGTCTTCGGCGATGCCTTCGGCCCGCTGCTGGGCTGGGCCGCCGCGGCCGTGGTGATGCTGGCGCTGGTGCTGCAGCGCCCGCTGCCCGCCACCACCCGCTACGACGCCGCCGAGCGCCGGTTCCACGTGGCCGGCAGCCCGGTGCCCCTGATGCTGATGATGGGCATCTTCCTGACCAAGTACGTGGTGGGCGCCACCCTGGCCATGCACCCGGAGCTGCGCCAGCAAGCCCTCCTCGGCATCGTGGTGCCGGTGATCTACGGCGCGTTCAGCGGTGTCTTCGCGGCCCGCGCCGTGCGGCTGTGGAGGCTGGCCATCCGTACCGACGCCATGGCGGCGAACGTGCGTCCCGCCTAAGATTTCGGTCCGAGCCCGGCCCACCGCATCCAGGAACCACCCCCATGAACGCGCTCTTGCTGATCCTCAAGATCTCCGTCACCGTGGTGCTCGTGGCGTCCATTGCCGAAGCGTTGGTGCTGTCGCTTCGCCACGGCTGGCGCAGCTACGACTGGAAGGCCTCGGCCCTGTCGGTGGTCGACTTCCTGGTGCGCGAATATCCGCTGCGCTGGCTGCTGCCGCTGGCCTTCTGGACCGGCGCCATGGACTGGTTCTACGCCAACCGCCTGTTCAGTTTGCCGATGAACCACTGGAGCGGCTGGGCCGCGTGCTTCATCGGCCAGGAGTTCTGCTACTACTGGTACCACCGCGCGGCGCACCGGGTGCGCTGGTTCTGGTGCACGCATTCCATCCACCATTCGCCGAACCAGCTGAACCTGTCGGCGGCCTACCGCTTCGGCTGGACCGGCCGCCTCACCGGCACGCTGGCCTTCTTCATGCTCGCGCCGCTGCTGGGCATGCCGCCTCGGGTGGTGCTGCTGATGTTCACGCTGAACCTGCTGTACCAGTTCTGGATCCACGCCACCTGGATCCCGCGCCTGGGCCCGCTCGAATGGGTGCTGAACACCCCCTCGGCCCACCGCGTGCACCACGCATCGAACCTCGAGTACCTGGACGGCAACTACGGCGGCGTGCTGATCGTGTTCGACCGCCTCTTCGGCACCTACATTCCCGAGCGCGCCGACCTGCCCTGCCGCTACGGGCTCGTGAACCCGATCACTTCGTACAACCTGCTCGAGATCGAATTCACCCAGTGGCGCGCGCTGCTGCGCGACCTGGCCTCGGCCCGCTCGGTGCGCGCCTTTGCCGGCTACCTCGTCAAGCCCCCGGGGTGGAAGCCCGAAGGGCCGGGCGACACCACCGAGGAACTGCGCCAGCGCGCAGCATCGCAGGCAACGCCGTCACACTCGGTGCCCGCGCCCGAGTTCATTCCCGTGCAGTACAACAAGGAGTTGTCATGATCCACACCGCTTCGAACCCCTCCCCTTCCGAAGTCGAGCGCCTTGCCCGCCGCCGCGCCGGCGCCAAGATGGGCTGGTACATCCACGCCATGGTCTATGTGCTGGTCAACCTCGGCCTGGTCGGCCTGTCCGCCGCCAGGGGCCACACCTGGGCGATCTACCCGCTCATGGGCTGGGGCCTGGGCCTGCTGGTCCACGGCGCCGTGGTCTGGTTCGTGGCGCCGGGCGGCGGCTTCTACGACAGGCTGGTGGAACGCGAACGCCGCGCGCTGGGTGGGCAGAACCGCTCGTGAGCATGCCCCCGTCCGCAGCCGACGCCGGGCTTGACCGGTTCGGCTCCGAGAACCTGCGCGACATGCTGCGGCATGGCCTGATCACCGCCGTTTTCTGCTGCCTGATCGCCAGCGCGCTGACCATCACCGACGGCGGTGGTTGGGCACCGCACCTTGTCTATTCGCTGTCGATCGGCACCATCAGCTGGCTGTTCATCGACACCAGCCGGCTGTTCCTGACCCGGAACAGCGACATTCGCTGGCCGCTCGGCGGCTGGGGCTACCTGCTTGTCGCCATCGGCGTGACGCTCGGCTTCCTGGGCGGCAACTTCATCGGCGACGCCTGGAGCGGCGCGCCGACCTTCGACTTTCTGGACCTGGCGGGGCACAAGCTGGCCACCGGGGTCATCATCACCATTGCCGCGACGATCGGCATGTGCTTCTTCTTCTACAGCCTGGGCAAGAGCAAGCACCTGCAAGGCCAGGTCGACCTCGCCCAGCGCGCCGCCACCGAGGCGCGGCTGAAGCTGCTCGAAACCCAGCTGGAGCCGCACATGCTGTTCAACACGCTGGCCAACCTGCGTGTGCTGATCACCGTCGACCCGCCGCGCGCCGTGGCCATGCTCGACCGCCTCAACAGCTACCTGCGCATGACGCTGAGCGGCTCGCGCGCGCTGTCTCATCCGCTGTCGGCGGAGTTCGACCGGCTGGGCGACTACCTCGAACTGATGTCGGTGCGCATGGGCGAGCGCCTGCGCTATACGCTGGAACTGCCCGACGATCTGCGCGACACGCCCGTGCCGCCTCTGCTGCTGCAGCCCCTGGTGGAAAACGCCATCCGCCACGGGCTGGAGCCCCAGGTGGAAGGCGGCAGCATCACGGTGCGCGCGCGCCGCGAGGCCGACCGGCTGGTGATCGAGGTGAGCGACACCGGTGTCGGGCTCGACGCGGCTGCGCCCTCCGAGGGCAGCGGTTTCGGGCTCGGGCAGGTGCGAGAGCGGCTGGCCACGGTGTACGGCGACGGCGCCCGGCTGGACCTGGCGCCCGCGCCGGACGGCGGCACCTGCGCCACACTGAGCTTTCCGCGGCCGAACTGACAACCGGACAACAGCAAAGATGCAACCCACCGCCCTCATCGCAGAAGACGAACCCCTGCTCGCCCAGGCCCTCAAGGCCGAACTGACCGCGGCTTGGCCCGAACTGCAGGTCGTGGCGATCGCAGGCGATGGCCGCAGCGCCGTGCGCGAGGCGTTGCGCCTGCTGCCGCAGGTGCTGTTCTTCGACATCCGCATGCCCGGCCTCGATGGGCTGGGCGCCGCCGCCGAACTGGCCGACTGTTGGCCCGCCGACGAGGCGCCGATGCCGCAGCTGGTGTTCGTCACGGCCTACGACGAGTACGCCGCCCGGGCCTTCGAGGCCCAGGCCATCGACTATGTGCTCAAGCCCGTGCAGCCCGAGCGGCTGCGCAAGACCGTGGGCCGGCTGCAGCAGGCGCTGGCCGCGCGGCAGCCTGCGGCCGCGCCTGCCGTGGTCGGCGAAGCGATGGAACGCACGCTCGCCCAATGGCGCCAGGTGCTGGGCGCCGCCGGGGCCGCGTCGGCCGCGGCGTCCTCTGCCCCGCTGCGCATGATTGCCGCCAGCGACGCCGGCGGCAGCACCGTGCGCATGGTGCCCATCGACGAGGTGCTGTATTTCGAGGCCGCCGACAAGTACCTGCGCGTGCTGACGGCCTCGCACGAATACCTGATCCGCACGCCGCTCAAGCAGTTGCTGCCCCAGCTCGACACCGACACCTTCTGGCAGGTGCACCGCGCGGTGGTGGTGCGCAGCGCGGCCATCGAGTCGGTGCACCGCGACGAGGCCGGCAAGATGCACCTGACGCTGCGCGGACGCACCGAGAAGATTCCGGTAAGCCGGCTGTACGCCCACCTGTTTCGCGCCATGTGAAATTGCAGCCCCGCGCGATTTGCATTTGTCAAACAAAAAGCCGACCCTTGCGGCGCCGGCTTTTTCATTCAGTCACGAATGGTGTGGCAATTTAGCGCCAGTGACCATGACCGCGGTAGTAGCCGCGACCACCGTAACGCGGGCCGTAATAGGCCGGCGGGCCGTAATAGACGGGTGCGGGACGGTAGTACACCGGTGCCGGCGGCTGGTAATAGACCGGCGGGGGCGGCGCGTAGTACACGGGGGCCGGCGGGTAGTACACCGGTGCCGGCGGGTAGTAGGCCGGAGCGCCCACGCCCACCGCAATGCCGGGAAGGCCGACACCGACCGACCAGCTCACGTCGCCGCGGGCGCTGGCCGAAGTGGCTGCAAACAATGCACCGGCTGCCACCACCCCTGCGGCGGCCCATTTGAAGAAAGTAGAACGTGTGAGGCTCATGATGTTGGACTCCTTGAATCAGTGGGCCGGGTTCGGGTCTGAACCGCCTATGTGTGTATTGAACGCCGCAATTGCAAACCGGGTGCACCGGCCAATGTGAAGAACGTTGCCAAAGGTAACCCCAGAGGGGTGCCCTCTAGAATGGCCCGATGACTTCCCCGACCGACAAAAACGGCGCCAAAACGACCGCTGCACCGAGCAATTTCCTGCGCCACGTGATCGAGAACGACCTCGAACAGGGCGCCTACGCGGGCCGCAAGTGGGGCGGATCGCCCGGCAGCGCCGCCCACCATGCCCAGGGCATGGCCGACCCGGCCAAGGTGCGCATGCGCTTTCCGCCCGAGCCCAACGGCTACCTGCACATCGGCCACGCCAAGAGCATCTGGCTGAACTTCGAACTGGCCCGCGAATACGGCGGTGTGTGCCACCTGCGCTTCGACGACACCAACCCTGAAAAAGAAGACCAGGAGTACGTCGATTCCATCCGCGACGCCGTCAAATGGCTCGGCTACGAGACCTACCTGGCCGACCGCCCCAGCGCGCCCGGCACGATGCAGCCGCACGAGTACTTCGCGAGCAACTACTTCGACTTCATGTACGAGGCGGCCGAGTACCTCATCGGCGCCGGCCTGGCCTACGTCGACGAGCAAACGCCCGAGGAAATGCGCGTGAACCGCGGCGACTTCGGCAAGGCTGGCACCGACAGCCCCTTTCGCGGTCGCAGTGTGGAAGACAACCTCGCGCGCTTTCGCGAAATGCGCGACGGCAAGCTCGACGACGGCGCCGCCATCCTGCGCGCCAAGATCGACATGGCGAGCCCCAACATCAACATGCGCGACCCCGCGCTGTACCGCATTCGCCGGGCCACGCACCACAACACGGGCGACAAGTGGTGCATCTACCCGATGTACACCTACGCGCACCCGATCGAAGACGCGTTGGAGCAGATCACCCACAGCATCTGCACGCTCGAGTTCGAAGACCAGCGCCCGTTCTACGACTGGCTGCTCGACCGCCTGGCCGAAGGCGGCCTGGTCGCCAGCCCGCATCCGCGCCAGTACGAATTTGCGCGGCTCAACGTCACCCACGTGATGACCAGCAAGCGCAAGCTGCGCCAGCTGGTTGAAGAAAAGCACGTCGACGGCTGGGACGACCCTCGCATGCCCACCATTGCAGGCCTGCGCCGCCGCGGCTACACGCCCGAGGCACTGCGCCTGTTCTGCGAGCGCAGCGGCACCACCAAGTCGGGCGGCTGGATCGACTACGCCAGCCTGGAAGCCGCGCTGCGCGACACCCTCGATCCCGTCGCCCCGCGCGCCATGGCCGTGCTCGACCCGGTCAAGCTGGTCATCAGCAACTGGGGCGAGCTGATGGGCGGTCCCGACAAGGATGAAAGCGTGCTCGACGACTGCTCGGCCCCCGTGCACCCGCACCACCCCGAGATGGGCAAGCGCGAGTTCAGGCTGGGTCGCGAGGTGTGGATTGAAAGCACCGACTACGAAGACGTGCAGCCCAAGGGCTTCTTCCGCCTGTTCCCGGGCAACAAGGTGCGGCTGAAGTACGGCCATGTCATCGAGTGCACCGGCGCCACGCGCGATGCGAACGGCAAGCTCGTCGAAGTGCAGGCCACGCTGGTGCCGGACACGAAGAGCGGCACGCCCGGGGCGGACGCGGTCAAGGTGAAGGGCAACATCACCTGGGTGGCGGTGGCGGACGCGGTGCAGGCCGAAGTGCGGCTGTACGAGCGGCTGTTCTCGGAAGCCAATCCGGGCAGCGGCGAGCTGATGGACGAGCTCAACAAGGCGAGCCTGCAAGTGTGCGTGGCGTTCGTGGAGCCGTCGCTCGCCAAGGCGGCGCCTGGCGTCGGGGTTCAGTTCGAGCGGCACGGGTACTTCGTGCCGGATTCGAAGGCCGGTGCGGATGGCAAGCCGGTGTTCAACCGTGCGGCCGGGATGCGGGACAGCTGGGGCAAGTAAGCCCGCTCACCTTCTCGCTCGGATCTCCTCTCCCCCGAAGCCGGGCCCGCAAGGGCTCCGGCTTTTTCTTTTTCAGCGGCCCGTCATTCAGGCCGCTTGTAGACCACGCCGAGCACCGCGCTGTTCTCGTCGGTGGTGCACACCGCCGAGCGACCTTGCGGGCCGACCTTCAGGTTGATCGTGTAGACGCCGTCGCGGGGTGTGGAGCCGCTGTCCACCGCGATGCTGCCCGCGGGCACCCGCAGTTCGCGCGCGGCCGCTGCCACGCAATTCTTCACGCTCGCCTCGGGTGCGCCGCCGACGCGAACGGAGGTGCTGTTGCAGGCGGCGAGCAGGAGCGTTGCGCTTGCCATGCTTGTGAGTTGGATGAGGCTTCGCATTTTCATTGGTGACGTCCTGTTGGCTCTTGGAACGACATTGGGGCTTGTTCGAGGAAGGCACGATGCAGGACGGCCGCCCTCCAGCGTGTGGCCCGCCGCCGCTTCTTGCCTCGCAGCAACTTTTCGCTTCAAATCGAAAGGCATAAGCTGTTAATTTAAATGAATTTTCCGTATAAATTTTAATTTATGTGATTCATACGGAAAAACAATGGATTTCCAAGACATCGGCGACGACGCGCGCCGCCAGTACATCGACGCCAGAGCCACCTTCGAAGCCCTTGAAGCAGCTGAAGCCCTGGCTGCGGGAGTGCGCGGCGGCATGTACTGGAAGAGCGCCAATGGTGTCGACTACCTCATTCGCACCAGCACGCGCAACGCACAAAAGAGCTTGGGCGCCCGAAGCTCTGAAACCGAAGCCATCCACACCAGCTTCGTCAGAAGGAAGGAAGAAGCCGAGAGCCGGATCAAAGACCTGAGCGAGGCACTCACTCGCCACCAACGCATGAACCGGGCCTTGTTCGTCGGCCGCGCTCCGACCATCGTCGTCGACATCCTCGACATGCTGAAGCGCGCCGACATCTCGGAGCACTTCACCGTGGTCGGTACGCACGCGCTCTATGCCTACGAAACGGCAGCGGGCGTGCGCCTGCACAGCGCAGCGGTGGCCACGCGCGATGTCGATCTGCTCTGGGACACGCGCAAGCGTTTCCGGCTGGCCACACAGCTCAAGCGGCTGGACTCGTCCATGCTGGCGCTGCTGCGCAAGGTCGACAAGACGTTTTCGCTGATCGACGATCAGCGCTACACGGCCGTCAACAGCAAAGGCTTCGAGGTGGACATCCTGCGGCGCGAGGTGCAAGAGAAAGACCCCCACCCTGCGCAGTTGAGTGACGCCGAAGACGACTTCTGGGTCGTGCAGGCCCGCAACACGGAACAGCTGGTGAGCGCGCCACGTTTCTCCGCTGTGGTGGTCGGGGCCACAGGACACATGGCGCGGATGAACACTGTGCATCCGCTCGCCTTCGTGCGCTTCAAGCGGTGGCTGGCGCATCGGCCCGATCGCGACCCACTCAAGTCAAGGCGCGACACCCTGCAGGCGGACACCGTCGAGCGACTGGTGCGAGACTATCTGCCGCAGCTGGCCGATGCGCCACGCAACGCCACCCGCCCATGAATTTGCCGACCTCTTCCTCCCGCCTGATCCGCTTCAACAAACCCTACGGCGTCCTCAGCCAGTTCACGCCCGAGGGCCGCTGGCGTGGCCTGAAGGACTTCATCGACCTGCCCGGCGTGTACGTCGCCGGCCGGCTCGATGCCGACAGCGAAGGCCTGCTGCTGCTCACCGACGACGGCAAGCTGCAGGCACACATCGCCGATCCGCGCTTCAAGATGGAGAAGACCTACTGGGTGCAGGTGGAAGGCGCACCGACCGACGAGGCCCTTGCGGCCTTGCGCAGCGGCGTGCAGCTCAACGACGGACCTACGCGCCCGGCCAGGGCGCGCCTGCTCGACCCGCCGCCCGAGGTGTGGGACCGCGAGCCCCCGATCCGCGAGCGCAAGAACATCCCCACCGCGTGGCTGGAGCTGGCGATCAGCGAAGGCCGCAACCGCCAGGTCCGGCGCATGACGGCCGCCGTCGGGCTGCCGACGTTGCGCCTGGTCCGCGCCGCCATCGGGCCCTACACGCTGGACGGACTGGCGCCGGGAACCTGGCTGGAACAGCCCGGCGGCTGATCCGCACACAACCTTTCATCCGAATCCTTTCCATGCACACGATCCTTCCTTTCTCCGACCTCCCCTCCGCCGTGCTGAACCGCCGCAGCGCCGTGCTCGGCGCCATCGGCTTGCTTGCGCTGCCGGCGATGCACGCCAACGCGGCAACCTCGGCCAAGACAAAGAAGCCATCCGCGCCCGACGTGTGGCCGCACGCGTCGCAGGTGCCGGGCGGCGTCGTCCGCCTCTCGCTCGGCCCCTCGGCCACGCGCCCCAAGGCCTTCGCCGGCGACGTGCCGCTGCTGGTGCTCGGCGATCCGATCGAATGGACCGCGCTGGCCGGCATTCCGCTCGCGGCCGAACCTGGCGAGGCCCGCATCACGGTGCGTGCCGACGGCAAGCCCGAGCGTCAGGTCGCCTACACCGTCGCCGCGAAGCAATACCGCGAACAGCGTCTGACGGTGGCGCCGCGCACCGTCGACCTGTCGCCCGAGGACGAGGCCCGCTACGTGAAGGAGCGCGACCACCTCACCGGCGTGATGGCCACGCTCACCGACATGCGCCCCGACGCCGCGCTGCAGATGCGCGTGCCCGTGCCGGGCCGCCGCTCGAGCTCGTTCGGGCTGCGCCGCGTGTTCAACGGCCAGTCGCGCAATCCGCACAGCGGCATGGACATCGCGGCGGGCACGGGCACGCCGGTGTTGGCGCCGCTGCCGGGGAAGGTGATCGATACGGGGGACTACTTCTTCAACGGCGGCACGGTGTGGATGGACCACGGCGGCGGGCTGCTGACGATGTACTGCCACCTGAGCCGGGTGGACGTGAAGGTCGGCGATGTGCTGAAGACCGGGGAGCCGCTGGCCGCGGTGGGCGCGACCGGGCGGGTGACGGGGCCGCACCTGCATTGGGGTGTGATGCTGAACCGGGCGATGGTGGATCCGGCGTTGTTCGTTGCGGGTTGAGCAACGAACCGAACTGTCACGACGCCGACGGAAGCACCGAAGACAAGCCGCGCCACCCGCTCATCTGCCGACCGCACTTTTCGGCCACGCAGAGGTGCACCACGCAATGAGCCCCAACAACCCCACCTGCACCGGCAACCGCACCACCAACGCCCAATACGGCACGTTCGCAAACAGCTCCGGCCTCTGCAGCATGTAGAAATGCGCCGGCGTCACCGCAAGCGTCAGCAGGAACAGCCCGATACCCGCAGCCCTGCGCGCAGGCCGCCACAGCAACCCGGCCGCCCCCAGCAACTCGAACACCCCGCTCACCAGCACGGCCGCGCGCGGCCACGGGATGTACGGCGGCACGATGCGCATCTCGGTCTCGGTCAGCGCGAAATGCGCCACGCCGCCGATGGCGAACCACAGGAAGACGAACGTGAGCCCCGCCACGCGCCAGCGGCTCATGGCGGGCATCGCGTTCATCGCGGGGCCGGCCTCACAGCGGCTTGGTGAGGTACACCGCCTCGCGCCCGACGATCGTGCGCTGCGCGGGCATGAAGATCGTGCAGTCGTCGCACAGCGCGCGAATTTCTTCCGCGCCGTTGGTCGCGATCAGCTCGCCCTTGGCGAAGGTCTCGAAGCCGATCAGCGGGCGCACGAAGGCGAAGTCTTCCGACTTGATGACGTAGGTCTGCAGCAGCTCGAAGCGCCGCTGCGGCTCGGGCGCGGGGTTGGCCGGGTTCTGGTCGACGAGGCCGAAGTACGCAAGAAAGTCATAGGTGACGGCGGTCGCCAGCTCTGAAGCGGAGCGCAAAAAGTGCTGGCCGCACTCGACCACCATCGCCACACCCTTGCCGTCCGGGCCGCCGTGGCTGCCGTACTGGATCAGCGGCGTGCCCGAGCCCAGGCCGTCGGGCATCACGAGGTGCACCGACGGGCGGCCGATGGCCAGCGCGACCTTGGCGTTGCGCTCGAAGGCCGGGTACACCCAGAACGGCACCACGGGCTGGCTGGTCGAGTGGATGTCCAGGATGTGGTCGGCCGCGTCCACCACCGGGCGCAGGATGCGCGCGCGGCGCAGCTCGGGGCTGTCTTCGGTGCCGTCGAGCCACTCGGGCGACCAGATGCGGTTGAGGTTGTGCACGATCTGGCGGCTGTCGTAGGGCGACTCTTCCTTGAACGACTCGTAGGCGTCGATGTTGGCGAAGGCCACGGTGAGCGTGCCGATCTTCGGGCGCACGTTGTTGTCGAGCAGGTGCGTGGCGGCCGTCATGCCGCAGATTTCGTTGCCGTGCGTGAGCGCGTTGATCAGCACGTGCGGGCCGGGCTTGCCGGACTCGAAGCGGTGCACGTAGTCGATGCCGACGTTGCCCTTGCGGTAGGCAGAGAGGTCGCGGGGGAGGACTTCGAGGGCGGGGGGAGATTGGGTCATGTGGCGGTAAGAAGTGAATTCGTGGTCTGACTTTGAAGTTTGCTACAGGTAACCAATTTGTGCCTTTGTTCGCGAAAACCGTGCACGTGCGCCGCAAATTCACATTTACGAATCATTTTTTGAGCCGATTTACGTAAAATTCGGTTCATGGTCTCCTCCACCTCCCTCTATATCTGGCAGCAACCCGACTGGCCAGCGCTTCATTACGACGCAATAGCGGCGGGCCCTGCGCTGGCCCAGGCACGCGAGCTCAAGGGCGAGGTGGGTGGTTTGGCTCGCGCCATCGGCCTGGACGGCCTGGTCGAGGTCGAAGAAGCCCTTTGGACGCAGGAGGCCGTCGCCACCGCAGCCATCGAGGGGGAGCGGCTCGACCTCGCCGCGGTGCGCTCCTCGGTGCTGCGGCGGTTGGGTACGAGTGACGCTGGCCCGATCGACCGGCATGTCGACGGCCTGGTGCAGGTCATTCACGACGCCACCACGAACTTCGACGCGCCGCTCGACGCGGACAGGTTGTGCCGTTGGCAATCGGCGCTCTTTCCCGGCGGCACCACGGGCATCCGGCGTATCGCAGTCGGCCGCTACAGGGATCATGCCGACGCCATGCAGATCGTGAGCGGTCTGCCCGGCAGGGAGGTCGTGCACTACACGGCGCCCCCGTCTTCCTCCGTGGCGCGGGAGATGGAGGCCTTCCTGGCGTGGTTCGCTCAAACGCGCCACGGCTCGATGGACGGCATCGCACGCGCCGCCATCTCCCACCTGTGGTTCGAAACCATCCACCCCTTCGAGGACGGCAACGGCCGCGTCGGCCGGGCGGTCGCCGACATGGCATTGGCACAGGACAGCCGCGCATCGACACGTCTCTTCAGTCTTTCACGCCAGTTGCTGGCGGACCGCAAGGGCTACTACGACGCCTTGGCAAACGGCCAATCGGCCGGCATGGACGCAACGGCCTTCGTGCAATGGTTCGCACAAGCCTTCGGGCGTGCGTGCATCGCATCGGGCAACACCATTCAGTCCTCGCTGGAGCGCTCGCGCTTCTGGACGCGGCATGCGCAGCACGACATCAACGAGCGGCAGCGCCAGCTGTTGCGCAGGCTGCTCGAAGCGGGGGACGGCGGCTTCCTCGGCGGGCTCAACGTCGAGAAGTACCTGAAGATGGTGCGCGTGTCGAAGGCCACCGCCACGCGCGACTTGTCGGACCTGGTGCGCAACGGCATGCTTTACACCGTGGGCCAGGGAAAAGCCCTGCGCTACTACGTGAACATGCCCGGGTGGACGCACGGCGCAGCGGGCGCGAACGACGCCCGGAACGACACCCAGGAAGGCGCAGACCCCTGACCTCGGAACATCGCGCGCCCGCGTGGACCTACCAATTCACCTCCCGCTCCGGCGTCGCCGAAATATGGTGAATCGACAGGTCCGCCCCGTCGAATTCCTCTTCCTGCGTCAGCCGCAGCCCCACCGCCTTCTTCAGCGCGCCGTACACCGCCCAGCCCGCCAGGCCCGCCCACGCCACGCCCATCACGGTGCCGATGAGCTGCGCCCACAGGTTCACCCCGCCGATGCCGCCCAGCGCCTGCGTGCCGAAGATGCCCGCCGCAATGCCGCCCCAGGTGCCGCACAGGCCGTGCAGCGGCCACACGCCGAGCACGTCGTCGATCTTCCATTTGTTCTGCACCAGCGTGAACATCTTCACGAAGATGGCGCCGGCCACACCGCCCACCACCAGCGCGCCCAGCGGGTGCATCAGGTCGGAGCCGGCGCACACCGCCACCAGCCCGGCGAGCGGGCCGTTGTAGACGAAGCCCGGGTCGTTCTTGCCCATGGCCAGCGCCACCAGCGTGCCGCCGACCATCGCCATCAGCGAGTTGACGGCAACGAGCCCTGAGATCTTGTCGATGCTCTGCGCGCTCATCACGTTGAAGCCGAACCAGCCCACGCACAGCACCCACGCGCCGAGCGCCAAAAACGGAATGTTCGACGGCGGATGCGCGCTGAGCGAGCCGTCGCCGCGGTAGCGGTTGCGGCGCGCGCCCAGCAGCAGCACGGCCGGCAGCGCGAGCCAGCCGCCCACGGCGTGCACGACCACGGAACCGGCGAAGTCATGGAACTCATGCCCCGTGAGCGACGCGATCCAGCCCTGGATGCCGAAGTGCCTGTTCCAGGCGATGCCCTCGTACAGCGGATAGACGAAGCCGACGATCACCGCCGTGGCAATGAGCTGCGGCCAGAACTTGGCGCGCTCGGCGATGCCGCCCGAAATGATGGCCGGAATGGCCGCCGCAAACGTGAGCAGGAAGAAGAACTTCACCAGCTCGTAGCCGCTTCTTGCCGCCAGCTCGGTGGCGCTCACGAAGAAATGCGTGCCATAGGCCACGCCATAGCCCACCAGAAAGTACACGACGGTCGACACCGAGAAGTCGACCAATATCTTCACCAGCGCATTGACCTGGTTCTTCTTGCGCACGGTGCCCAGTTCGAGAAAGGCAAAACCAGCGTGCATGGCCAACACCATGATGGCGCCGAGAAGGATGAACAGCGCGTCAGCGCCCTGTTTGAGTGCGTCCATGGGAGCTTCTTGCAGTTTTTTGATTTGAATTGGTGCGCCGCACCCGAATCACTCGGAGCGGCGGCCAAAGAAAGCAAAAATGGTGCCTATCAGCTCCTTGATGGTGCAATATGAACCAAACAAGGGCCCTCCAAAACTTTCACGCACCGGATCAGCCCGCCCTGGCGTTCAACCCATGTCGGGCTGAAGCGCGCGAAGACGGCTAAGCCGCCGGCTTCGCCGCAGCCGCTGTCGGATCTTCCACCGGAACCAGGATGGCGTTCCCCGTCGCCACGAGCTTGAGCGCATCGCCTTCGCCCTGCGCATAGAGCTCGGCGGTCGCGAACACCTGCTTGCGCCCCGCTTTCACCACCCGCCCGCGCGCCACGAACGCACGGCCCACGGCGGGCGAGATGCAGTTGACCGAGAAATGAGACGCCAGCACGCGCCCCGCCACGGTGGCGGCCGCGAAGCCGCTCACGGTGTCGAGCATCGCGCCGATCAGCCCCGCGTGCAGGAAGCCGGCGTACTGGCCCATGTCTTCCTCGCGAAAGTTCATGCGCAACTCGGCTTCGCCGTTGGCGGCGCTGACGGCTTCGAAGCCGGCCCAGCGGTTGAAGGCGGCGGTCTTGTTGATGGCCTGGATGGTGTCGAGCATGGCGGTGTGTCCTGTGTTGACGGCAATGCAGTCCACTCTAAGAAGCACCGCCGGCATTGAGGGTCGCGCGCGTGACGGCGAATGCGCGCGCTGACCCTGGACGGTGTGGCACCGGCGCTGCCGTCTCTGCCCTCAGTTGCGCGTCAGGCCCGCGTGGCATCCTTGGGAGCCCGAACGCTCAGCCTGCATTTCCTTGGGAGAAGAAAACGTGAGATGGATCCATCGGCGAGGCGCGCTGGCCTTTTCGGCCGCCTCCGCCCTGCTTGCCGCTTCGGGCTGCGGGCAGCACAGCGCGCCCGCGGCTTCCGCGCCGGAGCCCGCCGCCCCACCCGACCCGCCCGCCCCCGGCAGCATCGCCATCACGCAGGAAGACATCGACTGGTTCCGCCGCAGCAAGGCCGAATGGATGGCCTGCGAATCGGGTGCGCCCGCCATCGTTCCGCCCGACCTGTCGCTCGAACAGTTCGGCGAGGCGCTCGACGGCGGCAATGCGCAGGTCTTGCCCGCGTTCGAGCGCTTCGTGCGCGTGACCTCGGCCTTCTTCCTGTACGCGAGCTTCGCGCCCGGGCACTACGGCTTCCTGCCGCCCTTCGACAAGCGCACCGCCTTCGACGTGACGGCCGAGCACATCCGCCTGCTGCAGCACGCGAACTGGCGCACCTTCATGATCGACTGCAAGCGCCCGTACGGCGACTTCACGCACTACCAGATCGACATGGCCGACATCCTCGGCCTGCCGGTGGCCAAGGATGCCAAGGGCCATGCGCAGATCGGCAAGGACGCCGAGCAGCGCATGGACGCCCTGCACGCGGACATGCTCTACGCCCTGCAGGCCTACATCCGCTTTGCGCGCCTGAACCCCGGGCGCTATGTGGTGCCCGAACGCGGCCTGTCGCAGACGGTGGGCCGGCCGCTGTGCCGGCCGGTGTCGGCCACGCGCATCGCGCTGTACCAGCGTGCGCGGGCCGCCGCCGGGCCCCATCCCGATTCACGCCGGACAGCGGCGCTCAACGAAGCAGCCGGAGCGCTGTTCGCATTGGACTGAGCAAGCCGGGGCCCGCCGGGGTCAGGCCGGGTCGGCGGCCTCTGGCGCGGGCTCGCCGCCGCCCTTGCGCTTCTTGCTGCGCGCGGCCTTCTTCGCTGCACGCTCTGCGTCGGCCAGTTGCCCCGCGGCGAGCCACTGCGCGAACTCTTCGGGCGTTTCGAGCGTCGCGCGCCCGAAGTTGCCGGCGCGAAATTCGTGCATCACGATTTCGGCCGACTTCTGCAGGTTGACCTTGCCCTTGCCCAGCAACGCGCCGCGCTTGCGGCCGATGGTGTCGAGCAGGTCCTCGTCCTTCATGCCGCCCATGGTCTCGGCGTCGAGCTCCACCAGCTTGAAACGCGCCGCCACGCCGGCGGCGTAGTGGGCCTTGAGGTAGTTCAGCAGCTCGAGCGCCACCTCTTCCTCGTCGAAGGCATTGCGCCCGATCGCGCCGCTGGCGGCCAGGTTGTAGCCGCTCTTGGGCACGACGATGCGCGGCCACAGCATGCCGGGCGTGTCCCACAGGTAGAAGTCGTCGGCCAGCGTGATGCGCTGCTCGAGCTTGGTGATGCCGGCCTCGTCGCCGGTCTTGGCCTTGCGCCCGCCGATGAGCGTGTTGATGAGCGTGGACTTGCCCACGTTCGGAATGCCGCAGATCAGCACGCGCATCGGCTTGGCCATGCCGCCGCGGTTGGGCGAGAGCTCATGGCAGGCCTTCACCAGCTGCTGCGCGGGCGCGGTCTGGCTCGCGTCCAGCCCGATGGCGCGGGTGGCCGGCAGCGCGTTGTAGTGCGCCAGCCAGCGCGCGGTGCGCTCGGGGTCGGCCAGGTCCTGCTTGTTGAGCACCTTGACGCTGGGCCGGCCGACCGTGAGCTCGGCCAGCATCGGGTTGGCGCTGGAGCCGGGCAGGCGCGCGTCGAGCAGCTCAATGACCACGTCGATGTCCTTCACCCGCTCGGTGATGGCCTTCTGGGTCGAATACATGTGACCGGGGAACCACTGGATCGCCATCGGTGGGCTTCTTTCTTTTCGCGCTGTCGCTGTCTGGAATGGGGGGCCTCGCAGGGCCGGGTGCGCATTGTGGCCCCGGAACCTGAACGCAAGCTTGTTGCTACGTTTTCGATAGCTGCAGGCAGGCATTCTGCCCCGCCATCCTCGCCATGCAGGCAAGGCTCGCGGCACCGGCGCAGCCCTGAGTACTCGCGCATTGCCTGCGGGCGCGCACGCAGGCAATCCCCTAGAGGTTTTTGCATCGCGCAGACGGGTATCGCCCCTATCATTTGACCGAGTGCGGCGGCCGAGCGTCGGTCGAATCGACAACCCTTTGATGGAGTGACCCGCGATGAAACCCGTCTCCGAATTGCTCAAGCGCCATGATTCCGCCGCATGGCGCACCTCCCCCGACACCAGCGTGTTCGACGCGCTGTCCACACTGGCGCACTTCGAGGTGGGCGCGCTGATGGTGATGGACGGCGAGAAGCTGGTGGGCTTTCTCTCCGAGCGCGACTACACCCGCAAGGTGGCGCTGCAGGGCAAGAACTCCAAGGAAGTGAAGGTGCGCGACATCATGACGCCCGACGTGATGACCGTCACGCCGCAGACCCGCACGCGCGCCTGCATGACGCTCATGAGCCAGCGCAAGTTCCGCCACCTGCCGGTGGTCGACGGCGACAAGGTGGTCGGCATGATTTCCATCCAGGACTTGATGGACGACATCATCTCGGACCAGGAAACGACCATCGAGCAGTTGACCACCTACATCCAGAGCTGAGCAAATCCGCCGCATTGCGGACCCTGCCCGGCGCGTGGGTAGGGAATAGACCTACGCGCACCCGGGTGCCGCAGGGCGCACAGTGAGGCTTCGTTCATCCATCCAGCAGGGACATTGCATGCAGATTCAGGTCAACACGAGCAACGGTATCGAGAACAAGGACACGCTGGAACGCTGGGCCGACACGGAGATCAAGCAGCACCTGAGCCGTTTCGCCGAAGACGTGACGCGCGTCGAGGTGCATCTGAGCGACGAAAACCACGACAAGGCCGGCGCGGCAGACAAATGCTGCGTGATGGAAGCGCGCCTCGCGCACCACCAGCCGCTCGCGGTGACGCAGCATGCCGCCAGCCTCGACGAGGCCTTCCGCGGCGCAACCGACAAGCTCAAGCGTTTGCTCGACAGCACGCTGGGCCGCCTTCACAACCACCGCGATCGCGGCTCGATCCGCACCGACCCGAGCTTCATCGCGGAATAGGCTTCGCTCTCCCCGGGCCCCGCACCGGGGACTCCGGGCTCAGCCCCGCTTGGCGTTCGCCATCGCCTTGCCGACCTCGTTGGTGCCCTGTGCAGCGCCGCTCTGGGGCACCACTTCACCTTCGCGCGAGGTCACCTCGGCCAGCCGCGCCGCCAATTGTTCGGGCGCGTCGAGGCCGATGCCCACCCAGGCGCCCTGCGTCATCGTGATGTGCGCGGCCTCGAAGGTGCCGGCGCCCGCGCACAGGATGGTGCGGTTGGGCGCGTCCTGCGCGGCCAGCACCAGCATCGCGGGCACCACGGCTTCGGGCTTGAGCGCATCGAGCACTTCCTGCGGCATCAGGCCTTCGGTCATGCGGGTGGCGGCGGTGGGCGCCAGGCAGTTCACGCGGATGTCGTTCTTCGCGCCTTCGATGCTCAGCGTCTGCATGAGGCCCACCAGCGCGAGCTTGGCCGCGCCGTAGTTGCTCTGGCCGAAGTTGCCGTACAGGCCCGACGACGACGTGGTCATCACGATGCGGCCGTACTTCTGCTCGTTCATGAGCGCCCAAACGGCTTTTGTGCAGTTCACCGCGCCCATCAGGTGCACGTCGACCACCAGCCTGAAGTCGTCCAGCTCCATCTTGGCGAAGCTCTTGTCGCGCAGGATGCCGGCGTTGTTGACGAGGATGTCCACGCGGCCCCAGGTGTCGACCGCCTGTTTGACCATGGCCTGCACCGCCTCGAAATCGGTGACGGAAGCGCCGTTGGCGATGGCCTCGCCGCCGGCAGCCTCGATCTCGTCGACCACCGCCTGCGCGGCGCTCACCGAGCCACCGGAGCCGTCGCGCGCGCCGCCCAGGTCGTTGACCACCACCTTGGCGCCGCGCGCGGCCAGGGCCAGCGCATGCTGGCGGCCCAGGCCGCCGCCCGCGCCGGTCACGATGGCCACGCGGCCCTTGAAGTCGATGTTGTTGCTGCTCATGTCTCTGTGTCGCTTTCCTGGGGAGTTGCCGTTGTTTCGTCGCCGCCTGGGGGCGGCAGCGTGGCGTTTTAACCCAGAACGGCAACGGCGCGCAGTCCCCCGCACGGAAGACAAGTCACCCCGGCGTCAGGCCCGTGCGTGCATTCCCCCGGTCAATGGTCAATGGTCAATGGTCAATGGCGGGCCGAGCGCACCTGCTCGCAGTACGCCACCAGCTGGTCGAGTTCGGCCGACTTGTCGAAGAAGGCATCCGCGCCCAGCTGCTGCGAGCGCTCCCGCATGTCGGCGGTGGCGTAGTTGCTCAGCACGACCACCTTCTGGTGCGGCGCGCGGTTGCGGCAGGCGCGGATCACGCCCAGGCCGTTGCCGCGCTTGAGGAACAGGTCGACGATGGTGAGGTCCCAGTCGTCGGTGTGAAGCCGCAGCCAGGCAACGGCTTCTTCCTCGGTGCTGGCCGACGCCACGACATGCGCGTCCGCCACGTCTTCGAGAAAGCCCACCAGGTTCTCCCTGATGACGGGACTGTCTTCGACGAGGTAAGCCTTGAATGTCATAGCCGTCATCGTCGCTGCCCATCGGACGCGTGCGGTGGGCGATGCGGGCCAATGCCTGTAGGCCATCCGCCACCGCCCCTGTCGTCATGCGAAGGGGCGCGAGGCCAAGGGAAAGGAAAGGAAGGACGAAAGTCTTAGGCGGCAACCGCCATGCGGCCGCGCGCCATGCCCAGGCGCGCGGGCGAGACGTACTGCTCGCGGTAGATCTCGAAGGGCATGGTGTCTGCCGCCTCGATGCGCTTCTGCTCCTGGATGGAGCCGGCGGTCATCTGCTCGAACCCGGCTTGCAGCGCCGCCGGGAACGGCAGGTCCAGCAGCGTGGAACGGGTCTGCTCGGACTGGGCGCGCACGAAGCCGATGAAGGAATTGCCGTGCGCGCTCTCGATGGCCGTGAGCACACGGGCCGAGGGCAGGCTGTCCGGGTTGCGCAGCGCGGCCCGGGCGGCATGCACCGCGTCGGCGTGCAGCGTGCCGCCGCCCTGTGCCGCGTCCAGCGCCACGGCAATGGGCAGGCACTGTTCGACCAGCTCCGCGCCCCAGTCGGCCAGCGACACTTCACGCCCCTCGCGCTGCAGCTGCAGGCCCGGTTCGCGGCCGCGCGCGGCCGTCAGGTGCTGGTTGTGCGCGAGCTCGGCAATTTCCTGCGGGGTGTCGTCGGCGCTGTCGCTCAGCAGGCAGTGCAGCAGGAACACGTCGATGAAGCGCATGGTCTGCGCGTTGATGCCGACGGTCTCGAAGGGGTCGAGGTCCATCAGGCGCACCTCGACGTACTCCACGCCGCGCTCGCGCAGCGCGTGCAGCGGCCGCTCGCCGGGGTGGATCACGCGCTTGGGGCGGATGGTGCCGTAGAACTCGTTCTCGATCTGCAGCAGGCTGGTGCCCAGCTGGTTGTAGTCGCCGCCGAGGTTGCGGATGCCGATGGCTTCGTACGCCGGCCACGGGCGCGTGAGCGCATCCTGCAGCGAGGCACCGTAGCCGTCCAGGCTGTTGTAGCTCACGGCCAGCGAGGCCTGCGCGTCGCTCTGGTAGCCCAGGCGGCCCATGCGCAGCGAGGTGCCGTGCGGCATGAACATGCTGCCGTCGCCCAGCGGCTGCAGCTCGTGCGGGCGGCCCGCCACGAAGCTCGAACACAGCGCCGGCGAGGCGCCGAACAGGTACAGCAGCAGGAACGCGTGGCGGCGGAAATTGCGGATCAGCGCGAAGTACTGTTCGCTCGACACGTCGGGCAGCGACCAGTTGTAGTGAATGCCCGAGATGGTTTGCATGCGGCGGCCATAGCGGTGGCTCAGGCCCATGCGGTAGACGCTCTTGGCGCGGCCCACGTTCGACGCGCCATAGCGGCCGATGGGAATGGTCTCGTCGGTCGGCAGGCCGCAGGGCATGCTGGACACCCACAGGCGCTCGTCGCCCAGCGTGTCGAGCACGCGGTAGGTGAACTGGTGCACGCGCGTGAGTTCTTCCAGGGCCGCATCCACGTTGGCGTGAACGCCCGTGATGAGCTCGAGCTGCGATTCGCTGAAGTCGGTCGTGATGTGCGGATGCGTGAGCGCGGAGCCCAGGGCCACCGGGTGCGGCGTGAGCGCGAGCTTGCCGTCGGGCAGCGCGCGCAGGCTTTCCTTCTCGATGCCGCGTCGCATGCCCTGGAGGCGTGCGGCCGAGAGCGCACCCAACCTCTCCTGCAATCTGTTGCTCATATTGTTATGACCCATCAATCTTCTGAGGGGCTGGAAGGTAGCACGGGCGCGCGGGCGTTGCTTGCGCAGGGAATCCCGGCCTTTACCAGCCTGTCAAGCGCTATGTTTTTGATAGCTACATACATAAGCAATACGCCGGTGATCGCTTTCAACGGCTTGTGAAATACCGGCCATGGCGGCTGGCCGGCAGGTCGAATCGCGGCGTCCGCCCGAATCAGCCGAGCACGCGCAGAAGAAAGCGGTTCAGGTCGGCAATTTCCTCCATGCACACCGAATGCGCGATCGTGTATTCATGCCACTCCACCGTGTGGCCCAGCGCGGCCAGCGCATCGCGCGAGCGCAAAGCGGCGGCAAGGGGCACCACCGGGTCTTGCCGGCCGTGGGCGAGGAACACGGGCGTGTCGTGGTTGGCCGCATGGCGCTCGGCCGCCGTGGTGGCGGCAATGGGCAGGTAGCCCGAGAGGCCGACGATGCCGCCCAGGCGCTCGGTGTGGCGCAGGCCGGTCATGAGCGCCATGGCGCAGCCTTGCGAAAAGCCGGCCACCACGATGCGTTCGGCGGCAATGCCGCGGGCCTTCTCGCTGGCGATGAGCGCCTCGATGGCGGCCTGCGATCGGCGCAGGCCGGCCTCGTCTTCCTGGCTCGACAGGTCGGGCGCGGCAATGTCGTACCAGGCGGGCATCTGGTAGCCGCCGTTGATGGTTACCGGGATGACCGGCGCGTTCGGGAACATGAAGCGCACCGGGCCCACGCCCGACAGGTCGAGCTCGTTGGCAAGGGACACGAAGTCGCTGCCGTCGGCGCCCAGGCCGTGCAGGACGATCACCGTGGCGGTCGGGTGGGGGGCGGTTTCGATCTCGATGGGGGGACGGGAAGCAGACGGCATGGTCGGGCGAAGTGGGTCAAGAAACGGATGGCCGCACCTTAGCGCATCCGGGGCCTGCTACAGCGCGAGAGCGCGACCTGGGGCATGGAAACGGCGGGTTGGCTGACTTGCACACAACGGCGCCGCGCCCAACATCGTGGGCAACAACACCAAGGAAATCCACGTGAGCCATTCCCCTCCCATGGTCGAGACCAAGCTGGCCGGCGTCGTGCTCGTGTGCGGCGACTGCGAAGAGCGCAAGGACGGCCCTTCGAAACTCACAGCCCGGCAAGTGCGCAAGGAGCTCAAGCACGGCCTTTCGCACCTGCCGGTGCGGCTGCGCGTGGTGCAGTGCAGCTGCCTGGGCCTGTGCCCGAAGAAAGCCATTGCGCTGGCGGCCGTGGCGCAGGGCCACGCCCCGATGGCCGCCGAGGTGTGCCGCGAAGACGACGTGGAGGCCTTTGCCAAAACGGTGGCCCGGTCGTTGAAGTGACCGTGCGCTATTCGGGCTTGATGCCGACCGCTTTCACGATCTGCGCATAGCGCTCGTACTCGGCGGCCACCTGGGTCTGGAACTAGCGCTGCGGATACCCGGTCGCTTCGATGCCCTGCGCCGCGAGTTCGGTGCGCAGGGCAGGCGCCTGAACGATGCGCCCCGCATCGGCCGCGATGGCATCGATCACCGGCTGCGGCGTGCGCGCCGGCGCGAACAACCCGAACCACGTGCCCGAGCGGTAGCCCTTGTAGGTGTCGCCCACGGTGGGCACCTCGGGCAGCAGCGCATGGCGCTTCTCGCCGCTGGTGCCCAGCGCCACCAGCCGGCCGCTGCGGATGTGCGGCAGCGCAGGGCCCACGGCGATGAACATCACGTCGACCTGCCCGCCGATCACGTCCTGGATGCCCAGCGGACCGCCGCGGTACGGAATGTGGGTGACGTAGATGCCGGCCTTCTGCTTGAGCAGTTCCATGCTGAGCTGCTGCGGACTGCCGTTGCCGGCCGAGGCGTAGTTGATGCGCCCCGGGTGCGCCTTGGCCGCGCGCACGAAGTCGGCCACGGTGCGAAAGCCGGTCTTCGGGTTGGCGACCAGCACGAAGTCGATCTGCCCGAGCGACACCACGGGCACCAGGTCGCGCCGCGCGTCGTAGGGCAGGCCGGGCTGGATGTTGGGCAGGATGGTGATGGGCCCGTCCGCGCCCACCAGCAGCGAATAGCCGTCGGGCGGCGCCTTGGCCAGCGCGTCGGCCGCCAGGATGCCGGCCGCGCCGGCGCGGTTGTCGACCACCACCGGCTGCTTCCATTGCTCCGACAGACGCTGCGACAGCAGGCGCGCGAGCACGTCGGGCGAGCTGCCGGGCGTGTTCGCCACCGTGATGTGCACGGCCTTGGACGGATAGGCCGGTGCGGTCTGGGCCTGCGCCGCCATGGCGAGACACAGGCCGGTCCACAGCGCCAGCACGGGTTTCAGCAGCTTCAGCGAAGAATGGGCGCGCATGGAGAACTTTCGGTTGCAGGAGGCAAAGCGCACGATTCTGTCGCGCCGCGGCCCGCAAGCGAACGACCCATTCGTCAGATGCTTAGGCGCATTCGGGCATATGCAGGGCCGGCCCGCCTCCCCGCGCGGGACATGGGGACCCCGGATGCAACACAATGGCGTTTCGCATGAAGACCTCCACCCCGCACCCGAAGCCCCCGCTGGCCGCCGCCCCGTTCGACAGCGAAACGCTGCTGCGCGACAGCGGCCTGCGCGTGACGCGCGCCGCGCAGACGGTGCTCGCACTGCTCGAACACAGCTCGCAGCCGCTGACCCACGAGGACGTGGCCTCGGCCTACACCACCGCCACCGGCGAGACGCCCGACCGCGTCACCGTGTACCGCGTGCTCGACCGGCTCGTCGAGGCCGGCCTGTGCGACCGCCGCGTGGGCGCCGACCGGATCAACCGCTTCTCGCGCCATGTGGACGCCGCGTCGGGCAACACCTTCGAGTGCAACCACTGCCACAAGGTGCTGGCGCTCCCGTCCGACCCCGAACTGCCGAAGGTGATGGGCCGGCTCGGCAAGGCGCTGCGCAAGCAGGGCATCGACACCCGGCACACGGCGCTCACGCTGCACGGCACCTGCGGCGAGTGCGCCCGGTAGCTGGTAGCCAGCCACCCAGCCGGCGTTCCTTCAGACGTTCCAGGACGGGAACGGGTCCTCGAAGTTCTGCCACCACGAGGCGCCGAAGCGCATCTCGTTCTCCGTCAGCAGGCAGGCGTCGAGCCGCGCACGCAGCGCGGCCTCGTCCATGCCGATGCCGATCAGCACCAGTTCCTGGCGCGCATCGCCCGTGGCCGGGTCCCAATTCTTCTGGATGAGTTCGAGCGCTTCCGCATCGGTCGGCCAGTGCTCTCGCGCCACCGCGGCCCACCAGAAACCCGCCGCCCCATAGCGGCAGGCGCCGCCGGCCTGCGACCACGTGCCCGCGCGCGTGGCGCGGCTCGCGAGCCAGAAGAAGCCCTTGGAGCGCACCACGCCCTCCCACTCGCTTTGCACCAGCTTCCAGAAGCGCATCGGGTGGAACGGCACCCGCGAGCGGTACACGAAGCTGCGAATGCCGTAGGCCTCGCTCTCGGGCACATGCTCGCCGCGCAGTTCGACCAGCCAGCCCGGCGCCTGCTCGGCCTGCTCGAAGTCGAACAGGCCGGTGTCGAGCACGCGGTCGAGCGCCACGCGGCCGAACGCCGACAGCTCGATGCGCGCGCGCGGGTTCAGGCTGCGCAGAATGGCCATCAGCCGGTCGCGCTCCTCGGGCGTGACCAGGTCGGTCTTGTTCACCACCAGCACGTCGCAGAACTCGACCTGCTCGATCAGCAGGTCGACCACCGTGCGCGTGTCCTCGTCGCCCAGCGACTGGCCGCGCTGGCCCAGGCTGTCGGCCGAGCCGTAGTCGCGCAGGAAGTTGAAGGCGTCGACCACCGTCACCATGGTGTCCAGCCGCGCCACGTCGGCCAGGCTCTTGCCGTCTTCGGCGGCGAAGGTGAAGGTCTCGGCCACGGGCAGCGGCTCGGAGATGCCGGTCGACTCGATCACCAGCTGGTCGAAGCGCCCCTCCTTCGCCAGGCGCCTCACCTCCAGCAGCAGGTCTTCGCGCAGCGTGCAGCAGATGCAGCCGTTGCTCATTTCGACCAGCTTCTCCTCGGTGCGCGAGAGCTTGGCGCCGCCGTCGCGCACCAGCGCGGCGTCGATGTTGACCTCGCTCATGTCGTTGACGATGACCGCCACGCGGCGTCCCTCGCGGTTGTGGAGGATGTGGTTCAGCAGCGTGGTCTTGCCGGCACCGAGAAAGCCGGAGAGCACGGTGACGGGGAGGCGATCGGCCATGGGGACAGGCTCCATATATGCAACAGAATTGCATTATATGAAGCATACGCAACAGGGTTGCGTTTAAAACGTACGAGCCAGCTTGCGCCGTGCACGCACGCGCGGTAGCCTGCGCCAGGTCGTCGCAGAAAATCGGCGTCTTCGCCTTCCGCCGCTCCGCCAATGCCCACCGCCCTCCCCGTTCTCTACTCCTTCCGCCGCTGCCCCTATGCGATGCGCGCCCGGCTCGCTCTGGTGGCCAGTGGCCAGCGCTGCGAGCTGCGCGAGGTGACGCTGAAGAACAAGCCGGCCGAGATGCTCGCGGCGTCCCCCAAGGGCACGGTGCCGGTGCTGGTCACGCCCGAGGGCATGGTGATCGCGCAGAGCCTGGACGTGATGCTGTGGGCGCTGCGGCGAAACGACCCGCAACGCTGGCTGCAGCCGCAGTCCGGCACGCTGGAAGACATGCTGGCGCTCGTGGCGGCGTGCGACGATGACTTCAAGCCCCAGCTCGACGGCTACAAGTACCCGCAGCGCCACGCCGACGGCGGCGTGCCGGCGCGTGAGCAAGGCGCGCAGTTCCTGAGCAGCCTGCAAGCGAGGCTCTCGGCCTCGCAACATCTGGCCGGCGCCCACGCCACGCTCGCCGATGCGGCCCTGATGCCTTTCGTGCGCCAGTTCGCGATGGTCGATGCCGGCTGGTTCGAGGCCCAGCCCTGGCCTCGGCTGCAGGCGTGGCTGGCGAATTGGACCGCCTGCGACCTGTTCACGCGCGCCATGCACAAGCACGCGCCGTGGCAAAGCGGCGAGGCCGGCGTCGCCTTCCCGCCGGCCTGAACGCCCGTCAGGCGCCCATCGCCATCGCCGAGGCCCGCTGGATGCACTCGATGAAGTGCTGCGCCGCCGGCGTCGTCAGCTGCCCCCGCCGGCGCACCACGCACACGTTGAGCATCGGCAGCTGTTCCTCGATGTCGACGCGGCGAATGCCGTGCCGCTTGAAGGTGAGCTTGACCAGCGGCTCGACGAACAGCCCGATCAGGTCCATGTGCCCCACCAGGCCCAGCGCCACCGTGACCGACTGGCCCTGGATGATGCGCGACGGCGGCGGCAGCCCCAGCGGCGTGAACAGCGGCGACACCGACTCGCGCCCTCGGTGATCGTCGCCCGGAAGGATCCACTCGGCCGCATACAGGTCGAGCAGCGAGCGCGCCGCGCGCAGCGGGTGGCGGTTGCGCATGCCCACCACCAGCTGCACCGGAAACAGCTCCAGCGCCTCGAACTGCGGATCGAGCGTGCCCGGCACCACGTGCGCGACGGCAAAGTCGAGGTAGCCGTCGCGCAGGCGCGCCAGCATCCAGGGCAGCACCGCCTCGCTGAACTGCACGTCGACTGCGGGCAGGCGCGTGTGGAAATCCTTGAAGGCCGCGGGCAGCACGGTGAGCGCGAACGAGGCGCTCACCGCCATCGACACCGAACCGGTGGCGCCGTCGCGGATCTGCGCAATCTCGTCGCGGGCGCGCTGCATGTCGGCCAGCAGCAGCCGCGCGCGCGGCGCGAAGGCCTGGCCGAACTCGGTGAGGCGCACGCCCTTCACGCTGCGCTCCACCAGCGGAGCGCCGACCTCGCGCTCCAGCTCGCGCACGATCTTGGTCACGGCCGGCTGGGAAATGCCCAGCACGCGCGCGGCGGCGCGGATGCTCATCTGCTCGACCACCGCCACGAAGGCGTGCAACTGGTTGGGTTTCATCGGGTGCCGTCGCGTTTTTCGGGGGCCATAGGGTTTCAACCATGACAACCAAAAGTTATCTTTTCGCCCCAATTATTGTCTTTTCATGACACGACCAAGTCTCTAGCATCCGGCGCGGCCCGGGCATACCTTCGGCCGACAACACCTCGAACAGCAACCCACTGGACAGACATGAGCATTCCAAGCAACCGGCCTTCTCCTGCGTCGCCACCTTCCCCCGCGCGCAGGCGCCAGACCATCGTGGCCACCACGATCGGCAACGGGCTGGAGTTCTTCGACTTCACCGTCTACGGTTTTCTCGCCCTGGTGATCGGCAAGCTGTTCTTCCCGACCTTCAACTCGTACGGCCAGCTCCTGTTGACGGTGGCGAGCTTCGGCGTGGGCTTCATCATGCGGCCGCTGGGCGGCATCGTCATCGGCGCCTACGCGGACCGCGCGGGCCGCAAGAAGGCCATGACGCTCACCATCTTCCTGATGGCGCTGGGCTGCGCGCTGATCGCCTTCACGCCCACCTACGCGAGCATCGGCGTGGCGGCGCCTCTCATCATCGTGCTGGCGCGGCTCATCCAGGGCTTCTCGGCCGGCGGTGAGGTGGGCGCGTCCACCACGCTGCTGGTGGAGCACGCCACGCCCGCGAACCGCGGCTACATGGCGAGCTGGCAGTTCGCCAGCCAGGGCCTGGGCGTATTGATGGGCGCCGTGGTGGTGGGCGTGCTGACGACGTCGCTTTCGCCGGAGGCGATGCTGAGCTGGGGCTGGCGCGTGCCGTTCTTCATCGGCATGCTGATTGCGCCGGTAGGCATGTACATCCGCCGCCACCTCGAAGAGTCGCTGCACATCTCGCCGGAGCAAGCCGCCGCGCCGCGCGAAAGCAGCCTGAAGATCGTCTGCACGCAGCACGGCAAGACGGTGCTGGCTGCCATTCTTTCGCTGGTGGGCGGCACCACCGCCGCGTATGTCGTGACCTTCTACATGCCCACCTACGCGGTGCGCGAGCTCGGGTTCACGCCGTCGGTGGCGCTGTTCGGGGCCGCGCTCACGGGCCTCATCTCGTTCGGGTTCGCGCCCTTCGTGGGCAAGCTGTCGGACAAGGTGGGCCGCAAGCCGCTCATCCTGTGGGGCCGCATTGCGCTGGCCATCCTCATCTACCCGGGCTTCCTGTGGCTCAACGCCTCGCCCACGCCCACGGTGCTGTTCGTGGTGCTGGGGGTGTTCAGCCTCGGCCTGGTGGTGCAGACGGTGCCCGGCATCACGATGCTGCCGGAGATGTTTCCGAAGGCGGTGCGCGCCAGCGGCATGTCGCTGGTGTACAGCGTGGGCGTGGCCCTGTTCGGCGGCTTTGCGCCCTTCATCAGCACCTGGCTGCTGAACGCCACGGGCAGCAAGCTGGCACCGGCCTGGTACCTGGTGGCGATGACGGTGGTCTCGCTGCTGGGCCTGCTCTGGCTGCGCGACCATACGGGCCGCGACATCGATGCCGCGGGCGCGCACGCCGCAGGCTGACCCTTCTTCGTTTTTTCAAGACACTCCACGCACAGGAACCCCACGCCATGCCAACCCAACGCAGCGCCGCCACGCGGTATTTCTCGGGCACGTACGCCGAAGCCCGCGCCAAGTTCCTCGAGGCCGCCGCCCAGCGCGGCGCGGCCGTCGAGTCCTTCGTGCACCCGGCGCACCGCGGCGCGCTCGGCGAAGAGCTCGCCACCGACGTGGCGCTGATCGGCGCCATCGACGCGAAGAAGATCCTGCTCGTCACCTCGGGCACGCACGGCCCCGAAGGCTTCTGCGGCTCGGGCACGCAGGTCGCCACGCTGAACGATGCCGACCTGCTCGCGCGGCTGCAGCAGGCCGGCGTGGCGCTGTTGCTGGTGCATGCGGTGAACCCGCACGGCTTTTCGCACCTGCATCGCACCAACGAAGACAACATCGACCTGAACCGCAACCACATCGACTTCAATGCGCCGCTGCCGGTGAACGCGGCCTACGCCGACGTCGAGCCGCTGGTGCTGCCCGACACCTGGCCGCCGACGCCCGCCGACGACGCGGCCGTGGCCGCCTACATCGGGCAGCACGGCATGACCGCCTTCCGCGCGGCCGTCACCAAGGGCCAGTACACCTCGCCCGACGGCCTGTTCTACGGCGGCACCGCGCCGTCGTGGAGCAACAAGACCATTCGCGCGATCCTGCGCAAGTACGCGGCGTCGGCCACGCACCTGGGCTGGATCGACGTGCACACCGGCCTGGGGCCCTACGGGCACGGCGAGAAGATCTACCCGGGCCGCAACACGCCCGAAGACCTGGCGCTGGCGCACGCATGGTGGGGCGCCGACGTGTTCGCGCCGTTTGCCGGCGACTCGGCCTCGGCCGACGTGTCAGGCCCGGTCATCTCGACCGCTTACGACGAATGCCCGAACGCCCGCATCGCGCCGATGGGCCTGGAGTTCGGTACCCTGCCCGACCTGGAAGTGCTGGTTCGCCTGCGCGCGGACACCTGGCTGCGCCGCCACCCCGACGCGCCGGCGTCGCAGCAGCGCGACATTCGCGCGCAGCTGCGCGACGCGTTCTACTGCGACAACGAAGAATGGAAGGGCATGGTGCTGGGGCAGACGCGCGTGGTGCTGCTGCAGACCCTGCAGGGCCTTCGCAAGGCCTGATGCCCGACGAGTCAGGCCCGCCGGACTTCAGCCGAAGTTCGGCGCGCGCCGTTCGCGCAGCGAGGCCACGCCCTCGCGCACGTCGGCGCCCGCGAAGCCCATGAACTCGAGCGCCAGCGAGGCGTCGAAGGCCGGGCCGGCCTGGCGCAGCCAGTTGTTCAGCGCGTACTTGGTCAGGCGAATCGCGCTCTGGCTGCCGGCCGCGAGCCGGTCGGCCACCTCGTAGGCGCGCGGCAGCAGCTCGGCCTCTTCCACCGCGAGCGAGACCAGGCCGATGCGCTCGGCCTCCTCGCCGCTCACCGGCTCGCACAGCAGCAGGTGGTACTTCGCCTTGGCCATGCCGCACAGCAGCGGCCACACGATGGCCGCATGGTCGCCCGCCGCCACGCCCAGGCGCGTGTGGCCGTCGACGATCTTCGCGTTCTTCGCGGCAATGGAAATGTCGGCCAGCAGGCCCGCCACCAGCCCCGCGCCCACGGCCGGGCCGTGCATGGCGCTGACGATGGGCTTGTCGCAGTTGATGAGGTTGTAGACGAGGTCGCGCGCCTCTTTCCACACGCGCTGGCGCACCGCGTCGTCGGTGGTCATGTCCTGCACCATGGCGAGGTCGCCGCCGCCCGAGAAGCCCAGGCCCTCGCCGCGCAGCACGGCGCAGCGCACCGTGTCGTCGGCAGACACGTCGCGCCAGATCTCGGCCAGCTCGCGGTGCCCTTCGTGGCCCGCCGTGGGCAGCTTGCCGTTGAGCGCCCGCATCTGGATGTCGAGCACCGTGCCGTTGGCGCCGCGGCGCGTGATGGCAAGGGTCTGGTAGCGGGCGTAGTCCATGGTGTGTCCCTGTTGCTATTTCTTGGCCGCCACCTCGCGGCAGCGGCGCAGGTTGGCATCGAAGCGCGAGGCCAGCCCGGGTTCGCATTCGTCGGACGGGGTCAGCCTGCACAGGCCGACCACAGCGTAGTCCATGACGGCTTCAGTGCACATCGGGTAGGCCGCGAGGTCGGGGTTGGCCGTGACCTTGAAGCCCCAGCGCTCCGAGAACTGCACCGTGCGGGCCATCGCGCCCTGGAAGAAGCTGCGGTCCTTCGTGGCGATGGCGGCCTCCATGCGGGGCAGCTCCTCGTTGAGGTAGCCGACGGAGTCGAGTGGAAAGCCGGCGGGGTCCTGCTGCGCGACGGCCATCGAGGCGGCACACACGAAGGGCAGGACGGCAAGGGCGCGCAGCATGGGTGAAAGCGCGGGGCGAAGGAGCGTGCGGTGGAAGTGCATGGCTGCGAATTCTGCAACGTTTTGAAGCACTTTTGAATGCGCGGCGATGCGCGGGCGCGACATGAGCGGCCGTGCCCCCAGGGGCGTTCCATCGATCGTGCCGACCGCCGTTCGCTACCATGCGCGCACACAACAACACCGGAGACAGACGACATGAACTTCCGCCCCGCCGCGCTCGCGGCCCTTGCCTTGGCCGCCGTCGCCTCGCTCGCGGCCTGCACCTCCATGACCCCCACCGTGCCGCAGCGCCAGCTGATGCTGGTCGCCAACGACGAGAAGCAGTCGTGGAACGATGCCGGCGCCGTGATCCTCGCCCCCATGGGGCGCGACACGGTGCAGGTGCTCGACATCGGCACCGACCCGCTGTCGCCCAAGGTGCTCGGCACGCTGCAGTTGGACAACACCATCGCCGGCCCGCCGACCAACCTGGCGATCACGCCCGGCGAAACGCTGGCACTGGTCGCCAATTCGCTCAACGTGGTCGAGGAGAACGGCGTGCGCAAGCAGGTGCCCGACAACCGCCTGTTCGTGATCGACCTGACCACCACGCCGCCCAGCCTGCTCGACACACTGCAGGTCGGCAAGCAGCCCTCGGGCCTGTCGATCAACCGCGCGGGCACGCTGGCGCTGGTGGCCAACCGCGCCGACAACTCGGTGAGCGTGCTGCGCATCGCGGGCAAGAAGGTCACGCTGATCGACACCGTGGCCATGGGCGACTCGGTGGCGCACGTGCGCTTCACGCCCGACGGCAAGCGCGCGCTGGCCGCCAAGTTTCCGAGCCACAAGATCGCGCTGCTGAACGTCGATGGCGAGAAGGTCACTTACAACAAGGTCGACCTCGCGGCCGGCCTGTGGCCCTACAACGTGGACGTGACGCCCGACGGCAAGCTGGCGCTGACGGCCGACAACGGCAACTCGGGCGCGTCCGACGGCCAGGTCGACACCGTGAGCGTGATCGACATGGAAGCCGCGCCGCCGCGCGTGGTCGACAAGGTGGTGGTGGGCGACGGCCCCGAAGGCCTGGCCGTGAGCCCGACCGGGCGGCATGCGGTGGCGGTGATATTGCGCGGCAGCAACGCCGCGAAGAACGCCTACTTCTACAACCGCAACGGCTCGGTGGTGCTGCTGAAGATCGACGGCAAGAAGGTCACGCGCGCCAACGAGGTGGTGGTGCGCGGCCTGCCCGAAGGCGCGGTGTGGAGCGCCGACGGCAAGTACCTCTACGTGGGCAACTTCATCGACCAGGACATCACGATCCTTCGGCTCGACGGCGACACGCTGGTGCCCACCGGCCGGTCGTTTCCGCTGCAGGGCCATCCGGCCGCGATGCGCGGGACAATGACCCACTGACTCCACTCACCCAGAACGAAGAACCCATGGCGCAACCCAAACGACAACTCCGCACGCTCGAACGCGGCATTCTCTGCCTGGCGATCGGCGCCGCAGTTCTGCTGGCGCCGCGCTTCCTGCAGGGCACGCGCTGGTTCGAGATGGTCGCCGGGGCCTACCTGGTCGGCTGGTTCGCATTGGTGCTCGGCGCGGTGCTGGTCGTGCGCGAACTGGTGAAGCGCGGCAAGACGGGCCAGTAAAAAGAAAAACCCGCCTCATGGCGGGTTTAGGCAAGAACGGCAGGGTGCCCGCATAGCAGGCTCAGGCCTTCTTCTTGCGCAGCTTGCCGACCAACTCCACCACGGCCAGCACGATGGCGCCGGCCACGAGGCCCACGCCGGCATTCACGCCCATCGAGCCGAGCGTGCCGAACACGCCGCCGGTGGCCTTGGCCCAGTCTTCGACCGCATGGCCCAGCGCCGGCACGCCGTGCACCAGGATGCCGCCGCCCACGAGGAACATCGCGGCCGTGCCGGCCACCGACAGCGCCTTCATGAGCCACGGCGCCGTCCACAGGATGCCGCGGCCCAGGGCCTGCGCCGCAGCGCTCGCGCGCTCGCTCAGGTAGAGGCCCGCATCGTCGAGCTTCACGATGCCGGCCACCAGGCCGTACACGCCGATGGTCATGATCAGCGCAATGCCGACCAGCACGCTCAGCTGCGTAAGAAAGGGCTGGCCCTGCACCGTGCCCAGCGTGATGGCGATGATTTCCGCCGAAAGAATGAAGTCGGTGCGCACCGCGCCCTTGATCTTGTCCTTTTCGATGGCCACCAGGTCGACCGCCGTGTCGGCCACGGCCTTCTCGTGGCGCTCGGTGTCGGCACCGTGTTCCTTCTTGTGCAGGAACTTGTGGGCCAGTTTCTCGAAACCTTCGAAGCAGAGGAAGGCGCCGCCCACCATCAGCAGCGGCGTGACCAGCCAGGGCAGCCAGGTGCCGATGGCCAGCGCCGCGGGCACCAGGATGGCCTTGTTGACGAGCGAGCCCTTGCACACGGCCCACACGACCGGAAGCTCGCGCTCGGCGCGCACGCCGGACACCTGTTGCGCATTGAGCGCCAGGTCGTCGCCCAGCACGCCTGCCGTCTTCTTGGCGGCCACCTTGGTGAGGATCGACACGTCGTCGAGAACGGTCGCGATGTCGTCGAGCAGCAGGAGCAGGCTGGTGGCCATGGGCAATGTGGGGGGGGCTGAAAAGAAGCGGCGAGCTTAGCCGCAGCCGCCGCGCACCCCTGGAATACCCGTACGCGGCCGCCCTGAACGGGCGCCGGGAAACGTGCCTTGTGCCCGGATCAGAGCGCGCTCAGCGCAATTGCGAGCACGGCGGCCAGCGAGGCGCCGAACAACGCCAGCCCCACGCGGCGGCGGCGGTGCGTGAGCATCCACAGCGCCACGCCCGAGAGCGACAGGAAGATCAGGCTGCCGGCCAGCGTGTCGACCAGCAGGATCCAGGGCAGCGGCATGCCGCCGCCCTTGTGCATGCTGGTGAGCGTGGCGACAAAGCCGTTGTGCGTGGTGGCCACGCCGACCGAGCGGTTGCCCTGCCAGTACTCGGCCTGCACCGTTTCGTCGGGCCCGCCGAAATTGAAGACCCAGTGCGCCGGCTGCATGAGCGCGGGGGCGCTCTTGTCGCCCTTTTCCGCCCAGGCCACCGGTCTGGACGGCTCGATGCGCGACGAGTTGGGCGGCCCGCTCATGCGCAGCGCGTCCTGCAGCCACTGGCTCATGGCCTCGGGCGTTTCGGGCACGGGGTCGGGCAGCGCCAACTGGGCGCGCGTGCGCTCTTGCGCCTGCGGCAGCTTCAGCACGTTGCGGTGGTTGAGCCAGATGCCGCTGAACCCGAACAGCAGCCCCAGCACCGCGCCCCACAGGCCGAACCAGCCGTGGGTGCGGCGGATCCACTGCACGAGGGTCGTGCGACGCTGCCGGGCGCGCACCCGCGCGGCGTGGTCCAGGGTGCTGCCGTCGGCGCTCATGCCGGTCAGGCGACGCTGCGCTTGAGGCGGATTTCCTCGACGCGCACCGAGCCCATGGCGGTCGTCTTGGCGGTCTTCATCTCGCGCTTGAAGCCGGCGAGTTCATGGAAGCGCAGGGCGCGGTCGTTGCGAATGGGCACCCACACGGTGACCATGGTGCAGCCCTCTTCTTCGAGGCCTTCGCGCGCCGCGTCCCACAGGGCCACGCCCACGCCCTTGCCCCAATGCTCGGGCTTCACGTAGATGGCCCAGATTTCGCCGGTGGTGGGCGGTGTCTTGGGATCGCGCGAGCGGTCGTAGCCCACGAAACCGACAATTTCGCTGCCCAGCACGGCCACGCGCACCTGCGGTTCGCTGTACTCGATGGCTTCGCGCCACTTGGCCTCGCGCGAGGCCGGGGCCAGCACGGGCAGTTCTTCTTCGGGGAGGATGCCTTGGTAGGCCGCCTTGGCGGCCAGGGCATGGACTTCGGCGACGGACTTGGCGTCGCGCAGGGTAGCGGGTCGAACTTCGTAATCTGACATGAATGCGGGGAATCGGATGGAACCTCGTATTGTCGCCGCACCGCTAAACTGCTTGTTGCATCCGTCGTAACAACAGGAGAAATCGACATGGCCAAAGGTCAACAACGCGCCACCAAGGAAGCGAAGAAACCGAAGAAGGACACCTCGCCGCCCAAGCCCGTGGGCACTGGCGGCATCGAGCCCGTTCGCACGCTCACCACCGCGGTGATTCCGCGCGGCAAGCTCAAGAACAAGTGACCGACGAAGCGCCAGCACCGGCCCCCGCAGCCAAGAAAGCCCAGCCGCGCAACCCGCTGCACGGGCTCACGCTGGAGGCCATCGTCACAGCGCTGGCCGATCACTACGGATGGGAGCACCTGGGCGAGCTCGTTCCCATCCGTTGTTTCGCGATCGACCCGAGCGTGGGCTCCAGCCTCAAGTTCCTGCGCAAGACGCCGTGGGCGCGCGAGAAGGTCGAGAGCCTCTATCTCTTCATGCTGCGCGAGCAACGCCGCGAACAGCAGCAACAGCAAGACCCCCCGCCCCCGCCATGAAGGTTCGACTGGCGCCGTCGGGCCTCGCGTTCGACGCCGAGGCCGGCACCACGCTGCTGAAAGCCGCCGAAGCGGCCGGCATCGAGCTGCCGAGCTCGTGCCGCAACGGCACTTGCCGCACCTGCATCTGTCGGCGGCTGTCGGGCGAAACCCGCCACACCATCGAATGGCCCGGCCTGAGCGCCGATGAAAAAGAAGAAGGCTGGATCTTGCCCTGCGTGGCGCAGGCCCTGAGCGACCTGGCGCTCGACGCGCCGCTCGCGCGATCGCTGTTCGCCGACTAAGGTCGAACGACAGGCGCCGCAGCCGCCACCACCAGCCGGTCGCGCTGCGCCAGCGAGGGGAACAGCTTGAACCAGGTGATGGCGACCAGCATCGTCCCCACGCCGCCCACCACCACCGAGCCGACCGGACCCAGCAGCGCCGCCGTGGCGCCCGACTCGAACTCGCCCAGCTGGTTGCTCGCGCCGATGAAGATCGAATTGACCGCGCTCACACGCCCGCGCATGCCGTCGGGCGTTTCCAGCTGCACCAGCGTCTGGCGGATCACGACGTTGACCATGTCCGCGCCGCCCGACACGGCCAGCGCGATCAGCGACACGACGAAGCTCTTCGAGATGCCGAACACCACCATGCACGCCCCGAAAAGCGCGATGGCGATCAGCAGCGTGCGTCCCACGTGGCGCTCCACCGGCCGGCGCGTGAGCGCGATCGACATCACCAGCGCGCCCACGGCCGGCGCGCCGCGCAGCAGCCCGAGCCCCCAGGGGCCGGTGTGCAGGATGTCCTTGGCATAGATCGGCAGCAGCGCCACCGCGCCGCCCAGCAGCACCGCGAACAGGTCGAGCGAGACCGCGCCGAGCACGGGCTTGCGCTTCCAGATGAAATCGACGCCCGCGAACACCGTGGCCAGCGTGACCGGCTCGCGCGCGGCCGGCGTGTAGGCATAGCGCAGGCGCAGCACCAGCGCGCAGGCCACCACGAAGCACACCACGCTGGCCCCGTAGACCACTGCCATGCCCGCCACGAACAGCAGGCCACCCAGGGCAGGCCCGCCGATGATCGCGCCCTGCATGCCGGCCGAGCTGAAGGCCATCGCACGCGCCAGCATCGTCGGCGGCACCAGCAGCGGCGTGAGCGCCTGCTGCGCGGGCATCTGGAAGGCGCGCACCGCGCCCAGCACCAGCGACAGGCCCAGCAGCAGGCCGCGCGTGTCGTGCTTTTCCATCACCGCCAGCAGCAGCACCAGCGCCACCAGGCCCTGCACCGCGAAGCAGGCGGCCACGATGCGCCCGCGGTGGTGGCGGTCGACGATGTGGCCGGCCAGCAAGGCCAGCAGCAGCGCGGGCACGAACTGGTAGAGGCCGACCAGGCCCAGGTCCCAGGCGCTGCCGGTGAGGTCGTACATGTGCCAGCCGATGGCCACCAGCAGCATCTGCGAGGCGGCGGTGCCGAACAGGCGCGCCGTCCACATCTGCATGAACGGACGTTCGCGCGTCAGGTCGGAAAAGCTGGGGGGAGAGACTGTGCCGGGCGCCGAAGCGGCAGTGGCACCTGGGGAGGAAGTGGAGGCGGAAGCGGGGCCGGACATTCGTTCGAGGATAGCCGAGGCTTCATGAGCGGATCGTGAGGGCACCGCAACGGCCCTTCGAGCCCGCTGCCAGGGCCTTGGCCGGCTCTCTACACTCGACGGCTCCCATGACCGCGCCGCCGCCCCTCTACCCTGCTCTGCCCCCGGTTCACGAAGACCCGTACCTGCTGGTGTTCGACAAGCCCGCCGGCCTGCTCTGCGTGCCCGGCCGCGGCGAGGACAAGCAGGATTGCCTGAGCGCGCGCGCCATGCAGCGGTGGCCCGACGCACTGATCGTGCATCGGCTCGACATGGGTACCAGCGGCCTGGTGGTGATGGCGCGCGGCCTCGCAATGCAGCGCGCACTGAGCGCGGCCTTTGCCGAGCGGCGGGTGCACAAGCGCTATGAAGCCGTCGTCGACGGCGCGATGCCGGTGCGCGAAGACTGGTCGCTGATCGACGCGCCGCTGGTGGCCGACTGGCCGCGCCGCCCGCTGCAGAAGGTGGACCCCGCAGGCAAGCCGAGCGTCACGCGGTGGAAGGCGGTTTCTTCTTCGTCAGAGGGGGACGCCACGGCAACGCATGTGCTGCTGGAGCCCATGACCGGGCGCACGCACCAGCTGCGCGTGCACCTGCTGTCGATCGGTCACCCGATCCTGGGCGATGCGCTGTACGGCGATGCTGCGGTGCAGGCACGCGCGCCGCGCCTGCTGCTGCATGCGAGCGAACTGGGCTTCGTGCACCCGGTGACGCAGCAGGACCTTCGCTTCAGCCGTCCGGCCGATTTCGCGCCCGCTTAGTTGAAGCCGCCCTTGACCACCAGCACGGGCATGTTCGCGTCCTGCAGCACGCGCTGCGTGACGCTGCCCAGCAGCAGTTTCTCGATGCCGCTGCGGCCGTGCGAGCCCATCACGATCAGGTCGGCCGCGATGGCGATGGCCGTGTCGACGATGCCTTCATGCACCACGTGGCCGTCGATCACACGCTGGTCGCTGTGCAGGCCTTCGGCTGCAAGGGCAGCCACGCCGCGTGCAAGCGCCGCATTGGCACTCGCGGTGGCTGCGGCCAGGTATTCGTTCTGGCCGAGCGCGTAGTCCGCGCCCACGCCGATGAAGGGGTAGTTGTCGATCACGTGAATCAGCGTGATGCGGCTTCCGAACGCCAATGCGAGGCCGCTGGCCTTGCTGACGGCGAGCATGGAAGTTTCGGAGCCGTCGATCGGAACCAGGATGTGATTGAACATGGCGGACCTCGCTTTCGTTCGCAGACAGACTCGGCCCCTTGAGAAGGCACAAGGCGCCGGGGCTCGAATTTAACCTTTGTTGCCTGACCGGGCTGTAGGACTCCCGCCAGCACCGGCGAAACGCTTGCGCGCATTCGCCTTCGAGCGGGTTTTCAGCTTCCCTGGAAACCCTGGGCCCGGCAGGTGACGACGAGCGTGTCGCGCCAGCCTTCGCCGCCGTCTTCCAGCGGCTGAATCGGTGTGGATTCGTGGATCACGCGCGCGTCGTCGAGCAGCAGCAGGCTCCACGGCTCGGTCATGGTGAAGCGCTCGCCGCGACGGCCGTTGGCCTCGAACACGCGCGTCTCGCCGCCCTTGATGCCCTGGCGGCCGACCAGCGCAACCGCCACCAGGTCCACGCCGTCGCGGTGCGCGCCTTCGGGCGTCGGGCGGCCGATGCCGCCGGCGGTGTCGATGCGGAACTGGTGCGCTTCCACGAACCAGCGCTGCGGTGCGCCGCGCATGTCGCTGCTGGCCTTGCCGAGCTGCTGCAGCAGCCGCCGCCACACCGGCTGCGCCACCGTGCCTTCGAGCATCGGCGCGAACCAGCGCTGCATGCCGCCGTGCAGCGCGTTGTATTCGACCGGCTGCCAGTGCGCGCGATGCGGCACCTGCGCCAGCGTGGCGTGGTCGTCGGCCTCGACGGTGAAGCAGGCATGGCGCCGCGTGCGGTAGTGGCCGCCGTCCTTCAGGTATTCGTCGGGCGGCAGGTCGTTCCAGTCGGCATGCAATGACTCGAGTTGCGCGAGCGGCACGCCCAGCCATTCGCCGACGCCCTGCGGGCTCAGCACCGCATAGCCTTGCTCGCGCATTGCGGCGGGCAGCTCGGTGGGGGCGATGAACGGGGGTGTGAAAGCCGCCGTGGTCACTGCGCGCTGACCTTCACGTCCTTCCAGAACGCCACGCGGTCGCGGACTTCTTCGGCTTCGGGCTTGGGGTCGGCGTAGTACCAGGCGGCGTCGGTGTTGAGTTCGCCGTTGACCAGCAGCGAGTAGTAGCTCGCCGTGCCCTTCCAGGGGCAGGTGGTCTTGTGGTTGCTGAAGGTCACGTGATCGCGATGGAGCGAACTCATCGGGAAGTAGTGGTTGCCTTCGACGAGCACGGTGTCGTCGCTTTCGGCGATGGTGACGCCGTTCCAGGTTGCTTTCATGATCTTGGTCTCCAGAGGGAGGGTTGCGGGCGGTGGCCGTTGCGCTGCCGCACGGGGCAGGGGTATTGTGCCGCTGCTGCGGCAAGCAGCTTTTGCCGGGGTTGTATCCAGGGTGGCCGTGCTGGTTTATTTCCCGGGGCCGGGTCTCGCCCCGGCGGGCGATCTACTTTCTTTTGCTTCGCCAAAAGAAAGTAGCCAAAGAAAAGGCGACCCTGCTGGCTGAGTCCCTGCGCTTCGCTCCGGGCAACCTGCGGTGCTCACGTTTCGCGGGGTCTCGCCCAAACTCGCTGCGCTCAAACAAGGGCGAGCCCTGATCCGCGAAACGCTCCGCTCCTCGGCGCATCCAGAAGGGATTTGGATACCGACACGCCTTCGCTGCGCTCGGCTTCGGAAGTGCCAACAGCCAACCCTAAAGACCCAATACCAACCGCAGTAGGCGCGAAGCGCCTGCTGCGGCTTGGTGGCCGAGCAACGCGATGGCCCGATTGGTCTCCACCCCCTCTGGCTGCGCCGAGGAGCGGAGCGTTTCGCGGATCAGGGCTTGCAGCTGTTTGAGCGAAGCGAGTTCTGCGAGACCCCGCGAAACGCGAGCACCGCAGGTTGCCCCGTAGCGCAGCGAAGGGGTCGCAGACAGTGGGGTCGCCTTTCTTTTGCCTACTTTTCTTTGGCGAAGCAAAGAAAAGCAGGTCGCCCGCCGGGGCGAGTCCCGGCCCCGAAACCCAATCTAGGCAGCCAGCCAATGAACGCTGAAGAGCCTCTCAGGATCAGTCCACACAGCCCCAGGCTTGAAGCCTGCGCGAACGGCCAAAGCACGCAACCCTTCCACAGTGAACTTGTGCGAGTACTCCGTATGAATGGTCTCCCCCTCCTCGAACCCGAAGCTCTCACCATTCAACGAAACGCTCTGAGCGCGCCGGCTCACCAGGTGCATCTCGATCCGCCGCCGAGGCGCGTTGTAGAACGCCGCATGCGCGAACCCGTCGACATCGAAGTCCGCATCGAGCTCCGCGTTCGCACGGTGCAGCAGGTTGAGGTTGAACTCCCCCGTCACCCCTTGCGCATCGTTGTACGCCGCATGCAGGCGCGCCGGGTCTTTCACCAGGTCGACCCCTATCAGCAGCCCGCCACCGCGCAGCATCCGCGCGGCGAGCTGCAGAAAAGCCAGCGCCTCGTCGGGCTCGAAATTACCGATCGTCGAGCCGGGAAAAAACCCGACCCGACGCCCGGCACCTGCCATGGGCGCAGGCAGCACCAAAGGCATCGTGTAGTCCGCCGCAATGGGCTGCACGACGAGCGCCGGATAGTCGGCCTTCAGCCGCTCGGCCGCCGCTTCCAGGTGCTCGCCCGAGATGTCGATGGGCAGATAGCGCTTCGGTGACTCGAGCGCATCAAGGAGCAGGCGCACCTTGGTCAACGACCCCGCCCCGAATTCCACGATCTCGGCATTCGGCCCGATCTGCTGCGCGATCTCGCCCGCGCATTCGCCCAGGATGCGCAGCTCCGTGCGCGTCGGGTAGTACTCGGGCAAATCGCAGATGCGGTCGAACAGTTGCGACCCCGCCACGTCGTAGAAGAACTTCGGCGAGATGCTGCGCGGCGAGCGCAACAGGCCCTCGTGCATCTCGCGCCCGAACTCGGACAGCGGCGCGCCAGCAGCGGCACCCGAAGCGCGCGGCTTTTTCTGCGAGGGTCCGCTGGCAGGCACGAACGACACCGACGACGAAGAAGTTGGATTTCGCATGATCAAAGGTCTTTCGCGAGCCGCAGCCCCGAGAACTGCCAGCGCGCGGCCGGCGGAAAGAAGTTGCGGTAGCTCGCGCGCGTGTGCCCGGCCGGCGTGGCCACGCTGCCGCCCCGCAACACCAGTTGCCCCACCATGAACTTGCCGTTGTATTCGGCCGCGATGCCGGGCATGGGACGAAAGCCGGGGTACGGGTCGTACGACGACCGCGTCCACTGCCAGACATGGCCCGCCATCTGCGTGATGCCGGGCGCGTCGCAGGCGGCCTCCCACTCGAACTCGGTCGGCAGTCGCGCGCCGGCCCATTCGGCATACGCGGCGGCTTCGTAGAAGCTGAGTTGCGACACCGGCGCATCCGCCTCCATCGGCCGCACACCGTGCAGGCCGAACACATGCCAGCTGGCGGCGCCCTGCGACTGCGCCCCCAGGCCCAGCCGCGGATCGTCGCTCGCAAGCCAGTACGCCGGATGCCGCCAGCCGTTCGCCTGCACCGCGGCCCAGCCGTCGGACAGCCACAGCTCGGCCCGCTGGTAGCCGCCGTCGGCAATGAACTGGGCGTAGTCGCCGCAGTTCACCAGCCGGTCGGCCATGGCATGCGGCTGCACCAGTGCCTTGTGGCGCGGCGTCTCGTTGTCGAAACAGAATTCCTGCTGCCCGCCGGCAAAGCCCACCTCGACCACGCCGCCCGGCTGCGCGATCCAGCGCATGGCGGGCGGCACCGCGGCCAACCGCAGCGCCGGGCCGCTCGCGGGCTTGTACGCCGGCAGCAGCGGATTGCACGACAGGGCATGCAGGATGTCGGTGAGCAGCAGTTCCTGGTGCTGCTGCTCGTGGTTCAGCCCGAGCGTGACGATGGGCTCGATGGCGGCCCAATCGAGCCCTCCCGCTTCCAGCAACGCCACCACCGCCTCGTCCACATGGCGGCGGTAGGCATGCACCTCGTCCGCCGAGGGGCGCGTGAGCAGGCCGCGCTGCGGGCGCGGATGGCGCGGCCCCAACGCCTCGTAGTACGAGTTGAAGAGGTAATGAAATCGCACGTCGAACGGCTCGTAGCCCGTTGCGTGCGGCTGCAGCAGCACCGTCTCGAAGAACCACGTCGTGTGCGCCAGGTGCCACTTGGTCGGGCTCGCGTCGGGCATGGACTGGATGCACTGGTCTTCGGCGGAAAGCGGCTCTGCAAGTGCCAGGCTCGTGGCGCGCACCTCGCGGAACTTGTCGCGCAGTGCGCTCGCCGCCGGTGTGATCGGCCGGGAAAGCGTCATGGGGTCTCCAGTCGGGTCAACGACAAGTTTTAGCCCATCCCGGTGACGGCGCTGCGTAGGACAACGCCCCGCAGGTCCGCAGCCGGGAAGTCGGCGGGCAGCCACTGTGGCACAAGATGCCCGAGCGCGCAGGACGGCTGCGTATCATCCGCAGGATGCAAACGACCACCCCCTCGGGCAGGCCCCACGTCGTCATCGTCGGCTGCGGATTCGGCGGACTCGAAGCCGCGCGCAAGCTGCAAAGCGCCGACGTCGATGTGACAGTCATCGACAAGACCAACCACCATCTGTTCCAGCCCCTGCTCTACCAGGTGGCGACCGCCGGGCTGGCCGCCCCCTCCATCGCGGCGCCGGTGCGCTCGCTGTTTCGCAAGCAACCCCGCATCACGACGCTGCTGGGCGAAGTGAGCGGCATCGACCCCGCCACGCGCACGGTGCACATGGCCCATGGCGACCACGTGACCTACGACCACCTGATCGTCGCGGCCGGCGCCACGCACAGCTACTTCGGGCACGACGAATGGGCGAGCGTGGCACCCGGGCTGAAGACGCTGGCCGATGCCTTCGAGATCCGCCGCCGCGTGCTGCTGTCGTTCGAGGCCGCCGAGATCAGCACCGATCCCGCGCGCCGCCGCGCCCTGCTCACCTTCGTGGTGATCGGCGCCGGCCCCACGGGCGTGGAAATGGCCGGCACGCTGGCCGAGATCGCCAAGCACACGCTGTCGGGCGAGTTCCGCCACATCGACCCGAGCAGCTCGCAGGTGCTGCTGGTGGAAGGCGGCCCGCGCGTGCTGCAGGCCATGCCCGAATCGCTGAGTCTGAAGGCGCTGGAGCAACTGGAAAAACTGGGCGTCGAGGTGCGGCTGAACGCGCGCGTGACCGCCATCGATGCGACCGGGCTCGAAGTGCAGACCGGTGGTGGCGCAGACGCTACGCCGGTCAGCAGCTACCGAATCGATAGCAGCTGCGTGGTGTGGGCGGCTGGCGTGGCAGCCTCGCCGCTGGGCCGCCTGCTTGGCACGGCCACCGGCGTCGAATGCGACCGCGCCGGCCGCATCAAGGTCGAGCCCGACCTGAGCCTGGCCGGCCACTCCGAGATCAGCGTGGTCGGCGACCTGGCCGCCGCCATGAGCCATGCGCCCGGCAAGCCGCCCGAGCCGGTGCCGGGTGTGTCGCCCGGCGCCAAGCAGATGGGGCGCGCGGCGGCCGCGAACATCCTGCGGCGCATCGCAGGCCAGCCGACGGTGCCGTTCCGCTATGCGGACTACGGCAACCTGGCCACCATCGGGCGCAACTCGGCCGTGGTCGACCTGGGCACGCCCTTCGGCCCGCTGCGCTTCAGCGGCCGGCTCGCGTGGCTGTTCTGGCTGTTCGCGCACGCGTACTTCCTGATCGGGTTCCGCAACCGCATCGTCGTGATGATGGACTGGGCCGGCGCCTACTGGAGCTTCAGGCGCAACGCGCGCGTGGTGGCCGACGTGCAGGGCAAGAGCGAGTCCTGAAGCCGAGGCCGCGCCGCCCGGGTCAGAAGAAGCCGCCCCAGTGCGGCTGCTCGTTGCGCTGGTGCTTGCGCCAGTCCCAGGGCGGCATGGGCTTCGCGTCGGCCCACAGGCCCAGGTGCCGCGCCCGTGCGCTGTCCTGCAGCTTGAACAGGCCGCCGCCCCGCTTCGTGGCGATGCGGTCGTAGTCGTACACCCAGGCCCAGCCGTCGGACACCATGCGGGCGCCGGCGTCCTCGCCGTTGCAGTCCACGTCGGCCACCGTGCGGCCGTAGCGGTCGGTGTCGATCTCGTTGATGCGCGCCTTCACCTGGAAGCAGATGTCGCTCAGCGCCTGCTTGCTGCGCTGGCCGTAGGGCTGCGAGCGTTCGGGCGCGTCGATGGCGGCAATGCGCACCTTCACGCGCTCGTAGGCGCCCGCGCGTCCGCAGCGGGCGGTCAGCGTGTCGCCGTCGCTGATGCCGACGACGAGGCAGGTGCGCGGAGCGGCCTGGGAAGAGAGAGGAAAAGCCAGGAGGCTGAAAAGACAGAAGGCAGAGGAGAGCGCGCGAAAGTGCATGAAAGAGCAGGAGATAGGCAGAATGGCCGCCGGATCGAGGCTAAGTCATTCGCGCGCCGCCACGCCGCGGTACACATACTTTTTCCTTTCTCCCCTTTCTTCCCGCCGGCGCTTCGAAGGAGACCCGCACCATGCAAGAACCGACCAACGACGACTGGTTTCTCGCGGCCAACGACGCATGGGATGCAGGTGCGCACAAGAAGGCGCTCTCTCTGTTCCTGAAGGCGGCTGCGGCGGGCGAAACCCATGCGCTCAATAGCGTGGGCTACTTTCTGGACCACGGCATCGGCGTGAAGAAGAACGCCGCGGCTGCGCGCGAGTGGTACCGCAAGGCCGCCAGGGCCGGGGACATCGCGGGCTGCGCCAACCTGGCGATTTGCTACCGCGACGAGGGCAACTTTCGCTGGGCGCGCTTCTGGTTCGAGAAGGCCTACCAGCAAGGCGACGACGATGCGGCGCTGGAGCTGGGTCGGCTTTTTCTGTGGGAAGGCCCCAACCAGAACCACCGCAAGGTCGTCGACTACCTGAGCAAGGCCGCCGCTTCGCCGGGCATCAGCGCGGACGGAAAGAAGGAAGCGGGCTCGCTGCTGAAGTCGCTGGCGCGCAAGTAAGCGCCGCTCGGCGTTGCGCGTGCTCAGGCGCGCTTGGTCACCATCCCGTAGATCACCAGCACCACGACGGCCCCCACCACCGACGCGATGAACCCGGCGCCGGTGCCTGCCGCATACCAGCCCATCGCCTGTCCCAGATAGGTGGCGATCAGCGAGCCTGCAATGCCCAGCAGGGTCGTCCAGATGAAGCCGAGTGTTTGCCGGCCCGGCAACACCGCGCGTGCCACCAGACCCGCCAAGAAGCCAATGATGATCGTCCAGATCAGCGACATGAAAATTCCTTGAAAAAAAGCAGCGGGAGCTCCGCTGCCAAGACCGTCGAACATTCCGGGCACATCGCCCGGATGCAGCCTATGGTGCTTGCTGCACCGCCGCGGCGCTGTAGGAAGTGGCCGCTTGGCCGCATCGCGCGTGCACCGACGTCCGGTGCACCGCGCAGCCGAACGGCAAGACGCGCGGGTGCTGGCGTTCCACGGCCCAGGCCTACAGCACTGAACCGAAAAATCGGCCACCGTGGATCGCTTTATGGAGGATCAATCTGATGCCCGACAACACCAAAAAGACAGCGCTCGACAGCAAACTCATTTCTCTTGCAGAGGACTACGAAGTGCGCGACTGGACACGGAGCCTTGCATGCACCCCCGCGGCGTTGCGTGAAGCAGTCAAGTCCGTTGGCAACTCGGCGGACAAAGTGCGCGAATACCTGGCGGCCAAAAAGTAGCCGTCTGGGTTGCCTCGCGCCGGGCCGCGCCCGTAATACTTTGAACCTACAGTCGAAACATCCGTTACGCCCTGAAGCAGTTCAGGGGTACGGCCGGTAAAGCGCATCGCCCTCGGCACCGGGCTCGCGCCACACACCCGCACACGGCATGCGGGGGGTACCGCCTATCGGGCATACCGCGGTTTTCTACCCGTTCTTACATTTTCAACTTGTATTTCGGAAATCACGTGACGTGGAGGCGCAGCCCACTGCAGCCGCACGTGGGCGCCTGCCCCATCAGGTATCGAAGCAACAGGTTGAGGCCATGAACAAGATCTATGGAACTCTGTGGAATCCCACGCATGGCGCCAGCGTGGCCATCGACGAAGCCGCACGCGGCCATAGCGATCACGCACGGTCTTCCCGCAGTGTCCGCAAGGGCCGCAACCTGGGTGCGATCGCCACGGCGGCGGCACTGCTGTGCGCCGGGCCGGCCATGGCGGCAGGCGGCGCAGGCGGCCAACCGGTGGGCGCTGCGCTGCTGCATGCGGGGGCCGGCGGCAGCGACGGCGCCGGCGGCAACGGCGCGCTCAACGATGCGAGCGTGAACGCGAGCGGCGGCAACGGCGGCTCGTCGACCCCCGCCGGCGTCACGGCCGGCAGCAATGCGAACACGGGCACCTTCGCCGGGGCCACGGCGGGCACGGGCGGCGCGGCGGGCACCACCAGCAACATCGTCGGCCCGGGCGCGTTCCAGGGGGCGAGCGGCAGCGCCGGCCAGTCGCAGACCGGCGATGCGCTCAACGGCAATGGCTACGGGGGCGGCGGCGGTGGCGGCTTCCAGGGCGCGTCGATCCCCAACAACCTCAGCGGGTCCACCGACAGCCACACCGGCGGTGCCGGCGGGGCGGGTGGCCAGGGCTATTGGGCCGCGGGCGGCGGCGGTGCAGGCGGCTACGGCGCCATCCTCGATGCCCCGCTCCTCAGCTACACCTCGGCAGGGCCGGCCATCGGCGGCGCGGGAGGCGTCGGCGGCAACGCCTTCTCGCAGGCCGGTGGCGGCGGCAGCGGCGGCGGCGGCTTTTACGTGAACGCCGCCACGCAGGGGCTGGCGTTCACCAACCTGTGCACCATTGCCGGAGGCGTGGGCGGTGCCGGCGGCACCAACCTGCTGCCGAGCCAGCTCAATGCGTCGGGCGGCGGCGGCGGGGCCGGCGGCATTGGCCTCACGCTGGTCGGCAGCACCATTGCCGCGCACAACGCCGGGGTGATCTCGGGCGGCGCCGGCGGGGCGGGCGGAAACGGCGGCGGTGGCGCCACCGGCACAGGCGCACCGGGCGCGGGCGGCGACGGCGGCGTGGGCCTGTCGTCCACGGGCACCTCGGCCACCATCGCCAACACCGGCAGCATCACAGGCGGTGCCGGCGGCGCGGGCGGGCTCGCCAACAACGGCGGCACCAACGGCGCGAACGGCGCGGGTGGTGCCGGCGTGCGGGGCTCGAACCTCACGGTCACGAACACCGGCACCATTTCGGGCGGGCTGGGCGGCGACGGCGTCACCCGCGCGTCGGCCGTTCAATTCACCGCCGGCGGCAACAGCCTCACGCTGAGCCCGGGCGGCGTGCTTGTCGGCGCGATTGCCATCGACCCCGGCGCCACCGCCAGCGTGATCGCCGGGGCCAACGGCCTGAGCGTACCCAACGCGCTGATCCTCGGGGGCACCGGCACCATCGACACCAACGGCAACAGCCTGAGCTGGACGGGGCCCATCTCCGGCGCCAGCGATCTGGTGAAGGCCGGCGCGGGCGTGCTGACGGTGAGCGGCGCCAACACCAACAGCGGCGCCACCCGCGTCGCGGCCGGCACCTTGCGCGCCGGCGTGGCCAACACTTTCAGCAGCGCGAGCGCGTTCAACGTGGCCTCGGGCGCCACGCTGGACCTGGCCGGCCACAGCCAGACCGTGGCGTCGGTGACCAACGCCGGCACCGTGTCGCTGCTTGGCACGGTGCCCGGCACCACGCTCACCGTGACCGGCCCGTGGGTCGGCAACGGCGGCACGCTGCGCCTGGGCACCGTGCTGGGCAACAGCAGCAGCGTGAGCGACCGGCTGGTGCTCAGCGGGGGCACCGCCATTGCCAGCGGCACCACCAACGTGCAGATCGTCAACCTGGGCGGCCTGGGGGCGCTCACCGCCGGCAACGGCATCGAGGTGATCAGCGCCATCAACGGCGCCACCACCACGGCGCAGACCACCCGCAACGCCTTCACCCTGTCGGGCGGCCACGTCGATGCCGGTGCCTACGAGTACCGGCTGTATGCGGCCGACGCCAGCGGCGCGGGCCAGAACTGGTACCTGCGCTCGACCACCACCGTCACGCCGCCGGGCACCACCACGGCAACAGACCCGGTCACGACCACCGGCACCGGCACCCCGCTTGCCGCGACTGCGGGCGCGACCGGTACAGGCACGGCCGCGGCCGGCATCGTCGTGCCCACCTACCGCGCCGAAGTACCGCTCTACGCCGCGCTGCCCGAGCAGTTCCGCCAGGCCGGCCTGGCGATGCTGGGCAACCTGCACCAGCGCGTGGGCGACGACGGACCGAGCGGCGCCAACACCGCGTCTGCCGAACAAGGCTACCGCCAGGCCTGGGGCCGCGTCATCAGCACCGACCGCACCATCGGCCAGACCGGCACCGTCAGCCCCACCAGCGAAGGTCGCCTTACCGGCTTCCAGGCGGGAACCGACCTGTGGGCCGACCCGAACTGGCGCGTGGGCGTGTACGTCGGCCAGCTCGACGGCGACATGCGCGTGAGCGGTTTCGCCAGCGGCGTGCAGAACCTGGCCGTGGGCTCCAACGACCTGCGCAGCCAGTTCTTCGGTGCGTATGCCACCTGGAAGAACGACGGCGGCCTGTACGTCGACAGCGTGCTGCAGGCCGGGCGCCACCGCTACACCGTGTCGCCGACGGCCAGCTTCGGCAGCTCGGGCAAGGGCGACAGCCTGCTGGCCTCCGTCGAGGTGGGCCAGGCCTTCGCCATTGCGCCGAACTGGACCATCGAGCCGCAGCTGCAGCTGGTGCACCAGCGCGTGCGCCTGGACGACAACGGCATCTCCGGCGCCGTGGTGCAGCAGAACAGCCACGACGGCTGGCTTGTGCGCGCGGGCGTGCGGGTCAAGGGCGAGATCGCGACAAGCGCAGGCCTGCTCCAGCCCTACGTGCGCTTCAACGTGTACCGCAGCGGCAGCGGCACGGACATCACGCGCTTCGTGGGCCCTGCGGGCTCTACCGACATCGCCACGCGCACCGGCGGCACCAGCACCGAGCTGGCGGCCGGCGGCACGCTGCAACTCACCGAGAGCACGAGCCTGTATGCGGAGCTGGGCAAGCTGTGGGCCTCGGGCGGCGACACGCGAACCAAAGGCGGCGTGCAGGCGAGCCTGGGTGTGAAGGTGCGCTGGTAAGGCAACACCCGCAACGCCCCGGAGAAGCCGAAAGCCGAACTAGGGCAACTGCCGCAACGCCGTGTACGGATTGATCGCCGTGCCTTTCCACCAGCGCTTGTCCGCGTCGAGCACGAAGACGGCGAAGTGCAGGTGCGGCACATCGGGCGGTGCATTGCCCGTCGTGCCGACATAGCCGATGACGTCGCCCCTTCGCAGCGGCATTCCTTCGCGCAGGTTCTCCGCGTACCGGTCGAGGTGGGCGTAGTAGTAAGACAGCCGGCCGCTCGCATCGAACTGATAGACCGTGAGCCCGCCCGGCACGCTGGTGAACAGCTTGACCAGTTTTCCGTCGTCCACGGCGCGAATCGGCGTGCCGCGCGGCGCAAGAATGTCGAGTGCCTCGTGCGAGCCGCCGGTGCGCCCGTCGGTGAAGGTGTCGTGCAGCGCACGACCCGGCACGCCTTCGATGGGCATCGCAATGCCGCGCGCCGCCAGCAGCGCGGCGCCGTCCTCGGGCGCAACGCCCTGAGCCGATGCGACACCCAGGCCGGCAAGCCAAAAGCAGGCACCCCACGTGCACGCCGCGAGCAGGCGCATTCCGAAGATCACCCCGCGCATGGCTAGGCCCGAACCTCGACCGCGAACCCGGCCTTCGCCAGCTGCGAAAGCCGCGCCGCGTTCCAGTTGGTCAGGTGGATGCAGCCGTTCGTCTCTTCGTGACCGACGCGCTCAGGCGACGGCGTGCCGTGAATGCCCCAGTGCGGCTTGGAAAGCCCCATCCAGATGTTGCCCACCGGGTTGTTGGGCCCCGCCGCGATGTCGACCTTCTGTGCATCGGCCGGCACGCCCTTTTTCAGGATCGCCGGGTTGTAGGTGAACGTGGGGTTCTTCACCTCGTTGGTGATCTTCATCTTCCCCACTTCCAGCGGATCGAGCGGCCCGCCGATGCTGATCGGGAATCCCGCGAGCGGTGCGCCCTTGCCGTCCAGCACGAAGAGCATGTGGTCCCCCTTCATGATGCGGATGGACCTGGCCGCGGCCACCACGCGCGCGTCGGCATCGGTTGCCGCGCCGACCACGACGATCGCATCGCCGGCCTTGAAGCCCGAGCCCTTGTTCAGGTCCGCCAGAAGACGCGGTGCCATGTGGAAGCGCTCCGAAAGCGCTTCCTTCAGGTTCTGGTAGTCGAGCGACTTCAGCTTCGCGCGCTCGGCCATCGCGGCCGGCGTCGGGGTGAAGGGGCCGGCCGCGTCCTTGTCGGTGATGGTGTACGACTCGAACAAGGGCGCTGCCTCTTTCGTCAGCACTGCCCACGTTGCGGCGTCGACCTTGCCGGTGGTGGAGAGGCCGTTGGCCTCCTGGTAGGCCGACACCACGCGCCGCATGTTGGCGCCGAACCCCCCGTCGATCTCGCCGGGCGAAAACCACACGCGGTCCAGCAGGATCTGCGCGCGCACCACCGCGCTGCCCTTGGAACCTTGCGCGAGCACCGGTGTGCTGTTCTGTGCATTCAGCTTGTCCAGGCCATCGGACGCTTCGGGCTCCTGCTGCTTCTTCTTCGCCGACGGCCCCGCCGCCCATACCGGCCACGGCGCCGTTGCCGCGCACACAGCCAGGGATGTCGTCAGGAATGTGCGGCGGGTCGGGACGATCGTATTCGTATGGCTCTGCGGGCTTGTAGGCATGGCGACTCCTGTGAAAACGCGAACCGTACAGCCCCGCGAGCGAGCGCGCTGTAGTCTCAGACGGTCAACGCACGCACGAAATCACACCACAAGACAAGGCGACCGCATCGCGCCGCCGCCGCTCAGGCCTCGGCCTCCTGCAGCAGCCGCCACATCACCTTGCCGCTGCCGCTCTTGGGCAGCGCATCGACGAACTGCACCTTGCGCGGGATCTTGTAGACCGCCATGTTCTCGCGGCACCAGTCGACGATCTGCTGCTCCGTCGTGTCCTTGTGCGTGGCGCGCAGCACCACCACGGCCTTGACCGATTCGCCGCGGTAGTCGTCCTTGGTCGAGATGACGCAGGCCTCCTGGATGGCCGGGTGGCGGAACATCAACAGCTCGACCTCGGCCGGCCACACCTTGAAGCCGCTCGCGTTGATCATGCGTTTGAGCCGGTCGGTGATGAAGAAGTACCCGTCCTCGTCCACGCGGCCCATGTCGCCCGAGCGGAAGAAGCGCTTGCCCTCGAACTCGACGAAGGCGGCCTTGGTGGCGTCGGGGCGCTTCCAGTAGCCCTGGAACACCTCGGGGCCGTGGATGATGATCTCGCCCGATTCGCCGACGGGCATCTCCTGCAGCGTGTCGGGGTCGACCACGCGCGCGTCGGTGCTCATGAACGGAATGCCCAGGCACTGCTGCTTGGGGTTGTCCGACGGGTTGGTGTGCGACGGGGCGGCGGTCTCGGTGAGGCCGTAGCCCTCCTGGTACCTCAGGCCGTACTGCTCGAACAGGCGCTGCGCCACGGCCTGCGGCATCGCGGCGCCGCCGCCGCCGATGTAGTTCATGCTCGACAGGTCGTAGCTCGCGAAGTTGGGGCTGGCCATCAGGTCGATGACCATGGTCGGGATGTTGGTCCAGGCCGTGACCTTCCAGCGCGAGATCATCCGGCCGGCCACGTCGCGGTCCCAGCGCGGCATGACGACCAGCGTGGCCGCCGCCAGCACGGCCGTGTGCATCATGCTCACCACGCCGGTGATGTGGAACATGGGCACCACGGCCAGCACCACCGCTTCGGACGTCGAGCCGCCCCACATCTGGCCGGCCACCGCGTTGTGCATCAGGCTCGAGTGGTGGTGCACGCAGCCCTTGGGCAGGCCGGTGGTTCCGCTGGTGTACGGCAGCAGCGCCATGTCGTTGGCACCCACCACGTGCGCGGGCGGCGTGTGGTCGGCGGCCAGTGCGTCGGTCCAGGCCAGCGTCTTGCCGTTGGCCAGCTCGGGCAGGGGGTGGCGGGTGGTGAGCCAGTCTTTCCAGGCCGGTGCAGGGGCGTCGTCGCCGGACACGTCGGCGTCGAAGGCGTCGGTGAACTGGGTCACGATCATGTGCGCGAGCTGCTGCCCGGGCGGCAGGGCGTTGCTGGCCTTGGCCAGTTCGCCGGCCAGGTCGCCGGTGATGATGGCCACCTTGGCGTCGGGGTCGGTGATGTAGTGCTTGAGCTCCTCGGCCCGGTTCATCGGGTTGACCGGCACCACCACGGCATTGGCGCGCAGGATCGCGAAATGCGCGATCACCAGCTGCGGGCAGTTCTGCATGTCCAGGATCACGCGGTCGCCGCGCTGCACGCCCAGCGCATGCAGCGCACCGGCCAAGCGCTCGGCCTGGGCCGCGAAATCGCGGTAGCTGAGCACGCGGCCGAAGAACACCAGCGCGGGCTTGTCGGGGTAGCGTGCGGCCGAGGTGGCCAGGTTGTGCCAGAGCGAGGTGGCGGGGACGGTGATCGAGTGCGGGAGGCGTTTGGGCCAGAACTTGTGATGCGGGCGTTGTTGCATGGTGAGAACAGGCGGGAAAGAAGAGCGGACAGCGCCCCAGCCTAAGCCGCCGGGGCCGCCTCTCCCAGCGGGGAAGCCCCCGTAGCGTCACATTGGCGACGCCCTTTTGTCTCACACTGCGCCCGTTCGCAGTGCATGCAGCGCGCGCCGTGCGACTACAGACAAGCGCCGCTCCAGGGGCGAAGCTGAAGTTCTCTTTTCATCCACCCACCGACTGAAGGAACCGACATGGCAGCAGACAAGCACGCAAGCGTTCACTGGGAAGGCGCCGGCAAGACCGGCAAGGGCCAGGTCAGCACCGAGACCGGTGCGCTGAAAGACTACCCCTACGGCTTCGCCAGCCGCTTCGAGGACGACAAGCGCGGCACCAACCCCGAGGAAATCGTGGGCGCGGCGCATGCCGCCTGCCTGACGATGGCCTTCGCGTTCGCGCTGGAAGCGGCGGGACTGGCCGCCACGCGCATCGACACCAAGGCAGCCGTGCGGTTGGCCAAGGACGGCGCCGGTTTCAAGATCGATCGCATCCAGCTGGAGCTCGACGCCGCCGTGCCCGGCCTGGACGAAGCCAAGTTCCAGGAAATCGCAGCGGCCGCCAAGGCCGGCTGCCCGCTGTCGAAGGCGCTGGCGAGCGTGCCCGAGATCACGCTGAAGGCCACGCTGGCCGCCTGACCGGGCTGCTTATGATCCGCTCCACAACAAGGAGACGGATCATGAACACCCCCATCCGGGCCGCGCTCGCGGCCCTTTCTTTCGCCACGAGCGCGCTCGCCACGACCGCGCTGGCGGCCTACCCCGACAAGCCGATCAAGGTCGTCATCGGCTTTCCCGCCGGCGGCCCGCTCGACCAGCACGCGCGGCTGTTGCTCGACAAGCTGCAGGCCGTGCTCGGCCAGCCGCTGATCGTCGACTACAAGCCGGGCGCCGGTGGATCGGTGGGTGCCGACGCGGTCGCCAAGAGCCCCGCCGACGGCTACACGCTGATGCTGGCCAACACCGGCGTGGCGGTGATCAACGGCGCGCTCTACAGCAAGCTGCCCTACAACACGCAGCGCGACTTCGTGCCCATCGCGCGCACCGCCATGCAGCCGCTGGCGCTCCTCGTCACGCCCAAGCTGCCGGTGCAGAACCTCAAGCAGTTCATCGACTACGCCCGCGCTCGGCCCGGCCAGGTCAACTACGGCTCGGCCGGCAACGGCGGCATCAGCCACCTGGTGCCCGAGATGTTCAAGACCGCGACCGGCCTGTTCATGGTGCACATCCCCTACCGAGGCAGCGCGCCGGCCTTCACAGACCTGATGGGCGGGCAGGTGCAGTTCATGGCCGAGTCCATTCCGCAGGCGGCCAGCTACCACAAGCAGGGCAAGGTGCGCGCGCTGGCCGTGACCAGCCGCGAGCGCAACCCCGCCCTGCCCGACGTGCCGACCGTGATCGAGTCGGGCGTGAAGGGCTTCGAGATGGTGGGCTTCTACGGCTTCCTGGCACCGAAGAACACCCCCGGCGACGTGGTCGCCAAGCTGAGCGATGCGTTCAGGCAGGTGCTGGCCAGCCCCGAGGTGCGCGACCGCATGGTGAGCCAGGGCGCGGACCCGGCCTTCCTGGGCAGCGAAGACTTCGCGCGCTTCCTGGCGACGGAGACGCCGCGCTGGGAACAGGCGGTGAAGGCGTCCGGCGCGCGGATGGACTGAAGGTTTCCGGCGCTCAGCTGGGCCTGGCCGCGTGCCGCTCCAGCTGCGTGCGGCTCAGCAGCTCGATTGCGGTAGCGCCGCAGGCTCACGAGCCGCGTGAAGGCCATGTGCACGTCGGGATGCTCGGCCACCAGCCGGTGGAAGTCGGCCGCCGCGACCACTGCCATTTCGGTCATGTCGACCGCGCAAGTGTCTTGCACGCGCTCGCGCCCCACAGCGAATCGAGAGTGTGGACGCGAACTTAGCCGCAGTTGTACGGACCGATTCGGCTGCGGCTCTCCAAACGCGCCGTAACGCCGTTTACATTTCCCTGCACTTGGTCACGCCGAGGCGAATCGAATTGCCCGGCATGCCAAGGTGAACGCAAACAACACGGGGGAAATCGCGCCATGCGCAAAAAACGAACTCATGCCGGCCTCAGGCGCCGGACGGCCTTTCTGAGCTGCCTTTGCGCAGCATCCATGTCGGCCATGGCGGCCGGCACCGGGGCGGCAAGCCTCGCGCCCGATACGCAAGACACCCAGGCGGCGCTCATCGCGTTCGCGCAATGTGACTCGTCCTTTTTTACGCTTCTGGGCAAGACGCCGCGGCTGCTCGGCCCGGGCGTCGAAGTTGCCATGACCGGCGCCGCGGCTGCGCCCAAAGTGGCCGATCCCTTGTCCGAAAAAGGACGTGACCAGACCTTCGCCAAGCCCATCGATGTCGCAGGCCTGCGCCTGGCCGGCTGGCACAACGAGGTGAGCTACGACGCAACGGCGGGCGCCTTCATCTGGTGGGGCTTCGACGTCGAAGGCAGCACCGATGCAACCGCAACCGCGATCAACCGCCTGCTGCAGCCGGCACAGCGCGTGCTGAAGATCCGGGGCTCGGACTGGGCCCGCTCCGAGAACCGGCGCATCGGCGACCCGCTCGACGAATGGCGCCGTGGCGGCGAGAACGGCACGGTGACCGCCAGGGGCACGGTCGAGCGGGCATTGACCATCGAAACCGATGAAAGAACCGGTCGCACCAAGCTGTATTGCACCCTGCAGGGCTCCGTCATGCCACCGCTGCTGGACCGCGTTCGCCCCGACCTGCCGGCTTCGCTTCACCCATGAGCAAGCCCGCCATGAAGAAACTCATCCTCATCGCCGCCCTCGGGCTGGCCCTTACCGGCTGCGCAACGCGCCCCGCTACCGGCCTTGCGGTATGCCGCATCGCTGCGGCGCTTCCCCTGAGCGCCGGCAAGGACGCCTACGAGGACCCTGAGCGTGCGATCACGCTCTGGACTCGTTGCGCCGACGAAGGCCCGCAGACAGACCTGATGAAGAGCCTCGCGCTGCGGATGCGCAGCCACGCGCACAAGCAACTCGAGCAGTACGACGCTGCCATTGCGGACATCGAACAGGCGCAGCGCCTGTCGCCACCCAAGACGGCCTGGGACTTCATCAACATCGCGTCCCTGTACCGCGATTCAGGGCAACCCGGGAAGGCGCTCGAGACGCTTCGGAAGATGCAGGCCGACCGCATCGGCATGACCGGCCGCGGCACGCCTGAAGGCATGCCGATCTACTACCACCTCGGTTGGACCCTGAACAATCTCAAGCAATGGCCCGAGGCCGTCGAGACGCTCACGGAAGGCCTGACCTACCAGCCGGGCTATGCATGGGCCTACATGCAGCGCGCGTTCGCATACGACGCCATGGGCAACCGCGAGCGGGCCGAAAAGGACCTGAACCGCGGCCGCGAACTCTTCGGTGAGAACAGGAAGCCGGGCGACCGCGAGCAGCAGATCGACTCTCTGCGCAAGCCGCCTTACAAGGAACTGCTGTCCCGGTACAGCTTCGACGCCGAGGCATTCACTGGCAAATGAACCGGCCGATCGGACACACAGAGAGAATTTCAGGATGAAGAACGCACAACACATCGCCCTTCTGCTGCTCGCGGCCGTCGCCAGCCAGGCATCGCTCGCGGCGGACTACGGCAGCTACCGTGGCAAGGGCGGCATGACCGCCTATGACATCAAGCCGAACGTCTACGAGTACCACTACGACAAGGGCTTCACCGGCGTCGATGCCATCGGGTGGGACCCGAACCTGCAGTTCGCATGGTCGCGGCTCGGTGCGGCCAGGACCTGCGGCCTGCCCTTCGACCAGCCCAAGGCCATGGCGGCGCTGATCGCGAAGTATCAGCAGGACAAAATGACGCACGAAATGATCGGCATCGACTTCCATGCCATGAAAAGCAAGGCCAACCCCGCGTTCTGCACTGCGGAGCGCGTCGAAGAACTCCAGCGCGTGATCCCCGGATTCCAGGACGGCAACTTCCCGACGAAGTTCTAGGCGCCAGGCCTCGCGGCACAGTGCACCCCAAAGTCGGCTCCCCTTGCAAAAGGGCAGCCGGCTTCTTTTTGGTGCACACATCTTGCATACCAGTTGGCACAGAAGCTGCTGATATGCAGGACCATGGCCATCTCCGCATCCGAAATCAGTGCACGCATCGTCGAAGCGGTGATGGCGCAAAAGCTTGCGCCGGGTTCGCGCCTGGGCGAGCAGCAGCTGGCCATGCTGTTCGACTGCAGCCGCACCATCGTGCGGGAAGCCCTGACCCGGCTGGCGGCGCGCGGCATCGTCACGGTGAGTGCGCGACGCGGCTGGTTCGTCATCGAGCCCTCGCAGGACGAGGCGCGTGAGGCCTTCGAGGCCCGCCACGTCATCGAGCTGGGACTCATCCGAAGCGCGGGCCGCACCGGAAAGATCGAAAAGAGCGCGCTGCGCCAATTGAAGGCGCACCTTCAGCGGGAAAAAGCCGCACTGAAAGAAAGCGACGTCGGCAACCGCAGCTTTCTGCTGGGCGACTTTCATGTATGCCTGGCCGAATGCCTGGGCAACACGCTGCTGGCCGACACGCTGCGCGACTACACGGCGCGCACCACGCTGATCGCCATGCTCTACCAGTCCACGCACGACGCGGTGCAGTCGTGCGAAGACCACGTGCAGATCGTCGCGGCGCTGGAGCGCGGCGACCACGCCGCCGCCGAGGCGCTGATGGGCGCGCACATCGGCACGGTGCAGTCGGCCCTGCGCGTGCAGGCGCCCACCGACCCCCTCGCGCAACTGCGCGACGCGCTGGCACCGCTGCACAACACCAATGCCGCCCCGGCCCCCAAGCCCAGGCGCCGCAAGGCCGCCGGTGCACCCGCCGATTCCGCTGATTCCGAATCCGATTCTTCGACTTACCTAGGAGCCCTGCTATGACCTTCTCTTCGTCCAAACGCCACCTCGCGCTCGCACTGGCCTCGGTCGCCATGCTGGCCGCCACGGGCGCCGCCCACGCCCAGAACGCCCTGGACAACGTGCTCAAGGCCAAGACCATCAAGATCGCCGTGCCCACCGACTACCCGCCGTACGGCTCGGTCGACAAGAACATGTTGCCGCAGGGCCTGGACGTGGAAATGGCCCAACTCATTGCCGCCAAGCTGGGCGTGAAGATCGAGCTGGTGCCCGTGACCAGCGCCAACCGCATTCCGTACCTGCAGACCCGAAAGGCCGACCTGGTCATCTCCACGCTCGGCAAGAACGCCGAGCGCGAGAAGGTGATCGACTTCTCGTCGGCCTACGCGCCCTTCTTCCAGGCGGTGTTCGCGGCCAAGAGCCTGAACATCAAGACCTTTGCCGACATGGGCGGCAAGAGCGTGGCCGTGACGCGCGGCGCGATGGAAGACCAGGAACTCGCCAAGGTCGCGCCCACCACGCTCGACTACAAGCGCTTCGAGGACAACAACGCCACCATCGCCGCCTTCGTCTCGGGGCAGACGCAGACGCTGGCCGCCAGCGCCGCCGTCGCGGGCGACATGATGCAGAAGAACCCGCAGCTCAACGCCGAGTACAAGCTGCTGCTCAAAGACAGCCCCTGCTTCGTCGGCATCGCCAAGGGCGAGGACAAGCTGAAGGCCAGGGTCAACGAAATCATCGCCGCCGCGCGCAAGGACGGCACCATCGACGCCATGGCGAAGAAGTGGCTCGGCCGGCCCGCCGGCGACCTGCCGGCCTGACCGACCGACGCGGCCATGAACATCGAATTCGACTTCGGGGCGGTGCTCGCCGAATGGCCGCTGCTGCTGCGCGGCGTGGCGTGGACCGTCGGCCTCACGGCCGTGGGCACCGTGCTGGGCATGGTCGTGGGCACCTTCTGCGCGTGGGCCCGCTCGGGCGGCCCGCGCTGGCTGCGGCTCGTGGTGGGCACCTATGTGGAGCTGATCCGCAACACGCCCTTCATCGTGCAGCTGTTCTTCATCTTCTTCGGGCTGCCGGCCGCGGGCGTCAAGCTCTCGCCGGAGGTGGCTTCGGTGATTGCGATGGTGATGAACCTGGGCGCCTACTCCACCGAGATCATCCGCGCCGGCATCGAGGCCACGCCCAAGGGGCAGATCGAGGCGGCCGTGAGCCTGGCGCTGAGCAAGGCGCAGGTGTTCCTGCGCGTGGTGCTGCCGCCGGCGCTGAAGAAGGTGTGGCCCGCCATGGTGAGCCAGATCATCATCGTGATGCTGGGCTCGGCGGTGTGCGGGCAGATCTCCACCGAAGAGCTGAGCTACGCGGCCAACCTCATCCAAAGCCGCAACTTCCGCGCGTTCGAGGCCTTCATCGTCGCCACGCTGATCTACCTGGCGCTGTCGGTCGCGCTGCGCCGGCTGCTCGACTGGGCCGGACCGAAGTTCTTTTTCGGCCGCTGACCGACCGCACACCGGAGCTTAGTCACCATGTCTGATTTTTCTCTCTGGGACATCCTGCGCAACCTGCTGCTGGCGCTGCGCTGGACCGTCGTGCTTTCGCTCATCGCCTTCATCGGCGGCGGCATCGTGGGCGGGCTGCTGCTGACGCTGCGGCTGCGCGGCGGCAAGATCGCGAACAAGGCCGTGGGCCTGTACGTGCAGCTCTTCCAGGGCACGCCGCTGCTGATGCAACTGTTCCTGGCCTACTTCGGCATTGCGCTGTTCGGCATCGACGTGTCGGCGTGGACCGCGGCGAGCGTGGCGCTCACGCTCTACACCAGCGCGTTCCTCACCGAAATCTGGCGCGGCTGCGTGGCCTCGATCCCCAAGGGCCAGTGGGAAGCCTCGGGCAGCCTGGCCCTGAGCTTCGGCGAGCAGATGCGCCACGTGGTGATGCCGCAGGCCGTGAAGATCGCCATTGCGCCGACTGTCGGCTTCCTGGTGCAGGTCATCAAGGGCACGGCGCTGGCGTCGGTGATCGGTTTCGTCGAACTCACCAAGGCCGGCAGCATGATTTCGAACGCCACCTTCAAGCCCTTCGTGGTGTTCAGCTTCGTGGCCCTGCTTTATTTCGTGCTGTGCTTTCCCGTGAGCCTGTACGCCAAGACCCTCGAGAGGAAAACCCATGGCCGCCGTGCTTGAACCGCAACAACCCGCCACCTCGGTGGGCGCCCCCATCGTGCGCATCACCGCGCTGCGCAAGTCCTACGGCACCAACGAGGTGTTGAAGGGCATCGACCTGGACGTGAAGCGCGGCGAGGTGATCGCCATCATCGGCAAGAGCGGCTCGGGCAAGAGCACGCTGCTGCGCTGCATCAACGGGCTGGAGGTGTTCCAGGAAGGCTCGCTCACGGTCGACGGCAAGCCGCTGCTGCACGAAAGCGCCATGGCCATGCGCGAGCTGCGCCAGCGCGTGGGCATGATCTTCCAGAGCTTCAACCTGTTCCCGCACCTCACCGTCGGCAAGAACGTGATGCTCGCGCCCACGCTGGTGAAAAAGCGCGGCAGCCTGGAAGCCGCCTCGCAGGCGCGCAAGCTGCTCGAGCGCGTGGGCCTGGCCGAGAAATTCGACGCCATGCCCGAACAGCTGTCGGGCGGCCAGCAGCAGCGCGTGGCCATCGCACGCGCGCTGGCCATGGAGCCGGCCGTGCTGCTGTGCGACGAAATCACTTCGGCGCTCGACCCCGAATTGGTGGGCGAGGTGCTGCGCGTGGTGGAGTCGCTGGCCGACGAGGGCATGACGCTGCTGATGGTCACGCACGAGATGAGCTTCGCGCGCAAGGTCAGCGACCGCGTGATCTTCATGCACCAGGGCCGCGTGCATGAAATGGGGCCGCCGGCGGAGATGTTCGGCAACCCGCAGACGGCGGAGCTGAAGCAGTTCCTGTCGTCGCTGCATGACTGAGGGCGCCAGGCTGGGCTATCCTCGGCCCATGGCTTGCCTGCAGACCGCGTCGATTATTCGCCCCCTTCGAAAGATGGTGGGTTAGCGCGCGGTTCCACAAGTACACGCCACACGACCCGCCCCACGAGGCGGGTTTTTCGTTTCCTGGGGTTCTTTTTCATACCGACTCACCAGGAGATGACATTGCAATCGCCTACACCCACCCCCGTACTGCACATGGTCTGCGGCAAGATCGGCGCCGGCAAATCGACGCTCACGCGGCAGCTCGCCGAAGCGCCCGCCACGGTGCTGATCAGCGAGGACACCTGGCTCGCCGCGCTGTACCCGGGCGAGATCCGCGAGCTGCCCGACTACGTGCGCGCATCGGGCCGGCTGAAGAAGGTCATGGCGGACCACGTTGGCGCCTTGCTGCGCGCCGGCGTGTCGGTGGTGCTCGACTTCCCCGCCAACACCGTGAGCGGCAGAAGCTGGATGCGCGGCATTTTCGAGGCGACCGGTGCGGCACACGCGCTGCACTTTCTGGACGTGCCCGACGCCGTCTGCAAGGAGCGACTGCGCGCTCGCAATGCCCGTGGGGAGCACCCTTTTGAAACGACGGATGCGCAGTTCGACCTGATCACCAGCCACTTCGCTGCACCGTCGGCGGCGGAAGGTTTTGACGTGGTGCGGCACGGTTGAGGCACATCGCCGCCCGAAAGTCACCGGTATGCTCGAACCAGATGCAAATAGAACAAGCCCGCCCCGAAGAAGCCGCCACCGTCGCGGCCGTGTTGAACGAAGCCGCGCAGTGGATCGCCGCCGAAGGCCGGCCCCTCTGGTCGGCCGCCGACGTTGCGCTAGAACGCATCCAGCGTGACACAGACGCCGGCAGCTACTTCATCGCGCGCAAGAACGGCGAGGTGGCCGGCGTGGTGCGGCTCGACCTCGAAGACCCGTACTTCTGGCCCGAGATCGAAAGCGGCAGCTCGCTGTACGTGCACAAGCTCGCGGTGCGCCGGGCGTGCGCGGGCCAGGGTGTGCCGGTGCAGCTGCTGGACTTCGCCCTCGAGCGCGCACGCAGCCTGGGTCGCCCTTTTCTGCGGCTGGACTGCGTGGCCGACCGCGCACCGCTGCGCGCGCTGTACGAACGCTTCGGCTTCTCGCTGCACAGCGTGGTCCACAAGGGCGAACGGGGCTTTGCGCGCTACGAGCTTGCGGCAAGACCGCTCGGCAACTGACTCCCGCGACCCCCACACACCCCGCACCCGCGCCATGCAATTCAAGTGGATGGAAGACTTCATCGTGCTGGCGCAAACGCGCAGCTTCACCCGCGCGGCCGAGCTGCGCCATGTGACGCACCCCGCCTTCGGACGCCGCATCCGCGCGCTGGAGTCGTGGGCGGGCACGGCGCTGGTGGAGCGCGGCAGTTCGCCCGTGGCGCTGACGCCCGCGGGCGAGAGCTTCCTGGAAAACGCCAGCCAGATGGTGCGCGGCGTCGAAAGCTCGCGCGAAGAGATGCACAGCGTGGCCGGCCGCCAGGCCCGCACCGTGACCGTGGTCACGGGCCGCACGCTGGCGCGCACCGTGATGGCCGACTGGCTGGTGCGGCTGCAGCCCCTGCTGCGCGGCGGCGAAGTGCGCGTGCTGACCGGCGCGCTGGCCGAGACGGTGCGCATGCTCGAACACAACGAGGTCGACTTTTCGCTGATCTTTCATCACTCCGCGCTCACCTTCCGTCTCGACGGGCGGCAGTTCTCGCACGTCACCGTGGCGTCCGACAAGCTGGTGCCGGTGTCGCGCGCCGACGCGCAGGGGCAGGCCGCGCACAGCTTCGACGCGCCGGGCGACGTGCCGTTTCTCTCTTACGTGCGAACGCTGGCCATGGGCCGCCTGGTGGAAGACCTGCTCGCCAACAACCCGCAGGCGCCGCGCCTGAAGCGCCGCATCGAATGCGATTCGGCCGACGCGCTGTACGAATACGTGCTGCGCGGCCTGGGCGTGGCGTGGCTGCCGTGGTCGATGGTGCAGGCCGACTGCAAGGCCGGCCGGCTGGTGCCCGTGGGCGGGCGGCGCATGGAAGTGCGCTTCGAGGTGCGGCTGTACCGCCCCAAGCGCCGGCTGGGACCGCTGGCCGAGGACGTGTGGCGCGCCATGGCCGCGCGCTGAGCGGGGCCCAATCGGCACGGACCGGTGCCAGCATGGCACCACGAACCGGGGCGGGGCTTCGCAGAATTCGCGGACTCACTACAACACCGAGGCCACGATGCGACTTTCCCGTGCTTTCTCTTCCTGTGTTGCGCTGGCCTTGTGCAGCCTGGCCGCAGCGGCCACGGCCCCCGCCTTCGCCGACTCCTACCCCGCCAAGCCCATCACGCTCGTGGTCGGCTACCCGCCGGGCGGCTCGACCGACCTGACCGCGCGCGCGCTGGGCGTGGAGCTGTCGCACCGCCTGGGCGTGCCGGTGATCGTGGACAACATCGGCGGTGCCGGCGGCGCGATCGGCGCGCAGAAGGTGGCCAATGCGGCGCCCGACGGCTACACGCTGCTGCTGGGCGCCAACAACGAGATCGCCATCACCAGGCTGGTGAACGCCAGCGTGCGCTACGAGCCGAAGGACTTCACGGCCATCGGCCTGGTCGCCTCGCAACCGCTGGTGCTGGTGGCCACGCCGGCATCGGGCGTGAAGAACGCGGGCGAGCTGCTCGCATTGCTGAAGAAGAACCCCGGCAAGTACAGCTACGGCAGCTCGGGCGTGGGCACCTCGCTGCACCTGGCCGGCGAAATGCTCAAGCAGCAGGGCGGCGTGTTCATGACCCATGTGCCCTACCGCGGCGTGGCGCCGCTCACCAACGACCTGATGGGCGGCAACATCGACTTCGGCATGTTCGTGCTGTCCAGCGCCCTGCCCTACATCCGCAGCGGCAAGCTGGTGGCGCTGGGCACCACCGAGGCCAGGCGCTCGGCCATCACGCCCGACCTGCCCGCGCTGAACGAAACCCCGGCGCTCCAGCGCATGGACATCGGCGTGTGGTTCGCGCTGATGGGCCCGGCCAAGTTGCCCGAGCCGGTGCTGGCACGCCTGAAGAAGGCGCTGGACGAAACCCTGCAATCGCCCGACTTCCGCAAGAAGATGGAAGCGACCAGTTCGGTCGTCCCACTGGCGCCGTTGGACATCGACCGCTTCCTCGTCACCGAAACGAGCAAATACCGCAACATCGTGCAATTCGCCAACATCAAGGAATGAGCTTGTCCGCGTCCAATTTCGAACTCCCCGCGCCCGACATTTCCGCCTGGCGCGCCGGCAACACCGGCACCGAAGGCGTCTGGCGTTTCGACGCGGGTCAACCCGGGCGCCGCGTGATGATCAGCGCGCTGGTGCACGGCAACGAGGTTTGCGGCGCCTGGGCGCTCAAGGGGCTGCTGGAAGCCGGTGTGCGCCCGCAGCGCGGCAGCCTGACGTTGGCTTTCTGCAACCTGGAGGCCTTCGACCGTTTCGACCCGGCGGACGCCGACGCATCGCGCTTCACGGACGAAGACCTCAACCGCCAGTGGTCGCCCGACCGGCTCGAAGCCGGCGGCACGCGCGAACGCCGTCGCGCCGCTGCGCTGCAGCCGCACGTGGCGCAGGCCGACTGGCTGCTCGACCTGCATTCGATGCACGAACCGTCCGCGCCGCTCACGCTCACCGGCGTGCTGCCGCGCAACCTGGCGCTGGCGCGGCAGCTGCGCAGCCCCGAGCACATCGTGATCGACGCGGGCCACAAGGACGGCGTGCGCATGCGCGACTTCGGCCGCTTCGGCGCGCCGGATGCCGACCCGGCCACCGACGCGCTGGCGCTGCTGGTCGAATGCGGCTTTCACGGCGACCCGGCCAGCCGCACCGTGGCGCAGGACCAGTGCGCGCGCTTCCTGCGCGCGGCCGGCACGCTCGACGACGCGGCCATCGCCCAGGCACTGCCGGGCTGGCTGCAGCCGGACGCGCCGCGCCAATGGGCCCTGGACGTGACCGGGCCGGTGGTCGCGCGCAGCGAGGACTTCCGCTTTGCCAAGCCCTTCACCGGCCTGGAAGTGATCGCCCAGGCTGGCACCGTCATCGGCTGGAACGACGGCGAGCCCGTGACCACGCCGTACGACGACTGCGTGCTGGTGATGCCCTCCACGCGCCAGGCCAAGCCGGGCGTGACGGTGGTGCGTTACGCGCGCCGCCGCGCGCTCTGAGGCGGTTGCGCGCGCCGCCGCGCGCTCTGAGGCGTTTTCCGCGCTGCCGGCAGGAAGACGCCTGGCTGTGGCAAGCTCCGGGCGGTATGCACATCCGCCCCTTTCCCCCCGCTTCCTCCCGCCGCCTGATGCTGCGCGCGCTGCTGGGCGCCGCGGCGCTGCAGGCGCCGTTCGCGGCGCTGGCCGGCTTCAATTTCTTCACCAGCGAATACACCGCCACCCGCGACGAACTGCAGGCGCAGATCGCCAAGCGCTTTCCGGTGGCCGAGCGCTATGCCGAGATCTTCATGGTCGGGCTGCGAGAGCCGCAGCTGGGCCTGGACGCAGCCGCCAACCGCGCGACCATCAGCGCCACGCTGACCATCGCGAGCCCCCTGCTCGCGGCCTCGCCGGTGCAGGGCCTGGTGTCTGTCAGCAGCGCGCTGAAGTACGACGCCGCCACGCGCGCGCTGCGCCTGGACCAGCCCAAGGCCGAACGGCTCGAGCTGCAGGGCGTGGAAGGCCGCGACGCCGAGCGTCTTCAGCGCGTGGCCGCGGTGGTGGCGCAGGAGCTGCTGCAGGGCCAGGTGCTGCGCAGCTTCACGGCCGACGAACTCACGGTCGGGCGCAAGACCTACGAGATCGGCGACATCACGGTGCAAGACAACGGGATCAAGGTCCAGCTCAAATGAAACACGCATCGCTGGCCGCCGGCCTTCTTGTTGCCGCCCTGGCCGTGGCCGGCTGCGCGTCCATCGCACCCACCGCCCGGCAGCACTTCGACCTGGAAGCCCACCGCGGCGGCCGCGGCCTGGCGCCCGAGAACACGCTGGCCGCGTTCGACAACGCCATCGACCTGGGCGTGAACACGCTGGAGCTGGACATCGGGCTCACGGCCGACGGCGTGGTGGTCATCTCGCACGACACCTCGCTCAACCCCGACCACACGCGCGACGCCAGCGGCGCCTGGCTCGCGCCGAAAAGCGGCGCGGCCATTCGCTCGCTCACGCTGGCGCAGTTGCAGACCTACGACGTGGGCCGCCTGAACCCGTCGAGCAACTACGGCAAGCAGTTCGCGCTGCAGCGAGCGCGCGACGGCGAGCGCATTCCGACGCTGGCCGCGCTGTTCGCGCGGGTGCAGGCGCGCGGCGCGAACGCGGCCACGGTGCACTTCAACATCGAGACCAAGGTCGACCCGACCAAGCCCGACGAGACCGCCGCGCCCGAGCCGATGGTGCGCGCGCTGCTCGCCGAGATCGACAAGGCCGGAATGGCCGATCGCGTGACCGTGCAGAGCTTCGACTGGCGCACGCTGGCGCTGGTCGGCCAGCTTGCGCCGCAACTGCCGCGCGCCTACCTCACGACCGCCCGCACGCTGAAGGACAGCCGCTGGACGGCCGGCCTGGACGCGGGCAGCTTCGCCTCGGTGCCGCAGATGGTGAAGGCCGCAGCGGCTGGTGCGAGCGGTGCGACCGGCCCGCTGACCTGGTCGCCGGCCTACGCCGACCTGACACCCGCCGTCATCAGGCAAGCGCACCAGCTCGGCATGAAGGTGCTGCCCTGGACGGTGAACGAGCGCGCCGACATGCTGCGGCTGATGGACGCGGGCGCGGACGGCCTCATCACCGACTACCCCGATGTGCTGCGCGACCTGATGCGCGAGCGCGAACTGTCGCTGCCGCCGCCTGGAAAAAGCACGCCCTGAGCCGGGCGGCGTTTATCATCCGGCCCCATGCGCACCCTGCTGCTCGCCCTCATGATCGCCCTGCTGCCCATCCGCGGCTGGCTGGGCGATGCGATGGCGGTGGAGATGGTGAAGCACTCGCTGCCCGTGGCAGCGGCCGCGTCCGCCTCGACGGCGACGGCCGCCACCGAAGCCCATTGCCATGAAGCGATGCAAGCCGGCGACCACGGCGGCATGGACATGCAGACGAGCGCGGCCGCCGACATGCCCGATCCCTCTGCGCACGCAACGCACGACGCGCACGACAGCGCCGGTGCCGACCACCAAGGATGCGGCACCTGCACCGCCTGCCAGGTCTGCCACACGGTGGCGCTCGGCGGCATGCCCCTCGTCGACACCGTGCACGGCGCGCCCCAGGCGCCGCCCGCCGCACATGCCAGCCGGTTCGCCAGCGCAGAGCCCGCCCAGGGCCTGAAGCCACCCATTTCCTGATCTCCCTGCCCGTGGTCCGTCCGCAGTGAGCCCAACCGGGCTCGCGGCGTTGGTCGTATTGCTCATGGAGATCGAGCGTGAACCCCTTTATCGGCTGGCCATTGGCCGGCATCTGTTGCTATCAACAACATAGCGACACACGCCCGCGTGGCGTACGTGAACACCGTATTTCATTCATCAGGTCGGCCGCCGCGCTGGCGGCCGCGTCGGTGCTGGCCGGCTGCGCCAGTCTGTCGGCGGACGGCGGCAGCGCCGATGTGCAGGCGCTGGTCGGCGGCAACCCGCTCGTGGCGGGCGCCACGGCCCAGCGCACGCCCGACGCGGCCTCGCAAAGGCGCGTGGACGAGCTGCTCGCCACGCCGCTGGACGCCGAGGCCGCCGTGCGCATCGCGCTCGTCCACAGCCCGCGCGTGCAGGACGCCTTTGCCACGCTGCAGCTCAGCGACGCCGACCGCGTGCAGGCCGCGAGCCTGCCGAACCCGGTGTTCGCCTTCAGCCGCCTGACCGAGGGCAGCGAGCGCGAGATCGACCGGCTGCTGCGCTTCAACGTGGTGGGCCTGCTCACGCTGCCGTGGCAGGCGCGCTGGGCCGGGCAGCGGCACGAGTCGGCCAAGCTGCAGGCCGCGCAGAGCGTGCTGGTGCTGGCCGCCGACACGCGCCGCGCCTGGGTGCGCGCCGTGGCTGCGCAGCAGAGCGTGGCGTACCTGCGCGACGCGAAGGAGGCCGCCGAAGCCGGCGCCGAGCTCGCCCACCGCGTGGCGCAGGCCGGCAACTGGAGCGCGCTGCAGCGCACGCGCGAACAGCTGCTGCTGGCCGACGCGGCGGCGCAGCTTGCGCGCGCGGAACAGGCAGCGGTGGCCTCGCGCGAGCAGCTCAACCGCTTGCTCGGCCTGAGCGGCGAGCGCACCCGCTACACCCTGCCCGACCGCCTGCCGCCGCTGCCCCAGGCCGCGCCCGAACTCGGCGACGTGCAGGCGCTGGCGCTGCGCGACCGGCTCGACGTGCGATCGGCGCAGGCGCAGAACACCGCGGTGGCCGGCGCGCTGGGCCTCACGCACGCCACGAGCGTGGTCAACGCGATGGAACTCGGCGTGGCGCGCAACAGCAAGTTCGACAGCGCGCCCGACCGCTCGCGCCGCACGCAGCGCGGCTTCGAGCTCGACCTGCCGATTCCGGTCTTCGACTGGGGCCAGGTCCGCAACGCTCGGGCCGAGGCGCTGTACCTGCAGTCGGCCGCGCGCGTGCGCAACGTGGGCGTGCTGGCCGCCAGCGAGGCGCGCGAAGCCTGGCAGGGCTGGAACACGGCCTATGCCATCGCCCGGCGCTACCGCGACGAGGTGTTGCCGCTGCGCAGGAAGGTCAACGAGGAGATGGTGCTGCGCTACAACGGCATGCTCGCGAGCGTTTGGGAGCTGCTCGGCGAAACGCGCGCCAGCATGCTCGCGGTGAACGCGGGCATCGAGGCGCAACGCGATTTCTGGCTGGCCGATACCGACCTGCAACTGGTGCTCACGGGCAGTTCGCCGGGTGGCATGACGGCGCTGCAGACCGCAGTTGCCGCCGGCGATGCGCTGGCGGCAGGAGGGCACTGAAATGAACCGCCGCAACTTCTTCGCGGGAGCGGCCACCGCCGTCGCCGCCAGCACCGTCAGCCGCGTATCGATGGCCGCCCTCCCCGAGCCCGTGTCGCAAAGCTCCACCGCCACAGCAGCGCCGCTGACGCCGCCGAACGGCCGCCCCTACAACCCCGTCGTCACCCTCAACGGCTGGACGCTTCCCTGGCGCATGAACGCAGGCGTGAAGGAATTCCACCTCGTCGCCGAACCCGTCGTGCGCGAGATGGCCCCGGGCTTCAAGGTCAACATGTGGGGCTACAACGGCCAGTCGCCCGGCCCGACCATCGAGGTGGTCGAAGGCGACCGCGTGCGCATCTTCGTGACCAACCGGCTGCCGGAGCACACCACCGTGCACTGGCACGGCCAGCGCCTGCCCAACGGCATGGACGGCGTGGGTGGCATCACGCAGCCGCACATTCCGCCGGGCAAGACCTTCGTCTACGAGTTCACCGCCCGCCGGCCCGGCACCTTCATGTACCACCCGCACGCCGACGAAATGGTGCAGATGGCCATGGGGATGATGGGCTTCTGGGTCACGCATCCGAAGGAGAAACATCCGCTGATCGACACCGTTCAGCGCGACTTCTGCTTCCTGCTCGGCAGCTTCGACGTGGAGCCCGGCAGCGCCACGCCCAAGGTCAACACCATGACCGACTTCAACATCTGGAGCTTCAACAGCCGCGTGTTCCCGGGCATCGACACGCTCAACGTGCGCCGCGGCGACCGCGTGCGCATTCGCGTGGGCAACCTCACGATGACCAACCACCCGATCCACATCCACGGCCACGAGTTCGAGGTGACCGGCACCGACGGCGGCCCCGTGCCGCGCACCGCGCGCTGGCCCGAGGTGTCGGTGGACGTGGCGGTGGGCCAGATGCGGCAGATGGAGTTCATCGCCGACGAGGAAGGCGACTGGTCGCTGCACTGCCACAAGGCGCACCACACCATGGGCCCGATGGGCCACGAGGTGCCGACCATGATCGGCGTGGACCACAAGGGCGTGGCCGAGAAGATCAGGAAGCTCGTGCCCGACTACATGGTGATGGGCGACAAGGGCATGGCCGACATGGGCGGCATGGAGATGCCCATTCCCGACAACACGCTGCCCATGATGGCCGGCAGCGGCCCCTTCGGCCCGGCCGAGATGGGCGGCATGTTCACGCTGCTGAAGGTGCGTCGCGACCAGAAGCCCGGCGACTACCGCGACCCCGGGTGGTTCAAGCACCCGGCGGGCACGGTGGCGCGCGAAGTGCCGAACGCCGACGTGCCGCCGGCCACGCGCCACACGCCCGCCGCCACCACCCCGGGCGGCAGCCCCGACGCCACCGTGCGCAAGCCCTCGGGCCATGGCGACCACAACCACTGATTTTCTGGAGCTCACCCATGAACAAGATATTGAAGAGCCTTGCCGCCGCCCTTGCGCTCGCCGCACTGTCCACCGCCTCGCCGGCCCATGAAGGCCACGACCCCAAGGCGAAGAACGCCGCCGCGCTCGCCCCCGAGCAGAAGCCCTGGGGCATTGCCGGAAACGCTGCCGCCGTGAAACGCACCATCGACATCGCGATGGCCGACGACATGACGTTCACACCCTCGGTCATCGAGGTGCGCGAGGGCGACACCCTGCGCCTGCGCCTGAAGAACCGCGGCAGGGAACTGCACGAGCTGGTGCTCGGCACCACGGCCGAGATCGAGGCGCACGCGGCCATGATGAAGAAGTTTCCGGACATGGAGCACGACGACCCGTGGATGGTGCACGTGCCCGCCGGCAAGACCGGCGACATGGTGTGGACCTTCAACCGCGCCGGCGATTTCGACTTCGCCTGCCTGGTGAAGGACCACTACGAGCTCGGCATGGCCGGGCGCATCCGCGTGCTGCCCGCGCGCAAGTCCTGACGAGGAACATCGACATGCAAAGAAGAAACCTGCTGGCCCTGGCCGCCACCCTGCCGTTCACGCCGCTCGCCCTGGCCGCCGCGCCCATGGTCGAGATCTGGAAAGACCCGGACTGCGGCTGCTGTCAGGACTGGGTGAAACACCTCGACAAGAACGGCTTCGCCACCCGCGTGCACGACGAGGGCAACACCGCCGCGCGCACGCGGCTGGGCATGCCGGCCAGGCTGGGCTCGTGCCACACCGGCCAGGTCGGCGGCTATGCCATCGAAGGCCACGTGCCGGCGCGCGAGGTGCGGCGCCTGCTGAAGGAAAAGCCCAAGGCGTTGGGCCTCGCCGTGCCCGGCATGCCGGTCGGCTCGCCCGGCATGGACGGCCCGGCCTACGGCGACCAGCGCGATCCCTACGACGTGCTGCTGGTGCTCGCCGACGGCAGCACGCGTGTCTACCAGAGCTACCGCTGAACCCGCCCGCAACCCGACAAGGAAAATCACCCATGAAGAAGCTCGCCATCGCGCTTTCCACCGCCCTCCTGGCCGCCATCGCCTTCGCGCAGGCGGCCCTGCCTTCGGTCGAAGGCGAAGTCCGCAAGGTCGACACCGACGCGAAGAAGATCACGCTGAAGCACGGCGACATTCCCAACCTCGAGATGACCGGCATGACGATGGTCTTTCGCGTGAGCGACCCCGCGCTGCTCACCCAGGTGAAGCCGGGCGACAAGGTGCGGTTCACGGCCGAGAAGGTCGACGGGGCGCTCACTGTGATGTCGATGGCGCCGGCGAACTGACGGTACGCGGCAGCTCAGGTACCGGTGCATAGAATGAAGCGTTGATCCACTCATTGGGAGATCGAATTGGGAAGCTCCGATCTGCAACAGGCCCTTTCTTCGTTGAGCGTGGCGGAACGCATCGAACTGGCCGAAGAACTGTGGGACAGCGTCGCCCGTGACGTCGAAGCACAAAGGCTGAGCGCGCACGAACAGCAGGAAGTGGCGCTTCGTCGCGCGGAACACCGCGCCGACCCACAGGCGGTTGTGCCTTGGAACCAGGTCAAGGCGTCGTTGAAGCTCTGACCTTGCTGAACGTTGTTTTTCGAACAAACGCCGCACGCGAGCTGCAGGACGCGCAGCGCTGGTACGAGTCGCAGCGCGCAGGCCTGGGCGCAGAGTTCGCGCGCAGCCTGGAGGCCGTGGTGCACCGGATCGTTCGACAGCCCGAAGGCGCGCCGCTGGTCTGGGAAGACGTTCGCAGGGCACATCTCAAGCGCTTTCCATATTCATTTTCTTCATCGTCGAGCCGGAGCGGCTGGTGGTGCTGAGCTGCCTCCATCAGCGCCGCGATCCAGCAGGCTGGCCGCCTTCGTCTTCCTGAAGACGAGTCGACGCATGAAACAACCGCGCCTGTGGGCGTCGGCAGGGAAACTTCTTGCAACCGTCATGCGGCGGATCGATGCAGGGGCGGTCCCATAATCGGCCGCCATGTCCGCCCCCTCCCACTCCCCTCGTCCATCCCCTGACGCCGGTTCCATCACCGACGTCGCCGGCATCGAAGTCGGCCATTTCTCCGACACCCGCCGCCCCACCGGCTGCACCGTGATCATGGCGCGCGACGGCGCCGTGGGCGGCGTGGACGTGCGCGGCGCCGCGCCCGGCACGCGCGAGACCGACCTGCTCGCGCCCGGCAATCTCGTACAGCACGTGCATGCCGTGATGCTCGCGGGCGGCAGCGCCTGGGGCCTGGCGGCGGCCGAAGGCGCGATGCGCTGGATGGAAGAACGCGGCATCGGCATGGACGTGCGCTTCGGCACCCTGCCCATCGTGCCGGCCGCCGTGCTGTTCGACCTGCCGATGGGCGACGCGCGCATCCGCCCCGACGCGGCCGCCGGCTACGCCGCCTGCGAGGCCGCGAGCGCCGCGGCGCCCGCAGAAGGCAACGTGGGCGCGGGCACCGGCGCGCTGGTGGGCAAGCTGTTCGGCGTGCACCGCGCGATGAAGGGCGGCATCGGCACCGCGTCGGTCACGGTCGGCGGCGTCACGGTGGGCGCGCTGATCGCCGTCAACTCGCTGGGCGACGTGATCGACCACAACACCGGCCAGCCCGTGGCCGGCGCCCGCACCGAAGACGGCACCGCGCTGCTCGACACGCGCCGCGCGCTGCTGCGCGGCGACCTGCCCAAGCCGCTGCTGGCGGGCACCAACACCACCATCGGCGTGATCGCCACCGACGCGGTGCTGACCAAGGTGCAGGCCAACCGGCTGGCCATGGTGGCGCACGACGGCCTGGCGCGCGCCATCAATCCGGTGCACACCATGAGCGACGGCGACACGCTGTTCGCGCTGGCCACCGGCCGCGTGCCGCTGGAAGGCGACGCCCCCGGCATGACGGTGCTGAGCACCATGGCGGCCGAGGCGGTGGCCATCGCCACGCTGCGCGCGGTGCACGCCGCGCGCACGGTGACGGTGGGCGAGCTGCACATTCCCTGCGCCGCCGACCTCGGCGCGCCGCGAAGCTGAAAGCGCACACCATGGCCATGCCCAAGACACTCAAGCTGATCCTGCTGTCGATCCGGGACCTGATGGCCTCGGCGGGGCCGATCGTGTTCCTCGTCATCGGCCTGCTGATTGCCGCCTACTGGTACCTGCAGCCTCAGCCGCCCAGGCACGTGACGCTGGCCACCGGCCCCACGGGCAGCGCCTACGCGCAGTTCGGCAAGCGCTATGCGGAAGCACTCAAGCACACCGGCATCGAGGTCGAGCTGAAGGCCACCTCGGGCTCGACCGAGAACCTGCAGCTGCTGCGCAGCGGCGGCGCCGACGTGGGCTTCGTGCGCGGCGGCAGCGCCGACCCGAAGGCCGACGAGGAGGCCGGGCTCAACTCGCTGGGCAGCCTGTTCTTTGAGCCGATCTGGCTGTTCTACCGCGCCGACACGGCGCAGAAGATCGACCGCAAGACCGGCACGCTCACCTCGCTCACGCAACTGCGCGGCCTGCGCGTGAACGTCGACCTGCAGGGCAGCGGGCTGCCCGAGATCATGGAGCGCCTGTTCAAGGCCAACAAGCTCGGGCCCGACGACCTGCTGCTTTCCAACCTGGAGCAGGGCGCTGCGGCCGCCGCGCTGGAGGCCGGGCTGCTCGACGCCATCGTGCTGTCTTCCGCGCCGCAGTCGCCCCAGGTGCAGCGCCTGCTGCGTTCGGACGACATCAAGCTGATGGACTTCGGGCAGGCCGACGCCTATTCGCGGCGCTTTCCGTTCCTGTCGGCCGTGACGCTGCCGCGCGGCGTGGTCGACCTGTCGAAGGACCTGCCGCCGCACGACGTGGCGCTGCTGGCGGCCACCACCTCGCTGCTGTCGCGCGAGGAAACGCACCCTGCCCTGCGCCAGCTGTTCGCGCAGGCCGCGCAGTCGGTGCACAGCGGCGCGGGCTGGTTCAACCGGGCGCGCGACTTTCCGAACACCCGCACCAGCGAACTGCCGGTGAGCCCCGAGGGCGACCGCGCCATCAACGGCACGCCGCCGGTGTGGCAGCGCTACCTGCCCTTCTGGGCCAGCAACCTCATCGAGCGCATGTGGCTGGTGCTGGGCGGCCTGCTGGTGCTGATGCTGCCGCTGAGCCGCGTGGTGCCGCCGCTCTACCAGTTCCGCGTGCGCCGGCGCGTGTTCCGCTGGTATGCGCGGCTGCGTGACATCGAGGCGAAGGTCGACGCGGGCGCCGCGGTGAAAGAGGGCGAGCAGAAGGCCCTGCTCGACGACCTCGACCAGCTCGACCGCACGGTCAACAAGGTGGCGGTGCCGCTGTCGTATGCGGACGAGCTCTATGCGCTGCGCAACAACATCTATGCGGTGCGCAAGCGGGTGCTGGCGCGGGGCAACCCGGACGCCGAGCTGGTCACCGCACCCAGATAGTTCGACAAAACGCTTGACTTGGAGCGCGCTCTAATTTCGAGAATCGACGCCATGGAAACCAGTCTGACCATTGCGCAAGTCGCGGAGCGAACCGGCCTCACGGCCTACACGCTGCGCTACTACGAACGCATCGGACTGATCGCCGCGGTGCATCGGGCACCGGGCGGTCAGCGCCGCTATGCGGGCGCCGACATGGACTGGCTGGCGTTCCTGTTGCGCCTGCGCGAGACCGGCATGCCCATCCAGGGGATGCAGGCCTTCGCCAGGCTTCGAAACCAGGGGGACGCCAGCGTCGGCGAACGGCGCGAGATGCTCGAGCAGCACCTCGCCGACGTTCAGGCCAAGGTGGCGGCGCTGCAGCAATCCATGCAGGCGCTGTCGCTGAAGATCGACCACTACCGTGCGGTCGAGAAGACGAAAAGGCGTTCTCCTTTGTCGGGCACTGCCCCGCAAGGAAAGACGAGCGATGACGAACACACAAGCAACCCCGAGCCCCGACGACAGCCTGCGCTACGCGCGCGGCCTGGCCAAACTCCAGCAAATCGACGGTGAGGGCGGCGTCAAGGTGGTCGAGAGCCTGGCCGACATCGCGCCGGATTTCGCCCGGCTGCTGATCGAGTTTCCGTTCGGCGACATCTACTCGCGCCCCGGCCTCGACCTGCGCGCGCGAGAGATCGCGGTGGTGGCCGCGCTCACGGCCATGGGCAACGCGGCGCCGCAGCTGAAGGTGCACATCCAGGGCGCGTTGAACGTCGGCGTGACGCGCACCGAGGTCGTCGAGGTGATCATGCAGATGGCGGTGTACGCGGGCTTTCCGGCGGCACTGAACGGCCTTGCCGCGGCGCGCGATGTGTTTGCAGCCGACGATGAAAAAAGCGCGCAGTCCCTTGCGGAACCGCGCGCTCTTGCCGAAGCAGCCTGAGCCTTACTTCAGCGCCTTGTAGCGCATGCGCTTGGGCTTGGCGCCTTCTTCGCCCAGGCGCTTCTTCTTGTCGGCTTCGTACTCCTGGTAGTTGCCGTTGAAGAAGGTCCACTGGCTGTCGCCTTCGGCCGCGAGGATGTGCGTCGCGATGCGGTCGAGGAACCAGCGGTCATGGCTGATGACCATCACGGTGCCGGCGAATTCGAGCAGCGCGTCTTCCAGCGCGCGCAGGGTTTCCACGTCGAGGTCGTTCGACGGCTCGTCGAGCATCAGCACGTTGCCGCCCGCGATCAGCGTCTTGGCCAGATGCAGCCGGCCGCGCTCGCCGCCCGACAGCGTGCCGACCTTCTTCTGCTGGTCGGCACCGTTGAAGTTGAAGCGCCCCGCATAGGCACGGCTGGCCATCTGGAACTTGCCGACGTTGATGATGTCCAGGCCGTTGGAGATGTCTTCCCACACGGTCTTCTGGTTGGCCAGTTCGTCGCGATGCTGGTCGACGAAGGCCGCGCGCACGGTCGAGCCGATGACGACTTCGCCGGTGTCGGGCTGTTCCTTGCCGGCGATCAGCTTGAACAGCGTCGACTTGCCGGCGCCGTTCGGGCCGATGATGCCGACGATCGCGCCCGGTGGCACGGTGAAGCTCAGGTCGTCGATCAGCATCCGGTCGCCGAAGGACTTGCTGACGTTGTGGAACTCGAACACCTGCTGGCCCAGCCGCTCGGCCACAGGAATGAAGATTTCCTGTGTTTCGTTGCGCTTCTGGTATTCCATGTCGCTCAGCTCTTCGAAGCGCGCGAGACGGGATTTGCTCTTGGCCTGGCGCGCCTTCGGGTTCTGGCGCGACCACTCCAGTTCCTTCTTCAGTGCCTTGGCATGGGCTTCTTCGCCCTTCTGCTCCTGCGCCAGGCGTTCGCCCTTCTGCTCGAGCCAGGTGCTGTAGTTGCCCTTCCAGGGAATGCCGCGACCGCGGTCCATTTCGAGGATCCACTCGGCCGCGTTGTCCAGGAAGTAGCGATCGTGGGTGATGGCCACCACGGTGCCGGTAAAGCGCTGCAGGAACACTTCGAGCCACTCCACCGATTCGGCGTCCAGGTGGTTGGTCGGCTCGTCGAGCAGCAGCATGTCGGGCTTGGACAGCAAGAGGCGGCACAGCGCCACGCGCCGCTTTTCGCCGCCTGACAGCAGGCCGATCTTCGCGTCCCACGGCGGCAGGCGCAGCGCGTCGGCGGCGATTTCCAGCTGATGCTCGGAATCGGTGCCGGCGGTGGCGATGACGGCTTCGAGCTCGGCCTGCTCGGCGGCCAGCGCGTCGAAGTCGGCGTCTTCGGCACCGTAGGCGATGTACACCTCTTCAAGGCGCGCCTTGGCCTTGAACACCGCGCCCATCGACTCTTCGACCGATTCGCGCACCGTGTGCTCGCTGTTGAGCTTGGGTTCCTGCTCCAGATAGCCGATCGTCATGCCCGGCATGGGCAGCGCCTCGCCCTCGAACTCCTTGTCCACACCCGCCATGATCTTGAGCAGCGTCGACTTGCCCGAGCCGTTCAGGCCGAGCACGCCGATCTTGGCGCCGGGGAAGAAAGAGAGCGAAATGTCCTTCAAGAGCTGCCGCTTGGGCGGCACGGTCTTGCTGACACGGTTCATCGAATAGACGTATTGAGCCATCTGTGGAAAGTTACCTTGGGTACAAAGATTCGGGGAAAAGCGCGGTCGCCGGAAAGAAGCCCTTGCGCAACATCGGGGCGCGCCAAACCACCGATTATCGACTCATGCGACAATTCGTCTCGTTGCCGGGTCCAGTTGCCCGCAACACCGGCTCTCTGCCGGGGACGAAGAAGACCCTTCTCACAACAGGTTTTCCGGCTCCCACCCCTGACCTTCATCTGCCTTGACTGGCTCGGCGTCAACAAGACGTCAAGCGGGCCGATGCCACTGCGCCGTGCATGGCGCTTATTGTTTCCAATGAATTTTGAAGAACTGAAGCTGGCTCCCGCCATCTTGAAGGCTGTGCTCGAACACGGCTACGACACCCCAACGCCCATCCAGGCGCAGGCCATTCCCGCGGTGCTCGAAGGCCACGACCTGCTCGGCGGCGCACAAACCGGCACCGGCAAGACGGCCGCCTTCACCCTGCCGATGCTGCACAAGCTCACCATGAGCCGCAGCGCCACCAACAAGTTCGGCGGCATCGGCATCCGCGCCCTGGTGCTCACCCCTACCCGCGAACTCGCGGCGCAGGTCGAAGAGTCGGTTCGCACCTACGGCAAGTACCTGCAGCTCGACTCCACCGTGATCTTCGGCGGCGTGGGCATGAACCCGCAGATCAGCAAGCTCAAGAAGGGCGTCGACATCCTCGTGGCCACCCCCGGCCGCCTGCTCGACCTGCAGCAGCAGGGCATGCTGGACCTGAGCCAGGTCCAGATGCTGATCCTGGACGAAGCCGACCGCATGCTGGACATGGGCTTCATCCACGACGTGAAGAAGATCCTGGCCCTGGTGCCCAAGGAAAAGCAGAGCCTGCTGTTCTCGGCCACCTTCAGCGACGAAATTCGCGACCTGGCCGCCACGCTGCTGAAGAACCCGCAAAGCATCCAGGTCACGCCGCGCAACACCACCGTGCAGCGCATCACCCAGGTGATCCACCCGGTGGGCCGCGGCAAGAAGAAGGCGCTGCTCGCGCACATCATCAATGAGCACAAGTGGAGCCAGGTGCTCGTGTTCACGCGCACCAAGTTCGGTGCCAACAGCGTGGCCGAGTTCCTGACCAAGAACGGCATCGAGGCGATGGCGCTGCACGGCAACAAGAGCCAGAGCGCCCGCACGCAGGCGCTGGCCGGCTTCAAGAGCGGCGACATCCGCGCGCTGGTGGCCACCGACATCGCCGCGCGCGGCATCGACATCGACGAGCTGCCGCACGTCGTGAACTTCGAGATTCCGAACGTCAGCGAAGACTACGTTCACCGCATCGGCCGCACCGGCCGTGCCGGTTCGAGCGGCGAGGCCGTGAGCTTCGTGTGCCTGGACGAAGAAGGTTTCATGCAGGAAATCGAACGCTTCACCAAGCAGACGATTCCTGTGCAGATCGTCGAGGGCTTCGGTCCTGAGGACGGCGAACGCGCCGAGCCGATCGCCATGGGTCGCCAGACGATCTGGGGCGGCGCCGGTCGTCCGCCGAGCCGCGACGTGATGCAGGCAGCCGCCAAGGCCGCCCGCACCGAAATGCTCTCGCGCATCCGCGAGAACAAGGCCGGCCAGGGCGGCGGCGAGCGCGCTGGCGGCGGCGGCGGCGGCGGCGGTCAACGTCGCGGCGGTGGCCAGGGTGCTGGCGGTGGCGGCGGTCAGGGCCGCAACGCCAATGGCGGCGGTCAAGGTCAGGGCCAGGGCCCACGCGGCCAGGGCCCACGCCCGGCGCAAGGCCGCGGCCCGCAAGGTCCGGCACGCACGCCGCACCACGCACCGCAGCATGCGCCACAGAACCATCTGCCGCATGACGAGCGCCAACCGCGCCATCACGGCAACAGCCACAGCCCGACGCAAGCCAACCAGGTCGCGCACCTGCGTGCCGAAGCGGTCGCTGGTGGCGAGGGCCAGCCGGATCCGTTGCGCACGAGCGTCGACCACATGGGTGCCGGACGCGGTCGCGGTCGCCCGGGTGGCGGCGGCGGCGGTGGCGGCTATGGCGGCAACCGTTCGGGCGGCGGTGGCCGTTCGGGTGGCGGTGGCGGCGGTGGTGGCGGCTACGGCGGCGGTGGCGGTGGCCGCTCGGGTGGCGGTGGTGGTGGCGGCCGTTCGTTCGGTCGCTGAACTCCGGGGCAGGTCATCCCTGCCCCGCACTCCAGATCAAGGGCACTTCGGTGCCCTTTTTCTTTGGCGCCCGCTCAGCGCGGCGGCGCCGTGCTCGCGCGGATGTTCTTCGCGATGCGCAACGCCAGCGCGTCGACGGCGTCTTCGTAGCTCCGGGTCACGGCCTGCGGCTGGCCCACCAGCTCCCCGAAGCTCGCCCAGCGGTACGCCGGATTGCCCGGCACGCTGGTCGGCGTGTCGCCGCTGGCATCGGCACCGTAGTAGATCGTGTCGGTCCACACGGTGTCGCCGTTCTTGGCGCTCATCAGGTAGCCGCTCACGTTGACGCGCGGCACGTAGTCGTTGGAGAAGCGTGCCGACAGCATGCCGACCTCGTTGAAGTACACATGCAGCACCGGCAGCGAGGTCGGCAGCTTCGCCAGGTCGATGCTGTCGGGCGAGCGCGCAGGCCGCACGACGTCTTCGAGCACCTGCGCCTGGTAGCCCTGTGCGTTCAGTTGCGCGACCAGCGCCGCCGTGAGCCTGGGCGCCATGTCCTTGCGAACGGCCTCCATGCGCTCGTTGAAGTCCGCACCCTTCACGCGGTCGGCGATCGACTGCCACAGCACGCCCAGCGGAATGCCCTTGTTCTCGGTGTGCAGCTTGTCGATCGGCGCCACGGGGATCACCATGATGCGGTTGACGGCGGGCGGCGGGGCCGAAGGGCTGGAGCCGCAGGCGGCGAGCCAAAGGCTGCCCGCCAGTGAGAAAGCAAGAAGAAGGCGGCGTGACGGGGCGTGACGAGGCTTCATGTTTTCCGCGCCCGGCGCGGCTCCCTTGATTGGTTTTTTTATGGCGTTGCGTGCCTGGCTTGGCACTCGCGGCGCAGCGGGCAACAGTTTAGTCAGCAATCGCAGCTCGGGCCGCGCGCGGCGCTGCGGCCGTGCGGCCCTGCGCTGCATCGTCGTCGACCTGCTGCAAGGCACCGGCGTGCCGCTGCTGGTGGTGGGCGACTTGAATGGCAATCCGCACGGCGTGACCACGCAACTCGAAGCCGCCACGTCGGAAGTGGCGTACGGACTGAACTGCCCCGCGCCGGCCCGTCAGACCATGCGCTTGCCGGTCTGCTGGTCGAACAGGTGCACGCTCTCGGACTCGATGGCCAACCGCACGAGCTCGTCAGGCCGTGCATCGACGCGGCCGTGCACCGCCAGCACCAGCTTCGCTGCGCCGACCTCCACCAGCAGTTCGGTCTCCGCGCCCGTGGGTTCGACCACGATCACCTTGGCTTCCACGCTCTGCGCGCCGCCGCCGAGTGTCATGTCGCCGGGGCGCACGCCGTAGTGCACCGGCTGGCCGTCGGGGGCGGAGGTGCCCACCGGCACCGGCCAGCGCGTGCCTTGCGACTCGACCCAGCACTCGCCGCCCGCACGCCGCACCGTGCCCTCGATCACGTTCATCGACGGCGAGCCGATGAACTGCGCCACGAACAGGTTGTCGGGCCGGTCGTACAGGTCCAGCGGCGTGCCGATCTGCTCGACGATGCCGTCGTGCATCACCACGATGCGGTCGGCCATGGTCATGGCCTCGATCTGGTCGTGCGTGACGTACACCGTGGTGGTCTTCAGCCGCTGGTGCAGCGCCTTGATCTCGGCGCGCATCGCCACGCGCAGCTTGGCGTCCAGGTTGGACAGCGGCTCGTCGAACAGAAAAACCTTCGGGTCGCGCACGATGGCGCGGCCCATGGCCACGCGCTGGCGCTGCCCGCCCGACAGCTCGCGCGGATAGCGCCCGAGCAGCGCATCGAGGTTCAGGATCTTCGCGGCGCGCATCACGCGCTCCTCGGTCACCGATTTCTCGGCGTTGCGCAAGCGCAGGCTGAAGCCCATGTTCTCGCCCACCGTCATGTGCGGGTAGAGCGCGTAGCTCTGGAACACCATGGCGATGTCGCGGTCCTTCGACTCCAGGTCGTTGACCACGCGGCCGTCGATGACGATCTCGCCGCCGCTGATGTCTTCCAGGCCCGCGAGCATGCGCAGCAGCGTCGATTTGCCGCAGCCCGAAGGCCCGACCAGCACGACGAACTCGCCGTCGGTGATGTCGAAGCCCAGGCCCTTGATGATCTGGACCTTGCCGAAGGATTTCTCGATATTGCGAAAAGAGACGGAAGCCATTTTTCAGTTCCTGCGTTGGCTCAGCTCTTCACGGCGCCGGCCGTCAGGCCGCCCACCATGTAGCGCTTGAATGCGTAGTAAATAGCCGCGGGCGGCAATGCGTAGATCAGGCCCGTGGCCATCAGAAGCTCCCACGGCGAATCGTCGGCCGACAGGAAGTTGCCCAGCGCCACCGCCAGCGTCACGCTCTTGTCGTTCGACAGCAGCAGGAAGGCATAGAGGTACTCGTTCCATGCGAGCAGCAGCGAGTACGTGCCCACGGCCACCAGCGAGGGCACCATCAACGGCAGGTACACCAGGCGGAACAGCTGAAGCGGCGATGCGCCGTCCATGCGCGCGGCTTCGTCGAGCTCGTACGGCAGCTTGTCGGAGGCCTGCTTCAGCACCCAGATGCAGTATGGCGACGCGATGGTGACCATCGCCAGAATCAGCGCCCACTGGCTGTTGAGCAGCCCGTAGTTGCCCATCGTCTTGTACATGGGCACGGCCAGGAACGCCGCCGGAATGAAGTACGTGAACAGCGCCAGGTTCATCACCGTGCGCCCGCCGCGCACGCGCAGCCGGCTGATCGCGAATGCCGCCGTGGTGGCCACGAACAGCGTGATCGCACCCACCGACAGCGCAATGACCAGCGAGTTGCCCAACTGCACCCAGAAGTGGCTCAGGTAGAAGTGCTTCTGCTGGAACACCGTGGCAAAGTTGTTCAGCGTCGGGTGCGTGGGCCACAGGTGACCGGAGGTGGCCGAGTCCTTCGACGAGAAGGCGAACAACGCCATGTGATAGACCGGAATCAGCGTCCACAGCAGCACCGGAATGCCGATGAGCAGCAGCTTGGCCTCGGTCGCTACGGCCTTGGGGGTCCAGCGCTTCATTTCGCCCTCCGACGAGCCGCCTCCAGGTGGGCGAGCGCCCCCCCGGGGGGCAGCGAACACACGAAGTGATGAGCGTGGGGGTTCATTTCGAGAGCCTCTTCATCATGAAGTACACGAGTGGCAGTATGAGAGGCAGCGCCACGACGATGGATGCCATCGACAGGTCGACCTGGTCCAGCCGCAGATAGCGAATGCCCAGCGTGGCGAGCACGTGCGTCAGGTCCGCGGGGCCGCCGCCTGTGAGCAGGTACACGCTGTTGAAGTCGCCCAGCGTCCAGATCATCGACAGGATGAGCGAAGTGACGTACAGCGTCTTCAGCGCGGGCCAGCTCACGAAGCGGAACTTCTGCCACGAGGTGGCGCCGTCGACCGACGCGGCCTCGTACTGCTCGCCCGGAATGGCCAGTCGCCCGGCCACCAGAATGAGCGTCCAGAACGGCAGCGACTTCCACACGTGCACCAGCATCGCGAAGCCGAGCGCCAGCGCCGGGTCGTTGAGCCAGTTGGGACCGTCGGCGCCGGTCAGGCGGAAGATGGTGGTGTTGATCACGCCCCACTCGGGGTTGAGCATGAAGCGGAACGAAAGAATGGTGGGAATCGAAGGCATCGCCCACGGCAGGATGAAGATCGCCGAGACGATCTTGATCCACCAGCGCGATGTCACGAAGAAGCCCGACAGCACGAGTGCCACGGCCATCTTGATGTTGATCGCCACGACCAGAAAGATGGCCGTGTTGATCACGGAGCGGAAGAAGATCGGGTCTTCGACCAGCTTCACGTAGCTTTGCGGATGGCGTGCGAGCCAAAGCCCGTACCCCACCGGGTAGAGCACGAACACCACGAACACCAGCAGGTAGGGCACGACCATCACCGCGCCCCAGAACTGCCAGCGCGCGTGGCGCGCACCCAGGTTGGCAACAGGCGCCGCGGGGTTCGCGGCGGCGGCGGGAGCAGTGACGGTCGAGCTCATGGCGTCCTCGGCTGTGCGTTCGTGGCGCGTGCCGCGCCTACTGCGCCGCCACCGTCTTGATGCGCGCGATCATCTCGTCCACCGCCTTGTCCACCGGCACCTTGTCGGTCACGACGCGGCTCATGGCCTTGGCCCAGACGTTCTCGTTGTTGATCACGGTGAAGCGGTAGTTCTTGGTGAACTCGAAGGTCACGGTGCCGGCGGCGTACTGGTTGAACACCGACTTGCGGTGCGAATCGGCCTGCCAGAACGGGCTGGCCTGGCCGGCCTTGGTGACCGGGAACCAACGGCCCAGCGAACCCTCGACGTACGGCGTGAGGTTTTCTTCCTGCAGCAGGAAGGACACGAACTCCTTGGCGCGCGCCTTGTTCTTGCCGTCCTTGAACACCACACCGGTCTTCACGGCCGTGCGGTAGACCATCTTGGTGCCGTCGGGCTTGGTCGGGAAGCCGGCGGTGCGGATACGCTCGGTGTAGTTCTTGCGCGCTTCTTCACGCTGCTCGGGCGTGAGCGTGGCGTTGTTCGAGTCGTCCAGCCACTTCGCCGGCAGCGAGATGGTCGCGTTGTGCGTCATCACGGTCGTCTTGTTGTGGAAGGCGACGTTGTTGTCCGGGTCCTTCCAGCTGGTGGAAGAAGGCGGCGTGCAGCCCGTGAGGTAGGGCTTGGTGTAGTCGGTCATGGCGGCGATGAGGCCGGTGCGCACCTTGGGGTCGTCCACCAGCAGCTTGCCGTTGTCGTCCACCAGCTTCACGTTGTAGGCGTCCATGAAGGTCAGGAACGAATAGAACGCGTCGCTCGAATCCACGCCCATCGGCATGCCGATGCCGAAGGTGCGCTTGCCGCTCTTCTGGCGGCTCGCGGGTTGGACCTTCTCGCACCAGAAGGGCCAGTATTCCTTCCACGTGGTGGGGATGTCGGACTCCTTGAAGCCGGCCTCCGCGAGCATGTCGAGCCAGTACTCGATGTGCATCGTCTGCTGCTTGATGGGGAACGCGTAGTAGGCCTTCTTCTTCGTCTGGTCGTTGTAGAGGAAGGTGGTCTCGATGGTGTTGGTCGCGAAGCGGTCCTTCATGGGCGTGAGCACGCTGCCGATGTCTTCGAGCTTGCCGTCGAAGGCCCACTTGCCGGTGACCTGGAAGTCGTACACGTCGGCGTAGGCCACGTCGGGCGGGCTGCCGGAGTCCAGCGCGGACACGGTCTTCGGAATCATGTCCTGCACCGGGTACTGCGACAGCTCGACCTTCACGTCCTTGTGCTTTTCCTCGAACTTCTTGATGGCGGCGAACAGCGCGTCGTCCTCCGCCTTGTAGAAGCCCTTGACCCACCAGACGGTGAGTTTCTCTTGTGCGGCGGCGTTGCCTGAAGCGATCAGGCCCAGCGCGACCAGCGTCGGCGCAATGAGCGACTTGACGAGTTTCATGGTTTTGTCTCCTTCTCTTTTTCGGTGGAATTGGCTCGGCGGGCGAGCGTAGGGTGAAAGAACCGGATGCGAACTTCGGACAAACGCGTAGACGGGAAGCGAGCGGGCCGGTGCGGCTAGCTGGCCTTGAGCCTGGGCGGCGGCCTGCTCAGGCGCGGCAGGCGCCGACGCGAGCCGAGAATTTCTTCGATGTCCTGGCGCGCGCCGTCGATGAGGCGGATGACCGCCACTTCGGCCAAGTCGGGCTCGTGCGCGATCACCGCGTCGAGCACCGCACGGTGCAGGGGCAGCGAAAGCGCGGGGCCGTCGGGCTTGGTGGTCGACAGCTCGAAGCTGGTGCGCAGCAACGCATTGAGCGCCTTGCTCATCTGCGCGAGCATGCGGTTGCGCGCGGCGCTCAGCAGCCCGTTGTGAAAGCGCAGGTCGAAGGTGACGTAGTCGCCGCCGTTTTCCACGGCCTCTTTCATGCCCGCGTAGGCCTGCTCGATCTCGTCGATGTCTTCCTGGCTGGCACGCTCCGCGGCAAGGCGCACGGCAGCCGGCTCCACCACGCGGCGCAGGTCCTGCAGGTCGCGCAGGAACTCGGGCGTGAGGCCGGCGCGTGCCTGCCAGGTGATGACGTCGGGGTCGAACCAGTTCCACTTGTCCTTGGGCAGCACACGCGTGCCGACCTTCGGCCCGGTCACGATCAGGCCCTTGGCCACGAGCGACTTGATGGCCTCGCGCACCACCGTGCGGCTCACGCCGAGCTCCTCGCCGAGGATCGGCTCCGCGGGAATCGATGCGCCGATGGCGTAGCGCCCCGCGACCACGGCTTCACCGAGCAACTCGAGGGTGCGGCCGTGGATGTTCTTGATCATGTGTGATGTGAAATTTGCTATCTCGCCGCTCGCAAAACCTGAGGTCTCTGCGGCTTGATCGCGCTTATCATATGATGATTGAAATCGACCTTCGGCAGGACAAACCCTGAGGTTTGGGGCCGCTGAAACCAATAAACGGAGACACCCCATGAGCACTTCCCCCAAGAAAAAAGCAGGCGAGCTTCGCAGCCAGCAATGGTTCGGCCGCAACGACCGCGACGGCTTCATCTACCGCAGCTGGATGAAGGGCAAGGGCGTGCCGCACGACCAGTTCGACGGTCGTCCGGTCATCGGCATCTGCAACACCTTCAGCGAACTCACGCCCTGCAACTCGCACTTCCGCACGCTCGCGGAGCAGGTGAAGATCGGCGTGTACGAAGCGGGCGGCTTCCCGCTCGAGTTCCCGGTGATGTCGCTCGGCGAAACCCTGCTGCGCCCCACCGCCATGCTGTACCGCAACCTCGCGAGCATGGACGTGGAAGAGAGCATTCGCGGCAATCCGCTCGACGGCGTGGTGCTGCTCATGGGCTGCGACAAGACCACGCCCGCATTGATGATGGGCGCGGCCAGCGTCGACCTTCCGACCATCGGCGTGTCGGGCGGCCCGATGCTCTCGGGCAAGTGGCGCGGGCAGGAGCTGGGCTCGGGCACCGGCGTGTGGCAGATGAGCGAACAGGTGCGCGCCGGCACGCTCAAGCTGGAGGAATTCTTCGAGGCCGAGAGCTGCATGCACCGCAGCCACGGCCACTGCATGACGATGGGCACCGCGAGCACCATGGCCTGCATGGTGGAATCGCTGGGCATCGGCCTGCCGGGCAATGCGGCCTACCCCGCCGTCGACGGCCGGCGCAACGTGCTTGCGCGCCAGGCCGGCCGGCGCATCGTGGACATGGTGCATGAAGACATGAACATGTCGAAGATCCTCACGCGCCAGGCCATCGAGAACGCGATCAAGGTCAACGCAGCCATCGGCGGCTCGACCAACTTCGTGATCCACCTGCTGGCCATCGCGGGTCGCATCGGAGTCGAGCTCACGCTCGACGACTTCGACCGGCTGGCCTCCGAGCTGCCCTGCCTGGTGAACCTGCAGCCCTCGGGCCAGTTCCTGATGGAAGACTTCTGCTACGCGGGCGGCCTGCCGGTGGTGATCAAGGAGATTGCCGAGCACCTGCACAAGGACATCCTCACGGTCACCGGCCAGAGCCTGTGGGACAACGTGAAGGACGCCGAGAACTACGGCCCGCAAGTCATCCGGCCTCTGGCCGAGCCTTTCAAGGAGAAGGCCGGCATCTGCGTGCTGCGCGGCAACCTCGCGCCCAACGGCGCCATCATCAAGCCCAGCGCGGCCACGCCCGAACTGCTGGTGCACAAGGGCCGCGCGGTGGTGTTCGAGAGCGCCGAAGACCTGCACAAGCGCATCGACGACGAGAACCTGGACATCGACGAGCACTGCGTCATGGTGCTGAAGAATTGCGGCCCCAAGGGCTACCCGGGCATGGCCGAGGCAGGCAACATGCCGCTGCCGCCGAAGGTGCTGCGCAAGGGCATCACCGACATGGTCCGCATCAGCGACGCACGCATGAGCGGCACGGCCTACGGCACGGTGGTGCTGCACACCGCACCGGAAGCCGCGGCGGGTGGTCCCCTGGCGCTGGTGCAGGACGGCGACATCGTCGAGCTCGACGTGCCCAACCGCAAGCTGCATCTGCACGTCAGCGACGAAGAGCTGGCCAAGCGGCGCGAGAAGTGGGTCGCGCCCAAGCCGCCGCTGGATTCCGGTTACTGGAAGCTGTACGTCGACACGGTGCTTCAAGCCGACCAGGGGGCCGATCTGGCGTTCCTGCGTGGTCGTCGCGGGGCATTCGTGCCGCGCGACAATCACTGAGATGACAACACTGATAGCCATCGACTGGGGCACCAGTTCACTGCGCGGCGCCCTGCTGGACACAGACGGCAAGGTGCTCGAGGAGCGCAGCGATGCACGCGGCATTCTCACCGTGCCTGCAGGCGGCTTTCCCGCCGTCTTCGAGACACTGTTCGGCGACTGGATGCGGCTTGAGGGCACGCGCTGCCTCATCTCCGGCATGGCCGGCAGCAAGCAGGGCTGGGTCGAGGCGCCCTACTGCGCGTGCCCGGCGGGCCGCGTGGAAGTGGGCCGCAAGATCATCGGCCTGAACATCGGCATGGGCGCCGCGCCCGGTGCGCGCATCGCCATCGTGCCGGGCCTGCGCGACGAGCACGACGGCGTGCCCGACGTGATGCGCGGCGAAGAGGTGCAGATCTTCGGCGCCATGTCCATCACAGGCCAGAGCGACGGCGTCTTCGTGCTGCCCGGCACCCACAACAAGTGGGTCACGGTGAAGAAGGGCCGCGTGGCGGGTTTCCGCACCTACATGACGGGCGAGTTCTACGCGCTGCTGAGCCAGCACTCGATTCTGGCGCGCACGCTCGATGCCTCCGCGCCGCTCGACGAGGCGTCGTTCCTCGAAGGCGTCACCCGCTCCGAGAACGGCCACGGCCTGCTGCACAACGCCTTCGGCGCGCGCACGCTCGCGCTGTTCGAGCGCATGCCGAAACAGGAACTGTCGAGCTACCTCTCCGGCCTGCTGATCGGCGAAGAGCTGCGCACGCAGTCGCTGCAGGCGGTGGGCGAGGTGGTGCTGATCGGCTCCTCCACCCTCACCCAACGCTACACACTGGCCCTGCGCGCCACCGGCGTCGCCACGCGCACGCTGGGCGCCGAAGCCACCTGGGCTGGACTGCACGCGCTGTCCGGCTTTCTCGACACCGACCGGACTCCCGCATGACCACGCCCCTCGACAAATTCAACGCCGCCATGGGCGCGCTGCCCCTGGTGGCCATCCTGCGCGGCCTGTCGCCCGCCGAGGCCGCCGACGTCGGCGACGCCATCGTCGAGCCCGGCTTCCTGCTGCTCGAAGTGCCGCTCAATTCGCCACAGCCGCTGGAGAGCATCGCGCTGATGCGCCAGCGCTTTCCGCAGGCGCTGGTCGGCGCCGGCACGGTGCTGAGCGCACAGCAGGTGCGCGACGTGCAGGCGGCCGGCGGCGAGCTGATCGTGTCGCCCAACTTCAATGCCGAGGTCATTGCCGAGGCCGCGCGCCTGGGCATGGTCTGCCTGCCGGGCGTGATGACGCCGACCGAGGCCTTCGGCGCGCTCGCGGCCGGCGCCACCGGGCTCAAGCTGTTCCCCGCCGAACTGGCCTCGCCCGCCGTGGTGAAGGCGTTGCTGGCCGTGCTGCCCGCCGGCACGCCGGTGATGCCCGTGGGCGGCATCACGCCCGCGAACATGGCCGAATGGCGCGCGGGTGGCGCCGCAGGGTTCGGCATCGGCTCCGCGCTGTACAAGCCCGGCAAGCAGGCCTCCGCAGTACGCGAGGATGCGAAGAAATTCGTCGCGGCCTGGAACGGCCTCGCGCTGGCCTGACCGCTCCCCGAAGAACAAAAGGAGACCCCACGATGTCCGCCGATTCCGACTACGCCAGCCCCGCCGTTCGCAAGCTGCGCGAAGACCTTGCCCTCGCTCTTCGCGCGGCCGCCCACCACGGGCTGTCCGAGGGCGTGTGCAACCACTTCAGCGTGATGCTGCCGGGCGCGCAGGACCGCTACCTCATCAACCCGCGCGGGCTGCACTGGAGCGAGATCGGCGCCGACGACATCGTGCTGATCGACGTGCGCGGCGAGGTGCTGGCGGGCCGCCACCGCGTGGAGCCCACGGCGCTGTTCATCCACGGCGCGGTGCACCGGCTCACGGGCCATGCGGTCGTGCTGCATTGCCACATGCCGTATGCCACCGCGCTCACGATCACGGTCGACCGCGCGCTGGACCCCACCGCCAGCCAGAACGCGATGCGCTACATGAACCGCATCGCCATCGATGCCGAATACAACGGCCTGGCGCTGGACGACGCCGAGGGCGAACGCATCGCGCGCGCCATGGCCGGCAAGGACGTCGCCTTTCTGGCGAACCACGGCGTGATCGTGGCGGGCGGCACCATCGCGCACGCCTACGACGACCTCTACTACCTGGAGCGCGCCTGCCTGCACCAGGTGATCGCGCAGTCCACCGGACGCCCGCTGGCTCCGGTGAATGCGAAGCTGGCCGCGCACGTGGCGGCGCAGATCCAGGGCGAGCGCGAACAGTCCGACCTGTTCTTCGAAGCGCTGCGCCGCATGCTGCCGGCCCCGCGGGCCTGAGCCAACGGCCTACACCGATTGGCGCGCCTCATGAGGCGCGCCAAAGGCGTTACGCCTTTAGGATCGTGTTGATAAGCCGTGGCCAGCGCAGTGCACCAGACGAATTGGCGCGCGCACGGGCTTACAGCTCTTCATCCGATTTCGCTCCAGCCTTACACGTGCTTCACACGGGGACGCGAGGATGAGGGTTCCAACCACATACCGGGGGATCACATGAAAAAGCTTACTTTTGCATTCGCAGCCGCAGCCTTGTTGTCGCTTGCAGCGCTCAGCGCGCCGGCGCAGGCCCAGCGTGGCGGCCCCATCGTCCAGGCGCAGGTTTACGTCGTGCCGCCGCCTCCGCCGCGCCGCTACTACGCACCGCCGCCCCCGCCGCGTTACTACAACGCCCCGCGCCACTACGGACCCGATCGCCACTACCGCGATCGCCGCTGGGACGACCGCCGCCATTACGGGCGCCGCGACAGCGACCGAGACGGCGTGCCCAACCGCTACGACCGCCGGCCGAACAATCCGTACCGCTACTGATGCAAAAACCCGGGCCTGGCCCGGGTTTGTGTTTGTGGCGGCGTTGCGTGTACCTGCACAGACTCAGGCCGGTGCCGCCGCATAGGGCGGCGTGTCGCTCGACAGGCCCTGCTTCAGCTGCCGCGAGACCCCGTCGGCCAGCACCTCGGGCTTGCCGGCCTCCACGCCTTCGAGCGCCTGGCGTGCCACGTCGTCGGGCGACACCTTGTCGCCAGGCATGTGCGCGGCCATGTCGGTGTCCATCAGCGCCATGTGCAGGCTCGTGACCTGCGTGCCCTGCCCCGCGAGTTCGTTGCGCAGCCCGTTGCTCAGCGACCAGGCCGCCGACTTCGTGGCGCTGTAGGTGGCCACGCTCGGGAAGGTGGTCCAGCTCAGGGCCGACAGCGCGTTGACGACGGCGCCGCCGCCATTGGCCGCGAGCACCGGCGCGAAAGCCTGCGTCACGGCCCAGGGGCCGAAGAAATTGGTTTCGAACTCGGCCCGCGCGGCGGCCACGGCATCGGGCGAACCCAGAAAGCTCGACCCGCGCGAGATGCCCGCGTTGTTGATGAGCAGCGTGACGTCGCCGCAGGCGCGCGCGGCGGCCTCGATCTGCGCGGGCTGCGTCACGTCCAGCGCCACCGGCGTCACGCCGGGCAGCGTGACGCTCTTCGGGTCGCGTGCCGCGCCGTAGACCTTGCGGGCACCGGCCGCCAGCGCCGCCTTGGCGAATGCCAGCCCGAGGCCGCGGTTGGCACCGGTGATGAAGACCACGGAATCCTTGATTTTCATGACGAGCTTTCGTTGAACGAGGTTGTTGAAAATTGCTTCAGGTCTGCGCCACGCGGCGCAGCAAGCCGTTGGTGGTGCGCGGCCAACCCACGCGGCCGAACCAGGCGCCGCCCGCAATGGCCGACGCGATCACGATGCCGTACACCACCAGCGCCACGCCCTGTGCCGCGAACACGCCGGTGAGCCCGCCGCCCCAGCGCAGCGCCAGCCAGCCGCCGGTGCCCGCCACCACCAGACGAGCGATGTTGCCCAGCACCGGCCACAGCAGCCGGCCAGCGCCCTGCGACGCGAAATACAGGACCAGCCCGACACCGAAGAAGCCGTACAGCGGCCCCACCAAGCGCAGGTAATGTTCGCCGGTTTCGAGCATGGCGGGGTCGTTGCCGAACAACATCAGCCAGGGCCGCGGGAACAGCGCCGCCAGCACGCCGATGGTCTCGGTCAACACAAAGGCCATGGCCGCGCCGGCCCAGGTGGCACGCAGCGCGCGCTCGCGCTGCCCCGCGCCCATGCAGGTGCCGACCATGGCCACCAGCGGCGCGCCCAGGCCGAACACCAGCGGCACCAGCAGGTACTCGAGCCGCGAGGCCGTGCCGTAGCCGGCCAGCGCACCCGAGCCGAAATGGCCCGTGAGCGCGGTGGCGATGCCGATCGACAAATTGGTTGCCACCGTCGACACCGCGCCCACCAGCCCGATGCCCAGGATGTCGCGGAACATTGGCCAGCGCAGCTTGAGCGCGTCGAGCGTGGGCCGCAGCAGGCTGCGCGGCGAGCGCAGGTAGACGATGAGCGCAATGGAACCCAGCAGGTAGTACAGCAGCAGCGCCATCGCGCCGCCCGCGATGCCCATGCCCGGCAGCGGGCCCACGCCGAAGATCAGCAGCGGCGACGCGGGAATCAGGAACACCACGCCCACCACCGTCACGTTGGCCGGCACCGACATGTTGCCGGTGCCGCGGATGATGGCCGACAGCGAATTGAAGAGCCACACCAGCGTGGCGCCCGCGAACACCCAGTTCGAGTAGGTGAGCGCCGCGTCGAGCGCGGGCCCCGTGCCGCCCATGATCCCGTAGAGCCAGCGTCCGCCCAGCAGCAGCGCCAGCGTGAAGAACAGGCCGAAGCCCAGCGCGATGACGATGGCATGCCACACCAGCGCATCGGCGTCCGCGCGGCGGCGCGCACCGAGCGCCCGGGCAATCGACGAGGCGATGCCGCCACCCATGGCGCCGCTGGACGTCATCTGCATCAGCATGACGATCGGAAACACCAGCGCCATGCCCGCGAGCGCATCGGTGCCCAGCTTGCCGACGAAGTAGGTCTCGATGAGGCCGACGGAGGCCTGCGCCACCATCACCAGCACGTTGGGCGCGGCCAGCCGCAGCAGCGTGGGCACGATGGGCGCCTCGAGCAGGCGGCGCGTGCGCGGGTCGAGCTCGCCCTGGGCTTGCGGCGCTGTCGGCGTTGTGGACGTTGTCATGGCAGTGGCTCGGGTGGGTTCAGGCGCGCGCGGCCGTGTTGTTGCTTGTGGCGGGGGTGGCGGCGACCGGCGTGCCGGTCTTGGCCGCGGGGCGGCGGATCATCATCACGATCACGGCCGCCACCAGGCAGGCCGCGCCGGCCGCGTACAGCGCCGGGGTGTAGGTCAGCAGCAGCGTGCGCGCGAAGCCCGCGCCATAGGCGGCCGTGGCGGCGCCCAGCTGGTGCGCGGCAAAGATCCAGCCGAACACCAGGCCCACCTTGGCGGGGCCGAAGGTGGCGCCCGCGAGCTTGACGGTCGGCGGCACGGTCGCGATCCAGTCGAGGCCGTAGAACATCGCGAACAGGCCCAGGCCGTAGATGGTGAATTCCGAATGCGGCAGCCAGAACAGCGACAGCCCGCGCAGCCCGTAATACCAGAACAGCAGCTTGCGGTTGTCGTAGCGGTCCGACAGCCAGCCCGACAGGATGGTGCCCACGAAGTCGAAGGCGCCCATCATCGCGAGCACCGAGGCCGCCGGCACCGCGCCCATGCCGTTGTCGCCGCACAGCGATATGAAGTGCGTCTGCACCAGGCCGTTGGTGCTCAGGCCGCAGATGAAGAAGGTGCCCGCCAGGATCCAGAAGGTGCGGTTGGTCGACACCTCCTTCAGCACGCGGAACGGCGTGGCGAAGTTCATCATCGGCGCCGCCGCGGCAGGCGCGGCCGGCTGCGTGCCCGGCACCTCGCCGTAGGGCAGCAGGCCGATGTCCGACGGCCGGTTGCGCATGAGGCACAGCGCGAGCACGGCAATGAGGATGGCGCCGATCACGATCGGCACGATGGCCGAGCGCCAGCCCCAGTGCTCGATCATCCAGGCCGCGAACGGCAAAAAGGCCAGCTGCCCCGTGGCCGAACTGGCCGTGAGCATGCCGATGACGAGGCCGCGCCGCGTCACGAACCAGCGGTTGGCCACCACCGCGCCGAGCACCAGCGCCGTCATGCCGGTGCCCAGGCCCAGCATCAGGCTCCACAGCACGAACAGCTGCCACAGCTGCGAGGCCATGGTGACCAGCGCCATGCCCAGGCCGACCAGCGCCAGGCCGGTGCAGATGACGGCGCGCAGGCCGTAGCGCTCCATCAGCACTGCGGCGAACGGGCCCATGAGGCCAAACAGCGCAAAGCGCAGCGCGAGCGCGGAAGAAATTTGCTCCGTGCTCCAGCCGAACTCCTTGGTCAGCGGCTGCAGCATGGCGCCCGGCAGGCCCAGCGCGGCCGACATGGTCAGCATGGTCAGGAAGGTGATGGCGGCGACGATCCATGCGTAATGGATGCCGCGGCGCTGCAGCCATGCGGAGACTTGGGTGGCGAACATGGGACCTCTGTTGTTGGAATGAATCTGGAGGAGAGAAACGCGGAGCGCAGACCACGCGGCTGTGCGCGGGGTCGATGAATGGGGTCGGTGAGCGGGTGCGGGTGACGTCGGCGGTGTCGAGGGTCGAGGGTCGAGGGTCGAGGGTCGAGGGTCGAGGGTCGAGGGTCGAGGGTCAGTCGTCGATGGCGGGCTCTTCGTCGGCCCCGAGCAGTTCCATCGCTTCGTCGATCAGCTGGTGCAGCGCGAGCACGCGCTCCACGCCCAGCAGTGCATTGATCTTCTGCTGCGCCGCCTTCCAGTACTGCTGCGCTTCGCGGCGCTTGGCCTCGCCGGTGTCGGTGAGCTGCACCAGCAGGCTGCGCGCATCGGCGCCGGCACCCTGCGCGATGAAGCCCGCGGCGATCAGCGGCTGCAGGTTGCGGCTCAGGGTCGAGGCGGTCATCTTCAGCTCGCCCGCCAGGTCGACCGGGCGCGAGGGACCGAGCCGCGCCAGGTGCGACAGCAGCGAGTACTGCGTGGTCTTGAGGCCGCTCTGCGACACCTCGGCGTCGTAGTGCTGCGACAGCCGGCGCGACAGCTGTCGCACCTTGAAACTGGTACAGCCGCGTGGCTTGGTGGGGGTGTCCATGGGATATTATTGTAGGTGCAACTGTTGCATATGCAACTACCACCCCCCGCCAAAGCCCCCAGGAGGAACACAGGCATGACACAACCCACCAGCCAGCTCGAGGCCTGGATCGCCGAAGAACGCCGCATCACCGACCGCCTCGACGGCGGCCCGGGCCCCGGCCTTGCCCGCCCCGACCAGCTCGCGGGCAAGACCGGCCTCGAGATCATGCAGGCCATGCTGAACGGCGAGATTCCCTATGCGGCCATCGCCAAGACGCTGGACTTCACCGTCTTGGAGGTGCGCCCCGGCGTCGCCATCTTCCAGGGCACGCCGCTGCCGCAGCACCTGAACCCGCTGGGCACCATCCACGGCGGCTGGGTCGCCACGCTGCTCGACTCCGCCCTGGGCTGCTCGGTGCACACGATGATGCCGCCCGGTCGCGCCTACACCACGGCCGAGCTCGGCGTGAACTACGTGAAGGGCCTCACGCCCAAGGTGCAACGCGTGCGCGCCGAGGGCAAGGTGATCCATTGCGGCAAGCAACTCGCCACCGCCGAGGCGCGCCTGTACGGGCCCGACGGCACGCTGTACGCGCATGCGACGACCACCTGCCTGGTGTTCGAGATTCCGCCGGCACGCTGAGTGCGGGGAGGCGATCGTATTGGCAGGGGGCTCAGGCTCTCGAAAACTGAAAACCGCTAATGCCGACGCGGGGTGATGGCCATTTGGACTTCGGGGCAGTGGTCGCGCGTTTGGCAACGAATGCGGTGTCCGACCGACTGAACTTTTTCGAGTGTTGACATCGCAAGAAGACCCGCAATTCGTTGAAGATGGACAGCGGGTGCCGAGGCGGCAATGCGTTCGAACCATTCCACCGCCGCGTCGACTTCCCCTTGATCCAGCAACATGCTCGCGTAGCTGAACTGGCCTCTGAAGTCACCGGCTTCCGCCGATTGCCGGTAGAACGCGAAGGCGCGGGCCGCGTCTTGCGCAACGACCATCCCTTCTTCGAAATAGCGGCCGACCATGTTCAAGGAGCGTGCGTGCCCGAGTCCGGCCGCGCGCAGGTACAACTCGAACGCCTGACGCTGGTCAAGCGCCACCCCTCGGCCCGTCGCCAGCATATTGGCGAGGTTGTACATGCCCCAGCCCAATTCGCCGTCGGCCGCCTGGCGATAGAGCCGCACGGCCTCGGGATGGTTCTCGGCAGTGCCCCAGCCGTGCTCCAGGCATCGGCCGGCCATGTTCATGGCCATGAAGTGGCCCTGCGCGGCCGCCCGCTGGAACCAGCCGAAAGCCGCAGCTTCATTTCGGGCCACGCCTCGCCCGTCGAGCAGCCATTGACCCAGCACCGCCTGAGCCTGCGCATGGTGCTCACGGGCCGCAGCGGTAATCCATGTCACGGCCGGGGCTGGAGGGCCGTTCAGGATGGCCTCCCATTGCTCGCGGCTGATCGCATTGAGATCGGTCGCGTTGGGAAAGATGCGATGGGGGCCGAGGCTGCCTGCGGTCACGTTGGGCGGTGTCAGTGCGCCTTGCGGCGAAATTGCGAAAAAGTCCTGGAGGCGTCGGCCTCCAGGACTTGGCTGGAACCATCAGGCCGTCTGGCCGTCCGGCCTTAGAACGAGAAGCTGCCCATCAACGTCACCGAACGGCCCGGCGCCATGTTGGCGTAGTGGGTTGAATAGGCCGAAGAGTAGTAGGTCTTGTCCGTCAGGTTCTGCACGTTGAGTTGCAGATTGAAGTTCTTGTTGACCTTGTAGCCGACCATCGCATCCACACGGGTGTAGCCGGGCACGCTGCGCTTGATGAGCGTGGCGCCGCCGGTACCCGCCGCATAGGCAAAGCCGCCGTAAACCTCGCTTTGGTAGAACGCGCCCAGGCCGAAGGTCCAGTCCTGCGTCGGCTTGTAGGTGGCCCAGATGCTGGCACTGTGCTTGGGCGTGTTCGGGAAAGGCTGGCCCGTGGCTGCGTTCGGCACGTACACGGTGCGATTGTTTGCATCGGTCGTGCTCGACAGGCCCATGTTCTTGCCCTTGCTGTCCAGCATGGTGTAGCCGCCGAAGACCTGCAACTGGCGCGTGACGTTGCCCGAGAAGCCGAGCTCGAAACCGCGCACCTGCTTGTCGCCAGCCAGCATGACGCTGCCGTCCGTGGGGTTGGTGATGCGGGCGTTCGTGGTGTCGATCTGGAACAAGGCGCCGGTCAGCGACAGCTTGCGGTCGAGCAGCTCCCACTTCGTGCCGATTTCAACGCTACGGTTCTTCTCGGGCTTCAGATCCAGTGCCGTGTTGGCAACGCCGCCCACGGTGGCGCTCAATGCCTGCGACTCCAGGCCCTGGCCCAACGAGTTGCCGCCCGGGGTGGACGAGGTGCCGATGGAGGCATAGATGCTGCCGTTGGGTGCTGGCTTGTAAACCACGCCGAGCTGGTAGTTGGCCAGCGTGTCGTCCCGCGAGAACTCGGTGCGGGTACGGCTCGTGATGACCGGCAGGCTCAGGCCGCCTGCTGCCGTCGTGCTGGCATAGGGGTTGGTCTGGCGGGTCTTGTAGTTGTCCAGGCGCAAGCCGCCGTTGATGAGCCACTCGGGCGTCAGCGCCACCGTGTCGAAGGCGTAGAGCGATGCCGTGTCGGTGCGGAAGCTGGTCGGGTTGTTGTTGGGCACAAAAATGCCCAGCCACGGATCAGAGAGGTTCGGCGAAAACAGGCTGGTGCAGACGTAGCTCGAACGAGCGAGGCCGCCGGCGCATTTCTGCTGGGCCGTGTAGGCGCTGCTCAACTGCGTGTAGCTGTCGTTGTCGGCTTTTTCACGCGACAGTTCAAGGCCCAGCGCGTAGCTGTGCTTCACGCTGCCGGTCTGGAACTTGCCGGTCAGCTCCGAAGCATTGGCGAAGGTGTCGATGTCGCGCAGGCTGCCGTTGAAGCGGCGCCACACCAGCCCGCGCGCCACGTTGCCCTGGCTGTCGTCGGGCTGGGTCCAGATGTAGTTCATGCTCGACTTGGTGAAGCGCGTGATATTGCGGAACTTCATGTCGGGCGTGATGTCGTGCTCGACCTGGAGGGTCAGCGCGTCGGACTTGTCCTGGCGGAAGTCACGGTTCTTCACGCCGTACCAGTTGTCGCGGTTGCCGCCGAAGGTCGGCTGCAGCTTGACCTCGCCGAAGCGCGGGAAGCTGGAAGGCAGTGCGTACGGCACGCCGCCATCGGGCACGTCGTTCGTCTGCATGTGGAAGTACGACAGCGTCACGCGCGTGGGCGTGTTCAGGCCCCAGGTCACCGAGGGCGCGATGCCCCAGCGCTTGTTGCTTGGGCCGTAGCGGCCCGGCACGTCGGAGCCAAAGTCCATCACGTTCAGGCGGAAGGCGCTGCTCTCGCCGAAAGTGCGGTTCAGGTCGATGGTCTCGCGGTGGTACTTGTCGCTTCCCAGCCCCACGGTACCGGTGAAGAAGTTCTCGTTCTTCGGCGTCTTGCTGTAGAGGTTGATGGTGCCGCCGGCGCCGCCGCGGCCGCCCGAGGTCGAGTCCGGGCCTTTGACGACTTCCACCGATTCCAGGTTGAACACCTCGCGCGTGCTTGGTGCAATGTCGCGCAGGCCGTCGACGTAGGTACTGGCCTGGCTGTCGTAGCCGCGCAGGAAGGGCCGGTCGCCCACCGGATTGCCGCCCTCGCCGGCGCCGAAGGTGATGCCCGGCGTGGTGCGCAGCGCCTCGCTCAACGACGTCGCGTTGATCTGGGTCATCACTTCCTGCGGGATCACCGTCACCGATTTGGCCGTGTCCAGGAGCGGTGCCGTCGCCTTCGAGGACGACGACTGGTCGACCTTGTATTCGGACCCCGCCTCGACGCGTACTTCGTTGAGCGTCTGGGCATGCACAGCGCCCACGGAGCCGATGGCGACCAAGGTTGCGGTTGTGGCCGTGCGGCCGGGAATGTAGCGCGCAGGCGAGTGCTTGCGACTTCGGATGTAAGTCATTGGATCCTCCAGGAGTTCATGGACCGCTTACCGGAAGCCCTCCCGATCTCTGACATCGGAGGGACGCGGCTGCACTGGCGTTGTCGCTTCTGCGCGGTTTTGTGAATCGTAATTACTCGCAATACGATTTGGCCCCAGCTTTACCTTTCGTTTGCAAAGCGAAGTGAACTTTGTTGCACACGTAAGACACCATTTGGCCGTTTGCAACGGGAGAAAAAGCATCACGAGTGAACGAAGAGGCGCAGGAGACGCCCCTTCCGACGGCACATCAGGTTTGGGCCATCAGGCGTTTAACCGCTGCTGGCGTCCGCCCGAAGCGCGCGACGCACTTCATGGGCGTCGCCCCACGCGCAGTAGTGTGGGGAGGTGATCGTATTGGCAGCGGGACCTAGACTCGCCAAAATCGGAAATCGCTAATGCTGACGCGGGGTTACGGCCATTGCGGGCCTCGTGACAGTCGTCGAGGTGTTTGGCAACGAATGGGCAGACCGAGGCCATAGAACGGGCAGGAACGGCTTTAAACGGGCTGGTCCAGGAGGATGGTGCGGCGGACCGATCTAGCGCGTTCTAGGCGCTGCCATTGGAGAAATCGTGAAAACAGCCCTATTGGGGCACCCGCCGATCCCGTCAGCAATTCCCTGGAACTCGCACTTTCGAACTCGCACCGGGAAATGGGCGTGCGAGTTATTTTTTGCACGTATATCAACAACTTACGTAGATCGATAACCCTCTGCCACAACGTGCGAGTTAGATGAACTCGCACTCCAAAATGGGCGAATTTGAAGGCGTCGGCCGTTAAAGTCGCACCAGGTCGTGCGACTTTAACTAGGGAAAAACCGTACCGAGTGGCAGGCGCGACTGATCGGCGCAAATCTGCGCTCGGCCTGGGCTGAGCCCGCCGCCGCCAGAGGGCGGGAAGCAGAAGAGTTAAAGGCGGGAGTTAAAGCTACCAGACCAGATTGGTCTGGCGCTCGTCGGTCGGGCGAACGCCGGACACGATGCGTTCGATGTGACGCTCGGTTAAATGGTGCTCGACTGCGAGCATGCGAGTAGATTTTCCCGCCTGGTAGTCATCACGAATGCGTGCATTGCGCACGGCGTTCAGCGCCCGCATTGCCTTCGGCAACAGGAAGCGGTCACCCTGTCCGTCGACGCCGATGGCCTCGGCCAGCTTGATCAGGTTGGCGTATCCGATGACCTCCGCGAACGGATGTTCTTCCGGTGGATTCGCGGGGATGTAAATGCGCAGACCACCGAAGCGCTCGACCATCGACATGGTCGCCGGGAGACCGATCAGCTCCACCAGCTCCTGCAGCTTTGGCGAGAGTAGTTCGGTGGCCAGGGCGGTCCAGGGCTTCATTGCTTGCTGGTGCTCCGATTGAGAATCGCCTTCAACGCTTCGATGACCTTGCTGGCTTCCACGGTCGGGAGGAACTTGAGGTGGGAAACCTCGGTGTTTGCGGTGCGTCCGACGAACGCCAGCAGCGATGCCTTGGACGCGTCCTTGAGCGCGCCGGCCTCGCTCAACTTGGTCCAGAGCCATTCGATTTTCTCGACCTGGCCGAACGGCTTCCCGCTAAAGCCCATGCCCTTGAAATAGGCCATGACGTGCTGCCGGCCGTCATAGGTGAGCTTGCTCGAACTGCTCTCCCCGCCTTGCGCCAGCAGGATGGTGCGGTATTCCTCGTCGGTCAGCTTGAAGTGCTTCTTGGCCATGTGGATCACGGCCAGGTCGGTGTTGCGGTGATTGCGCGCGAGCTTGCTCATCGGTCGCTCCGGTCGTGATTCGCGAACTGGTGCTCGTCGCAGACCGTGCCCATCTGCACCTTGATCTGGAGTTGGCGGCAACGCAGGTTGATCTTGCGGAAGGCGAGCTGCCCCTTCGAGCCGCAATAGTCGCTGTCGTCATAGACGAAGTGCTTGCAGTTGCGGCACTGCGCATAGCGCTTCGGTTCTGGCGGAACGGCCTTGCGGAACCCAGACGGCGCGCTCTTGTCGGCCGGCGCATCGATGTTGGGATTCATGCGGCACCTCGCAGTTCTGCCGCAGCGGCTTCCAGCGCCCGACGAACTTCGATCTCGAAACCTCTAACCGTCAAGGTTTTGCCTGTATCGAGTTCGATCTCGACGCCCCAGTTTCCGTTGTAGGACACCGGCCAGAAGTGCGTGACGCGGGCCACCGCGACGGTGACTTCGCGAGCGCCGACGCCGTACCCTTGGAAGGTGACGAAGTGGCTCATAGCTTCGGGACTTTCGGTTCGTTGGGATATGCCCACGAGCACGATTGCTCGTGAGGCAGCACGCCGCATTCGCACATGCGACGGGCAGGATGAGAGCTCTTGATCGCTCCCTCGCTCATCTCGGCCGGCTTCATGAACACGAGCCAGTGCGTCATCCCGCTGCGGCCACTGATCTGGCCGAACATAGGATGCTCGGGCGTGAGTGCGAGAACCTCGCGCAGCTTGACCTGCGCTTCGTTCCACTTGAACACGAGCACGCCATGCGGCTCCAGCACACGGAAGCATTCGGAGAACCCGGCGCGCAGATCCTCGCGCCAGTTGTCGCTGAGCTTCCCGTACTTGGCAGCGAGCCAGCTGCGCGGGCCAGCCCGCTCCAGATGAGGCGGATCGAAGGCGACGAGCCGGAAGCGGCCGCTGGGGAAGGGCAGCGCACGGAAATCCATGAGCGTGTCGGGCTCGATGGTCAGCGTGCGTGTGCCGTCCTCCCTGTGGGTACGGTCGGTCACGACGATGGTTTCGCTGCGGCGGTCGCCGAAGATCGCGCGCGAATCTGCCTTGTCGAACCACATCATTCGGCTGCCGCAGCAGGGGTCAAGAACAAGCGCTTCATTCATGAGCCCTCTCCCTCGACCGACGCGCTGGAGCTCGGGAGCGACGTGTCGACCAGATGCACGATGTTGGATTCGACGTTCACGGATTCAGGACGGCTCATTGCTGTACCAAGTGGGTGAAAAGGCTGCGCTGCCCACTCGCATCAGATGCGGCGGTGCGGCATGCGGGGCAAAGGTGCTTGTTCGGCCCGGTCTGAATGGCGTGGGCCTCGCAGAGCGGCAGATTGCATATGGGGCGGCCATACCCCCGGCCGTCGCACAAAAATTCACTGACGACGAGGCAAGGGGCTTCCTTGCCGTCTTCCAGAACCTTGGCCGAGCAGGGAAACGGGAGACCCGTTCCCTTCATGTGATAGACGCCGAGCGTCGGGCTGCGATAGAACGGCATCAGATCCCCGCTCCCTGCGCCTGGACGGGCATCGGGCGAGCGGCACAGGCACCTGGCATGCCGATACACAGGTTGAAGTCGACAACGTCGAACCAAGCCAGCGCGTAGAGGGTGAGCACCAAGGCGCCGACGAATCTGCAGAGGCCCTTCATCGCGTCAGCCTCCGCATCGGTGCCGGCAGTTCGAACAGCTCGGCGGATTCATCGTGAGCTTGGCGAGTGCGCGGGCGCACCTGGTCCGGACGCACCACCTTGCATTCGACTTCCGGTGCTTCACCCGGTGCGTAGGTATGGCGGTCTTCGCCGTAGCCCAGCTCGCACTTGATAGCGCTCTGCATCAGCTCGAAGACCTTCATGCCCTTGTCGGCCGGCATCAGGAAGCGGTCGAAGCCGATGGTCACGCAACACATAGCGACCGGTTTGCGGGCCGTTGTTTTAGCGGCTCTGGTCATGCCAACAGCCCCTTCGGCGCGAAGGCGCCCACGCCACGATTGAGCTGGGCCTTCTTGCCCGCTTCGAAGCCGGCCAGGCTGTGACCGCTATCGATACGGCGCCGCTTCGTCGTGTCCCGAGGCTTGATCGTCCTGAGGTCGGGGTGCCTGTCCTCCATGTAGGCCAGCAACAGCGCCTCGTCGCGCTCCGGGTTGGCGAACTTCTCTACAAGCGACGAGACGGCGAAGACCCAGGCCCTGGCGAACTCGTCGCCGCGCGCGGTCTTGGTGATCGGCTTGCAGTTGCGCGGCTGCTTGCGAATGTGCGCAAGTCGATCCCGTGCGCATTGCCGCGAGAGCACCTCGAAGGCATACGCCGCGACCGTGGGCGCAGAGTCGATGCCCACGAAGACGCAATGCCGTTCCCGGATGTAGTTGAAGGCCGCGTTGAGGCGGCTGGTGAATTGCCCGTACTGCTCGCAGCCGAAGGCCTCGGCGACCAGCACCGCCAGCTTCACTTCCCATACGTTCAACGCCGGGCTGGTCGCTTTCACGCTCACCTCCTGGACATCGACCATCGACATGTCGCGCTCGGTGAGGCTGTGAGCGGTCATCAGCGCTTGAGCCTGGCGAAGCGCCGTCGCCGCCTCGTTCGCGTTGCCGCTCTTCGCCAGAGCCAGGCACTTCTTGATCTTGGATAGAGCTTGGTCTCGGTTCATGGCTTGATCAGACTTTTAAAAATACCTGGGCCGGTGTCCAACTGGTCGTCGTGCGCAGGCGTGGCAAAGGACTCGAACTGCGCTGCGCTGGGGTTTTCGAGCGGCTGCAGCGTGATGGGGCCAAGCAGCTGGATGCGCCTCGACTTGCTGCGCGACCACCGAGCGATTCGCGGCTGAATGAGCCACCGCCAGATGCCCAGGAGACTCGTGAACGTGAAGACCGCCTGTTGCACGAGGAACCAGTGATGCCCTGCCTGCTCGCTGAACAAGATCCAGGCGACATTGCTGGCCAGGAACACGACGAATCCCCAGCCCGACCAGCGGCTGTTGGTGGCCAGCAGCAGAGCGCCGATGCAGCCCAGGACCGCGCCCACGATCTCAAGGTGTTCCTGTGTCATCGAGCGACCCTCACGTTGGCGCGAACCCATGCCTGGGCGCGATAGATGATTCCGTCCCAGCCATACCAGGCGGAATAGAAGTGCGACTCGACCTCGGGCAGGTACTCGGCGTATCGGCTCACCTCGGGCACCTTCGTCAACGCGAGCTGCAGGAGGCTGGCCTGCGCGTCAGTGCGGCAATACACGTGCACCCCGCCTTCAGTGGGACGCCCGTCGAAAGGGGTCCAATCGTTCACCTGTGCTTCAATGCCGCCGCCACATTCGGGGCAGCGATAGAACGATGGGAGCGCCACGGCCAGGTCGGTGCGCAGCACGAGCGGCGGCAGCCCGCAGCGGCTGCGTGAAGTCCGGAAGTCATCCACGATGGCGCGGCTCGCCGACCGATAGACGAATTCGATACGGGCGGCCACGGCGGCCTGGGCCGACCGACACAGGGCGTCGAGGTCAAACGGCTGCATGGCTGCCTCCTGCGGGCATCTGGTCCCACGTCAGACCGTCAAGCGAACGCCCTGCAGCCTTCTTGCCCACGAACGTCATGCTGGTGTCGATGCCGAACCGGTTGAACATGCGGGGCGAGACATCGCAGTAGACGAACCCGTTGGCGTCGGGCCAATGGAGCGCGAACTTGCCAGGCACGTCGGGCTGCGAGGTCATGCCAGGCGCCCAGGCACCCCATTGCTTGAAATGGAAGGGCACACCGGCACCCTTGCACTGGTCGCGCAAGCTGCGCGCCCACGCCGGGTGCATGGGGCGAGCGTCAGCGCCGCTCTCGCCACCGACGATCACCCAGTCGATCCGGGCCTTGACCTCGATCTCCTGCCCGGAGAGGTCGCAGACCCGGGCGCCCGTCAGCCCGTTGAGGTATGGCATGTCGCAGCATGAGTCGCTGCAGTTGGGCGCGGGCAGCCGGGTCAGATCCAGCGGCCCGAGCAGCGGCTCGGCACTGACGAAGCGAACGGCTGCAGGCGTGGCCAGCAGATGCGGGATGCGCGTGTCTGCCCGGGCCTGGTCTTCGGCGCTGACACCCAGCCAGGCATTGAGCAGCGGAAGACCCGACCAGGTCGAAACCGGTTCGCCCGCGCGCTTCAAGTGCAAGCGGCTCACCTGTACGCCGATCAGCGTTTCGCGCATCGGGTGTTCGAAGTACTCGCGCATGCGCGCCGCGCGCTTGGTGAGCACCTGGAACGTGTGTTGCGGGGCGAGCGCCATCACAGCGAACACCTGGTCGATCCAAAGATCGGGCACCGACTCGTGAAACAGATCGCCGTGGGCGCAGACGAAGATCATCCGCCCCCGCGACCACTGCAGCGGCTGTTCAAGCCACTGTTCGTTGAAGCGAACCTCGCCGGTCCACACCGGGCCAGCAGCGCTTTGCTGGGTCAGGCCGGCGCGGCTTGGGTGGTGCTGCAGGCGGCTGCCGGCCAGTTTCATGGCGTAGCAGTTCTTGCAGCCTGGGCTGGTCACGCTGCAGCCGGTGACCGGGTTCCAGGTCGCATCGGTCCATTCGATGGTGCTGTGCTCGCTCATGCCTGACCTCGCGCCTTCTTCCATCCATCGGCTTTGTTCCAGGTCATCAGCACTTCGGGCAATTGGCCCTCGGTGACCACGCGGAATGTCACTCGGTGCGCGTCGAGATTCCCCAGGGTGTTCGCGGCATCGAGAACGTGTTCGGACGAAACGTCATTGACGGCGTCGAAATGGATCACGTCCTTCCATGCACCGCTGTTGTTGAGCTGGAGCTTCACGGGCTTGCGACGGACCTCGGCAGCTGCTTGCTGGTCGTGGAGCTTCTCCAGCAGTGCCTTTGCAACGGCGTCGTGATCGCGCGGGTTCGCGCGGTAGACCTTCGCGCTCATACCGCAGCGACGTCCAGGTTGATGGGCACGTAATCGCCCGAGTGGTCATCGCGCTCGTAGAAGCGGATGTAGGGCTTGGTGCTGGCCACCTTCATGCTGTCGCCGATGGCCTTCATGGCCATCAGCCATTTTTCGTCGGTGATGTTGTGGCGGCGCAGGCCCAGGACGCGCGCCGTGCTGATGTTCCCTTGCTTGTCGACCTGGAAGGCATCGTTCACCAGTACCCTGAGGTTGAGGTTGCTGCCCTTGCTCCACCCCTGGATGCACGCGTCGATCAGCGCCTTCGCTGCCTGCAGGCGTTCGTCGAACGTGATGGTGTCCTGCATGCGACGCTCGACCTTGAACCTGCCGTCGAAGCTCACCAGCGTGACGTTGCCCTTCTTGCCGCCTGGCTTGACGTCGTAGGCAGCGAGGCTGTGCTCCAGGAAGTCCTGCACGGTGGTCATCGCCGAGACCTTGAAGCCCACCAGCGCCGCGCTCTGCTTCTTGGCCTCGTCGCACAGCTGGAGGACGAGCGCATGACGTTCCTTGTCGATGGGCTTGATCTTCCCGATGGGAATCAGCGAGTCGTTGGCGTCTTTCCAGTAGCCGGGGTGGTTCGTTGCTTCTTGCATTTCTGTTTCCTCTCAGGAGTCGATGACGTTGAAAAAATTGATCTGTCCGATCAGGGCGGGCAGAGAGACCTTGCGCATGCGGCTTTCGAGCAGCAGGCTGGAGATAGCGCGGGCGCGCAGATAGCGAAACGTCTCCTCCAGCTCCTCAACCGTTGCTGCGATGAAGTAGCCCGCCTCGGGCTTGCCGCAGATCGGGTGGCCGACCATGCGCAGCTCGGCGATGAACTCGCGCGCCCGGCGCTCCAGCGCCGGGGCCGGGAGGGAGAGGTTCGTGATGCAGGCGACCAGGTCGCGAACATGGATGCCGCTTTCTTTGCCCTTGTGGCGCTCCAGCTCGTCGAGCACCTGCGCCGCCGTGATCAATGCGGCGGGGCTCATTGCAGGGAACTCCGGTAGTCGGTGCGGTGGCCGAGCAGGACGCTCGGGATGCGCAGGAAGTCCGTCGCGCCTGGTCGCATCGCCGGGCCCGGCGCGGGCTGGTAGACGGTCGTGTCCAGAACCATCACCTGGCGCGACGTGGCCACCGTGCTCACGACCGGGCTTGTGCCTTGTTCCCATACGCGCTGGCCGTCCTCATCCGTGCGAGCGCAATGGATGTGCCCGGCCCTGGCCAGCGCGTTCAGATGACGGCGCAACTCCGTCAACGCCGAGTCGTCTGCGTAGGCCTCGATGGTGCGCATGAGCATCTGGTCGAGGCCCATCGTCGAGGTCGGCCCGTGGGCCTTCAGATGAGCGACGATGGCGCGGCGTTCTGCGCTGGGGAAGGCGCCGGCTGGTGTGTGGTGGCGGCCAAGTGCAAGCATGCTCATGCTGTTGTTCTCCGTTGGGGGGCAAGTTGGTATCCAGGCAGGGCCTGGCAGCTGGAGGTGACCGCGTAGGTCATCTGGGCGGGGGCGCGGGGGTCGAGCGGGCGTCTTTCCAGGAAGCCGAGGCGGTGCAGGCGTTCAAGGTGATCGCGCACCTCGAAGTCCGCGAAGACCGGGCGCCAGTGGTGCGTCAGGCTGGACACGGACCACCAACCGCCGTCGTCGCGCAAGGTCAACCACAGGGACCGCGCAGCGAGGTCGATGGCGTTACCCATAGCAGCGCTCCTTCAAAGCCCGCCACAGGGCGCGCAGGGCCGTTCCCAGGCCTGCGCGCCGGTGGATCTCCACCACGCCGGGCGCGAACGGAAAGCGCGCGCTGCTCATGCCACACCTCCACGCAGAACCTGCAGGGTCGGCCGATTCGGTCCGACGAAGGCTCTGTAGTCGAAGGCTGCGCTCTCGACAGCCACGCGGCGACTGACCCCGTGGCAGCGCAAGATCTTGCGAGCGCGGCTCTTGATCCACTGCAGGGGCGGACGTTGATAGCGCTGCGGGCTCATTCGTTCGCTCCTTCCTCTGTCACCTTGCGCGACTTCACTTCGCGCGCAACAGGCGGCGCACTCGCTGCCTTGTGCGGGCACTGCTGGCAGGACTGCCAGTGCTGCAGCTCGCGCGGGCTGCCAATGGGCACGAGGCGGTGGGCGTACGCACGGCATTGCTCGGCCGTGATGACCACGCTCTCTGCGCCTTCTGCCTGCTCGGTGAGGTGTGGGCATTCGAAGCGCCCGAAGGTGTGCAGCACCCGGTCGGCGATGCGGTCGGTCTTCGCCTCGCCGGTTCCGTACTTGCCGCTGCCGTTGAGCACCTGACTCAGCGCAGCCGGGCTGATGCCAAGCATCAGCGCAACCTTGGAGCGGTTGCTGGCGGCGCAGCGTTCGTTGAGGAGCGCGAACCAAGGTTCGGCCATGTATCCGAGGGTCGTCATGCGGTCGTGGCTTTCTTGGCCTTCTGCACCCTGAATGCGGGTGGTGTGCTGCCCAGGTCGTCCAGGAGCACATATCGTTTAAAACCGTCGATTCGCTTCTTGCTGACCTGCAGCTCGCTGGGATAGCGGCGTGACCAGGCGAGCAAGATCGCGCCGAACTGGCTGCGCGCCGCAGCGATGTCTTCGCCCGCGTCGGTGAGCGAGGCAGCGGCCTCGTCGGCCGTTAGGGCGCGGCGGATGCGGAGCAAACTCCAGAGGCGCTGGGCGAGCGGATCGACAGGCACAGCAGGCAGAGCACCATGCGCAGCCGGATTCAGCGCTCGGTCGGCGGTGTAGGCGGCGCGCGCGGTCGCCACGCCGGTCTCGGTCAGACGCCAGTAGAGGACCGGACGCACGCAACTCATGCGAACCGTCTTCTCCTCCAGCCGCTCGGCCTCTTCGCGCAGCACGAGGCGATCAATCGCCAAGCGCGCGTACGAGGCCCTTGGATAGGTGGGCACCCAACTGGCCAGATCGACCTCGCTGAAGGGCACGTTGGCATTGCCGTTGCTGCGGTGCTGGCCGAGTGCGACCAGCGCCGCCAGGACGTGCCAGGCGGGACGACGCTGCATCAAACGCCTCCCTGCCGTCCGAGGCGCATGGCGCCGGTGAACTCGGTGCACAGCGCCTTGCCCTTGACCTGGTCGAATGCGACCTTGGTCCAGCTGTTGGCCTGCGCCCACTGCTCGACGTTGGCGATGGCGTTCAGCACCAGACGCATGCGGCCCGAGGACTGCTTGTGGATCTCGCCGACCAGGTCGTCGTCGATGGCCACTTCGGCCTTGGCCGCGACCGTGGACCGCACGTCCTGCAGGCTCAAGGGCAGCAGCTCGACCACCTTGGCCACGCGGCTGGCGATGTGCCCATGCACGGCGACCTTGGCGGGGAAGTTCTCCATGCCGACCAGAAAGCAGGTGCTGCCCGTCAGGTCGGTGATATCGCGCACCGCCTCCAGCATGTTGGCCGTGGTGCGGCTTCCCTTGCCCTTCAGCAGGAAGTCGGCCTCGTCGATGATCATCGGCACCATGTCGATGGCCAGCCGCCCGATGATCCGGGCTTGCACTTCCTTCGCATTGCCGACTTGGCTCAGCCCCATCTTGCCGGCCAGCTCGTCGAGCAGGCCGCGCACGGTCCAGGTCTCTTTGGCACGCACGAACACCCAGCCGCTGTCCGCTGCCCAGCGCTCGGTCAGTTCACTCTTGCCGATGCCGTAGTGGCCCTTGATCAGGACCAACCCGGCCTCGCGCGCACCACGGCGCTCGACGTTCTTCTGCGCCTCGGCGAGGCGCTTGAAGTTCTCGGTTTTGACGAAGCCTTTTTTCACAGTACATTTCTCCTTGCTGTCACGCTGATTCAGTTAGCCGGCACGCTCAGTGAAGGCGGCAACCTTCACTGGGCACTCTTAAAAACATTCCCCGTCTCGACTTCGCTCCAACCCAATCCGCGGTTGTTGAAGTAGTCCGACAGATCGGCGTAGTCCTCGCTACGCACATAGGTCTGCACCCAATCTGTATCCGCATCGCTCCACTCGGAGCGGTGGGCCATGAGCCACTCGTAGCGCTCGCTCGCGGTCTCGAAGAAAGGCCTGCCTGCAGCCGCGTGAGCGACCGCACCCGTGGGGGAAGGGACTTGCAAGGAGGGAACAAACGCCTCCACGATGGGCACCAGCACGTTCGGCGTGCCGGGCTCTGGCAGGGAAAGGGTTGCGGCCTGCATGACTGGGGACAGCTCACGCAGCGCCAGGTCGATCTGCTGCTGGCGACGCTTGACGGTCGCGTTGACGCGCTTCTCGCGGGCGATCTCGATGACGGCCTTCGGGTAGTAGTCCACGCTGCTCGCGTTCCACTTCGCCTCACAGACGAACTCGCCGCCCGTCGTGTAGACCATGACGAAGTTCGGGTCGTGAATGTCGTAGCGCACCGACACCTGTTTGCTGGCAACGCGCTTGTCCATCAGCTCGGGCGCTTGGTAGTGCTGGTTGAACAGCACGACCTCGCCCCGCTCGGCCTTGCGCAGCATCGAGGGCATGAATGTCATGCGCAGCTCGGCGGGGCTCATGCGGTGCTGCTGGTCTTGGTCGAGCATCGACGTCCATGCCTCGACCGGCGTCATGCGCTTGCCGTCTGCGCGCTTGGGCAGGCTGCGGTGGCGGTGCGTGGCGTTGTACTCGGCGATGCCTGCATCGACGGCGTCGACGAACTGCTTCCAGCTCGGGCACTTCGGGCTCAAGGCGATGACCTCGCCCGTTTCCTGGGCACGGCGCACAGCGCGCTGTTCCTTGTCCAGCTCGGCCTTGACCTTGCGAAAGGTGCCGCTGTCGACGTCGCCGCCCTGGAACGTCGCGAATTGGCGCGCGACGTTGATCATGTGCGTGCGCCAGCTGCGCTCGATCAGGCCGTGGCCTTGCGGGTGGCCAGGGATGCCGGTGTGATGCTCGCTGCCCAGGCGCTTGATGATCCCGTCGACGGGGCAGTCGAAGACCTTGGCGCTTTCGCCGGGGCCATTGTCCGAATAGACGATGGCGAAGACGCCCACGTTGCCCACCGCATGGCGCAGGGCATCGCCGACCGCGATGGTGTTTTCGGAGAGCGACACCGACCAGCCGCACACCATGCGCGTGGCGGCATCGATCACCAGCGTGACTTCGGGCGCAAACGGTGCCCCGTGGTCGGGGTGACGGACCTTCGCTTTAAAGGAGTGGCCGTCGACCAGGCACACGTCGAGAGGCTTGAGCACGCTGGTGTCGCGGCGCTTGAATGGCAGCTTCGCAGCGCGCTCCGAGCCTGAGTGGCGGGCCTTGATCAACTTGACGTTGTCGACCTTCTCCAACGCGCGGCGCGAACGGCCGTATAGCGCGGTCCATGTGTCGAATTCGCGGCCGAACTGTTTGGTGACGTGCTTCGCGGCGTTGGTGAGGCTGCGGAACTGCGGGTCACGGGAGTGGAAGCAAGCGAGAACGGCAGCGACGTCTTCGTCGATGGCCATCAACTGCTCTTGCGCTGCAGGGGCGGGCAAGAGGCCCCACCAACCGTTTTGTTGGTACTGCGCCATCCAACGGTACAAGGTGCGCTCGCCGACAGCGGTTGTGCGGGCGCGCTTGTTGGCCAGGCGTGCGGCGTTCTGGAGATCTGTCGAGCATTCGCCGCTGACCAGTTGAAGCGCCAGCAGCTGGCATGCCTTCGTGGTGCCATTGAGGCGGGCCAGTTCCAGTACCTGTGTCACAAGGATGAGGCGCGCATCCCCGCAGGCTTTTTCCTGCAGTGATGGCGGGCGGCGGCCAAGTGCCGCGACGCTGGTCGGCGTTTGGAGCGCCACGGCCTGCGGCTTGGGTGCGGGTGTCGCTTCAGCAGTCCCCGCAACCACAACGCCCGCCTGGGCGATCTGTTCGAGCATCAGCGCCTTGCGAGTCTCAACCGGTAGCGCGCTGCAGTCGTACTCGCTGCCGCCGCCGCGACCAGCTCGTGGTCGTAAAGGCGAGTTGAGCTTCCCCAGCTTTTCCCGTGTGCGGAATTCGGTCGATGGCATGCCCGGAAGACCGGCCAGTTCTCGCGCTGTGAGCCACACGGTCATTTGGCTTTCCGCCGCAGTGAGTTGGACCTTGCCGTTTCATAACGGCCCGGCCAGACCTGGCTCACCGTCTTGTCAATCGTCTTGGCAATCGCCTCGGCGACTCGTCGCGAGGTGATCCGGCTATGAATCACGTTGCTGACCGTCATTCGAGAAACGTGGAGATCGTCCGCCAGCGCTGCCGGCGTGGTGCCACGCATGCGGATGTCCGCCTTGATTTGTTCTGGATGCATTCGGTGGTAGGCTGGTGAACTTAGAAAACGGTTCAAGTTGAAACGTATTCTATGGTCCATTTTGAACCAGAGCAAGCAAGCCCATGGAAAAAAGCGAACCCGAAGATCAGCAGGTCGACAAAGTCATAGAGCGCATCGCATCTGCGTTGGGCGTGTCTACGCAAGAGGAATGGATGGCGCGTCTCCAGATCGCCCCCGAGACAGTTCGAACTTGGAGAAAGCGCGGCAAGGTTCCTGCGGCACAACTCCTAAAGGTGGCCGAGCTTTCTGGGCGCTCTGTTGAGTCCATTGCCCGAGGTGGAGTTTTTTTTCCCCAGAAAGAGAAACAATTAATCCGGCCGCCGTCGCACGACCTTGACTTGCTCATGAACGTAATGACGGTGGTGTTGGAGTCGCTGGAGCAGCAAGGCCTCTCTTTGCCTCCACAGAAAGTCAGCGACCTTGTGCGACTGATTTATGAGCATGAGAGTGCACATGCATCGACGGTCGCTGAAAAAGGAATCAGGCAGACGGCGGATCGCTACCTGCGACTCGTGTCTTGATTTTTTTTTGGGGTGAGATTTGAGATATGACGGACGAACTTGGCGAGAAGGTGTCTCGCATTTTGGAGAGCGCGAGACCAGTCAAACCGTGCGCAGAAGTGCCCGCCTGGCACGTATCGGGGAACGGCCATCTTGTGGCAGGCCGCGATATCAACATCATTAACTCGTCGAGAAATTACAGGAGGGGGTTGAACGTGATAGGACCTAAATCAGAGACCAAGATATTCCGTTGGGCTGGTTATGCCGTCGCGGCCGCAGTCGCGGTCGGTAGCGTGTGGTGGCTTCAGTTTGGAAAGAGCGAAGCTTGGGCGAGACGAACAGTGCAAGAACGACTCACAGACCCCGGTTCTGCTCTTTTCCGTAACCTGCATTCGGTTGATCCAAAGACGATGTGTGGTGAGGTGAATGCAAAGAACTCGATGGGCGGCTACACGGGCTATAAGCGCTTTGTGGTGACAGCGACAAAACAGAATGAATCGTGGGCGACGATTGAGTCGACCGCGCGCGAAGTTGAAGATGAAGCGCAGGTGAATCAAATCGCGGCCACGCTTGGCCAAGATACCTCTCGTCAACGCTTCATTGGGCGCGAGGTCTTCGCTGTAGTTGGTTCTTCGTGCAGGTGGAATTGACCGACTTTTCGCGAGCGTGCTAACCTAAAACGCAGCTTTCACGCGCACAGGCCGACCGATGTCGGCCTTTTTATTTGGTGCCTGGGCCTCGACGATCTGAGGCATGCGCACCTACCTCACACAACGATTCAAGCGTTGGCAAATGCAGCTCGGTGCTGCGTCGCGCCAGCTGCTCGCCACGCTGGCCTTCAGCGCTGTCGGCCTGGTTGGCCTGGCCGTCAGCGAAGGCTACACATCCAGGGCCGTTCCAGACCCCGTCAAGGGCACAGCGGTCCCGACCATAGGCTTCGGCACCACTGGCGGCGTGAAGATGGGCGACACGACGACGCCCGTTGAAGCACTCCAGCGCAAGCTCGCGGACGTCCAAGCCTTCGAGGGCGCGCTGAAGCGCTGCGTGCATGTACCGCTGCACCAGTACGAGTACGACGCGTACATCGACCTCTCCTACAACATCGGCTCGGCCGCGTTCTGCGGCTCGACGCTCGTCAAGCGGCTCAACGCCTCCGACTACGCCGGTGCGTGCTCGGCCATCCTGGACTGGAAGTACGTCGGAAAGGTCGATTGCTCCGCGCCCGGCAATCGATCCTGCACTGGACTCTGGACACGTCGTCAGCGGCTGAACAAGCAGTGCCTCGGGAACGCCCAGTGAAGGCGCTCTTTAAAACCTTCGGCAGCGCGCTGCTCGGCATGGTCGTGATTGCGGCGCTGCTGTTCTCGCTAGGCCTCGTGGTCTTCCAGGCAGGCCGCACCCAGGAGCGCCTCGTCTGGGTCGAAAGGGAAGCAGATCAGGCGAAGAAGTTCGCCACCCAGCTCAACGCCGAGGTCAAGCGCGGCCAAGACGCTTCCAAGAAGTTCCAGGCCGAGCAAGCCGTGCTGCAGGCCTCCTACGCCACCCTCGAAAGTCAATATGCCGAAGTACGCCGCCGCATTTCTTTTGTGCTCGCTCCTGTTGTTCCTGCTCGCGGTGCTGACGGGCAGCCACGCCCTTCGGCAGATGCCCTGGCCGGATCGAAGCAACAGCCTGCGGACCCTGGCCAAGCACAGCGTGCTGATGGCAGCGGTGACCATCGGCTGTCTCTCGCTGCTGTCTGGATGTGGAACAGCAGCCTCGCGGGTGCTGACGTACCCGCCCATTCCTGCGGACTTGCTGACGCCTCCAGCGAAGCCTGTGCTCCTGACTCCGGTCTCACCGTCGAAGACGCCTGGAGCAACCAACACATCAACGCCAAGTCCTGCGCTGCCGACCGACTCCGCTTCCGCGCGCTGATCGAATTTCTTACTGAGAGACCTGCTGAATGAGCGCACCTGATGAACGCGACCGCGAGAGCAACCAAGGGCGCACGCAGGAGCTTCTCCTGCTCGGCCAGATCCACGGGCTGGTGCTCGCCCTCAAGGACGGCCAGGACGTCACCAACCGCCGTATCGATGACCTGTCGAACCGCGTCGACTCACGCCTGGACGGCATCGACGCGCGACTGCGCCTAGTCGAGCAGAAGGCCGCTGTCGCGGGCGCTGTATCGGGCGGCGCAATGGCGGTTGGCACCGCGCTGATCATCGAGGGCGTGAAGCTCTGGCTGCGTGGTGGACCGGGCTCGCCCTGATGGCTCACGGCACGGAAAAGCGCAGCCAGCTGCGCGGGCTATACGTCTATCAGCGCCTGCCGATGGAGACGGCCTGCGGCAAGGTGGGCGTGCCCCGCAGCACGGCCAACCGCTGGAAGGCCGAGGCCGCTGCTGGCGGTGACGACTGGGACAGCGTGCGCGCCGCAGTGGCGATGGGCGACGACACCTTCTCGACGCTCGGCAGGCGCCTCCTGGAGGACTACCTGGTGCAGCACCAGGCCACGATGGATCTGCTGCGTGATGCGAAGGACATGAGCGCGATGGATCGCGCCCAGACCTTGGCCAGCATGAGCGACAGCTTCAACAAGACGATGGCCAGCTTTAAAAAGCTCTCGCCCGAGTTGAACAAACAGTCGATCCAGCTGGACGTCCTGCGCCTGTTCGCGACCTTCGCGCAGCGCCGATACCCGCAGCACGTGCCCGCGCTGCTCGACATGCTGGAGCCCTTCGGCGAAGAACTCGCGAAAGCGGGGTAAGCCTTGGCCAAGATCAGCAAGGAATTCTTCACCGGCCTGACCGAGCTGGCCGAGTCGCTGCGCCGCCAGATCGACGCCGACCTGGACGGTTGGGACGTTTCGCCCGAGGCCGTCGCTGAGCGTCGGCGCAAGGTGTTCGATCCGGTCAACGGCTTCGAGTACTGGGACCGCCACTACTTCCCCCACTACGGCAAAGCCGAGCCGAGTGAACTGCACAAGTACCTGTACCGGCGCTTGCCGCAGATGGTCAACACGCCGAGCGGTCAGCGCGATGCGCTCGCGGCACCGCGGGGCGAGGCGAAGTCGACCAAGGTCTCGCTCTCGTTCGTGACCTGGTGCGTGGTCACCGGCATCAAGTGGTACGCGGTCATCATCATGGACGCCTTCGAGCAGGCGGCCGAGATGCTGGAGGCCATCAAGGCCGAGCTGGAAGCCAACCCGCGCATGCAGAGCGACTTTCCCGAGGCCTGCGGGCGTGGCAAGGTCTGGCGTGCGGGTGTCATCGTCACGGCCAACGGCCGCAAGATCGAAGCCTTTGGCAGTTCGAAGAAGATCCGGGGCCGCCGCCACGGTGCCCATCGGCCCGACCTGGCCGTGATGGACGACATCGAGAACGACGAGAACGTCAACACGCCGGCCCAGCGCGACAAGCTGCAGAAGTTCGTGACGGCCAGCGTGCTCAACCTCGGGCCGCCCGACGACAGCATGGACGCGATCCTGATCGGCACCGTGCTGCACTACGACAGCGTCCTGGCACGCTTCCTCAAAAACCCGCTCTGGAACCGCAAGGTGTTCAAGGCCATCATCCAGTGGCCGGAGAACATGGTCCTGTGGGATGAGTTCGAAAGCTTGCTGCTCAACGCGGAGACGCCCCAGCTGGGAGAAGCCGCCGCGATGGCCCTGTACCGTGAGCGTCAGGAAGAAATGGACAAGGGAGCGCTGGTGAGCTGGCCAGCGCTGCGCCCGATCTTCAAGCTCATGATCCGGCGCGCGCGCGAGGGGCACTCCGCCTTCGACAGCGAGCAGCAGAACGACCCTGTTGCCGGCGAGGACGCTCCGTTCTCGAAGAGCATCGTGTTCTGGGTCAACCGCCTGGCCGAGTGGGTGTTCTATGGCGCGTGCGACCCCAGCCTGGGCAAGGCCGGCGCGAGCCGCGATCCGAGTGCCATCGGCGTAGGCGGCTATCAGCGCGTCAAGGGCATCCTGGACGTGGTCGAAGCCAAGATCAAGAAGCGCACGCCCGACCGCATCATCAGCGACATCATCGAGATGCAGCGGGAGTACTGCTGCATCGTGTGGGGCATCGAGGCGGTGCAGTTCCAGGAGTTCCTGCGCACCGAGCTGGTGAAGCGCAGCGCTGCCCTGCAGGTCCCGGTGCCGGCTCGTGCGCTCACGCCCATCAGCGACAAGGTGCTGCGCATCGAGTCGCTGCAGCCGCACATGCACAACGGCCTGATTCGGCTGCACAGCAGCCAGCAGACGCTGGTCGACCAGTTCCGACACTTTCCCAAGGCCGACCACGACGACGGCCCCGACATGGTCCAGATGCTCTGGATGCTTGCGGTGACGGGCGGCATTGCAGCGGCCAGCCAAGGCGGTAACTCCAGCCAGGCACCACAAACCGCGCGAGAGCGCTACGCGCGGCAAGCGTCGCGCATGTTCAGAGGAGGCCGCAATTGAGCTGGCTCGAAAAAGTTAAAAGCATGTTCTCCACGTCCCCGGAGACGGACCCGGCGACGTCGCCCGTCGACGCCGCCACCACTACGAGGGTGACCGAGGCGAGCAGCGCGCAGAGTGCGGCCGAGCCGGGCTGGACGCGCCTGACAGGCGATGGCACGGGCAAGCAGAACGAGCGCGACCTGACGCCGCTCGCCCAGGACCGCATGCAGAAACTGGCGGAGTGGCTGTGGCAGAGCAACCTGCTGGCCAACCGCCTGGTCGAGATCCCGCTCGCCTACCTGCTGGCCGAGGGAGTGACCTTGCAGTGCAAGGACCCAGAGCATCAGAAAGCACTGAATGCGTTCTGGAGTGACCCGATCAACAACTGGCCGTTGAAGCTGAACAACCGGGTGCGTGCGCTCGGCCTGCTCGGCGAACAGTGCTACATCGCCCATGTGAACGAGGGCAATGGCTTCGTGCGCCTGGGCTACCTTGACCCGCGCCAGATTGCCACCGTGGTGATGGACCCGGACAACCCGGAGCAACCCATCGGTGTGGTCACGAAGAAGGACAGTCGAGGGCGCAACTACAAGTACCGCGTGATCGTCCTCGGCGAGGACGACGCTTTGTTCACCGCGCGCACCGCGCAGATCCGGGCCGATGACTTCCAAGACGGCGAGTGCCTGCTCTACCAGGTCAACAAGTTCCCGAACGGCAGCCGAGGCCGCAGCGACCTCCTGGGCCAGATGGACTGGCTCGACGCCTACGACGACTTCCTCTTCAACGAGATCGATCGCATCAACTACCTGCGCAGCTTCGTCTGGGACGTCACCCTGACCGGAGCGGACCCGCAGGCGGTGAAGGACTACGAGAAGGAGTTCAAGCCACCGACGCCCAACAGCACCTTCGTCCACAACGACAGCGTCAAGCTCGAGGCCAAGTCGCCGAGCCTGCAGTCGGCGGACACCAGCGAGAGCGCACGCCTGCTGCGAAACCACGTCCTGGGCGGGGGCACGGTGCCCGAGCATTGGTTCGGCGGCGGCGGCGATGTGAACCGTGCTGCCGCGAGCGAGATGGGTGAGCCCACCTTCAAGGTGCTGACCTCCCGGCAATCGCTGCTGAAGATCATGCTCGAAGAGATCGGGCGATACGTGCTTTGGCAGAACGCCCGCAGCGGCGAGGCACCCGATTGGTCGGATGACAAGTGGCAGGTCACGGCCGTCTTCCCCGAGCTGATGAACAAGGACGTGACCAAGTTTGCGGCGGCCATGCAAAGCGTCGTGTCGGCAGTTATTCAGATGATCGATGCGGGCTTGCTCACTGAAGAAACGGCACTGAAAATCGTGGCCGATGTCGCCCAGCGCTTCGGCCAGGACTTCGATGCGAAGACGGAGCTGGAGGCGGCTCGCAAAGAGCACGCGCAGCGCAAGAAGACGCGCCAGGAGGAGGACAGCTTTAACTTGCCGGCAGACGTGCGCGACGCACTCGCCCAGGGCCAGGCGACTCCAGGCGATCCAGCTGCCGCCGTCCCCGCGCAGGTCTGAGCGATCCGCCCACCGTGACGCCGGAACAGAAAGCCTACGAGGCAGCGCTGAAGGAGCGCCTGGCTGAACGGGCGCGTACGTTACTGGCCAGCCAGCAGCAGGTCGTGAAGACCCTGCAGGATGCGCGCGGCCAGATCCTGGCGCAGCTGGCGGCACAGCCGGCCGATTGGCAACGCTGGCAGCTCGGCCAGATCCAGCGCCAGCTCGAAACGATCCTGACGGCTGCAGGTGCCTCTGCAGGCGCTGCCGCTGACGGGGCCATGCGGCAGATCTGGCAGCAGGGCGAGGACGTCGTGGACAAGCCGCTGGGCGCCGCAGGCATGAACGTTGAGATGCGTCTTCCGCTGCTCGACGCCGGTGTGCTGCAGGCCATGCGGACATTCACGGTCGACCGCATGAACAACGTGGCGACTGAGGCGATGGGGAAGATCCGCCAGCAGCTCGGCCTGGTCACCATCGGCGGCATCACGCCCTTCGAGGCCATCCGGGTGATTCAGCAGCAGTTGGGGAACGACACGCCACAGCGTGCGACCACCATCGTGCGCACCGAGGTCAGTCGGGCTTTTGCGGTGGCCGCAGACCAGCGCCTGGTGCAGGCCTCTGGCCTGGTGCCCGGGCTGCAGAAGCAATGGCGTCGCAGCGGCAAGATCCACAGCCGGTGGACCCACGACCTGATGGACGGCCAGGTCGTCGACGCGGACAAGAGCTTCAAGGTGCCGAGCGCGGGGGGCGGCTTCGACATGATGAAGTGCCCGCACGACCCGAAGGCGCCGGTCGACCAGGTCATCAACTGCGCCTGCGTGGCGCTGCCGTTCATGAAGGGCTGGCAAGTGATGACGCCAGGCGCGAAGCCATTTACGGAACGCGAGCTCAAGCAAGACGGCCGCAAAGCCAAGCTGGACCAGGACGCGAAGCGGGCGGGTCGCCGGCTGGAAAGTTAAAGGGCAAGAGGCTTGGCGCGTAGGACGCTTTAACCGAGTGCGCAGCGGCAACCCCCTCAGAAATTCCGCCGACCGGCCCCGCTCGCCCGGTTAAAGGCGCGTTAAAGGGTCTTGTCGGGCCCCGCGTCGTTGGCGGACTCGGATCCTGCCGGTCGGGCCGGCTTTTCATGGTCGGTGCCCAGCGTTCGGAGCTTGCTGCGAACCTCGTCTAAGCAGGCCTGGTAGCCGCCATCGAACGCGGCGCGCAGACAGGCGTCGATCATCCGCTGTGGGGCGCCCAGCTCGTTGCCATAGTTCTCGTTGGCGATCTTGCTGATGGCGGGGCTGTTGGACCATTTCTCGAATTGTTCGTCGCGTGTAGGCATGTTCGTTTCCTTGGGGTTAAACAGCGTACCCGTGGCGCTTGACGCCCGCAAGTTGCGGCGCACGCGATGCCCGTGCTAGGCTCAAAACACCCAGACACCACCCGAGGCCGACGCATGTCGGTCTTTTTTATTGGGGCCTCCAACGCGACAGTTCTTCCTCCAACTACGGAGTGATGAATGTCCGACCCCAACGCGAATGATCAGGCCAGCGCGGCCAAGGCAATGACCGCTGCTGAAGCGGCCAGCAAGGTGCGACGCACCGTCGTCGAAGTCGTCGACGGCAAGGACCGCAGCGGCAACCCGACGCGGGCCGAGCGCAAGAGCAAAGTGCGCGTCGAAGCCAGCGAAGTGCTCGCCCACGCCGACCACGGCACCCATGTCGTCGTCGTGACCAAGGACGGCCAGAAGCTCTCCAGCGCGGAAGACTGATCGACCAATGACGATCAAAGTCATCCCGGCTGGCACCGGCTTCGAGCGGCTGACCGAGGCGGTCACCTCGGAGTACAGCCAGCTCATCGATCTGGTGCGCCAGGCACTGCGCGCGAAGATTTCAAGCGCGCCTGGCAACTCCGACTACTACGTCGACATCCGGGGCATCTGGCCCGACCGGGTCGTGGCGAGCATGCGTGGCCGCCTCTTTGCCTACGCATACGCCATCGCCGCCGACAACACGGTGACGGTCGGCGAAGGCCAGGAGGTCGTGGCCTCATACCAACCCGTGAGCGAGCCGGTACGCGAGGCGGTCCAGCACCAGGCCAGCGCCGACACCTCGGTGTTCCGTGAAGCTGCCGATGGCTCCATCGGCGTCACCATCATCCGTGCCGGCCGCAGCATCAACGGCGCTTACTACCCCGACGCGACCCTGCGCGAAGCGGTGGCCAGGTTCGAAGGCGTGCGCGTCTTCGTCAAGAGCGACGAAGAGCACGAGAAGGGGCGCGGCAAGGCCGTCGAGAAGCTCATCGGCGGCGACTACAACGTGCGCTTCACCGAGGGCAAGGGCGCGGACAACGGCGCGCTCACGGGCACGTTCAAGCCACTGGACCTCAAAGACCCCGCCGTCGTGAAGATGACCGAGGCCGTCAAGCGCGGCATGCAGAACCTGCTGGGCCTGTCCATCGACGCCGTGGCTCGCACGAAGAAGCGCCGGCAAGGTCGCGAGACGCTGCGCGAGGCCGTGCAGTTCGTCAAGGTTCACTCCGTCGACCTGATCGTCGAACCGGGCGCTGGCGGCGGCCTGGATCGTCTCACCGAAGCCGCCGCCACCGACCCATCCGAAACCAACGAAGGAAACGCAATGCCGCTCTGGAAGCAACGCATGCTGGAGGCCATCAAGGCCAAAGACCCGAAGAAGCACGCCACCATCGATGCCGAGAAGATCGGCGACGACGAGCTGGTCAACCTGCACGAGGCCGTCTGCGGCTCGCTCGTGCTCGCCGCCGGTACGGAACGCGTGACCGAGGCCGCACGATCCGGCCAGGCCGACGACGCCCCGGTGACCCGCGCCGAACTGCAGATGCTCACCGTCCGCCAGCAGGCTGGCAGCAAGATCCTGGGCAGCAAGCTGCCCCAGATCGCCAAGGACAAGCTGGTCAACCATTTCGGCGGCCTGGAGCGCTTCACTGAAGCCCAGGTCGACAAGGCCATCAAGGACGAAGGTGACTACCTGGCGCGCTTCACCGAGTCGGGCGCTGTGCGCGTTCCGCTCTTTGGCGCGGGCAGCATCGAGGTCGGCGACCGCAGCGTCCAGGTGAAGGACATGCTCGACGCCTTCTTCGACAAGGCACACAAGGACCACCGTCAGGTGCAGTCCTTCCGCGAGTGCTACATCGAGATCACCGGCGACCGTCGCGTGACCGGCCAAGTGGCCGACTGCGACATGAGCCGTCTGTCCGAGAGCCTGGGCCTCATGCGCGAGTCGGTTTCCAGCACCACCTTCGCTGCGGCACTGGGCGACAGCATCACGCGGCGCATGCAGGCCATCTACACGGGCCTGACCAACCTGGACGCCTGGAGGAAGGTCGCAGTGACCGGCTCGGTCAGTGACTTCCGCACGCAGGAGCGCATCCGCATCGGCGGGTATGGCAACTTGCCTGGCGTGGCACAGGGTGCTGCCTACACCGCGCTGTCGACGCCTGGTGACGAAAAGGCGACCTACGCCGTCACCAAGCGCGGCGGCACCGAAGACGTGACGCTGGAAGCCATCAAGAACGATGACGTCCAGGCGCTGCGCCGCATTCCGATGGAACTGGCGCTCGCGGCCAAGAACACGCTTTATGAATTCGTGTTCGACTTCTATCGCGGCAACCCCGTGATCTACGACACCAAGGCGCTGTACCACGTCGACCACGGCAATCTGTTCACGGCCGCGCTGTCGGCAACCGAGTTCGCCGCTCACCGCCTGGCCATGCAGAAGCAAACGCGAGCAGGCAGCGGCAAACGCCTGGTCACGGCCCCCGTGGCTGTCCTGGTGCCGTTCGAGCTTCAGGAGACGGCCTACAACCTGTTCGTGCGCGGCCAGAACCTCGACAAGACCTTCGTCCAGTCGATCAACCCGGAAGTCATTCCGGTGAGCTACTGGACCGACAGCAACGACTGGGTGACGGTGGGCGACCAGAACATCCTGCCGGCGCTGCAGGTCGACTTCCTGGACGGCCGCGAAGAGCCCGAGCTGTTCGTCCAGGACATGCCGAACGTCGGCTCGATGTTCTCCAACGACAAGACGACCTACAAGATCCGCCACATCTACGGCGGCGGCATCCTGGTCGACGGCTTCAAGGCCACGACGAAGGCCGTCGTGCCGGCCTAACGAGAGCGGGGCGAGGGGTGGCTCCCCTTCAACAAAGCCCGGCCCGCCTCGCAAGAGGCGGGTTTGTAGAGCCTCTGCGCAGGAGGCTGCACAAACCCGACCGTTCAACCCTCTCCACCTCCCGACCCACCTCATCATGGCCCTGGCCGACTTTCAGCAGCTCTTGAAGCGCATGGTGCCCGAAGACGACGCCGTGCTGAGTGAGTCCGACCGCGACAACGCCATCGGCCTGGCCATCCTGCGTTACGGCGCGGATGCCCCTCGCCCGATGGTGCGCGACGTCGGCTGGCTGGTGACCGGCTTCCTCGCCCCGCTGCCGACCGACTGGGTCGACGGCAGCGTGCTGCGCGCGGCCGAGTACCCCATCGGCAGGAACCCCATCGCCGAAGTGAACCTGGCGCTTTACGCCGACGAGGGTGGAACGCTGCTGATGGCGGACGTCGAGGTGCCGGCCGGCGCGGATGTGCGGGTCACCTTCGCCGCGCCGCACCGCGTCGACGAGACCACCGACACCGTGCCGATGAAGCACCGCGAGGCGGTGGCCAGCTACGCGGCGTTCTCCCTGTGCCGACAGCTGTCGGTGCGGTACAGCGGCGAGCGAGAGGCCTCCATCGGGGCAGACGGCAGCAACACCGAGAGCCGTGCACGCAACTACGCCTCACGTGCCAAGGAATACCGGGCCGCCTACTACGCGGGCATCGGCCAGGTCGACCCGTACGCGCCAGGCGCAGCGGGCGGCGGCGGCGCGGTGGCAGCCGCTGCGAGCGTCGGTTCCTGGCCAGGTCGTTCGCGCTACAGCCTTACGCGCTGGAACGGCCAATGACCACGCTCTCGATCAGCGCATCCGGCCTGGCCGCTCTGCAGCGCGGATGGGAAGAAGCGCCCAGCGTGACCAGGCGCGAGCTGCTCTCCGCCATGACGCAAAGCACGATGCTGGTGGAGCGCGAAGTTAAAGAGGGCATCCCTCGCGGCGCTACCGGCCTGACGGCCGCGAGCGTGACCAGCGATGCCTTCAGTACGTCAGCCGGCGTCCTGGGCGTCGTGGCCAGCTCGATGGCCACGGCCGCGTTCGTCGAGCTGGGCACCAAGCCGCACATGCCGCCCGTGGCCGCGCTCGTGCCGTGGGTGCGGGCGGTCCTGGGCGTGGATGCCAAGCGCGCGCCCAGCGTGGCCTTCCTGATCGCCCGAAAGATCGCCCGCAAGGGCACCCCCGCACAGCAGCCTTTCGCGCTCGCCCTGGCGCGCACGCAGGGCCAGGTGCTTCGCATGTTCGAAGACGCGGCCGGCCGGATCGCCGCGCACCTGGCGGGAGGCAGCGCATGAGCCGCCTGGGCACCGTTCGCTCCGCCATCGCGCTGGCGCTGAAGGCCGTACCTCTCATCGGGCACGTCCATGAATACGAGCGCTACCTGCGCGATGAGACCAAGTTCCGCGCCCTGTACCTCTACGACCTCCCGGACGGCAAGCAGCAGCTGCGCGGCTGGTGGCTGCGCCGCTCGGCCACCGAAGAGCGCAGCGTCAACATCGCCCGCACCGTGAACGTCGACACCTGGACGGTGCGCGGCTACATGGCGCTGAACGATGACAGCGGCTCCGAGCTGGTGTTCCAGGACCTGGTCGAGTCTTTCCGCGACGCCGTGCGCCAGGACCCATCCTTCGGCGGCGTGTGCCTCCAAGGCCCTCTGTCCGATGGCGACGGCCAGGACGGGGTCCAGGTCATGGACATCGGCCCCGTGACCTTCTGCGGCGTCCTATGCCACAGCGCCCTCTTGCAACTTCGAACCTGGAGCTACCAGTGAACAAAGCCTCCGCGCCCGTGCGCACCAACGACTCACCCTCCACGAATCCGGGTGTGAGCCTCGCCCCCACCGACGCCAACCCCGCTGCGCCCTCGGCCGACGAACACGCCGGCAAGGGCGGCATGTACCAGCTCGTCGACGGCCGGCGCGAGCTGGTCGAGCGCACGGCACAGGTTCCCGCGCCCGCCAAGGCCGACTGATCTTTAACAAACGGAGAACGCCCACATGGCAAAACTCATGCGCAAGATGGCCATCCTGGCCAAGGCAGAAGCGGTGCGCGGCACCGACGCCGTGCCCAGCGGCGCGGCCAACGCCATCCTGGTCAGCGATGTGACCTTGACGCCCATCGATGGCGACGTCATCCAGCGCGACAACATCCGGCCTTACTTCGGCTCGGGCGGCTCGACGATGGTCACCCAGTTCAGCAAGGTCGCGTTTGCGGTCGAGCTGGCTGGTGTGGCCGCTGCCGGCGACGTGCCGGGCTATGCACCGCTGTTCCGCGGTTGCGCGGTCGGCGTGACCGTAGCGGCTGGGGTGAGCGTGACGTTCGCGCCGATCACCGACAACATCGAGTCGCTCACGATCTACGGCAACATCGACGGCACGCTCTACAAGATGGTCGACGCGCACGGCACCGTGAAGGCGACCGTCGACGCCAAGGGCATCCCCAAGTGGCAGTTCGAGTTCACCGGGCTGTTCCAGCCTGCAGCCGATACCCCGCTGCCGGTCCCGGACTACTCCAAGTTCATGGACCCGCTCGGCGTCAACAAGATCAACACGACGCTGGTCATCGATGGCCACAACGCAGCGGCCAGCGCCTTTGCCTTCGACATCGGCAACACGGTCGTCAAGCGCGACCTGATGACGGTCGACTCGGTGGAGATCACCGGTCGCGTCTCCACCGGCTCGGTCACCTTCGAAAACACCTCGGTGGCCGTGAAGGATTGGGTGGGCCTGGCGCGCGGCAGCACCAAGGTGGCGCTGGCGCTCAAGCACGGCCAGGGCGCGACCAACGTGGTCGAGTTCAACTCGGCGCGCGCGCAGATCGGCAAGCCCACCTACAACGACAGCGACGGCGTCCAGATGGTCACCGTGCCCCTGGAGTTCGTCCCCAGCTCGGCCGGCAACGACGAGTGGTCCATCGTGGTCCGCTGAAGCCCGTTTCCTCTCACACACTCCGAGAAAGCCCATGCCCCAAAAACTAAAGCTCGCCGTCAAGCCCACGTTCTCCGCACCCGTGCTCATGCGTGTACCTGGCGATGGCCAGGTCGAAGAGGTGCGCTTCAACGCGGTCTTCAAGCGAATGACCAAGGTCGAGAACGAGGACGTGCAAGCCCGCCTCAATGCCAAGACGCTCACTGACAAGGAACTGCTCGACCAAGTGCTGGCCGACTGGAGCGGTCTGGACAGCGACGAAGGCGTGCCCTTCATCTGCACGCCCGAGAACCGGGCGGCGGCGGTCGAGGACTGGCCGACCTTCGAGGCTGCCATCGTCTATGCCTACTTCGAACACGCATTCCCGGCCGCTGTAAAAAACTGAGGGGCGCCGCGCGCTTTGTGCTCGGCGCCGAGACCCGCGTCTATGACGAGATCGACGACGATCTCCGTCGCCAGTGCGCCACCTTGGGCATCGACCCGGCAAAGCTGGTCTCCGAAGTGGCCACCGCAGGCGGCCCGGCAGACTTCGAGCTGTGGCCAGAACACCAGGACGCGGTCGAGGTCTTCTTCGCCTGCAGGCGCCAGTGGCGGGTGTCGGTGGGCTTCGGCGGTGCATGGTTTCAAGGCATGGACTTCAGCGCGGTCGACGTCGCGCTGCGGCGCCTGGGCATCTCCGAGGAGCGACACCGGGAGGTGTTCCAGCACCTGCAGGTGATGGAGGACGAAGGCGTCAAGGTGTTGAATGCCCAGGCCGGCGATTGACTGCCGCCGCCACAGCGTGCTAGCGTAGCGGCGCTCACCTCACCCATCGCAGCACCCCACGGCCGACACATGTCGGTCTTTTTTTTGAGCGTCCCGCCGCCGACCATGCAGAGATGGCGGCAGAACGGCAAATCGGTATTCGGATGACGGTGGACTCTGCGTCGGTGACGACGCAGGTGCCTCAAGCCACGCGCGAGTTCGAACGATTCGGGACCGCGACAGAGGACGCCGCGCGGCGCGGCACGCGTTCCGTCACCCAGGTCAGCATGTCGCTGCGTGACCTCGTGACCAACGCGGCGGGCCTGACTCTTGTGGCCAGCGCGGTTCGCTCGGTCGTCGACGCCATCACTGCGCTGCCGAAGCAAGGCTTCAATTTCTCCAAAGAGATTGAGGTCGCAGAAATGGGCATGGCCGGCATTCTGGGATCGATGACTGCCATCAACGGGCAGCAGACGACATTCCAGCAAGGTTTGGCCATCGGATCGGACATGATCCGGAAGCTCAATGACGACGCGCTGCGCACGGCCGCTACCAGCCAAGAGCTGGTGGGCGTGTTCCAGGCGCTACTCGCCCCCGGATTGGCGGCACGAATGACGCTCGACCAGGTTCGCGAACTGACGGTTGTCGGCACGAATGCAGTCAAGTCGATGGGTCTTGCCGGAAACCAAGTCGTTCAAGAACTGCGCGACCTGGTCGCCGGCGGCATTACGGCGTCTGGCTCCCAACTCGCGACGTCTTTGGGACTGAAGGACGAAGACATCGCCAAGGCCAAGGCGTCGAGCGAAGGATTGTTCGCCTTCCTCATGAGTCGCTTGCAAGGCTTCAAGGCCTCGTCAGATGCGTTCAGCGGCACGTTCAAGGGCGCTTTCGATCAGCTCACCGAAGGTGCGACGCGCGCCTCGGCTGAAGGCATGAAGCCGCTGATCGAGGAGATGAAGGCTGCGGTCGTAGAAGGCGGAAAGCTGTTTCTGTCCATTGACCAAGCGGGCAATGCGCAGCTCAACCCCCAACTCGTCGACAGCATCCGAGGGTATGCCGAAGGCGCCGCCTCCGCGATGCGCGTGGGGCGCGATGTGGTCGCTGGACTCTGGGAACACCGCGAGGCCATCACGGGCCTGGCTGCCGCCTATGCGGCATTCCGCATCGGGCAATGGGGATCGGATGCGGTGAGCACCGTGCGTGCGCAGCTCGACCTGGCGCAGGCATCGCGCCTGGCTCGCGTCGAAGCGGCAGCGCAGGCCGTGAGCAACACCGAGGTGACGTTGACCTCGCGCCAGAAGGTTGTTGCGATGATGGCCGAGCTGCAGGCGCGCCAGGCGAATGCGCAGGCAGACGCTGCCGCCGCCACCGCCCAGCTCGCCCAGCTGGCCAGCACGACCGAGGCTATCGCACTGTCTCGTGCGGAGACGCTCGCCAAGATGGAGGCAGCTCGGGCCACGATGACGCAGGCCGAGGCGCAAATCCAAGCGGCCCGCGCTGCTGGCGCGCAGAGCTTCGCGCTGGCTGCCGTCCGCGACGGCACAGTGGCTCTGACTGCAGCCCAAGCCCGGCATGCAGCCTTGATGACAGAGCTGGCGATGCTGGGACAGCAACAGGCCCGCGTGCAAGCGTCTGTCGCAGCAGCCACGGCCGCGCAGACGACGGCTACGGCAGCCTCGAGCGCCGCTACCGCAGGCCTCACGGCCGCAACAGGAGCCGCATCAATGGCCGCGCGTGGCTTCGGCGCAGTGGTCGGCGCCCTGGGCGGTCCCGTGGGTATCGCGATCATGGCTGTATCCGGTTTGGCCATGTGGCTCTACAAACTCAAGAGTGCGGCCGACGATGCGGCCAAGGCGGGAGTGCAGATCCAGCGTGCCGAGCAGGCTGCAGCAGCAGGCCAACGCCCCGAGGAACGCGACCTCGCAGCGCTGCGCGGGCAGATCGAATCCCTGAAGGACCAGCGTGATGATCTGCTCGCCAAGGGCACCAGGAAGCCGGGGTATCGGCCTTCTGGCGACACAGTCTCCGGCGACATCTTCGGACTGGCGCCAAAGCCGGTTACAGCCAACGACCTGGACGCCAAGATCGCCGAGAAGGAGAAGCAACTTGCGAAACTGACGAAGGCGAGTCAAGGCACTCAAGCTGCGACCACCGATGTGACGTTGACGCTGGCCGGCACCGAGCAGGCCTGGAGCAAAGCCAACGACCACGTCAAGACGGCTTCGTCTGTTCAGGAGGAGTACACCCAGAAGCTGCAGGCCTCCAAGTCGGCATTCGCCGACTACCAGGCCATGCTCGCGAAGACCAACGCAGGGCCTGGCGTGATCCAGAAGGCGCAGGCGCGCCAGACCGAAAACGAAGCCGCGCTGGCCAGAGAGCGCGACAAGCAACTCAAGACGCTCGCGGGAAACGGCGAAGCCAAGGCAACGCGCGCCGAGGGCCGCGACATCGACGCGCGCGTCGAAGGCGTCCGCCACGGCTACAAGCTCATGGCGCTTCAGACCGCGGATGGTATCGACGCCATCGACAGCTTGCGCAAGCAGGATCTGATCAGCGAGACGGGCGCCGTACAGAAAAAGCGCGACCTGCAGCTGGCCGACCTCAAGAACAAGGAAGACGCCATCACGCGTGAGCTGGCGTTGGTGCGCACGAAGAAAGACTCGGCCAAGGAACAGCAGACGCTGGAAGGCCAGCTGAGCGAAGCCAGGCAGCAGCGCGCCAACATCGAGAGCAAGGCCAACCGCGACCTCCAAGAGTTGGTCGTTGCGCCGCAGATCGCGCTGCTCAACAGCACCCGTCAGGCGACCCAGGGTGTCTACGAGCAGGCCGAGGCGCTGGAGGCGCAGAACGCCGTCCACGGCAAGGCGAAGAACGCGGTGATCGACCTGAGCATCGCCCAGCTCGAAAGCCAGCGCAACGACCTGGAGAACACCAACAGCGTCATCCCCGGGTACATCGAGGCCGTGAACCAGCGTATCGACGCGATGAAGCGCTTGAGCGCGGCCACCGGCAAGGCCGAAGGCCTGGAGAAAGCCGATGAGCTGAAGAAGAAGCGCGAGGAAGATGCGCGCAAGACCTCCGAGGACATTCGGGGCGTCTTTCGTGACGGCATCGTGAGCGCGCTCGAAGGCGGCGACAACGCCTTTGCCAGCATCGGCACCGCGCTGAAGAAGACCGTCATCACGGCCATCGCAGACGCGTTCTACGACGCGACGTTGAAGCAAGCCGTCGACGGCTTCGCGAAGTGGCTCGGCGACAGCCTCAAGGGCGGTGCTTCCTCTGCTGGCGGCATCTCTGGTGGAAGTTCTGGCGGCCTCGTTAAAAGCCTGCTCGGCGGCGTGGTGGGCCTGTTCGGCGGCGGCAGCTCGGGCATCAGTGCCGCCAACCAGGCTTCCTTCGAATCCGTGATTCAGGGCTTCGCCAAGAACGCCAAGGGCGGCGTGTACGCCTCGCCGAGTCTCAGTGCCTTCAGCAACGGCGTCTACGACACGCCTCGCACCTTTGCCTTCGCCAAGGGCGCGGGCATCTTCGCCGAGGCCGGGCCCGAAGCCATCATGCCGCTGCGCCGTGGTGCGGACGGCCGCCTGGGCGTGAGCGTCCAGGGCGGCGCTGGCGCGGCACCGAGCATGCAGTTCGCTCCGACCAACAATTTCTACGTCGACTCGCGCTCGGATCGCGGCGCCATCCTCGCCGACATGGGGCGCGTCACGGCCGAGAACAATCGCGCGCAGATGGACCAGCTCAAGCGCATGAAGGTGGTTCCCCAATGAGCATCGTGACACTTCCTCTCGACCTGCCGGTGAAGCGCCAGGACTTCGGGCTACAGACCTTCGACCTGACATTCAGCAACGCCGACTCGGGTGCGACTCAGACGTCCGTACTCGGCCCGGCCCGGCGCACCTGCTCGATGGTGAGCGAGGACCGCATTCCCGTGATGGCCCAGGCTGCGCAGTGGCGCGCGCTGATCCACTCCATGCGCGGGCAGGTCGGGCGCATTGCCATCCACGACCTTTTAAATCCCGTGCCGCGTGGCACTGCACGCGGCGCATGGACCGCCGTGGCAGCGTTGCCTGGTGCATCGACGATGAGCATGCGCCTGGGCACACCGCAAGCCGGCAAGACGGTTCTCATGGGCGACTGGATCGGTATCAATCAGGAATCGAACCAGCGCCAGCTGCTGCACGTCCAGGCCGACGCGGTGGCCGACGCTGCAGGTCTCATCACCTTGACCTTCGAGCCGGTCCTGCGCACTGCCGTGGTCACTGGCAGCGCCGTCGTCTGGGATCGTCCCACCTGCAGGATGCGAATGACGAAAAGTGACACGAACTGGTCTTCCGAGTCGCGCTCGCAAGGCGGCTTCAGCTTGGACCTTGTCGAGGCCTGGGAAGAATGACAGTCCTCACCAACAGCGGCTTCGAGGCCGCAGCCAGAGCATCGTCCTACGGGGAGATGGCGCTGGTCGAGATGCAGATGCGTTCTGGCACGGTGCGCTTCACCAACTGGCCGCTCGACGTCCAAGTGATGGGCTTCACCTGGCAAGGCCTCGGCCGCCTGGGGAGCATCGGCCCGCTGCACGAGAGCGAAGACGGCGCAGAGGAAAAGCTGACCCTCAAGCTGTCGCCCGTCGACGTGGGCACGCGAGCGCTGGCGCTGGGCGACCCTTCGGAGTACCAGGACCGCACCATGCGCATCTGGCTGGCGCTCCTGAACGCCGACACGCAGCAGATCAGCGGCACGCCGGTGCTGCGCCTGGTCGGCGTGATGGACCAGATGAAGATCGAGCGCGACGGCACGAACGCCAGCATCAGCATGGAATGCCGCTCTGCCTCCTACAACGTGCGCTCCAACCCGGCCGCGCTGCGGATGAACCACGCCCAGCACCAGGCGCGGTATGCCGGCGAGCGCGGCTTCGAATACCTCACAGGCCTGATCGGCACGCCGTCGCTGTGGATCTCCAAGTTCCTCCAGGCCTACCTCACCTACTGGGCCACGATCAAGGCGAAGAACCAATGACGACGAGAGTCGAGCTCGACCGCTTCATCGAAGTGCGCCGCAATGTGCCGTTCGAGTACTTCACGCACGACTGCGCCAACATCGCGGCCGACTGGGTGCTCGAAAGCACAGGCCGCGATCCGATGGCCGACCTGCGTGGCGATGCCGGCGTACTCTCCAAGCGGCGCCTGCTGCCCGCGCTGCGCCTGGTGCGCGCCGCTGGCGGCTTCGAGGCCGCAGCGACCGCGAGGCTCGGCACCGCCTTGCCCGGGCTCATGGCGCAGCGCGGCGACGTGGTGCTGGCCCAGACGGGCGGCAAGATCGGCCGCGTCTCCGGCTTCGGCTTTGGCATCTGCACCGGACCGCACATCGTGGTCCCGGGGGACAACGGGCTGGTGTTCCTGCCCCTGACCGTTGGAGTGGCCGCATGGCGCGTGTGATTCGCGGCCTGCTGATCCTCGCGGCGCTGGTGGGCTTCTGCCTGCCGGTGCACGCCGAGATCTTCACGGCCATCGGTGCCATCGTCGCCGGCACGGCGAGCGCCAGCGCGTACGTCACGGTAGCGGCGTATGCCATCGCTGCGGCCTCGGCCATCAACTCGGTGCACGCGTCCGTCCAGGCCCGCAAGAAGGCCCAGGCCACCGCCCAGCGCAAGGCCATGCAGGACCTGGCCAGCGTCAAGGAACGCACCATGACGTTGCTGACGTCCGATGCGCCCTGGGCCACGATCTACGGCTCGCCGGCCCCGGTGGGCGGCGCGGTCGTCGCAGCCCTGACCAGCGGCGCCGAACAGCAACTCAAGCACGTCGTGATCATCTTCGCGGCACACGAGTGCGACGCCATCGAGGCGTTCTACGTCAACGGCATTCCGGTCGGCGGGCTCGACTTGGACGGCTACTCGCACGCGCCGGAGTTCCAGACGGACTTCGGACAGTACTCATACCCGGCGCTCAACATCAGGGTGCATCTGTGGCCGAACGGCATCGACTCCGCCGATGAATACATGCGCTCGCAGTTGCCCGACAAGTGGACCATCGACCACAGGCTCTCCGGGTTCACCTATGCGGTGGTCACGCTCAACCTGTACCTGGAGATGTTCCAGAACGGCGTGCCCGAGATCACGGCCAAGATCCGGGGCAAAAAGGTCTTCGATCCGCGAACGGGCCAGACCACGTATTCGCGCAACCCCGCGCTTTGCCTAGCTGACTTCCTGCGCTCGGAAGTCGGCTACATGGCCAGCCACGACCAGATCGACCAGAACGCGCTGATCGCCGCAGCGAACGCCTGCGACCAGGTGGTGTACCGAGGCGAGGACGCCGCCGTCGACCCCGCCTCCTATGGTGGCACCGCCCTGTACACCTGCGACGGCATGTTCCGCAGCGACCGGGATCGGGATTCCGTGCGCCAGCAGCTCGAAGACGCGATGGCGGGTTACAGCCTTGAATCGGGCGGCGTGTGGCGCATCCTTGCCGGTGCCTGGTCGACCCCCGTCATGGCGCTCGGCGACGAGGACATGCTCGCGCCGGTCGTGGTGCTTCAGGCCTCCAACGCGGGCGCAGCGCGCTACAACGGCGCGCGCGGCAGCTACGTCAACGCCACGCGCAACGGCGTGGCCGAAGACTTCGTCCCGTACCAGAACCCGACCTTCCGTGCGCTGGACGTCACGGACAAGTTCCTCGACCTCACCCTGGAGTTCACCGGGGCGCACGTGCGCACGCACCAGATCGCCCGCACGCTGGTGGAACAGAGCCGGGGCGGCTTCGTGCTGCAGATCAGCCCGAAGATGTTCGCCTGGTCGCTGCAGCCCGGCGACCGCATCGTGCTGACCAGCGCGCTCTATGGCTTCGCGAACAAGACCTTCCGGGTCCAGGACTGGACGTACTCGCAGGCCTCGCCGGTCACGCTGCAGGTCGTCGAGGACGAACCGGCGTACTACGACCAGGCCGACGAGACGCGCGCTGACGCTGCGCCGAACACGAACCTGCCCAACCCGTTCCTGAAGCCCTCGCCGCCGCTGGACTTCCTGGTGGAGAGCGGGCCCGACCAGCTGGTGCTGCAGGCTGGCTCGATGGTCATCCGCGTGCGGGCCTCCTGGGCGCCGTCGACGGAGGCCGCTGTGCGCTTGAGCGGGGCGGCCGAGGTGCAGTGGCGCACGACCACGCCGGTCAGCGATTGGGCGTCGATCCGCCTGCCAGGCACCGCGACCGAGACCTTCATCCTCGGCCTGGCCGAACACGCTGAGTACCAGGTGCGCGCGCGCTTCTTCACCGCCTACGCGTCCAGCATTTGGGTCATGCAGACCCACAGCGTGATCGGCAAGGGCGGCATGCCCGGCGACGTCGAGGCCCTCTCGCTGGAGGTCACAGAAGGCGGCATCGTGGCGCGCTGGGCACCCCCGAGCGGCCTCGATCTGCTGGACTGGAGCACCACGCGGCTCACGTTGGGCGAGACCTTCGAGACGTCCATCGAGATCTTCTCGGGCAAGGCCACGTCGACGGGCCTGGGCTGGTTCCCGAGCGGCAGCAACCGGGTCTGGGCCTCGCACGGCAGCACGTCGAAGGAATGGTCGGTGCCGGTCTCGGCCACGCTGTTCATCACGCCGCCCGCTCAGCCCGTGGTGCATGGCGAGGTGTGGAGTCAGCAGATCGAGCTGGCCTGGCAGGACTGCCGCGCGACACAGCCCATCGCCGCCTATGGCATCCGTGTCGGCCCCACCTTCGCCACGGCCACGCTGATCGACCAGACCCCGCAGCGGCTGTACGTGCGCAGCGAAGCGCTCGCAGGCACGCGCCTGTACTGGGTCACGGCCTACGACGCCGGCGGCAACGCTGGCGACTCCGGGTATGTCGAGCTGTCGTCGATGCCGAGCATCGAAGACGCGCTGGAGGAGCTGCGCGACGGGCTCGACGACATCGTGGCCGACTTGCTCAACGTCAACTCCGGCATCGCCGAGCGGCTGCTCGACGAGACCATCGAGCGCGGGACGGCGATCACGCACGTCGAGAACCTGGTGGCCGAGGGCGACGAGCAGCTCGCGCAGCGCATCGATACCGTGGCGGCACGCGCGGTCGGCTACGTGCGGGCCAACCTGGTGCTCAACGGCGGCTTCGAGTTCGACCTGGAGGGTTGGACGGGCAGTCAGGGCAGCCTGGCCAGCTGGACGATGGCGCAGGACGACTGGGGCGCATCCGCCCGCCTGCTGACCAACGTTCCCGCCGATGGTTGGTTTGCGAGCCCTCGGTTCCCCGTCAGCCCGGGCAACTGGTATGCGGCTTCGGGAGACACGCGATTTAACTCCGACACTGGCATGTCCGGTCTCGCGCTGGAGTTCTTCGACGGCGCGGGCCTGACGCTCGGCGCGACCAGCAACCTGCGGCCCGCAGCGCACGACTTCCTGAGTTCCCAGGAGCGCCGCAACGAGCTGGCCGTCGAAGCCACCGCACCCAATGGCGCTGTCGTCGCCAGCGTGGCATTCATCTGGTCGGGCTACACGCCTGGCGGCATGCTGGGCCTGCGCTACACGAAGGCCGAACAGGGCCGCTTTCCGGTCACGCCGTACACCTCGGAGACCAGCGACCGGGGCGCGGTGGCAGCGGTGCGTCAGGAGGCCGCCGCGCGCGCCTCCGCCATCGAAGCCGAGGCAGTGGCCCGGACCACGCTTGCGGTCCGTATGAACGGCGTGCAGGCCTCCATCGAGCAGGAAGCGGCCGTGCGCGCCGATGAGACCGGGCGCCTGTCGGCCAAGTGGGGCCTGAAGGTGGTCGCGGGCAACAAGACGGCCGGCATCCTGCTGAACAACGATGGCCAGAGCAGCGACCTGGTCGTCCTGGTCGACCGCTTCGCCATCAGCACCATCGACGCGAAGGGCGCCATCAAGTACCCGTTCGTCGTTGGTGCAGTCGCCGGTGTCTCGACCGTGGGCATCGACGGCAACCTCGTCGTCGACGGGACGATCACGGCGCGCGCAATCAACGTCAACCAGCTCTCGGCCATCACCTCGCGGCTGGGCTACGTGACCGCTGGCCAGGTCGACATCGCAGGCGACGGCGTCGGCGGCTGGGGCTTCCTGCGAAGCAAGAACAAATGGATCTACGACCAGACCGCTGGCTGGATCCTCGCGCGCCACACCAACGGCCTGACCTTCGTCGAGTTCGCGGTCGGCGGCATGCTGCTGCAGATGAACACCGATGACGGCCGCTTCCGGCTGGCCGGCCCGGGCTTCAACCTGCAGAACGAAGGCCTGACCATCAACCAGATCGATGTGATCGACACATTGAATCTGCGTGGCCAAGCGGTCACCGTGCCGTCCTTCGGCGCGTCGGGCGGCAACTCCGTGACCGTCGTCCACTACGTGCCCGGCGCCTATCCGCTGCAGACGTTCATCTTCGGATCGACGTTCGTCATGCAGACCGCCTTTGCTTTCATCCAGGTCGACGGTGTGCAGGCGTGGACGGGCGCGGGCGTGGCATTCACCACCATTTCGGGCGGCGTTCAGGTCACCCTCAACCCCGGCTGGCACACGCTGACGATGTACTCGCTGGCCCAGGCCGGTGTCGCCGGCACCTCCCTCTACGCGCTCTCCACGCGCCGCTGAACCATGTTCCCTTACACCGTCTACAACCTGGCCACCGGCGAAGTACTTCGCTGGGGCACGATGGCTCGCAGCGAGTGGTGTGAAGCGCAGCTGCGCTCGCCCACCGAGGGCCTGCTGCTGCGCGAGTTGCCGCGCGACCACTACATCGCCGATGGCGAGCCGGTGGCCATGCCCGAGCGTCCGAGCGCCGACCACGTCTTCGACTGGGCAACGCACACCTGGCGTGATCCGCGTTCGCTTGCGGATCTGCGCGCAGGCCTCAAGGCCGAGATCGCGCGGCGTCGATGGGAACTCGAAACGGCCGGCATCTCGATGCCCGATGGCATGCGCGTCGGCACAAGCCGCGAAGAGCGCGCCGCGCTGGCCAGCGCGATCTCCGACCTCGCCGACATGGCAGAGAGCGGCCTGCAGGAGATCGACTTCAAGACGCCGAACGGCTTTCGTCGCATGACGCTCGGTGCCCTGCAGGCGGTCTCCACCGCCGTCTCCCTGCACGTGCAGCGCTGCTTTTCCGCAGAGGCGGCGCATCACGTGGCCATCGACGCCGTCGCCGAACGCAGCGCGCTGCTTCGCTATCCCGTGGCCGACTTCCCCGCTGTGCCGGGCCTGGTCGACCAGCCTGTTTAAACCCGTTCAACCTCGGAGCACCACATGCCTTACACCACCGCATCGGCCAACGCACTTCTCAAGCTGATCCTGCAGGGGATCGCCATTCCCGGCCTGGCCGACAACGCTGCGGCCGCACCGCTGGCGGCCGTCTACGTCAGCCTGCACACGGCAGTGCCTGGCGCGGGCGCGACCCAGACCACCAACGAGGTGGCCTACCCAGGCTATGCACGTGTCGCCGTCACGCGCAGCCCTGCAGGGTGGGCTGTCGCCGGCAACATCGCCAACCTGGTGGCCGCGATGGAATTCATCGAAGTCTCGGGCGCAGGCGTTGCGAGCGCGACGCACCTCGGCGTGGGGACGGCAGCGGCCGGCAACGGCATCCTCCTGACCTATGGCGCGCTCGACCCGGTCATCCCGATCCAGGCCGGCGTGGCTCCGCGGTTGAAGACCACCACCAAAGTGACGTTCGAGGTCTGAGCATGGCCCTCGTCTTCGAAAACCGTGTGGTCGAGGCATGCGCCACGCTCGGCACCGGCAACCTCGTCGTCTCTGGTGCTGACCTGGGCTTCTTCACGTTCGCCGAGAAAGTGCCTGTCGGCTCGACCATCCACTACCTGTGCGAGAGCATCAATGCGGTGGGGCGGCCGACCGGCGAGTTCGAGCTGGGGCGCGGCACCTACTTCGCCGCCAACACGGTATCGAGAGACACGGTGGTGGCGTCCAACAACGGCGGCGCGCTGGTGGACTTCGCCCAGGCGAGCAAGCGCCTGTCCTTGACCGTGCTGGCCCCGACCACGGCCCTCATCAGGGCCGATTGGCGCGAGGCGATGGGGTCGCAGCTGGAGGCGGGCATCGTCGGGTACTGCGCCGGCTCGACGCCACCGGCGGGCTGGCTGAAGCGCAATGGCGCGGCCGTGGCGGTCGCGGCCTATCCCGCGCTGGCGGCTTACCTCTACTGCGGCGACGCCAACAACGCGACGGCCCTGTTCGGCTACCGGACGACCAGCACATCGGCGCCCTCGACCAACCGCAGCATCACGGGCCTTTACATCGTGCTGCCCGATGGCCGAGGCGAGTTTGATCGCGGCTGGGATGACGCGCGCGGCGTGGATGCCGGCCGGGTAAACGGCTCTGCACAGGGGCACCTCTTCGCAGCCCACAACCACGGCACCGGAGGTCGCGAAGTTTTTGGCACGGCGGGCACGTTCTCGTACTACCAAGGACAAAACCGCGATACGAACCTCTCGGAGACCGTGGGCGGCGCCGAAACGCGCCCGCGCAACGTCGCCCATCTCGCCATCATCAAGTACTGATCCAGCCATGACCAAGACCGTCTATTCGTACGATCCGCACACAGGCGAATTCATTTGCGCGGTCGAGCTGAACGCCAGCGACCTGTCGCCGCGTGAAAAGGGCGTCTACCTCATCCCCGGCGACTGCCTTGAAACCCCGCCGCCCGCGCATGGCGCCGGAAACCGTCCGTTCGTGGTCGACGGCCACTGGGTGCTGCAGGACCTGCCGCCCGAGCCGGAACCCGAGCCCGAGCCGACCCTTGAAGAGCGTCGGGTGCAACTGAAGGCAGCGGTCACGGCCGAGCGCTGGCGCAGGGAGACCGGTGGCATCACGCTCGCCGGTGGCGTCAGGGTGAGCACCGGGATCGCCGACCAATCGCGTATTGCCCAGGTCATCCAGGGCATGGAGGCGAACGGGTATGAGGACGTGCCGTTCAAGGCCGAGTCCGGGTGGCTCACTCTCACGCTCGTGCAGATGACAGCGATGCTCAAGGCCATCGCCGCGCACGTGCGTGCCTGCTTCGAGGCCGAGCGTGCGCACCACGAGGCCATCGACGTCCTGGATGAAGCCGGCATCGAGACCTACGACGTCTCGGCGGGCTGGCCAGGCGAGCAAGCATGACCGTCTCGCCCTCGACGCGCGCCATCGGTGCCTCGGGCCATAGCAGGAGCTGACCATGTTCGGCTCTGTTGCGTTTGGTACGAGACCCTTCGGCGCGCGCCCCTCGGTGTGGCGGCTGATCTCGGAGTCTTCCGGGAATCTGGCCGGTGCCGTCCGGTTCGACGGGTACGGCGCGGGTGTGGCTGCAGCGCGCGGCCTGCTGTCCCAGTCGGCCGCGATAGAGGGCGGGCTGCTCGCCGCGTTCCTGGCGGCCGGGACGGTTTCCACGGCTATCTCGCTGGCGCCCAAGGCGTCGACGGTGTGGAGCGCTGCAGGGGCTTTGCTCCAGGCGGCGCAGCTGGCCGGCGCCTGCAGCGCAGTGGCCTCGTCGGGCGGCACCTTGACCGGTGCGGCGCGGTTCTCGGGCTACCGGATGTGGGCCTACGACCAGGGCTTTCCGGCCAACCCTACCTCGGGCTACATCGTGCAGATCGGAAGCCGGTTGTTCGAATGGAAGGTGTCGTCGGCTCGCTGGCATCCAGCTGGCCCCGCACCGTAGAGGGGAAAAAAAGACAGGGCGAGTGATTTGGGTGCGCTAACACCCGCTTCACCCGTCTCCGCCGTGAGTTAGCACGGCATCGACCGAAGACCCTGCCACCTAGCTAGGCGGGGCGAATCATAGGCGGTGCCAATGCACGAAGTCAGATGCGGCCAATGCGGGCGAAAGCTCGCGATGGCTGATGCAGGAAGAATTGAGATCAAGTGCCCGCGCTGCGGGACCATGAATCACTGGAGGGCCAGTGCCGCTGATCGCAGCGACCCGAGCCCCACACCAGCACGCCATCGAGCGTCACCACTGAAAGAAAGTAATGACGCAACAGAAAAGCCCACTGGCGTGGCTCGGGGGCAAGAGTCGCCTGGCGGACCAGATCATCGGGCGGATGCCCGATCACCAGACGTACTGCGAGGTGTTCGCAGGCGCGGCGTGGGTGCTCTTTAAAAAGCCCGAAAGCAAGGTCGAGATCATCAACGACATCAACAGAGAGCTGACGAACCTGTACCGCTGCGTGAAGCACCACCTCGGCGAGCTGGTGGCGCAGTTCCGCTGGATGCTGGTGGCGCGCGATGACTTCGACAACTTCCTGGTGCTGCCGCCCGATGCCCTCACGGACATCCAGCGCGCGGCCAGGTTCTTCTATCTGGCCAAGACCTGCTTCGGGGCCAAGATCCACAAGCCCACCTTCGGGATCGCGGCCACGGCACCGCCCAGGCTCAACCTGCTGCGCATCGAGGAGGAGTTGAGCGACGCCCATGTGCGGCTCTCGCGGGTTTTCATCGAAAACAAGCCGTACGACCAGGTCATCCAGCGCTTCGACAAGCCTGGCACGCTGTTCTACGTCGACCCGCCGTACTGGGGCAACGAAAAGGACTATGGCGAGGGCGTGTTCAGCCGGGAGGACTTCGCGCGATTGGCGGGCCTCCTGGCCAGCCTGAAGGGCAAGTTCATCCTGAGTTTGAATGACACTCCAGGTGTGCGGGAGACCTTCTCGGACTTCCGGATCGAGGCGGTCAAGACGAGGTACAGCATTGCGGCCAAGGCCAAGCAGGAGGTGGGCGAGGTGCTGATCTCGAATTACAAAATGGGAAGCCGGTAGTACGCCGACGCTTGGGCACAGGAAATGTTCGGTGGCACAGCTATCATCAATAGATGGAGTCATCGAACACTGCTGTCAAAGAACGCGCCACGGCTTTACTGGCATGGGAGGCAGCATGCGAGCGCCTGAGGGTGGCACTAAACCCGCTTCCCGGGTATCCGATAGCTGATGAGATCGAGCTCAATGCGGCGTTCACCAACGCAGCCCAACGACTTCACGTTCTCCGAGGGGCGTTCACCTTGGGCGGCTTAATCGATCTGCCTACGCCGCGCCACTGACTAGCTTCCATCGTGCGGGCAGCCGGCTCCGGCTCGCTCCTCGGCGCTCAATGCACGTGACTCCGGCTCCACAGCGAGACAGCCTAGATTTAAGCGTCTCACAACAATCTGGTGGCGCCTGATGATCCCGTGCCTCGCGACAAGTCCCTTCCCGCGACCTGCCTACCTCATTTGAAGGCGTCTGGCAGCGTAGGGCGTTTTGATGCTTTAACTGCACTGCCAAAGTCCGCGACACCTGCCAAAGGCGGCGGCGATTTACGTGTTGAGATCACTGCCAATGGCACCGGCATTTGTTGCCAATGCCGATGGAAATTGCTGCCAAAGCGCGCGGCGCGCTTCAGTAGGCCTTTGACCCGTAAGTGCAAATGCCTCCGCGCGCAATCCTCCCAGTGATAATTATTCGCATCTCGGCCGCTGCGACAACGACAGGCGCCGGCGTTTCCAGAATATTCACTGCTCCCGGAGGATCTCCATGACCGAACGCTCAAGCGTCCAAGGCCGCGCCGCGCGCGCATTGTTCGGCGCCAGCGCCGCCTCGCTGGCCATCACCGCGCTGACCGCACTCGTGGCCCTGCCCGCGCAGGCCGCCGCCGACGAACTCACGCTCTACACCACACGCGAGCCCGCGCTGATCCAGCCGCTGATCTCCGCGTTCAGCGCGCAGAGCAACATCAAGGTCAACACCGTGTTCGTGAAAGACGGCCTGCTGGAGCGCGTCAAGGCCGAAGGCACGCGTTCTCCCGCCGACGTGCTGATGACGGTGGACATCGGCAACCTCATGGACCTGGTCGAGGGCGGCGTGACGCAGCCGGTGACATCGGCCGCGCTCGAATCGGCCATTCCGGCCAACCTGCGCGGCGCCGACGGCCAGTGGTTCTCGCTGTCGATGCGCGCGCGCGTGCTGTATGCCGACAAGAGCCTGCCGCTCACCACCTTCCGCTACGAAGACCTGGCCAACCCCAAGTACAAGGGCAAGGTCTGCATCCGCGCCGGCCAGCACCCCTACAACACCGCGCTGGTCGCGTCCATGATCGCGCACGACGGCGAGGCCAAGGCCGAGCAATGGCTGCGCGGCGTGAAGGCCAACCTGGCGCGCAAGGCCACGGGCGGCGACCGCGACGTGGCGCGCGACATCCTCGGCGGCATCTGCGACGTTGGCCTGGCCAACTCGTACTACGTCGGCCAGATGAAGAGCGCGAAGGAAGGCACCGACGCGCGCAAGTGGGGCGACGCCATCAAGGTGATTCGCCCGACCTTCGCCAACGCGAAGAGCGGCGGCACGCACGTGAACATCAGCGGCGCATCGGTGGCGAAGAATGCGCCGCAGCGCGCCAACGCGGTCAAGCTGCTCGAGTTCCTGGTGTCTGAGCCGGCGCAGTCGCTCTACGCGCAGGCCAACTACGAATACCCGGTGCGCAAGGGCGTCGCGCTGGACCCGATCATCGGCCAGACCATCGGCGAGCTGAAGGTCGATCCGCTGCCGCTGACCGAGATTGCCAAATACCGCAAGCAGGCCAGCGCGCTGGTGGACAAGGTCGGCTTCGACCAGTGATGTCGATGGCCGGGCACACCTTGCCGGCAACTGAATGAGCACAACGCGGCGCCAGCCGCAGGGCCTGCGCGCTGCAGGCCCCGCATGGCGCTGCGCGTCGTTGCTGATCGCGCTCGGCGTGCTCGCGCCGGTGCTCACGCTCGCATGGCTCGCGCTCGGCTCGGGCGTCGGGCATTGGGGGCCGCTGCTTGCGCACGTGCTGCCGCAGGCGGCGCTCAACACCGCCCTGCTGCTCGCGGGCGTGGGCGCGCTGGTGCTGGCGATCGGCACCGGCTGCGCTTGGCTGGTCACGGCGCACGACTTTCCGGGGCGCGGCGTGCTGCACTGGGCGCTGCTGCTGCCGCTGGCCATGCCGACCTACATCGTCGCCTTCGCCTACCTCGACCTGCTGCACCCCATCGGCCCGGTGCAGGGCGCGATCCGCTGGGTGCTGGGCTTCGACAGCCCGCGCCAGTTCCGCCTGCCAGACCTGCGCTCGCTGCCCGGCGCGATCTTCGTGCTGGGCTTCGTGCTGTATCCCTACGTCTACCTGACGGCCCGCGCCATGTTCATGACGCAGCCCGCGCACCTGATGGAAGCGGCGCGCATGCTCGGCGAGCGCCGTCGCGGCGCGTTTTTCCGCGTGGCCTTGCCGCTCGCACGGCCCGCGCTGGCCGTGGGGCTGAGCCTGGCGCTGCTCGAAACGCTCAACGACATCGGCGCCTCGGAGTTCCTGGGCGTGAACACACTGACAGTGGCGGTCTACACGACGTGGATCACGCGCTCCGACCTGGCCGGCGCGGCGCAGATCGCGTGCGCGATGCTGTTCATGGTGGTGGCGCTGGTGTGGCTGGAGCGCCATGGCCGCCAGCAGCAGCGCTTCGGTTCGGCGCAACGCATGCGGGCCGTGCAGCCGCAACGGCTGAGCGGCGTGGTGGGCTGGGCAGCCACCGCGGCGGCCGCGCTGCCGGTGCTGATCGGTTTCGTGGCGCCCGCCCTCTACCTGGTCTGGGAAAGCGCCAAGCGGTTGCACCAAGGCGGCGGCATTTCGCGCGGGCTGGTCGCGAGCCTCGGCAACACGCTGGCGCTGGCTGCGGGCGTGACGGTGGTTGCGGTGGCGGCCGGGCTGGTCGTCGCGTGGGCCGCGCGCAGCCAGGGCTCACGCCCCAACCGCGCGCGCTGGCAGGCGCGCGCGGCGACGCTGGGCTATGCGGTGCCGGGCACGGTGCTGGCCATCGGGCTGCTCACGCCCGCGCTCGCGTTCGATGCGGCGCTGGCCACGGCGATGGGATGGCAGGGCCTGCCGCTGATGGGCGCGGGCGTCGTGCTGGTCGTGGCCTGCGTCATCCGTTTTCTTGCGATGCCGGTCGGCGGCATCGAGGCGGGCCTGGCGCGCATTCCGCCGGCCATCGAGCAGGCCTCCCGGCTGCTCGGTGAAACCACGGCCGGCACCTTGCGCCGCGTGCACCTTCCGCTGCTGCGCCCCGCCATGGCCGCGGGCGCGCTGCTGGTGTTCGTCGATGCCATGAAGGAACTGCCGGCCACGCTGCTGCTGCGCCCCGCCAATTTCGACACCCTGGCCACCTGGCTCTACGCCGAGGCCGCGCGCGGCACCTACGAGGAAGGCGCCATCGCCGCGCTCGCCATCGTGGGGGCCGGCCTGCTGCCCGTGGTGCTGCTCGCGCGCCAGCAGCTGGGCACGCCTTCGACCCTCCTCAACGCCGACAAGACGCCATGAGTTCCCCCCTGCACATCGACGCGATCCAGCTCGCCTACGACACCCCGCGCGGCCTGCACACGGTCGTCGACGGCTTCTCGCTCGCGTTGAAGGCGGGCGACATCGCCTGCCTGTTCGGCCCCTCGGGCTGCGGCAAGACCACGGTGCTGCGCGCCATTGCGGGCTTCGAGCCCCTGCGCGCGGGCACTGTTCGGCTCGGCAACGTGCTGCTGTCGTCCACGCAGGCGCACCTGCCGCCCGAGCAGCGGCGCGTGGGCATGATGTTCCAGGAGTACGCGCTGTTCCCGCACCTGTCGGCCGCGAAGAACGTGGCGTTCGGGTTGCGCCGCCTCGACCGTGCGGCGCAGCAGTCGCGCGTGGCCGAGATGCTCGCGCTGGTGGGCCTTGCGGAGGCCGGCGAGCGCTATCCGCACGAGCTTTCCGGCGGCCAGCAGCAACGTATTGCACTGGCGCGCGCGCTCGCGCCCTCGCCCGCGCTGCTGCTTCTCGACGAGCCTTTTTCCAACCTCGACGGCGGCACGCGCGAGCGGCTGACCAGCGAGGTGCGCGGCATCCTGAAGCAGGCCGGCCAGACGGCCGTGCTCGTCACCCACAACGAGGCCGAGGCGCATGCGATGGCCGACCGCATCGGCGTGATGCACGGCGGGCGCATCACGCACTGGCTGGACACGGCGGCATAGCGTCGCCTCGGCGCAGGCCGCTTCGAGCGCCAGCAGGCCCGCCTGCGCCGACCCCGCAGCCGGATGGGCGTGCCGGGAGGCCGACAATGGTGGCCCCTTCCCGATAACTACACGGCACCACGAGATGCGACTTCTTCACACCATGCTGCGCGTTGGCAACCTCCAGCGCTCCATCGACTTCTACACCCAGGTGCTCGGCATGAACCTGCTGCGCACGTCGGAAAACACCGAATACAAGTACAGCCTGGCCTTCATCGGCTACGGCAAGGGCAACCCCGAGCAGGCCGAGATCGAGCTCACCTACAACTGGGGCACCGAGAGCTACGAGCTCGGCACCGCCTACGGCCACATCGCCCTGGGCGTGCCCGATGCGTATGCGGCCTGCGACAAGATCAAGGCCGCAGGCGGCAACGTGACGCGCGAGGCCGGTCCGGTCAAGGGCGGCACCACGGTGATCGCGTTCGTGACGGACCCCGACGGCTACAAGATCGAACTCATCCAGCGTGACGAAGGCGCCGCCGGCGGCGGCCTGCGCTGACCCGCTGCCGGGCCGATCAGCAACCCAGCAGGTCGGCCAGCGCGTCGATGTCGCGCGCGTGCAGGTGGTTGTCCGGCTGCGGCGACACGTCCTTCGGCAGGGCACGGCCGAATTCGTGGGGCCGCTCGATGTAGGCGGTCTTCAGGCCGCACGCGCGCGCGGCGGCCAGGTCGTCGTGGTGCGCCGCTGCAAGCATCACCTGCCCCGGCGTCGCATCGAACACGCCCGCCACGCCCAGGTAGGTGCGCGGATCGGGCTTGTAGGCCTTGAACACTTCGGCCGACAGCACGCAGTCCCAGGGCAGCCCGGCGCGCTTGGCCATTTCGGTGAGCAGGCCGATGTTGCCGTTGGACAGCGTGCAGAGGGTGAACTTCTTCTTCAGCCGCGTGAGCCCGGCCACCGCATCGGGCCAGGCCGGCAGGCGGTGCCAGGCGCGGCTCAGGTCGCGCCTGGCGGCGGTGTCGAGCCGGTCGCTCAGGCCGAAATCGCGCAGCACCTGCTCCAGCATGCTCAGGTGCAGCTCGTCGAGCAGCGTGAAGCCGCCCTCGCCCGCGGCAATGCGCTCCATCACGGCCTTCATGGCGGGCTGGTAGCCCGCGCGCCAGGCCAGCGCGAAGGCCGCGCCGTCCACGCCGGGCAAGGCGCTCTCGGACTCGGCGGCGATGCCGCTGTGCCAGTCGACCACCGTGCCGAAGACGTCGAAGGCGATGACCTTCAGGTCGCTCGCGTCGAAATCCGCGCGCATGGTCAGCGCGACAGCTGGCTCGCGGCGCGTGCCAGCTGCTCGATGCGGGCCCAGTCGCCGTCGCGGATGGCGTCGGCCGGCACGATCCACGAACCGCCCACGCAGGCCACGTTCGACAGCGCCAAGAACTCGGCCGCGTTGCCCGCATGGATGCCGCCCGTCGGGCAGAAGGTGACGTCGCCGAACGGGCCCTGCCAGGCCTTCAGCATGGGCAGGCCGCCGGCCTGCAGCGCGGGGAAGAACTTCAGCTGGGTGTAGCCGTCTTCCTGCGCCGTCATGATTTCGCTGCCGGTGGCCACGCCGGGCAGCAGCGGCAGGCCGAGGTCGTGGCAGGCCTTGCCGACCGAACGCGTGTAGCCCGGGCTCACGCCAAACCTGGCGCCGGCCATGACGGAGGCCTGCGCATCGGCCGCGCTGCGGATGGTGCCGGCGCCGGCCACGGCTTCGGGCACTTCCTTGGCGATGGCCTCGATGCACTGCAGCGCCTGCGGCGTGCGCAGCGTGACTTCGAGCATGCGGATGCCGCCGGCGACCAGCGCGCGCGCCAGGGGCACCGCGTCTTTCACGTCGTTCAGCACGATGACCGGAATGACCGGCGCGTCGCGCATCACGTCGAGGGGGGTGAGTCTGTCTGTCATTTCATAGCTCCATTACGTTGCGCATCGCCCCCTGGGGCGCTGCTTGTTCACAGCCAAGAGCAGGCGCCCTGTTCGGCAGTCAGTGCATTGCGGCGCATGCCGGCGAACAGCTCGCGGCCAAGGCCGTGTCCGTCGGCGATGCGTTGGGCTTCGGACAGCGTCGCGGTTTCACGCGCGGCCCATTCGTCTTCGGGAAGCAGCACGGCGAGCGTACCCGCCAGCGCGTCGAGGCGGATCAGGTCGCCGTCGCGCACCTTGGCGAGCGGGCCGCCCGCGGCCGCTTCGGGCGACACATGGATGGCGGCGGGGATCTTGCCCGACGCGCCGCTCATGCGGCCGTCGGTGACCAGCGCCACGCGAAAGCCCTTGCCCTGCAGCACCGACAGCGGCGGCGTGAGCTTGTGCAACTCGGGCATGCCGTTGGCCTGCGGGCCCTGCCAGCGCACCACGCACACCACGTCGCGCTCCAGCTCGCCGGCGGTAAAGGCTTTCAGCAGCGCGGCCTGCGAATCGAACACGCGCGCCGGTGCCTCGATGACATGCCGGTCGTCGGGCACCGACGACACCTTGATGACGCTGCGGCCCAGGTTGCCGCTCAGCAGCTTCAGTCCGCCGGTAGCGCTGAACGGGCTGGCGACGGTGCGCGTGATGGCCTCGTTCTTCAACAGCGCGCCCGGGCTCCATTGCAGGCGCTGCTCGCCCGGCTCGCCGGCCAGCGCCGGGACGTTGGCGAATTCGCGGATGCCGCCGGCGCGCACCGTCAGCACGTCTGCGTGCATCAGGCCTGCGTCGACCAGCTCGCCGATCACGAGGCCGGGGCCGCCCGCCGCCTGGAACTCGTTCACGTCGGCGCTGCCGTTGGGGTACACGCGGCTCAGCAGAGGAACGATGTCGGAAAGCTTGGAGAAGTCGTCCCAATCGATCACGATGCCCGCGGCGCGCGCCACCGCGACCCAGTGGATCAGGTGGTTGGTGGAGCCGCCCGTGGCCAGCAGCGCGACCATGGCGTTGACGATGCAGCGCTCGTCGACCATCTCCCCGATGGGCGGACAGCTGAATGCGGTGTCTCCGGCCTTGCCCAGCACCGTGCGCACGGCTTCGCGCGTGAGCGTTTCGCGCATCGCATCGCCTGGCTGGATGAAGGCCGTGCCGGGCACGTGCAGGCCCATGGCCTCGAGCAGCATCTGGTTGCTGTTGGCGGTGCCGTAGAAGGTGCAGGTGCCCACCGAGTGGTAGGCCGCCATTTCGGCGTCGAGCAGGCCCTGGCGGCCCACCAGGCCCTGCGCGGCCTGTTCGCGCACCTTCGACTTGGCGTTGTTGGAAAGGCCCGAGGGCATGGGGCCGGCCGGCACGAACACGGTCGGCAGGTGGCCGAAGTGCAGCGCGCCGATCAGCAGGCCCGGCACGATCTTGTCGCACACGCCCAGCAGCAAGGCGCTGTCGAACATGTCGTGGGTGAGTGCGATGGCGGTGCTCATGGCGATGACGTCGCGGCTGAACAGGCTCAGTTCCATGCCGGGCGTGCCCTGCGTGACGCCGTCGCACATGGCGGGCACGCCGCCGGCCACCTGCGCCGTGGCGCCGAGGCGGCGGGCCTCTTGCTTGATGATGTCCGGGTAGCCCTGGTACGGCGCGTGCGCCGAGAGCATGTCGTTGTAGGCCGTGACGATGCCGATGTTGGGTGCGCGCTCGGTCACCACGCGGAACTTGTCGTTGGCCGGAATGCCGGCCACGGCATGCGCCACGTTGGCGCAGCCCATGCGGTCGGAGCCGCGGTCGCGGTTGCGGATGTCGGTGAGGCGGGCGAGGTAGGCGCTGCGCAGCCCCAGGCTGCGCTCGCGGATGCGATCGGTGACGTCGCGTACGGTGGGGTGTGTGCTGCTGCTCATGGGGTCGTGGGCTCTTGCTGCGTGTCGCCAGGGCGACTGTGGGCCTGGAGGCCCATGGTACCAAGCCGGGCGCGAAAGCCCGATGAAATCCGGGCGCCGGGCGATACCAATCCGCCCGTTCGCGCCGGTCGAAGCAGCGCACACAAAAAAGCCCGGCATCGCCGGGCTGTTCTTGCGCAGGCCGCGGGCTGCGGTCAGTCGATCAGCTTCACTTCGACCCGGCGCGCCTCGGTGTCGTTGCCCGAGCCTGCGGTGACCGCGGGCTTCTGCAGGTCGACCTTCGCGGCCGGCACGCCCAGGCCCACGAGCACGTCGCGGATCATCTCGGCGCGCTTCTTGGCGAGCTGGTCGTTGATGGCCGGGTCGCCCGTGGTGTCGTGGTAGCCGGAAACCACCGCCTTGCGGCCGCTCTCCACACCCTTGATGACCGCGGCCAGTGCCTCGGCGGCACCCGGCGCCAGATCGGCGCTGCCGGTCGCGAAGTAGAAGTTCACCACGCCGTCGATCACCCGGATGCTCGCGCCGTCGGGGATGGTGACCGTCACCGTCTCGGTCACTTCGGCCAGCTTGGGCTCCGCACCGGGGGCCGGGGCCGAGACCACCACGGCGGGCCTGGCTTGCGCCGCCTGCGCGGCGGCGGCGGCCGGGTTGTGGCCCTTGTGCCAGAGCACGATGCCGACCACGAAGAAGATCACCAGGGCGATGAGCGCCATGAGAAATCCGAGGATGAAATTCTGCTGGCTGTCGTCGTCGCTCATCGCGGGTCTTGCTCCGTAGGAAAGGGGTCGGTAAATAATGGTGCGGTGAACCATGATGGCGAAATTGTAGGCGTCGGCCCTTTCACCCCCGTGTCGGACCCGACGCCGGATCCCGGCCCGCCGGGACTCGACCCGATGCCAAGGCCCCTGCGCGACCCGCAGCCGATGCTCGAACGCGCCATCGCCGACTGGGGCGGGCACGACGACCTCTGGCTCTTCGGCTACGGCTCGCTCATCTGGCGGCCCGAGTTCGACTTTGTCGAGCGGCGCCAGGCCTGGGTGCGCGGCTGGCACCGCGCGCTGAAGATGTGGAGCCGCGTGAACCGCGGCAGCGTGCAGGTGCCCGGCCTCGTGTTCGGCCTGCTCTCGGGCGGCAGTTGCCGGGGCATGGTTTTCCGCGTGCCTAAGGCCGACGGGCTGGCCACGCTGCGCCGCCTCTGGCTGCGCGAGATGCCGACCGGCGTGTACGACCCCAAATGGCTGACCTGCGGCACGGCCGAAGGCCCGGTGCGCGCACTGGCCTTCACGCTCTCGCGGCGCAGCCCCAACTTCACGGGCGAGCTCAGCGACGAGCGCTACCGCCACATCTTCGCCCATGCGGTAGGACGCTACGGCACCTCGCTCGACTACGCGCGCCAGACCCTGCTGGAACTGCAGCGCCACGCGATCCACGACGTCGCGCTGGCCCGGCTGGTGGCACTGGCCGCCGTGCAGGAACAGCAGCGCCAGCAGCAGTCCGGCGCCGTCGCCGATTGCGATGCGCCGCCGGCTCCGGTATACGTTCCCGGGTCTGCGGATACTTCTTCCCAGCTTTCACCACCTGCCGAGCCTTTCGGTCCGTCCAAGGAAAACACATGAACCAACGTCGTCTCGCCGCCACCGGCACCGCCCTTTTCGCCGCCGTACTTCTGGCTGGCTGCGGCAGCATGGGCGGCAAGCCCAGCACGGCCGTCGAGCTGGTGCCGACCGGCGCCATCACGCCCAACCCGACCCGCGGCACGGTGACCTTCACCGCGCTCGAGCACGGCCTGCGCGTGGCGGGCGAAGTGCGCGGCCTGGTTCCGGGCAGCGAGCACGGCTTCCACATCCACGAAAAGGGCGACTGCGGCAACAACGGCGACGCCTCGGGCGGCCACTTCAACCCGACCGGCGGCACGCACGGCAAGTTCGCCGCGGCGGGCAGCCATGCCGGCGAACTGCCGAGCCTGGTGGCCGACGCCGGCGGCGTGGCGCGCTTCAGCGTGGAAGACCACTCGATCTCGCTGACCGACGGCGCGGTCAACAACGTGGCGGGCCGCGCACTGGTGGTGCACCGCGACCGCGACGACTTCACGACGCAGCCTTCGGGCAATTCGGGCCCGCGCATCGCCTGCGCGGTGATTCCAAAGCCCTGATCTCGAAAAAAGCTAGCCGCCCAGGCGCGCCAGCCAGAGCGCCTCGGCCTGCGCCAGGGCCGCGGGTGTGTCGACATCCGTCACCACGCCGGCATCGTCCACCGCCAGGTCCGCTACCGAATCGATAGCGCGCATCGAACGCAGGATGGACGATGCGCCCACGTTTCCTTCCAAAGTCGCGAGCTGGGGACCGCAACCGGCCGCAAAGCCGACCGGGTGCCCCCGCTCCCCTTTGTAGTTCGGCTGCACGGCATTCACCCGGCCGTCGAGCGCGGCGGCCACGGCCCGCAGCGTCGCCGCCCGGACCAGCGGCAGGTCGCCGGGCAGGATCAGCCAGCCCGGCGCATCGCGCGTGGCGCGCACCGAGGCGGCAATCGAGTCGCCCATGCCCGGATGTCCCGCGTCTTCCACGTGCCAGCGCAGGCCGCTGGCGCGCACCGCGTCCAGCGTGCGCTCCAGCACCGGCTTGCCCGCGAGCAGCGCCTTCAGCTTGGAGCCCGTGCCGCCCGCCGCGACAAAACGCTCGCCCCGGCCGGAGGCCAGCACGATCACCACGGGGGAATTTGCCTTCGTCGTCATCGCCCCAGTATGTGCGCAACAATCTCCGGCATGACTTCTCCTCTCTCCAATGACGCGCTGGCCGCGCTGCGCAAGAGCTACGAGCGCGCGGAACTCGGCGAGGCGCACAGCGCGGGCGATCCGCTGAAGCAGTTCGAGCGCTGGCTCACCGAAGCCGTCGACGCGAAGGTGCCCGAACCCAACGCCATGACGCTGTGCACCGTGGGCAGCGACCTGCGCCCGTCGAGCCGCATCGTGCTCGTCAAGGGCTTCGACGCGCGGGGCGTCGTCTGGTACACCAACTACGAGAGCCGCAAGGGCCGGGAGCTGTCGGGCAACCCGTATGCGTCGCTGCAGTTCCACTGGGTCGAGCTGGAACGCGTGGTGCGCATCGAGGGCCGCGTCGAGAAGGTGGAGCCCGAGGAGAGCGACGCCTACTTCAAGAGCCGCCCGCTCGACTCGCGCATCGGCGCCTGGGCCAGCCCGCAGAGCGAGGTGATCAGCGGGCGCGACGTGCTGGTGAAGAACGCGGCCGTGTTCGCGGCGAAGCACCTGCTCTCGCCGCCGCGCCCGCCGCACTGGGGCGGCTACCGGCTGGTGCCCGACCGCTGGGAGTTCTGGCAGGGCCGCAAGAGCCGGCTGCACGACCGGCTGCGTTACCGGCTCGAAGAAGCGGCTTGGGTGCGCGAACGCCTCGCGCCCTGACGGCTCACAAGGTGTGAAGAAACCGTAGCGAGCGCCCCGAGCTTGCGCCGAGGACCGGAGCCGTACTCCGTACGGTGAGGACCGCAGGTGCGAGATCGGGGCGCGCAGCAGGTGTATTCACACCTTGTCAGGGCAGCCACCGCACGCACACCATCACCAGCGTGAGCGTGCCGAGCGCCAGCACCGTCGACACCGCGACGCTGGCCGTCACCATGTCTTCGGCGGTGCGGTAGCGCTGCGAGAAGAGAAACACGTTGGCGCCGATCGGCAGCGCCGCGGCCACCACCATCACCGTGAGCGGAATGCCGCGCACGCCCAGCAGCCAGCCGATGCCGGCCACCAGCAATGGATGCAGCAGGTTCTTGACCAGCGCCTGCACCAGCGCGCCGCGCCAGTGCCGCCCGATGGGCGTGAGCGCCAGGGTGATGCCCACCATCACCAGCGCCACCGGGCCGAAGGCCTGGCCGAGCAGCTGGATCGGCTTGTCGATGACCTCCGGCATGGTCCAGCCGGTCTGCGCGAACAGCAGGCCCGCGATGATCGGCAACGGCACGGGGTGGATGATCGCGTTGCGCAGCGCACGCAGCACGGTGCGCGCCATCGAATGCGTCTCGGCGCCGCCGACCTTGGCATGCTCGCGCGCCACCGCCAGTTCCAGCACCACCGTGGCGCTGGTGAGCAGCACCAGCGAGTGCAGCGAGATGAGCGTGAGCAACACCACCATGCCCGACTCGCCGTAGGCCAGGTCGATGAGCACGATGCCGATCATCACCGTGTTGCTGTAGGTATTGGCCAGCGCAATGACGGCCGCCGTGCGGTTGAAGCCGCGCAGGGCCATGGTGCCCGCGAACAGCAGGCCCGACGCAATGAAGTACGCCGCCACCGGCTTGAGGCTGAGTTGCTCGACGTGCACCGTGCTCATGGCGCGAAACAGCAGCGCGGGCGCGAGCAGCAGGAAGATGAGGTTCGACAGGTCCTTCACCGCATTGCCGCCGATCCAGCGGCGGCGCCCGGCGAGGTAGCCGGCGGCGATGAGAAGAACGACGGGCAGGAGCGAGGAGATGACGAATGAATTCACGCGGCGAGGATAGCCGAGCGGTGCCTGCGGTCTTGCTCCTTCCCCCTCTGGCGGAAGGCCGGGATGGGGGCAAGCGGCGCTCGCAAAAGCCGCTGCCTCATCACGGGCCGCGAGCCCCCACCCCTGCCCTCCCCCAGCGGGGGAGGGAGAAGACCACGCTCAGAACGTCACGCGCAACCCGACCTTCAGCGTACGCCCCGGCAGCGGCGCGTTCGGATAGACCGTCGTCGTCAGGATCGACGTCGGGCTGTAGGCCAGCTTGTTGCCGATGTTGTCCATGCGCGCATACCAGGTCAGGTTGGTGCGCTGCACCTTCATGCGGTACGTGATTGCCGCGTTCCACAGCGTGTACGCATCGGTCTCGCGCGCGCCCACCGTCGGAATGCGGCGCTGCGCCGCGTTGTAGTCGAAGCCCAGGCGCGCGCCCCACGGGCCGTTGGCGTAGGCCAGCGTCGCGCCCAGGCGCAGCGGCGCGATGCGCGGCAGCGGCTCGCCGGTGTCGAGGTTCTTCGCGCGCACGATGTCGCCGCGCCATTCGAGGTCGAGCGTGCCCGCGTCGCTCATGCGTGCAAAGCCCTCGGTGCCCAGCAGGCGCAGGTTGCCGTTGGCCTCGATGCCGGTGAAGCGCGCGCGCACGCCGCCGTACACGTACTCGGCCAGCGTGTCGGTGGCGCCCGGCTCCGCCACGTTGCCCTCTCCATCGAGGTTGCGCCCCGAAGCCGTCAGGCCGATGTAGTTCTGGAAGCGCGTGACATACGCGTTGACGCGCGCCGTGTTCGGCCCCGACTTCCACTGCGCACCCAGGTCGAAGCCGGTCGACTTTTCCTTCTTCAGCTTCGGGTCGCCAACTTCCCAGGCGGCCGTGGCCACGTGCGGGCCGTTGGCCAGCAGCTCGTAGTCTTTAGGAGCGCGCTCGGTGTACGCCAGGTTCGACGTCAGCTGCCACTGCGGCGCCAGGTTGACCAGCGCACCGAAGGCCGCGCTGTGCGGGTTGAAAGTGCGCTCGCCGACGGCGAAGCGCGTCACCGCCGGATCGTCCGGGTAGCCCAGCGAACGCACGCGAACCTGCTCGGTGCGCGCGCCGAAACTCAGCCGGCCCCACGAGGTGCCCAGCTCTTCATGCAGGAACAGCGCGTTGGAGCGCGTGCGGCTGTGCGGCGCAAAGGCCTCTTCGCCGTCGGCGGCGAAGCGGTTGGTCTCGCTGCTGAAACCCACCAGGCCCTCGAAGTTGCCGATCTTCCGGTGGCGCGCCTCGATGCGCAGGTCGTTGCTCATGTTCGAGAACGTGGTGCCCGGCCGGCCGCCCTCGAACTCGGTGTGGCGGTAGTCGGTGTGGCTCAGCTTGGCGTGGATGCTGCTGATGAAGCCGCCCGGGCGCCACTCGCCTTCGACGGCATAGCGGTCGGACTTCATGCCGATGGTCACGTCGTCTTCCGCCACGGTGCCGTAGTTGCTGCGGTAGGTGCTGACCGAAGCGCCGATGTAGCCCTGGTCGAAGAACATCGTGCCGCCGAGCGCCCCGCCGTGCGCCTCGTTGGCCGAGTTGCAGATCTTGCGCGCCGACCACGGCGAGCCGGGCTTGCTGCATTCGAGGGTGATGGGCACCGCCACGTCCTTCGAGTCGCGGTTGAAGGCGTCGACGTGCAGCGCGAAGCGGTCGTTGCCGCCTTCGAGCACCACGCCGCCGTTCTTCTCCTTGTTGCCGGTGGCGTAGCCCAGGTCGGCGCGGCCGCCGAAGCCGTTGACCGGCTCGGTGGGAATGCGGTTGTCGATCACGTTGACCACGCCGCCCACGGCGCTGCCGCCGTACTGCAGCGCCGACGGGCCGCGCAGTACTTCGATGCGCTCGGTGACCAGCGCGTCGACCGGCACCGCGTGGTCATAGCTCAGCGCGGACGCATCGGGCGCGCCGCCGCCGTTCTGCAGGATGCGGATGCGGTCGCCGTCCTGTCCGCGAATGATCGGGCGGCTCGCGTTGGGGCCGAAGTAGCTGCTGCTCACGCCGGGCACGTTGTTGAGCGTTTCGCCCAGGGTGGATTCGGCGCGCAGCAGGAGCCTGTCGCCCGACAGCGTGGTGGTGGGCGCGATCAGGTCGGAGGCGCCGAGCGGGTTGCCGGTGACGGTGACCTCGCGCAGGCTGGCGGGGTCGGCAGCCTGGGCCTGGGTTTGTTCCTGTGCCTGGGCCAGGGCCGCGACAGCGGCGAGCGAAAGAATGGCAGCGCCCACGGCGTTGCGACGGAAATTGGGGGTCATGAAAGAGCATTCGTTGAATCGAGGGACGACCGGCCGCGCCCCGCGCCAAGCGGGTGCAGCAACCGGCACACAGGGAATTCAGCGAATGGCGGGCGGGCCCCGTGCCTCGAACAGCACGACCCAGCGGGCGACGGCCTCGCCCTCCAGAAAAGCGAAGGTGGCCGCCGGCAGCAGCATCGGCAGCACCACCAGCGGCACGCCCGGTGCGCTGGCGCCGTGCGCCAACTGGTCGTACAGGCGGCACTCGGCATCGGTCTTGTCGCTGAACAGCGCGTTGAGCCAGCCGTGCCGCAGCGCCGGGTCGCGAGCCTGGACGCGTGCCTGGACGCGTGCCTGGACGCCATCATCGCCCGCCATGGCCACCTTTGCGCGCGCGGTTGTCAGCGCCAGGGCCAGGTCGCCCGGCACATGCAGCGTGGCATGCACGAGGCCGAGCGTCGACGCCAGCCACACCGCGACAAGCAGCGTGACAGCGACGGAGCGCAACAGCCTTGTGTGCATCCTCGAGCGTCCGCTCAGAAGTGCGTCGTCATGCCGACGTACAGGCTGCGTCGGGTGCCGTACTGCGGCGCGCCCACGCCCACGCCCGTGCCGTCGCGCAGCAGGTAGCTCTTGTCGAACAGGTTGAGGATGGCCACACGGGCGACGATGTCGCCGCCCGAGGCTTCCTTCCACGTGTGCGAGTAGGCGGCGTTGACCACCGCGTAGTGCGGCAACGCGGCGCCGTTGGGCGCCCCGCCGTCGGCCGTGCGGCGCAGGCCGCTGCCGAAGATCAGGTCGCCGCTGACCTGGTTGTCGCCGAAGCGGTAGCTCGCGCCGCCCGACAGCGTGTAGGTCTGGTCGTGGTCCAGGTACACGTCGTGGCTGGCGATGTAGTTCAGCTCATCCGCGCCGAACAGCGACTGGCTCGACACGATGTTCTTGCCCATCGCCTTCTGGTAGGCGAAGTTCGCGTACGCCGACCAGTGGTCGTCGTTGTAGCGCGCCGACAGCTCCAGCCCGCGCGCGAAGCCCTTGGCGTAGTTGAACGGCGACAGGATCAGCGCCTGGCCGAACTGGCCCTCGTCGAGCAGGTTGGTGATGTTCTTGTAGTACACGTCGGCCGACAGCGACAGGTTGGCGTTCACCTTGTGGTCCACGCCCAGGTCGAAGTAGTGGGTGCGCTCCGCCTTCACCGGGTCGGAGTTGGCGATCTCGGGCTGGTTGGTGGTACCCGTGTACAGGTTGATGCTCTGCTGCGACGCCAGCTCCTGCGGCGGTGGCGTGAAGTAGCGCGCATAGCCCGCGTGCAGCGCGGTGTCGCCGGTCAGCTTGTATGCCAGGTTCAGGCGCGGGCTCCACTGGTGTTCCTTGGTGAACGCGTCGACGCTGTCGTAGCGCAGGCCGTAGTTGAAGGTCAGCTTCGGGTCGATGCGCCATTCGTCCTGCAGGTAGAGGCTGGCCAGCTGGCCGACCTTGCCCGAGTTGTCGTTGATCAGCACCGGCGTGTTGCCGACCTGCGCGCCGCTGTCGTCGACCGGGAACACGTTCACCGCATTGATGCTGCGCGTGGTCTGCCGCGTGTAGGCGCCGCCGAAGCGCAACGTGTGGGCATCGCTCAGCTTGTACGAAGCGTCGGCCTGCAGCCCGTTCGACGCGTTGGAACGCAGGGTGTCGGAGGCCACGCCGTTGTAGACCAGGTCGCCCGCCGGGTCCGGCAGGTAGTGCAGGTTCGAGTACTGGTGGAAGGCCGAGACCTGGAAGTCGAGCGCGCCGAGCGTCTTCTGGAACGACAGCGCGACGAAGCGCGTGGCTTCGGTCTGGCGCTCGCGCACATCCGACGACGGCAGCCCGTTGAAGCCCGTGCCCAGGTCGCTGTAGCCGGCCAGCGAGAAAGCCGGCGCCTGGTTCGGGTTGGTCGGAATCTGGAACTTGCCGTTGTAGGTGCCGAACATCAGGCCTACGCGCGTGTCCGCGTCCAGGTAGTACGACAGGTTGCCGAAAGTCTTGCCCTGCCGCGTGCGGTCGTTCTGCGCGTTCAGCGTCGGCTGCGGGTTCTCGATGCCGTTGGTGTTGGAGACCAGGCTGCCCGACAGGTAGTAGCTGAGGTTGCCGGTGGCGCCGTAGACCGACGCGTTTTCTTCCAGCGTGTTGTGGCTGCCGAAGGTGAAGCCGAGCGAACCGCCGGGCTTGCCCAGGCCCTGCTTGGTCTGGATGTCGACCACGCCCGCGGTGCGCAGGCCGTACTGCGCGGGCAAGGCGCCGGTGAGGAAATCGACCGAGTCGATGTAGCGCGTGTCCAGCGACTGGCCGAAGCCCGAGATGCCCTCGGGCAACTGCACGCCGTTGACGCGGTACTGCACGTTGCCGTGGTCGTCGCGCACATGCAGCGAGCCGGAAGCCTTGGAGTCCTTGGCGACGCCCGGCAAGGTCAGCAGCACGTCGTCCAGCGGCGTGGCATCGCCCTTGCCGAGCGCGTCGATGGCTGCGCGGTCGATGCGGTAGACGGTGGCGCCGACCTCGGGCGACAGCTCCATGCGCGCCTTCTTGAGGCGCTCGGACTGGATCTCCACGGTGGACAGCGTGCCGGGCGGCGAGGTGGCCGCGCCGGACTCCAAGGTGGCTGTGGCGTCCTGCGCCAAGGCAGGCCAGGACAGCAGGGAAAGAACGGCAACGCCGATGGCATTGCGACGGAAATTGGGAATCATGATGGGCACTCGTTGAATCAATGAACGTCCGCCGCCGCCCGCGCAAGGCGGGAGGCGGCAGCCGGAACACGAAGGGATTCAGCGAGAGAAAGGCGGACCGCGCGCGTCGAACAGCGCGACCCATCGGGCGATAGCCTCGCCCTGCAACCAGGCGAAGGTGGCCGACGGCAGCAGCACCGGCAGCACCACCAGCGGCACGCCCGGCGTGGCGCTGCCGTCGCCGAGCTGGTCGTACAGGCGGCATTCGGCGTCGGTGTGTTCGCCGAACAGGCTGCCCAGGCCGTGGGAGTGCTGGTGCACATCGCCCTGGGCCTGCGCCGGAAACCCGGTGGCTGCGGCGGCTTCGGTCAGCCCCGGCACATGCAGCGAACGGTGCATGACGCCCAGCGTGCCCGCGATCCACAACACGAACGCCAGCGCGAAAAGCATCGCGCGGGCGGAACGGGAGGATGAACGGCGGGCTGTCGGCATGGAGCGCGGGGCGGCGGGATCAGCAGGTTGGAAAAAGGCGAACCCAATATTGTCGCGGCTTGACGCGGCGATTGCCGGTCAACTACATTACTAACCCGCGAGTCATTAACCTCATGCCCACGCCCCGTTCCTTCGTCGACAAGCTCTGCCCGGTGCGCTCCAAGCGCGAACGCCGGAAAGAGGCACGTCCCGGCGAACTGCTGGCCGCCGCGCTCGACCTGTTCGTGGAAAAAGGCTTTGCCGCCACCCGCTCCGAAGAGGTGGCGGCGCGTGCCGGCGTGTCCAAGGGCACCCTTTTTCTGTACTTTCCGAGCAAGGACGAGCTCTTCAAGGCCGTGGTCATGGAGAACCTCGGCAGCCGCTTCACCGAGTGGAACGCCGAGTTCGCGGCCTTCGAAGGAACCACGGCCGACATGCTGCGCTACTGCATGAACGTTTGGTGGGAGCGCGTGGGCAAGACCCAGGCTTCGGGCCTGACCAAGCTCATGATGAGCGAGGGCGCCAACTTTCCCGAGCTGGCGGAGTTCTACCGCCGCGAGGTGGTGCGCCCCGGTCACGACCTGATGCGCCGCATTTTCCAGCGCGGCATCGACAGCGGCGAGTTCGCGCCGATGGACGTCGACCACGCCATCTACGCGGTGGTGGCGCCCATGGTCTTCCTCATGCTCTGGAAGCACTCGGCCATGGTCTGCGTCGACGGCCTCTCCCCGCTGGACCCCGAAAAATACGTCGCCACGCAGGCCGACGTGATCATCAACGGGCTCAGCGCGCGCCCCGGAATGCCGAGCGCGCCGCCGGCGTCGGCGGCGACACCTAAAATTGAAGGTTTGTCCTGAGCCCACTAGGAAAACCACGCCATGAACCCCACCCCCACCCTCGAGCGCTTGCGCTTCAACATGATCGAACAGCAGATCCGCCCCTGGGATGTGCTTGAAACCGACATCCTCGAACTGCTGGCCCAGATCCACCGCGAGGACTACGTGCCCGAAGCGCACCGCACCCTGTCGTTCTTCGACATGGAGCTGCCCCTGCTGGACGGCTCGGTGCCCGGCGAGTTCATGCTGTCGCCCAAGGTCGAGGCCCGCACGCTGCAGGACCTGCACATCCAGAAGCACGAATCGGTGCTCGAGATCGGCACCGGCTCCGGCTTCATGGCCGCCCTGCTCGGCGCCCGCGCCGCCCGGGTGCTGTCGCTCGAAATCAACCCCGTGCTGGCCGCCCGTGCCGCCGAGACGCTGCGCCGCAACGGTGTGGCCAACGTCGAAGTGCGCCACGCCGACGGCGCCGTGCCCCTGGCCAGCGGTCCGAGCTTCGACGTGATCGTGCTGAGCGGCTCGGTCGCGCGCATTCCGCAGAACCTGCTGGGTTCGCTGAAGGTCGGCGGCCGCCTCGCCGCCATCGTGGGCGAAGAGCCGATGATGCGCGCCCACTTCGTCACCCGCACCAGCGAAAGCAAGTGGGACACGCTCCAGCCCTGGGACATCGTGGCCCCGCGCCTGCTGAACTTTCCTGAGCCTTCGCGCTTCTCGTTCTGAGCCGGCGGTTGACCGAATGATCGACCAAGTACGCCCCGCCGACCTCGCCGCCTGGTTCGCCCAGGACGCAGACGCCACCCCCGTGCTGCTCGACGTGCGCGAGCCCTGGGAGCTGCAGACGGCAAGCGTCGTGCCGCAGGGCTTCACCCTGGTGGCGATTCCGATGAACGAGATTCCCGCCCGGCTGGCCGAGCTCGGCCCGGGTCATCGAATCGCCTGCCTTTGCCATCACGGCGCGCGCAGCCAGCGCGTGGCCGCCTTCCTGAACCAGAACGGCTTTGCCGAGCTCGCCAACGTGGCTGGCGGCATCGACGCCTGGTCTCAGCACGACCCGTCGGTCCCGCGGTATTGAATGACACCCCCAGGCTTCGCGCACTTCGTGTCGCTGCTCCACCCCCCTTGCAGGGGGCAACACCGACGGCCCGGCAAAGCCGGTTCCGTGGTGTTCCTGGAAAGTGCCGCGCACCGCTCGCCGCCAAGCCGCGACGTGGTCGATGCGTAGCAAGCCCAAAAAGATTTCTCTTTCTCAAGGACGTTCAATGCCTTCCAGGCCCCGGCTTTCGCCTCTTACCGCAGCGCTCGCAAGCACCTTCGCAGCACTGCTCGCATTGCCGGCCCAGAGCCAGACACTGAACGAACTGTATGACGCCGCCCGCGGCTACGACGCCACATACCAGGGCGCGCGGGCCCAGTACGACGCCAACGTGGCGCGCGCCGCGCAGGCCAAGGCCGGCATCCTGCCGGCGGTCGGCCTCACGGCCGGCGTGTCGCGCAGCGACATCGAGATCGACACCCTCACGGGCAGCGGCCGCGGCACCACCACGCCGCGCGACTTCAACACGCAGAACGTCGGCATCAACGCCACGCAGCCGCTGTACCGGCCCGCCAACTGGGCGACCTACGAGCAGGGCAAGCGCCAGGCCGACATCGCGCAGGCGGTGTTCACCATCGCCGAGCAGGACCTGATCGTGCGCGTGAGCCAGGCTTACTTCGACGTGCTCGCGAGCCAGGACAGCCTGGCCCTGGTGCGGGCGCAGAAGGTGGCCGTGGCCGAGCAACTGGCGTCGGCCAAGCGCAACTTCGAGGTCGGCACCTCGACCATCACCGACTCGCGCGAGGCCCAGGCCCGCTACGACCTGGTCATTGCGCAGGAAATCGCCGCCGAGAACGACCTGCAGGTGAAGAAGGTGGTGCTCGACCAGCTGGTCGGGCGCCCCGGCAGCGTGCCCGTGCCGCTCGCGGTGCCGGTGGTGCTGCCCACGGCCCTGCCTGCGGACATCAATGCCTGGGTCGCGCAGGCCGACAGCGTGCATCCGGCGATCCAGCAGGCGCGCCTGGGCGTCGACGTGGCAGGGCTCGAAGTGGAAAAGGCCAAGGCCGGCCACAAGCCCACGCTGGACGCCAACCTGGGCTACAACGTCACGCGCAACCCGACCGGCACCACCACCAGCACGGTGGGCACGCGCGCCAATGCCGCCACGGTGGGCGTGGTCTTCAACCTGCCGCTGTTCGCCGGCTTCGCCACCGAGAACCGCATCAAGGAAACGCTGGCGCTCGAAGACCAGTCGCGCAGCGTGTTCGAAGGCACCCGCCGCAACGTGGCGCAGGCCACGCGCGCGGCGTACCTCGGGCTGGTGTCGGGCGCGGGCCAGGTGAAGGCGCTGGAGGCGGCCGAATCGTCGAGCCAGAGCGCGCTGGAGGCCAACCGGCTGGGCTACCAGGTGGGTGTGCGCATCAACATCGACGTGTTGAACTCGCAGAGCCAGCTGTTCCAGACCAAGCGCGACCTGGCGCAGGCGCGCTACAACGTGCTGCTGGGCAACCTCAAGCTGCGCCAGGCCAACGGCACGCTGACGACAAACGACATGAACGCGATCAACGCGACGCTGGCGAGCAACGGCAGCGTGCCCGCGGTGCCTGCGGCCACGGCGCCCGATCGCACGGACACAGGCACGTCGCCCGCAGTGCCGGTCGCGCCGCGGAGCATTCCGGTGATTCCGCCCGTACCGGTGCAGCCGTTCAACCCGCCGGCGCCGGTGATGCCGACGGCACCCGTGCCGCCGGTGATCCTGAATCCGCCGGTGCGCTGAGGCATTGGTCTTTCTCCCTCCCCCTCTGGGGAGGGTCGGGGTGGGGGCACGACGGCCCTGACCCTCTCACAGCGCTCGTTGGGCGCTTGCCCCCATCCCAGCCTTCCCCCGGAAGGGGAAGGAGCAAATACAAACTCAGTCCAGCGTGGGTTCCGCGCGCTGCGGTTCGCCGCCGTCAAGCGGCGCTGCGGCGGTCGCGACCGGCTCCGCCGCCTGCGCAATCGCCAGCACCGCGGTCGCCGTGCGCTCGGCAGCCCCGCGGTTCGACGAAGCAAAACCCATCGCGGCCTGCGCCATCACGGCGCGGCGCTCCGGGTTCTCGACCAGCTTCAGCGCCGCCGTCACCGCCTGCTCCATGCCCTCGACACGCAGCGACGCACCAGCCGCCAGCGACAGTTGCGATGCTTCCGCGAAGTTGAACGTCGACGGCCCCATCACCACCGGGCAGCCGCAGGCCGCCGGCTCGATCAGGTTCTGCCCACCCAACGGCTCGAAGCTGCCGCCAAGCAGCGCCACGTCGGCCAAACCGTAGTACAGCGCCATCTCCCCGAGCGAATCGCCCAGCCAAATTTCTGCCTCGGCCGGCTGCCCCGCCGCGCTGCGGCGCGCCACGGCAAAGCCTTCGGCCTCGATCAGCGCGGCCACTTCGTCGAAGCGCTGCGGATGGCGCGGCACGATCATCCATTGCACGTCGTGCACCCGCTTGGCAATCGACCGTACGGCGCCCTGCTCCGGCGGCACCGGTTGCGTGGCGCCGAAGCGCTTGAGCACCTCCAGCAGCATGCGCTCTTCGCCGTCGCGCGAGCTTGCGAGCACCACCATCGGCTTGGGCAGCCGCTCGCGCAGCGACACGGCCGCGGTGAGCTGGCGCTCGTCGGGCGTGGCGTCGAACTTCAGGTTGCCGTACACGCCGGCGACCTTGGCGCCCAGCGACACCAGGCGGTGCGAATCGGCCTCCGTCTGCGCCCACACGGCGGTGAGCGCCGAATAGGCGGGCCGCGACAGCCAGGCCAGGCGCTCGGCGGCGGCCAGCGACTTTTCGCTGAGCCGTGCATTGGCCAGCACCAGCGGGATGCGGCGCGCGGCGCAGGCCGCAGCCATCACGGGCCAGACCTCGGTTTCCATCAGCACGCCGATGCGGGGCTGGAACTTGTCCAGGAAACGCCTCACGGCGCCCGGCGTGTCCCAGGGCTGCCACACCTGCGTGTCGCCGGGTTCGAGCAGCTTAGCACCCTCTTCGCGGCCGGTGGCGGTGCCGTGCGTCAGCAGGATGGGAATGCCGGGGTACTGGCGGCGCAGTTCGGCGATCAGGATGGCGGCGGCGCGCGTTTCGCCGAGCGACACGGCATGCACCCAGCACTGGGCCTGCCCGGTGGTGGACTCGTCGTAGTGCCCGAAGCGCTCCTCCACGGCCACGCCGTAGCCAGGCTCCGCCTGCGCGCGGCGCCGCAGCTTGCGGCGAACCAGCGGTTGCACAACGGTGGTGAAGACGCCGTAGAGGCGAAGCAACAAGGAACGCACAGGCTCAGTTCAGTGGGAGGCTTCGGCCAGCCTGGCGTCGGGCTTTGCGGTTCTCAACAGCGCCAGCATCTCGGCCTCGATGCGCTTCAACGCCGCATCGGTCTGGCCTTCGAAGCGCAGCACCAGCACGGGGGTGGTGTTGGACGCGCGAATCAAGCCGAAGCCGTCGGGCCAGTCCACGCGCAGGCCGTCGATGGTCGACACCTGGGCGGGCGGCGCAAAGCTCGCGCCCTTCACGAGCTGCTCGACCACGGTGTGCGGCTCGCCTTCGGCGCAGGCCACGTTCAGCTCGGGCGTGGAGAAGCTGGTGGGCAGCGCGTTGAGCACGGCGTTCGCGTCCGGGCTCTTGCTCAATATTTCCAGCAGGCGGCAACCCGCATAGGTGCCGTCGTCGAAGCCGAACCAGCGCTCCTTGAAGAAGATGTGGCCGCTCATTTCGCCGCCCAGCGGCGAATCGATTTCCTTCATCTTCGCCTTGATCAGCGAATGACCGGTCTTGTAGATCATGGGCTTGCCGCCCGCGGCCTCGATGGCCGGCGCCAGGCGCTGCGAGCACTTCACGTCGTAGACGATGGTGCCGCCCGGCACACGCGACAGAACGTCCTGCGCGAAGAGCTGCATCTGGCGGTCGGGAAAGATGTTCTGGCCGTCCTTGGTGACGATGCCCAGCCGGTCGCCGTCGCCGTCGAAGGCCAGGCCCAGTTCGGCGTCGCCCCTGGCCAGCGCAGCCATCAGGTCCTTGAGGTTCTCGGGCTTGCTCGGGTCGGGGTGGTGGTTGGGGAAGTTGCCGTCCACCTCGCTGAACAGCTCGGTCACTTCGCAGCCGATGGCGCGGAAGATGGCCGGGGCCGACGCACCGGCGATGCCGTTGCCCGAATCGACCACGATCTTCATGGGCCGGGCCAGCTTGATGTCGCCGGCGATGCGCTTCACGTACGCCTCGGTCACGTCGACCTTGCGCACGCTGCCGCCGGGGGCGAGTTGCGCGGTGCCGGCTTCGATGGTCTTGCGCAGGCCCTGGATCTCGTCGCCGTAGATCGCGCGGCCGGCCAGCACCATCTTGAAGCCGTTGTAGTCCTTGGGGTTGTGGCTGCCCGTCACCTGGATGCCGCTGGTGCACAGCGTGTGGGCCGCGAAATACAGCATGGGGGTGGTGACCGCGCCCACGTCGATCACTTCGACGCCGGTGGCCACCAGGCCCCTGATCAGCGCTTCGGCCAGCGCGGGCCCCGACAGGCGGCCGTCACGACCCACCGCCACCGACTTTTCACCGGCTGCGCGCGCGGCGCTGCCGAAGGCCCGGCCGAGCGCTTCTGCCACGTCGGCATCGAGAGTGACGGGCACGACGCCGCGAATGTCATAGGCCTTGAAGATCGACGCGCTGAGCTGCATGAAAGGCGTTTCCCGGTTGGTTTTGCGAACGGGGCATTGTAGGCAACGCCCCGGAGGGGCACATGTCCGAAAACGGCCAGTTGAAACGAGTCGAAACCGTATCATTTCCCCATGCCTGCCGCACACACACCCCACGAAGCGCTCGAGAGCGACGCCTGCTACCTGGCGATGAAGACGCACGACGCGCGCTTCGACGGGTCGTTCTTCACCGCGGTGACTTCCACCGGCATCTATTGCCGCCCGGTCTGCCGCGTGAAGCTGCCGCGGCGCGAGAACTGCCGCTTCTTCCGCCACGCGGCACAAGCCGAGGCGGCGGGGTTCCGCCCCTGCCTGCGCTGCCGGCCCGAGCTGGCACCGCGTGCGGCCAGCTGGTCGACCGAGGACGCCTCGCGCATCCTCGCGCTGCAGGCGGCACGGCTCATCGACGAGCCCGACGCGTGGTCGCAAGACGGCCCCGGCGCCGCGCAGATCGCCGCGCGGCTCGGCGTGAGCGACCGCCACCTGCGCCGCATCTTCGAGGTGCAGTTCGGCGTGTCGCCCCTGCAGTACCTGCAAACGCGCCGCCTGCTGGCCGCCAAGCAGTTGATCGCCGACACCCGCCTGCCGATGACGCAGGTGGCGCTGGCCAGCGGCTTTGCGAGCGTGCGCCGCTTCAACGCGGCGTTCGTCGAACACTACGGCCTGAACCCGAGCGCGCTGCGCAGGGCCGGCGGCGTGGCGGCCGAAGGCGACAAGGCCAGGGCCATCGAGGTGCGGCTGGGGTTCAGGCCGCCGTACGACGCCAACGCCATGCTCGCGTTCTTCGCGCGCCGCGCGCTGCGCGGCGTGGAGGTCGTGACCACCGCCGACGGCAAGGCGCCCGTCAAGGGCAGCACGCCCACCTACGTGAAGCTGACCCGCACCCTGCGCGTCCAGCAGGGCACGCAGGCGCATGCCGGCTGGATGCAGTTGCGCTTCGACCTGGCGCGCGAACTGGTGCTGCTGTCGGTCAGCGACTCGCTCGCCGCGGTGCTGCCCATCGTCATCAGCCGGGCGCGCGCCCTGTTCGACCTCGATGCCGAGCCGATGGCCATCAACGCGGCGCTGCATGCGGCCTTTCCGCACGGCGACGGGCTGCGCGTGCCCGGCGCTGTCGACGGCTTCGAGCTGGCGGTGCGCGCGGTGCTGGGCCAGCAGGTCACGGTGGCCGCGGCGCGCACGCTGGGCTCGCGGCTGGTCGAGGCCTTCGGCGAGCCGATGGCCACGCCGGTCGATGGGCTGAACCGGCTGTTCCCCACGCCCGCCGCCATTGCCGCGGCCAGCGGCGATGCCCTGGGCCAGCTCGGCATCGTGCGCCAGCGGCAGGCCGCGCTGCACGCCATTGCCCAGCACGTGGTGGCCGGCAAGCTGGCGCTGCATGCGGGCGCCGACGTGCCCTCGACCATCGCCGCGCTGCAGGAACTGCCGGGCATCGGCGCCTGGACCGCGCAGTACATCGCCATGCGTGCGCTGCGCTGGCCCGACGCCTTTCCGGCCGGCGACGTCGCGCTGCAGAAGGCGCTGGGCGTGACCACGGCGCGCGCCGCCAGCGAGGCCTCCCAGGCCTGGCGGCCATGGCGCAGCTACGCGGTGCTGCGCGCCTGGCATGGGCCCTCTCCTTCTTCCGCATTGCCAGCCGCCGAGGCGGCGGCCGCGGCATCTCCCCTCGTCACCACGGCAGGCCTCACCGCCTGAACTGCCATGAAGTTCAAGAGCAAAGTCATCTACACCTCGCACCTCGACACGCCGCTGGGCGGCATGACGATGGCGGCCACCGACCAGGGCCTGGCCGGCGTCTGGTTCGACCAGCAGCGCCACTGGCCCGACACCGCGGGCTGGATCACCCAGGACGACCACCCGGCGCTGGTCGAGGCGGCCGCGCAACTGCACGACTACTTCGCTGGCAAGCGCGACAGCTTCGACATGACGCTCGACCTGTCGCACGGCACCGCCTTCCAGCAGAGCGTGTGGCAGCAACTGCTGGCCATTCCGGCCGGGGCCACCACCAGCTACGGCGCGCTGAGCGTGAACGTGGGCAACCCGGCGGCGGTGCGCGCGGTGGGCGCAGCCGTGGGACGCAACCCGATCAGCGTGATCGTGCCCTGCCACCGCGTGCTGGGCGCCGACGGTTCGCTGACCGGTTACGCTGGCGGGCTCGAGCGCAAGACCGCCCTGCTCACGCTAGAGAAGGCGCTCTGAGCGCCGGGCACCGAAGAAGAACCGACGACGCATGACCACCACAACCAACAACAACATCGCCGCCAAACCCCTCGCACCCACGGCCTGGCTCATCGACCTGGTGCTGCTGGGCGCGCTGTGGGGCGCGTCCTTTCTCTTCATGCGCATCGGCGCGGCCGAGTTCGGTGCGCTGCCGGCGGCCGCGGTGCGCGTGGCCATCGCCGCGCTGTTCCTGTTGCCCATCGCGCTGCTGCGAGGCCAGGGGGCCAGCCTCGCCAAGCATTGGAAAGCCAGCTTCGCTGTCGGCGTCTTCAACTCGGGCATGCCCTTCGCGCTGTTCTGCTTCGCGCTGCTGACCATCAACACCGGCTTGGCCGCCGTGCTCAACGCGACCACGCCGATGTTCGGTGCGCTGGTGGCGTGGGCATGGTTTCGCGAACGCCCCGCGGGCTCGCGCATCGTCGGCCTGGCGATAGGCTTTGCCGGCGTCGCCATGCTGGCCAGCCGCAGCGCCGGCCTGCATGCGGGCGCCAGCGGCCATGCGGCGTTGTGGGCGGTGCTGGCCTGCCTGGGCGCATGCCTGTGCTACGGCATCTCGGCCAGCGCCGCGCGCGCCCACCTGGGCGGTGTGCCAGCGCTGACCACGGCCACCGGCAGCCAATTGGGTGCCACGCTGTTCCTGGCCCTGCCGGCGATCTGGCTGTGGCCCGCGCAGATGCCCAGCCTGCGCGCCTGGCTCGCGCTGCTGGCCCTGGGCATCGCCTGCACAGGCGTGGCCTACATCCTGTTCTTTCGCCTGATCGAGCGCGCCGGCCCGGCCCGCGCGCTGACCGTGACCTTCCTGGTACCGGTGTTCGCGCTGTTCTACGGCGCGGTGTTCCTCGACGAGCGCATCACGCAGTGGATGCTGATCTGCGCGGCGGTGATCGTGTGCGGCGTGGCGCTGTCGACGGGCATCGTCAAGCTGGGCATGCCGCGCAAGCGCGCTGCCTGAGCGGCTACATCGCGCCGGCCACCACGTTGACCGACAGCGCCAGCACCAGCATGTTGAACGCGAACGCCAGCACGCTGTGGAACAGCGTGAGGCGCCGCATCTCCCTGGAGGTGGCCTGCACGTCGGACACCTGCGAGGTCATGCCGATCACGAACGAGTAATACAGAAAGTCGAAGTAGTCGGGCGCGTCGTCCTTGCCCGGAAAGTCGAGCCCGCCGTCGGGCCTGCCGCCCTTCTGGTCGATGTAGTAGCGGTGCGCGTAGTGAAAGGCGTAGATGGTGTGAATCATCAGCCACGAGCCCGCCAGCGACACCAGCCCCAGCGCGACGTGCACCGCGCGCTCCCAGCCGTTCAACTGCTTGACCTGCTGCAGCAGCATGGCGATGGCCACCACGCTCACCGCCACCACCACCAGCATCGACACCAGGATCACGAAGTTGGGCTGGTCCAGTTGCTGCGCCCGCTCGCGGGTCTTCGCCGCGTCGAAGGTGTCGGCCAGCCACCAGGTCAGCACCTGGTACACCAGCACCCCCGCGCACCACCCGGCCAGCCCGCGCGCCATGCCGCTCATGGGCACCGGCGCCAGTGCGGCGGCCACTGCCGCAGCGGCGATTCCGCCATAGAGAAAGCGCTGGCGGCCGGTGGTGGCGGAGAGGTGTTTGAGCATGCGGGCCACTGTAGCCGTTGGGGCCCGACGGCATGGCCGCCGAAGCCGCCCCCTCGTGTAGCCAGTCTTCGCAAGACGCGGTGGGAGGCCGGCCTTAGCCTGCGCACACCACAGAAGACCGGAGACACAGAGCATGACTGCAGCCGACACGGGCCCCGCGCCCTCGCAGTTCCACCCCCGCATCTCGCGCGTTGCGCTGGGTGACGTGGTGCACCGCAGCGCGCGGCGCTTCGGCACGCGCACCGCGCTGATCGAGGGCGAGCACCGCATGACGTACGGCGAGCTCGACGCCGCGTCGAACCGCTTCGCGTACCACCTGCTCGGCCTGGGCCTGCAGGGCGGCGACCGCGTGGGCATGCTGTGCAACAACTCCATCGAGATGGTGGTCGCCTTGCTGGGCATCCAGAAGGCGGGGCTGGTGTGGGTGCCCATCAACACCGCGCTGGCGGTGGACGCGGTCGGCTACATCCTCGCGCACGCCGAGGTGCGCCATTTGGTGATCGACACCGCGCTGCATGCCAGGCCCGAGCTGCGCGCACTGCTCGACGGCGCAGGCATCGCGCCGCTGCTGTGCGTGCTCGACGGCGACACGCCGCCGCCCGGTGTCGCCACCGTGGCGCAGGCCATCGCGCAGGGCCCTCGGACGCTGCCCGACGTGCCCATCGACAGCACGCAACTCGCGCTCATCATGTACACCAGCGGCACCACCGGCCGCCAGAAGGGCGTGATGCATTCGCATGCGTCGGTGCATTCGGTGCTGCTGAGCAACATGGTCGAATGGGGCAGCAGCCCGGAGCGCGCCGACGTATGGAGCAGCGTGCTGCCGCTGTTCCATTGCGGCCAGCACACCGTGCTGATGTCCGCGCTCGCGGTGGGCGGCACGCTGGTCGTGCTGCGCGGCTTCGACCCCGGCGCGGTGCTCGGCGCCATCGAACGTCACCGCATCACCGTGATGGTCGGCCTGCCGATGATGTACGGCGCGCTGCTGGCCCACCCGCAGCGCGTGTCGCGCGACCTCTCGAGCCTGCGGCTGTGCGTGTACGCGATGGCCCCCATGTCGCGCACGCTGCTGCTGCGCCTGCTCGAAGAGTTCTGCCCCAACTTCGCGCTGGTGTCCGGGCAGACCGAGATGTACCCGGGCGCGACCCTCTTCGAAGTGCACGAACAGCGCAAGCGCTTCGGCTCCTACTGGGGCGTAGGCACGCTGGTGAACGAGGTCTCGGTGATGGGCGACGACGGCGAGTTGCTCGCGGCGAACCAGGTCGGCGAAATCGTCTTTCGCGGGCCCAACGTGATGCTCGGCTACTACAAAGACCCCGAAGCCACCGCCAGCGCCCAGCGCTTCGGCTGGCACCACTCGGGCGACCTGGGCAAGATGGACGAGGACGGACAGCTCATCTTCCTCGACCGCTTGAAAGACATGGTGAAGTCGGGCGGCGAGAACGTGCCGTCGATCAAGGTCGAGGAGGTGCTGCTGCGCCACCCCGCCGTGATGAACGCGGCCGTTGTGGGCCTGCCCCATGCGCATTGGGGCGAAGCCATCACGGCCTTCGTCACGCGGCACCCCGATGCGCCCGCGGACTTCGACGAGGCCGCGCTCACGGCGCATTGCAAGGCACACCTCGGCGGCTTCGAGGTGCCGAAGGAAATCGTCTTCCTGCCGGCGCTGCCGATGACCTCCACGGGCAAGATCCAGAAGTTCGAGCTGCGCAAGGCGCACCAGGAGCTGTACCAACGCGCCTGAGCCTGCGCAGCTTGCACAGCTTGCGCAGCCCGCTCAGCGCGGCGCCGCCGCCAGCAGCGCCGAGCGCACGTCCTTCTTCAGCACCTTGCCCACCTTGGAGCGCGGCAGGTCGAGCCACACCTCGATCTGCTTGGGCGCTTTCACGCTGCCGATGCGCGCCTTGACGAAGGCCTTGATGTCGTCCACGTCCACCTGCCGGCCGGCGTGGAGCTGCAGCACGGCGACGACGCGCTCGCCCCACTTCTCGTCGGGCAGGCCCACCACCGCGCTGTCCTGCACGTCGGGATGCTGCATCAGCACCTGCTCCACCTCGGCGGAATACACGTTGAAGCCGCCCGAGATGATCATGTCCTTGGCGCGGTCCACGATGTAGAGAAAACCGTCGGTGTCGAGATGGCCGATGTCGCCCGTGTGGTGCCAGCCGAAACGCGAGGCTTCCTCGGTGGCGCGCGGGTCCTTGTAGTAGCCCCGCATCACGAGCGAGCCGCGCACCACGATCTCGCCGCTCTCGCCGGTGGGCAGCAGCGCGCCGTCGCCGTTCATCACGCCCACCTGCACCAGCGGGCCCGGGCGCCCCGCCGACGCCAGGCGCTGCACGGCGACCGAGCCGTCGGCGTTGAAATGGTCGCGCGGCGACATCATCGAGATCATCATCGGCGCCTCGGTCTGGCCGAAGAGCTGCGCCATGACCGGGCCGATTTTTTGCAGCGCCTCTTCGAGCCGCGCGGTGGACATCGGCGCCGCGCCGTACCAGAAGCACTGCAGTGACTCGAGCGCCGTGGCGGCCAGCTGCGGGTGCTGCAGCAGCATGTAGATCAGCGTGGGCGGCAGGAAGGTGTGGGTGATGCGGTGTTCCTCGATGAGCCCGAGGAACTCGCCCAGGTCGGGCCTGGGCATGATCACCACCCGGCCGCCCAGCGCCATCACCGGCAGGCACAGCACGCCGGCGGCATGCGTGAGCGGCGCGAGCGCCAGGTAGGCGGGCCGGCCCTCGAACGGGTAGCCCATCAGCGTGAGCGCGGACATGGCTTCCAGGTTGCGGCCCGACAGCATCACGCCCTTGGGCTGTCCGGTGGTGCCGCCGGTGCCGGCGATCATGGCCACGTCGTCGGTCGGCGCAATGTCGAGCGGTGAATCGTCCAGCCCTTGCAGCCACTCGTCCAGCGTGGGTGCGAAGGCCTGCGGCGTGTCCAGGCAGACCAGCGCGCGCAGCTGGGGCAGCTGCGGGCGCATCTGCTCGACCATGGCCGCGTAGTTGCCGTGAAAGACCAGGCATGCGCAGTCGAAGGCGTCGAGCACGAAGGCGTTCTCGCTCGCCTCGTTGCGCGGGTTGATCGGGCACCACACGCAGCCCGCGCGCGAGATGCCGAACACCGTGGCGAATGCCATCGCATCGTTGCTCGAAAGCACGGCCACCTTGTCCCCTGGCCGGATGCCGGCGCGCTGCAGGCCGCGCGCCACGCGCCAGCTGATGCGCTGCACCTGGGCATAGCTCAGGTCGGTGCCGCCCAGGGTCAGGCACGGCGCATGGGCGCCCAGCTGGGCGCCCTTGTCGAGGTAGTCGACGAGGCGCATGGCGGTCAGCCCAGCCGCGTGAGCACGGGCTCCTGCACCAGCCCGAAGCTGCGCAGCGCGCCCAGCAGCTCGCGATGCCCGAAAGCCTGGCAACCCGAGGCGAAGCCCGCGCGCCGCGGTGCCTGCTGCAGCAAGGAGGCCGCCGCATAGGCCTGCAGCAGCCCGGTCTGCTTGTAGTTGCAGTTCCCGAAGATCACGCAGTGCATGCGGCCCAGCGGGCCGGAGGCATGCACCGAATCGACGGACTTGTTGATGCGCGGGTTCTCGCGCGGGGGCATGGTGTTCATCACGCCCGCGGCCGTCTTGGCCAGGGCGGCATAGCGGTCGTCGTCGTTCATGCCCTCGGTGGCCTTGAGCGCGGCGGCCACGATCAGCGGCACGCCCTGCATCAGCGCCTTGTTGAAGACCCCGCCGAGCACCTTCACGTTGGCCACGCGCGGATCGCGCTTGAACCACACCGGGTGCGAGGTGCCGCCCCACGGCAGCGCCAGCGCCGCCTCATGCTGGCCGGGAATCGAGAGGTGGTACAGGCCCGCGTCGGGCTGCCACTCGACGTACTCGTTCTGCTCCAGGTAGTAGGCCTTCGACGTGGCCGCGTTGACCAGGATGGTCTGGGTGGACGCGATGGTCGGGCTGCCGCCCCAGAACACGGCGATGTCCAGCGTGTCGAGGCCGGGTGTCTCCAGGCACAGTTGCGCGGCGATCTCGCCGGTGGTGTACATCTGCGCCAGGCCGGGCGAGAGCAGCAGGCCCGCCTTGGCGAACTTGTCGCCCCATTCCCGCTCGAGGGTGATGAGCCAGTCCTGCTCGCCCGTGGTGTCGGTGTAGTGGCCCCCGGCAGCCAGGCAGGCTTGCACCACCTCGGGGCCGAACCTGGCGAACGGCCCCACGGTGTTGAGCACCACCGAGGCACCGGTGAACAGATCGGTGAGTGCTCCCACCGAATGCGCAACCTCCACCACCTCGTAGTTCGCCGTCTCGATGCCGGGCACGTTCGACTTCATCGCCGCGTGCACGTTCTGCGCGCTGCGGCCCGCGGCGATGAAGGGGATGTTGTACTCGCGCAGGTACTCGCAGATCAGGCGGCCGGTGTAGCCGGAGGCGCCGTAGACGACGACGGGTTTCTTCTTGCTGTTGCTGCTCATGCTGTGTCTCCTTCGTTGTGTTCTCACATGCCCATGCCGCCGTCCACCGACAGGCCCGCGCCGGTGATGAACCGGGCCGCGTCGCTGCAGAGGAAGACCACCACGTCGGCCATGTCGCCGACCTCGCCCAGGCGCCCGAGCGGCGTCTGGCCGATCACGTCGCCCACCGCCGCCTCGACGCTGGGCGCGAGCCCTGCGGCCACGATGTCGCTGGCGAGCTTCATGCCCATGTCGGTGGGCACCAGCCCCGGGTAGATGCAGTTCACGCGCACGCCGTAGCCCAGCTTGCCGGACTCCATGGCCGCCACGCGCGTGGCGCGGTCGACGGCCGACTTGGTGGCCGAGTAACCGGCGATGGCCGGGAACGCGATGGTGGCCGCGACCGATGCGATGTTGACCACCGCCCCGCCGCCGCCCGCGCTGCCGCCGGGGCGCATCGCGCGGAACGCGTGCTTCATGCCGAGCAGCGTGCCGGCCACGTTCACGTCGAGCATGCGGCGCAGGTCGTCGCCGTCGACGTCGATCACCAGCGAGGTGATCTCGATGCCGGCGTTGTTCACGAGGATGTCGAAGCCCCCGAGCGCCTCGACGGTGGCCGCGGTGGCCGAGGCCCAGTCGGCGTCCTTCGTGACGTCGAGCGGCACGAAGCCCACCTTCGCCCCCGACGTCGACAACCTGGCAGCGGTTTCGCGCCCCAGGTCGGCGAGCACGTCGCCGATCATCACGGACGCGCCCGCCGCCGCCAGCGCCTCGGCAATGCCCGCGCCAATGCCGCGCGCACCGCCCGTCACGAGCGCCTTGCGCCCTTTCAAGTCGAACTTGGCCATCACTTGTCTCCTGTCTATATGTTGTGAGATGGAGCGGCCATGCTAGAAATCGACTTGACGAGTGTCAAGATTTTTTCTTTGACACATGTCCAGTTTCAAAAAAAGCCATGCGTGCTACGCCGGATGCGGGTTCTCCCGCTTGCGTGCTATGGTTTGGCATCAAGAGGAACACGGTGGCCGGCACCCATGCGGCCCGGCTTTCAATGACGACACATCAACGGGTTCAGAAACACGCGGAACGGGTGCCCAAGACACGGGTCGACAAGTTCTCGGAGCGGCGCGCCGAACTCGGCGCGGCCGCGCTCACCACCCTGGCGGCACTCGGTTATGCGCGCACCAGCCTGCGCGAGATCGCGCAGAACTCCGAGTTCTCGCACGGCGTGCTGCATTACTACTTCAGCGACAAGGTCGACCTGATCATCTGCAGCGTGAAGCAGTACAAGGCGCGCTGCGTCACGCGCTACGACCATGCGGTGGAAAGCGCCACCACGTACGACGAGCTGATGGAAGGCTTCCTGCAGAGCCTGGGCGACACGTTGCAGGGCGAAGGCCACGTGCACCGCCTCTGGTACGACCTGCGTTCGCAGGCGCTGTTCGAAGAGGCCTTCCGCGCCGACGTGGTGCAGATCGACAAGAGCCTGGAAGACATGATCTGGCGCATCGTGAGCCGCTTCGCCGAACTCTCCGGCGCACCGTGCGGCTTGCCGCCGTCGGCCGCCTATGCGCTGTTCGACGGGCTGTTCCAGCAGGCGCTGCTGAAGCACCTGTCGGGCGATGCGAAGGCCATCGACCTCATGCAGGCCGATGTGCGCCAAGCCATCACCCACCTGTTCTCCGTTCCCGCAAAAGCCGCCCCCGCTGCCCGCAAGCGCGCCTGACGCGCAACGCCGAGGGCGCCGGGCCTGATGACGCCCGCCTCGCACGGCGACGCTTTCGCGCACGCCGGCAGGCTGGGCCGGGCAGAATCCGGCGCTTGGCAAAACCCGAGCTTCATCAAGGACGACACATGACCGATCTCTCGAGCTTCCCCATCACCAGGAAGTGGCCCGCGCAGCATCCCGAGCGGCTGCAGCTCTACTCGCTGCCCACGCCCAACGGCGTGAAGGTGTCGATCATGCTGGAGGAAACCGGCCTGCCCTACGAAGTGCATCTGGTGAGCTTCGAGACGCAGGACCAGATGTCGCCCGAGTTCCTGTCGCTGAACCCGAACAACAAGATCCCGGCCATCCTCGACCCGAACGGGCCCGACGGCAAGCCGCTGCCGTTGTTCGAGTCGGGCGCCATCCTGGTGTACCTGGCTTCGAAGACCGGCAAGTTCATCCCGCAGGACACCGCCGGGCGCTACGAAGCGCTGCAGTGGCTGATGTTCCAGATGGGCGGCATCGGACCGATGTTCGGCCAGCTCGGCTTCTTCAACAAGTTCGCCGGCAAGGACTACGAAGACAAGCGCCCGCGCGACCGCTACGTGGCCGAATCGAAGCGCCTGCTGGGCGTGCTAGACAAGCACCTGGCCGGCCGCCAATGGATCCTGGGCGACGACTACAGCATTGCCGACATCGCCACCTTCCCGTGGATCCGCAACCTGGTCGGCTTCTACGAAGCGGGCGACCTGGTGGGCTTCAAGGACTTCAGGAACGTGGCGCGCGTGCTCGAGGCCTTCGTGGCGCGCCCCGCGGTGGCCAAGGGGCTGAACATTCCGAAGCGCGGCTGACACGTTCAGGGGCACCGCGAAGCCTGGGCGCGTGCCTAGTTCGCCGACAGGTCCATCAGCATGCGCGAGAGCAGGTACAGGCGCGGCACCACGCTCTCGACCTCCGCGTATTCCTCCGGCGTGTGGATGCCGCCGCCCACGATGCCGAAGCCGTCGAGCACCGGAATGCCGACCCCCGCCACCAGGCTAGCATCGGCCGCGCCGCCGCTGCTCTCGATGGTGAGCTTCCTGCCGATCTCCGCGTAGATGCCCTCGGCCATCTTCACCAGCTTGTCCGACGAAGGCAGGCGCGGCATGGGCGGCAGGCCGCGGCTCAGGCGCACGCGCACCTCGGTCTCGGGAATGAGCTTGTTCTGCGCGATGCGCACCATGTCTTTTTCGACGCGGTCGAACTCGTCGGGCGTGGCCACCCGCACGTCGGCCTTGGCGCTGGCGGCGGCTGGAATCACGTTGGTCGGCCCGTTGGCCGTGAGCACGGTGAAGTTGACGGTGGTCTTCTTCGCGGCGTCGGCCGTCTTGGACAGCTGCAGCACCTGGTGCGCCAGTTCCATGGCGGCGTTGCGCCCGGCCTCCGGCGCCACACCCGCATGCGCGGCAACGCCCTTCACTTCGAGCAGCGCGGTGGCCGAGCCCTTGCGTTCGACCACCAGGCCGTCGGCCGGGCGGCCCGGCTCCAGGTTGAGCGCCACGTCGTGCTGCTTCGCGACGCGCTCGATCAGCGCGCTGGTGCCGACCGAACCCACCTCCTCGTTGGTGTCGAGCAGGAAGGTGATCTGCCCGTAGTCCTTGAAACCGATCTGCTGCAGGATCTTCAGCGCGTACAGGCCGGCCACCACGCCGCCCTTGTCGTCCATCACGCCGGGGCCGTAGGCGCGGCCGTCCTTGATGTAGAAGGGCTTGGCCGCGGCCGTGCCTTCCTTGAACACGGTGTCCATGTGCGCCAGGATCAGGATCTTCTTCTTGCCCTGGCCGGTCAGCGTGGCAACCACGTTGGTGCCCGGGTGCGGGTCGGCCGGAAAGGTCTCGATGCGCGCGCCCAGCCTGCGCAGCTCTTCCACCGCCATCTCGCGCACCTTGTCCAGGCCTTCGGTGCTGGCCGAGCCCGAGTCGATGTTGACCATGCGCTCGAGCAGCTTCAGCGCCTCGTCCTTGCTTTGCGTGGCCGCGTCCAGCGCGCCCTGGTGCGGCTTCTGGGCCATCGCATGGCCGGCCAGCAGTGCGCAGGCCAGCACCGCGCCATGGCAGGCGGTGCGCGCCCAGCGGCGGACGTGAGCTTGAGTGGTGAATGCAGGGCCGCTGCGGCGCGTGTAAATCTTCATGGTTGTTAATTCTTTCTGGGCTGCCGGAAGGGCCGCGGCAGGCTATCACCCGCGCTTCGAGCGGGTCAAGCCGCCGGCCTCTGGGAGCGCCGCGGCCTGCGCTGCCGGGACGTCTCCGACGCAACACGGACATGCATTTCGCTAACAATTCGGTGATACACTCTAATAAGAATAGTTCTTATTCACTCCTCTCAAGGCCATGGAGAACCGGCGCGCACCGTGCCCGGACGAAAGACCTTGGGGTCCATCGTCGATGCTTGCGAGAAGGCGGCCGGATGCGCGACCTCGTTCAGGAACTGGTAGCTCACTATGCGGACCTGCGCAGGCAGCTGACCCGCGACCTGCGAGACCCGCACTACGCGGCCGACATCGCGCAGTCCAGCTTCGAGCGGGTCTACACCGCGGCGCTCAAGGCACGCGGCGGCGCGCGCGGCGATGCCCTGCCCGAGGGCCACGAGGCCGCCGGCGGCGCCATCGAATCGCCGCGCGCCCTGCTGTTTCGCGTGGCGCGCAACCTCTGCATCGACGACGCACGGCGGCGCAAGGTGGCCCAGGAATGGGCCGGCGCGCACGACGGCGTCGGCACCCACCAGACCGCGCAGTCCAGCGAATACATCGTCGCCCAGCAGCGCGTGCTGGCGCGCGTGGTCGAGACCATGGAAAAGCTGCCGCCGCGCCGGCGCGAGGTGTTCCTGCTGTTCCGCGCCTACGGCCACACGCGCGCCGAGATCGCGCAGCGGCTCGGCATCACCGAGATGGCCGTGGCCAAGCACCTGCTGCGCGCCACCATCGACTGCTCCCGCGTGTTCGCGCAACTGCGAGCCGAACTGATCGAGCCGCAGGTCCTGCTGAACCGCCCCGGCTTCGACGCTGCACTGGCCGAAGACTTCTCGTGAACGGCATGGCCATGGGCGCGCCGCGCGAACGGCTGGTCGAACGCGCGCTGGCGCTGATCGTCGCAGGCGAGATGGCGCCCGGCGACGCCGCGCGCCAGGCCCGCACGGTGCTCGACCAGTGGCGCGGGAAGTCGGCCGAGCACGCGGCGGCCGTGCAGGAAGCGCGACAGCGCTGGGACGCCCTGGGCGGCATGGCGAACGACCTGCGTGCGCACTTCGACGAGCCCGAGGGCGCGCTCATGGCCCAGGCGGCGGCCGCATCCGCGTCGTCGGCGCACCGGCAACAGCGCCGAAAGATGCTGTTCTCCGTCGCGGCCCTGCTGGGCACCGGACTGGTCGCGGGCCGCGGGGTGCAGTGGTATTGGCAGCAGCCGGTGTTCCGCTCGGCCTACGAAACCCGCACCGCCCAGATGCTGAAGGTGAGGCTGACCGACGGCCTCGGCGGCGAGGCGGGCAGCCAGCTCGACCTGGCCCCGCTCAGCGCGATCGACGTGACGCTGTACCGCCAGCGCCGCTTCGTGGACATGGCGCGCGGCGAAGTGCGCTTCGAGGTGGCACCCGACGCACAGCGCCCCTTCGAGGTTCGCACGCGCGGCGCCACCATCGAAGTGGTGGGCACCGCGTTCACCGTGCGCGACCGCGGCGGCCCGATCACCGTGGGCGTCGAGCACGGGCATGTGCGTGTGCGGGTGGCACCGCGCCTGCGGTCGCTGAGCACCGAGGCGGAAGTGATCGACTTGCGCAAGGGCGACCTGCTCGAAATCCGGGACGGCCATGCCGCACCCGTGCGCCGGACCGACACCGCCGCGCTGTCCGCATGGCGCAGCGGCTGGCTGGTGTTCGAGAACACGCCGCTGGGCGACGCGCTGGCGGCCGTCAACAGCTACCGCGCGCAGCCGATCCTCACCACCAACACGCGCATCGACGCCATGCGGCTGTCGGGGCGTTTTCGCACCAACGATTCCGAAGGCCTCGTGGCTGCGCTGCCGACGATCCTGCCGCTGACAGCGGTGCACCGCCCGGACGGCAGCGTGACATTGCTGACGCGCTGACGGCGCAAGCCGAAGCGCGGCTCAGGCGCCGACCGACCCGCCTCGTGCACGGTCCGTCTGGGCCACATCACCCGCTTTGCCCGCATCGCCCGCAGGGTGCCCCGATTGCATCAGCCCCCATTCGGTCAGCGCGATGTCGAGCGCCCGCACATGCACCGGGCCCTCGCCCAGCCACTGCGCAAGCCGTTCGGCGTTTTCCGTGGTCGGTGCCGCGTGCATCCGCGCGAACAGCGAAGCGGCCGCTCGAACGCGCGCATCGGATGCCAAGGCATGGCCGGCAGCGGCGATGCGCCTCATTCGAGGCCACCGCTGGGCGGATGGAAATTCCTGCGGCGGCTGACGACCAGCGCGGCGCCGGCCAGCGCCCACAGGCGCAGTGCGCGCTCGAACGCGCGCGAGTGCGCCGGCTCTTCGCGCAGCCAGTGCGTCAGCTTCAACGCCACCGTGCGGCACGGGTTCTCTCTGAGTTCCATGTAGAGACGCCATGCGGTCTCCTCGGCGGACGGCACCTCCGTGCGGTTCTGCGGGGCCACTGCTGCTCCAGGCGCTGTGTTGATTCGGGTGGATGCCCTTGGGGCGCCAGGCGCCAGCGGTTGCGCGTGCGCGGCGCCTCATGGAAAGAGACGATCCACCGCACGGAATGTTCAGCCGGGTGCGCGCTCGCCTTGCGCCATCGCAGAGGCACCGGCGCCCTGGTGCCAACCGCCGCCCATGGCACGGTAGAGCGCGACCCTGGCCTGCAGGCGTGCCATGCGCAACTGGACCGACAGGTCTTGCGCCCCGTACAGCGTGCGCTGCGCGTCGAGCAAGGTCAGCAGCGTCTCCGCGCCCGCGCGGTAACGCGCTTCGGACAGCTGCGCCGCCCGGCGCGCCTCGGCCAGCTCGCTGGCCTGCGCCTCCGCCTGCGCGTCGATGGCCGAGACACCGCCGAGCGCGGTCCGGGCATCGCCGAAGGCCGCGACGATCGCACCCCGGTAGTCCGCGAGCAGTTCCTCCCGCCGGGCCTCGGCCAGCTCTTGCGCGCCCGCCAGCCGGCCACCGTCGAAGATCGGCGCGGCCAGCCCCGCCGCCAGGCTGTAGATGGGGTTGTCGAAGATCTGGCTGTAGCGGCCCTGTCCGGTGCCCAGCGTCGCGCTCAGCGTGACGGCGGGCAGCAACGCCGCGCGCGCCGCCAGAACGTCGGCATCGGCGGCGGCCAGTTGCGCCTCGGCACGGGCGATGTCGGGGCGCCGCGCCAGCAAATCGGAAGGCGCGCTTGCGGCATCGATGGGAGGAACCTGAAGCGCATCGAGCCGCAGCCCGCGCGACTCTCCTGAAAGCATCGACGTGCCCAGCAGCACCGCCAACGCGGTTTCGGCGTCCGCAGCCTGCTGGCGCAACGCAGCGAGCGATCGCTGCTGCTGCGCCACCAGGCCGCGTTGCTGTGCCAGGTCCAGCGGAGATACCGCACCGGCACGGCTGCGGGACGCCACCAGCAGGAGCACACGGCGGGCATTTTCAAAGTTGCGCTCGGCGATCGAGGCGCGCTCATGCAGCGCCAGCGCCAGCAGCCATGTGGACGCCGCCCGCGCGGTGAGGCCGAGCCGCACCGTGTCGCGGTCGAACGCGCTGGCACGCACGCCCTGCACGGCCTGCTCGCGCAATGCGGCGGCGCGGCCCCACACGTCGAGTTCGTAGCGGGCGACGAAACCCGCGGCATAGGTGCTGCCGTCGACTTCGGCGTGGCCCCCCAGCCGCCCTTCCCGGCCGACGTCGATCGCGCCGGACCCTTGCACACGCTGCGCCGCGCCCGCGATGACGGCCTGCGCGTCGGCCTGCCGCACCCTGGCCCCGGCGGCGGCCAGGTCGAGGCTCTGCGCCTGCGCACGCGCGACCAGGGCGTCGAGCTCCGCGCTGCCGAAGCCGCGCCACCACTGCGCGTCGACTGTTCCGGCGCCGGCCGGTGGCGCGGCAGCCTCGTGCCATGCCGACGGCACCTGCACCGCGCGGTCGGCGCGGTCGTGCGGCACGGCACAGGCGCACAGCAGCGCCATGCAAGACAGGAAAAAGGCCGGGCGCATGCCAAGGCGAAGAAGCTGCACGCTCACTCCCCCGCCAGCGCCACGACGGGATCGAGCCGGGCGGCATTGCGCGCCGGCATGAACCCGAACACAAGGCCCGTCAGCACCGCGCAGCCGAACGCGCCGACACTCGCCGGCAGCGAGAACCGCACGGGCACGCCGCCCAGCATCAGCGCCACCACGATGCCCAGCCCCGCGGCCACGCCGACCGTGCCGCCGACAGAGGTCACGAGCATTGCTTCCGTCATGAACTGGCGCAGGATGTCGCGCTGGCGAGCGCCCGTCGCCATGCGAATGCCGATTTCGCGTGTTCGCTCGCGCACCGTCATCAGCATCACGTTCATCACGCCGATGCCGCCCACCACCAGCGACACGACCGCAATCAGGCCCAGCATCATCGTCATCGCCCGCGCGGTCTCGGTCTGCACCCGCAGCGCCTCGACGCGGTTCCATATCAGCACGCTGCGCCCCGCCTGTTGCCGCTGGAGCTGCGCCTCGATGGCAGCCGCCGTCTCCTGCGCCTTGTCGATGTCGCGCACCTGCACCGCGATCCATGTCGGGTTGGGATGGCCATAGACGCGCGTGGCGGCCGAGGACAGCGGCACCACCACCCGGTCGTCCTGGTCCTCGCCGTTGGTGGCGCCCTTGGAAGCCAGCACGCCGACGACCTGGAACGGCACCTTGTCCACCAGGATGTCCTGGCCGAGCGGGTCCTGCCCGTCGGGAAACAGGCGCTTGCGCACCGTCTCGCCGATGACCGCGACCTTGGCGATGCGCCGCTCGTCCTCGGCGTCGAACATCACGCCCCGGCTCACGCCCCAGCCGAGCACGCTCGAGAAATCGACCGTGGCGCCGCCACCCTCGGTGAGGTGGTCGATGTTGCCGCGGCGCACGACCACCTTGTCCTCGATGTAGGGCGCAACGCCTTCGACATTGGGCAACGCCCGGATGGCCAGCGCGTCGTCCAGCGTGAGCGGTGCCATCGGGTTGCGCAGGCTGGCGACCTGCGTGGCGACGAACATGGTGCGGGTGCCGAAGGTCTCGAACTGCGCCAGCACCTTCTGCTGCGAGCCACCGCCGACCGCCAGCATCACGATGACCGAGGCCACGCCGATCACGATGCCCAGCAGCGTGAGCCCGGTGCGAAACCGGTTGCTCCACATCACGCGCCAGGCGGCCCGTGTCGCCTCGCGAACCTCGGCTGGCAACGATGCGCCGGCGGTGGCGCTCGGGCGAGCGAAGACCGGCGCGGGCGCGGCGGCAGCCCCCGCGCCCGCGCCGGTGTGCTCGCCCGAGTCCGCCACGATGCGCCCGTCGCGGATCTCGACGACGCGCCGTGCCTGCGCGGCCACCGCGCGGTCGTGCGTGATGAGGATGATGGTGTGGCCCGCGTCCGCCAGTTCGTGCAGCAGCGCCATCACTTCGGCGCCGCTCCTGGAGTCGAGTGCGCCGGTGGGCTCGTCGGCCAGGATGATGCGCCCGCCGTTCATCAGCGCCCGCGCGATCGCCACGCGCTGCTGCTGCCCGCCCGACAGCTGGTGCGGGCGGTGGTCGAGCCGCGCGCCCATGTCCAGCCGCTCGAGCAGCGCGGTGGCGCGCGCGCGCCGTTCGGCCTCGGGCATGCCCGCGTAGAGCGCCGGAATTTCGGTGTTCTCGCGTGCCGACTCGCTGGGCACCAGGTGGTAGCCCTGGAACACGAAGCCGAAGGCCTCTCGGCGCAGCCAGGCGAGGGCATCGGCATCGAAGCCGGCCACGTCCTGGCCATCGAACAGGTAGCGCCCGGCGCTCGGCCGGTCGAGGCAACCCAGGATGTGCATCAGCGTCGACTTGCCCGAGCCCGAGGCACCGACGATGGCCACGAACTCGCCCGCGTACAGGCGCAACGAGATGCCATGCAGCACGGTCGTGGCCGGGCTGCCTGCCTGGGCCTCCTTGCCGCCAAGGTCCCGGCGCCCGCCGTACGACTTGCGAATGTCCTGCAGCTCGATCAGCGGCCGCGGCGCGCCCGTCATGGCTTCGCGGCCCTGGCCCTGGCGATGACGATGCGCTCGCCTGCCTGCGCGCCTTCCAGCACCTGCGCGTACAGCCGGTTGCGCACGCCGATGCGCAGTTGCCGTGCCTCGACCTTGCCGTCGGGGCGCAGCACGCGCGCGGTGAAAAGGTCGGTGCTGCCGGCTACCGGCACCAGCGCGGCGAGCGGCACCGAAAGCACGTCCTGCGCAGCGTGTTCCACGAAGGCCACCTTGGCCGTCATCTGCGGCATGAGCTCGCCGTCGGCGTTGTCGACGTCGAACAGCGCCGTGTAGACCACCACCTTGCTCGCCGCACCGGAGGGCCTGGCGCCGCTGTCGCCGCCCGTCTTGTTCTCGGGCACCGGCGGCGCGGGCAGCAGCTGCCGCACACGGCCCTGCCAGCGGCGCTGGCTCTCGCCGAGCGTGGTGAAGTACACCGGCATGCCGGTCCCGATGCGCCGCACGTCGGCCTCGGACACTTCAGACCACACCGTCATCGACGAGAGGTCCGCCACGCGCAGCACGTTCGGCGTCTGGTAGGTCGCGTTCAGCGTCTGGCCCTCGCGCGCCTCCACCGACACCACGGTACCTGCCATCGGCGCATAGATGCGCGTGTAGCCGAGGCGGGCTTCGTCGGCCTTCAGCGTGGCCTGCGTCTGCGCAATCTGCGCCTCGACGTGTCGCACGCGCGCGCCGGCCGACGCCAGCGCGGCTTGCGCCGCCTGAACGTCCTCGTCGCGCGTGGCGCCGTCCGCCGCCATCTGGCGCTGCCTCGCATGCTGTTGCTGCGCCAGCAGGTGCTGGGCCTGCAGGTCGTCGCGCTGCGCGCGCAGCCCCGCGAGCGAAGCGCGGCCCGCATCGACCGTAGCCTGCTGCACGCTGGGGTCGATTTCCACCAGCAGCTGTCCCCGCTTGACGACGTCGCCCGGCTGCACGTGCAACCGAAGAATCTGTCCCGAAACCTGCGCACCCACATCCACATAGTGGCGCGGCTGCAGCACGCCCAGTGCCGTGACGCTCGACTCGATGCTGCCCCGCGACACCGGCACGGAATCGACGTCCGCGGGCTCGCCACGCCCCCAGAGCAGCCCCGCGCCGGCCGCTGCGCAAAGGCACGCCAGGAGCACCGCAACCACCGGGCGGCGCCAGCCGCCTCGACGCACATCACTCATGCCTGCTCCTCCTCAAGCGGCCAGACGGTGCGTGCGCGGACGCGCCCGAAAGCCCGCCAGCGGCAGCAGGCTGCCGTGTTCGCGCGACAACCGGTCCTCGCCCGGTGACGCCTCCACGCGCCGGTGCTGGCAGGACGAACAGGCCCCGTGGATCTGCACGTCGAAAGTGCCCGCCGGCGGCAGGCCGTTGCTCAGGGCCACGCGCATCAGCGCGTCCTGGAGTTCGCGGTCCTGCACCTCGGTGAAACTGCCGCATCCGCTGCAGCGCATGCGCACGCTCGTGGCGTCGGCATGGGCGCCGGGCGCCGCGTAGCGGAACACCGCCAGCGCCCCGCCGCGGCTGCGCGCCCACTCGCGCTCGACAAGCCCGGAATGCTCGAACTCCTTGAGGATGCGATAGACCGTGGTCAGGCTGGCCGAGGTGCCGCGCAGCAGCATGCGGCGAAACACCTCTTCGCCGCGTTGCCATTCGCGGCCCGCGTCCGCCAGCGTCTGGAGCACGCACAGCCGTACCACCGACGGCCGGATCCGCGCCGCGCGCAACTGCGACATGAACACCGGGCGGTGCGTCTCGTGGGTTTGCAGGCCGTCGCTCATGCGGCAAGGCTCTCCAGGTGGCCGCGCGGCCGGTCGTGCGCGATGCGCCCGGCGTGCATGGTGATGACGCGGTCGGCCAGGTGGAAGTAGCGGTCGTCGTGCGAGATCACGACCAGCAGGTGCCCCTTGGCGCGCAGCTCGGGCAGCAGCTCGGTATAGAACAGGTGGCGGAAGGTCGGGTCCTGGTCGGCGGCCCATTCGTCGAACACCAGCACCGGGCGCCCCTCGAGGTAGGCGTGCACCAGGGCCAGGCGCTTGCGCTGGCCGGTGGACAGGTCGGTGGTGGTGAAGGCGCCGTTCTTCAGGCTCACCTTGTGGGCAATTTCCAGCCGCTCCAGGTAGGGCAAGGCGCGTTGCGGCAGCACCTGCATGCTGGCCTCGCCCTGTGCCTCGTCCGGGCCGGCGGCAAGGTCCTCGAACAGGTAGAAGTCGGAAAACACCGTGGTGAAGAGCTGTCGGTAGTCGTCGCGGCGCTCGGGGCCCACGCCGGCGCCGTCGATCGCCACCTCGCCTTCGTGCGGCGCGTACAGGCCCAGCAGCAGCTTGACGAGCGTGGTCTTGCCGGAGCCGTTGTCGCCCACCACGAACACCATCTCGCCGCGGCGCAGCCGCAGGTCGATGGGCCCCAGCGCAAAGGCCTCGCCGCCCTCGGGCGCATCGAAGGCGTAGCGCACGCCGCGCAAGGCGATCTCGTGCTCGAACTTCAGCTCGCTGCCGGCATGGCCCACGTGCAGGTGCGGCTCCGGCGTGGCAAAGCGCGCCGACAGGTCGGCAATGCGCCGGAAAGCGACCCGCGCCCGGCCCACCGCCGGCAGCGCGCCCGCGATCTGGTCCATCGGCCCCTTCAGGAACAGCAGCACCAGCACGAAGCCGCTGAGCACCGCGGGCTCGGTCGGGCGGAACGAGGCCCAGCCCAGGATCAGCGCGATCAGCAGGAAGAACAGGCCCGAGCCGAATGCCGTGGCCATGACGAAGGTATTGATCGCGCGCCCGTTGACCTTGCGGATGTTGTCGACGATGCGCTCGACCTGGCCGCCGAACATGCGCTGGCGGCGCACGCGGTGCATGCGCAGCTCCTTGGCGCCTTCGCTGATCGCGCGGTAGGCCTTGTGCAGCTGGTCTTCGTGCTCGCGTGCCTTCCAGAAACCGTTCACGCCGCGGATCTGCGCCAGGGCCTGCACGGTCGCGCCAATGGCCAGCGCCGCCACCAGCACGCCGAACAGCGGCAGCGACAGGTACGCCAGGTAGCCCAGGCAGCCGAGCGCGGTGACGCAGGCGATCAGCGTGGCGGCCAGCGCGAACGCCACGTCGCTGACCATGTCCACGTCCTGGGACAGCACGGGCATCAGCCGGTGCGTGCGGTAGCGCTCCAGCGCGTCGATCGGCGCCGACAGGATCTTCTGCGCCAGGCTCTTGCGAACCTGCGCGACCACCCGCTGGCCGACGTAGTTGGTGGAGACATCGGACACCATGCGCCCGAACAGCGCCACGGCGCACAGCGCGATGAAGGTCAGCAGCAGGCCGCCGGACAGGCCGCCCTGCCGGTTGAGCACCTGGTTGATGGTGCTCAGCAGCGCGACCGTGGCCGCGCCCGCACCGATGCCCGTGACCGCCGAGAGCAGGATCCACGGCAGGAACGGCTTGAGCAGGCGTGCGAACTCGCCGTCGGGAGCGGGGGCAGTGGTCATGCAAGAACTCTTTCCGCCCGCGGGCGACTGGGGTCCGGTGGCGCGGGCAAGCCTGCCGCCGGAGCAAAACGGAGGGAGGCGGCAACGGGCCGCCTGTACCCCACTAGACGGGTGGCCGCCGCAAATGTTCATGCCGTGTTCGGAGCACGCCGGCATGAACACCGGCGCGGCCCAACCGTCCTAGCTTCATGCCTCCTGCAAATCGCCGCGCCGCCCGCGCGCTCCTTCGCCCCACGGCGCCATGATCGCCCTGCTGGAGCCCTTGTTCCGGGGCGACCTGGCGCCGCACGGCGAGGCCTTGCAGTGCGCGCCGCAACCACCTGCTGACGCGCTGCGCGTGGCCGACCTGGTGCGCTCGCCCGAGTTGCTGGGCCGCGTGCTGCGCCTGCATGCGTCGCACCTGGGTGTGGAAGGCAAGGACCTGCGCGCCGTGGCTTCGGCCTGGAGCCTGGGCTACCTCGGCCTGCTGCTGCCCCCGGTCGCGGCCGCCGCCAGCGTGCTGCAACACGGATTTCCCATGGCCGCCCACCAGGTGTGGGTGCGGCTGGGCCCGCACGCCCATCCGCTGAGCTTTCACATCCGAGAGCTGGGCCGGCCGCAACCCGGCGAGACCACCGGGGCGCGCTACGCGGCGCTGCTGCGGCACCACCTGGCGCCGCTGTTCTCGGCGCTGTGCAGCCTGGCGGGCGTGCCGGTGAAGATTTTGTGGGGCAATGCGGCGCGCAGCCTGGAGCCGGTGCTCGACCAGGCGCTGGCGCTGACCGGCGGCGCGACTCCCATCGCTGAAGACAGGCGCCAGTTGCTGCACACCGCCGCCTGGCCGGCCGGCACCCCGCAGGGCGAAGCCGCATGGACCAACCCGCTGCCGGGCCCGCAGCGCGAAATTCGCGTGGGCGGCGAAGGCAGCGAGAGCGACAAGGACCGTGAACGCACCGTGAAGCTGCACCGCCAATGCTGCCTCTTCCACCTGCTGCCGCGCGAAGGCTACTGCGGCGCCTGCCCGCTGTCGCCGGCGCACCGCTGACTCCGCCAACCGGCCCCGACCCTCTTCCCCCCACCACCAGGCGCATCTCCATGTCCACCGTACCCAAGGCAAAACTCGTCTACATCATGTCCCTGAGGAACGCGGCGGCCGACAAGGCCGGCCAGCACATCGACTACAAGGGCGGCCAGCGCTACATGAAATCGCCGCTGGAGTACCTGGCTGAAGCGCTCGACCGCACGCCGCTGGGCGACGCCTGCGCATTGGAGGCGGTGCTGTTCGACGACGACGAGGGCTCGCCGCGCGACCGCAAGGCCCTGCAGGACTACGGCTTCGGCTTCGACCCCTCGCGCCAGTGGATCTTTCCCGCCGGGCTCCAGGTGCAGGGCCGCCGCGTCAACGACATCTTCCACGGCGTGCCCTCGACCTACCGGCGGCTGCCGCTGGACGCGGCGACCGAGCGCGCCGCCGGCAAGAAGGAGTTCGAGCAGCGCCTGCTCAACCGGCTCCACGCACTGGAGGCCGACATCGTCGTGCTCGACGGCCTGCTGGTGATCCTGGACAAGCTGGCACGGCCCGAGAGCCCCTTCTTCCGCCGCATCGCCAACATCCATCCCGGCATCACGCGGCTGGGGTCGCCCTTCGAGCGGCGCGGCGCCTGGGCCACGCTCGACGCGCTGTACGGCGCCAGGGGCCAGCGGGTGGTCGACTGGCGCACGCGCGAGACGGTCGCGGTCGAGCCGGTGCTCAAGACCGGCGCCTCCTTCCACTACGTGGACACCGGCATCGATTCCGGCGAGGTGATCTTCGACGTGCTGGGCACCGACATCGACCCCGCGGACACCATCCTCGAGCTGCGCTGGAACAACTTCAACCGCAGCCTGTTCCCCGCGCTCCACCAGGGCCTGGCCCTGATGGCCGAGACCGTGCCCGCGTGAACATCCGGCGCCGCCGGGCGTCTTCTTACACACGGCCCAGGGCAGGCCGCCGCACGCGGCGAGCCGCCCCCCATCACAGGAGTTGATTTCCATGCCACACGTCCATGATCTGGTCGGGATCGGGTTCGGCCCGTCCAACATCGCCCTGGCCATCGCGCTCGAGGAAAAGCGCCCCGCCGCCCGGCCGCTCGATGCGATGTTCATCGAGAGGCAGCCGAGCTTCGCCTGGCACCCGCACATGCTGCTGGACCATGCGCACATGCAGATCTCCTTCATGAAGGACCTTGCCACGCTGCGCAACCCGACCAGCCGCTTCACCTTCATCAACTACCTGCATGAAAAAGGCCGGCTGACCGATTTCGTCAACCTGAAGAGCTTCTTCCCCAGCCGGCACGAGTTCAACGACTACCTGTCGTGGGCGGCCGAGCAGTTCGAGCACGCCTGCGCCTACGGCGAGGAGGTGTTCGAGGTGCTGCCCGAGGACAGGGGCGGCGAGGTGGCGCTGCTGCGCGTGCGCTCGCGCAACCCTGCGGGCAAGCTGGTCGAGCGGCTCACGCGCAACCTGGTGGTCGGCATCGGCGGCACGGCCAACATTCCCGACGGCTTTCGCACCCTGCGCAACGACCCGCGCGTCTTTCATTCGAGCAGCTACCTGCAGGACATCGCACAGTTGCCGCACGCGCGCCGCATCGCCGTGGTGGGCGCGGGGCAGAGCGCGGCCGAGATCTTCATGGACCTGCAGGGCCGCCCCGGCGCGCCGCAGGTCGACCTCGTCACGCGCGCACGCTCGATCCGCCCTGCCGACGACAGCCCCTTCGTCAACGAGATCTTCAACGCCGAGTTCACCGACTACACCTTCAGCCGCTCCGACGAAGAGCGCGCCGCGCTGCTCGACGAGTTCTGGCACACCAACTACGCGGTGGCCGACCTGGCGCTGATCCAGCAGATCTACGCGGCCTTCTACCAGCAGCGCGTGACCGGCGGCAACCGCCTGCGCCTGCTGCGCCGGCACGACATCCGCAACGTCACGGCCGACGGCCAGGGCGTGCACCTGGCGCTGTGGGACCGGAACGCGCTGCGCGAGCACACCGTGCGCTACGACGCCGTGGTGCTCGCCACCGGCTACGCGCGGGAGCACCACAAGGCGCTGCTCGCGCCGCTGGCGGGCTACCTGGGCGACTACGAGGTCGACCGGCACTACCGCGTGCTGGCCGCGCCAGGCTTCCAGCCGGCCATCTACCTGCAGGGCGCCTGCGAGGATTCGCACGGGCTGAGCGACACGCTGCTGTCCGTCACGTCGCTCAGGACGGGCGAAATCGGCAGCGCCCTGCTGGCCACGCCGGCCGGTGCGGCGCCGCAGCCGAGGCCGCAGCCCGAAGCGCTCCAGACCTGACAACCCCGTCGCGGGCGGCCGCGCCTGAAAAAAGTTGGCGCGGGGGTGTCTCTGTTTGATGAGTTCGAACGTCTTACTCATAGATGCGCCAGCGACCGGACCAGGACCGAAAACCAGGCCGGCATCCGCACCTGAATGTGAATACGTCGTAATTCGAAAAACTGGAGTTGTTCTTCTATGCGTCCCCTGCCTCGTCAACATCTGCTGAACGCCGCGCTCGCTGCGGCGTTCGGTTCCGTTCTCACCGCCTGGGCACCCCCGGCTTCCGCGCAGGCGTCCGGCCAGGCCGTGGCGCAGGTGTTCGACGTGCAAGTGCCGTCGCAGGCCCTCGGCGCCGCGCTGAACGAGTTTTCGCGCCAGACCGGCGTGCAGGTGTTCGCCGCGGGCGACGTGGTCGCCGGCACCAGTTCGCGCGCCGTGGCAGGCAGGCTGACGGTGGAGCAGGCCCTGCGCCAGATGCTCGCCGGCTCCTCGCTGGAAGCCACGCGCACCGCCAACGGCGGCTTCGCCGTGCGCCGCGCCGCCGACATTTCCGGCGCCCCGAACACGCTGCCCGCCGTGCAGGTGGTGGCCAACGCCGACGAATCGCCTACCGGCCCCTTCCCCGGCTATGCAGCGCGCCGCACCGCCACGGCCACCAAGACCGACACCCCGGTGCTCGAGGTGCCGCAGTCGATCTCCGTCATCGGCCGCGAGGAAATGGACGCGCGCGGCGCGCAGGACGTCATGGAGGCCATTCGCTACACGCCCGGCGTCACCACCGGCATGTACGGCCCCGACAACCGCGGCTGGGAGTACATCCTGCTGCGCGGCTTCGCCACCACCTACGGCGTCTTCAGGGACGGCCTCGCCCAGCCGCCGTTCGGCCCCACCTACTACCTGACCGAGCCCTATGGGCTGGAGCGCGTGGAGGTCTTGCGCGGCCCGGCATCGATGGTGTTCGGCCAGGGCGACGCGGGCGGCATCGTCAACCGCGTGAGCAAGCTGGCCAACGGCGAGCGCATCCGCGAGATCGAGCTCCAGTACGGCAGCTTCCAGCGCAAGCAACTGGCATTCGACCTGGGTGACCAGATCGGCAACAACACCGACCTGAGCTATCGCCTGGTCGGCGTGAGCCTGGACAGCAACGACCAGGACCGCTACCCCGACGGCCGCAAGCTGAACCACACGCGCAGCTACATCGCGCCTTCCGTGCGCTGGCAGCCCAATGCCACCACCTCGCTGACCGTCTTCGGCGAATTCCTCAGGAACAACACGGGCGAGGACCCCTACTACCTCACCCAGAACTACCGTCTCTACCCGATCAAGGTGGGCGACTACAGCTTCGGCCAGCTCAAGCAGACGTCGAGCGCCATCGGCTACCGCTTCGAAACGGCACTGAACGACAGCTGGACCCTGCGCCAGAACTTCCGCTACAGCCAGATCGACCTGAGCCGGCGCGTGGTCTGGGCCGACTCCATCGGCAAAGACCAGCACACGCTGGCGCGCATCGCCAGGACCTGGAACGACCCCGTGGACCTGGCCGCGCTGGACACCAACGTCCAGGGCAAGCTGCGCTACGGCTCGGTCGAGCACACGGTGCTGCTGGGTGTGGACTACAGCGACCAGAAGGGCAAGCAGCGGCGCTTCATCGGCGCGGCCCCCGACCTCGACCTGTTCGCCCCGGTCTACGGCCAGGCCGTGACGCTGCCCACCGAGCCGCTGAGCAACCTGTCCCAGTCGACGCGCCAGACCGGCTTCTACGCCCAGGACCAGATCAAGTTCGGCGAGAACTGGGTCGTCACCCTCGGCGGGCGCCAGGACCACGTGCGCCAGATCACCGACAACCACCTGGACTTCACCCACACCCGCAAATCGGACAGCGCGTTCAGCGGCCGCGCGGGGCTGACCTACCTGCTGGGCAACGGCTGGGCGCCCTACGTCAGCTATGTCACGTCCTTCCTGCCCAACAGCGGCGTGGACATCAACAGCGAACCCTTCAAGCCCAGCCGCGGCAAGCAGGTCGAGGTGGGTGTCAAGTTCCAGCCCGTGGGCACGCGCACCCTGTTCACCGCCGCGGCCTTCGACCTGCGCAAGACCAACGTGGTCACCGCCGACCCGGCGACCTCCGAGGAACGCCAGACCGGCAAGCAGCGCTCGCGCGGCATCGAGCTGGAGGCCAAGGGCGAAATTGCGCCGGGCCTGAACATTGCCGCCGCCTACACCTGGCTGGACATGAAGGTGCTCGCCAGCCTGGACCCCGACGAGGTCGGCAAGATCCCGCCGCTGGTGCCCAAGCAGTCCGCCTCGGTGTGGCTCGACTACACCCTGGGCAACGGCCTGGGGTTCGGCGGCGGCGTGCGCTACATCGGCAAGCGCCAGAACGACGAGCAGAACACAACGTTCGAACGCGGCGTGACGCTCATCGATGCGTCCGCGCACTACGAACGCGGCCCGTGGCGCTTCGCGCTCAACGTCTCCAACCTGGCGGACAAGAAGTACAACGCGATCTGCTACCACGGCGAGTGCTACCAGGGCACACGCCGCGCGGCAACCCTGACGGCGCGCTACAAGTTCTGACCTGACGGCAGCCCGCCGCATTCGTCATGCGGCAGGTCTGCCGCATTCGTCATGCAGCAGGTCTGCCGCCGGACGAATGCGGCGGCCCCCGTCAACCCGCGGCCATTGCAGCACCCCTGAGCTGCGCATCGCACAGGGCCGCATCCAGCTGGCCCAGCAGCGCCGGGTTGCGCACGATGCCCTGGTGGTCGGCGTCCACCTCGAGCGAGGCACGCGCCTCGCCCCCGAACTGCGACAGCAGCGCGGTCTTCTCCGCGGCAGCTCTTCCTTTCTTCCACCAGAAATGCGGCGCCACGTTCAAGCGCGGGAACGCGCCGATCTTTTGCGTGATCGCGTTCATGCGCCGGGTGGCCACGATCCCCTGGACGATGTCGGCCGGCCGCATGCCCATGCCGGCCGCCGCCACGATGTGCGCGACGGCGTCGCGCACGGTCTCATCGGAGCCTGAGCGAACGGGCTCGAAGCGGTCGAGCATCGCGTCGACGGCTTCGCGGCCCATGCGGGCGTCGGCCGTGTCCTGCACGAAATCGCGAAAGTCGAGGTACCAGCCGTGCGGATCGAAGCGCTCGTCCAGCAGGAAGCTGTCGATCATGCCGAGGAAGGCCACGTCGACGCCCTCCTGCTCCAGCAGGCTGGCGACATGCACCGCGACCACCGCGCCCAGCGACCAGCCGACGATGCCGACCGCCCCTTGCGGCCGCGTCCTGCGGATGGCGTCGGCATAGAACCGCGCCATCTGCTCGATGGAATCCAGCGCGTCGATGTCGTCGGTGTAGCTCAGGCCGTAGACGGCGCGCGTGCCTTCCAGGTGGCGCGCCATCGGCCGATAGTCGATCGGGTGGCGCAGCGCGGGCGGCACGCAAAAGAGCGGCATCGCCTGCGCCGGCCCGGCATGCGCGTTGAGCAACTGCACGGGCTGCGGCGGCGCGCCGATGTCCAGCTGCGCGACCAGCCTGGCGATCGTCTGTTTCTCGAGCAGGTCCTGCAGCGACATCTGCACGCTCAGCACACGCGACTTGTTGATTCTGGCCAGCAGCCTGAGCGCCACGAGGGAATCGCCGCCCAGCTCGAAGAAGTTGTCGTGGCGCCCCACGCGCGGCACGCGCAACACCTGTGCCCAGATGGCGGCCAGCGCGGCCTCCAATGCGCCCTGCGCGCCCTCCTGCGGCGGTTCCACGGGCGCCTGCGCCACCCCGAACTCCGGCGCCGGGAGCGCCTTGCGGTCCACCTTGCCGTTCGCGTTCAGCGGCAACGCCGCCAGCGCCACCAGCGCCGCGGGCACCATGTAGTCGGGCAGCAGCTCGCCGAGCCTGAGGCGCAGCGGCGCGGTGTCGAGGCCGTGCCCCGACACATAGCCCACCAGCCGCGCACCCGAAGGGCTTTCGCTGGCCACCACCACCGCCTCGCGCACGCCGGGCTGCGCCAGCAGGCTGGCCTCGATCTCGCCCAGCTCGACCCGGAAACCGCGGATCTTCACCTGGTGGTCGATGCGCCCGAGGTACTCCAGCTGGCCGTGCGCGTTCCATCGCACCAGGTCGCCCGTGCGATAGAGCCGGCCGCCGGCGTCGTCGAACGGGTCCGCCACGAAGCGTTGCGCGCTCAGGCCCGCACGCCCCAGGTACCCGCGCGCCAGCAGCGCGCCGCCGATGCACAGCTCGCCCGCCGCGCCTTGGGGCACCGGGCCGAAATCGGCGCCCACCACGCGCAGCGCGCGCCCGGCCAGCGGCACGCCGATGGGCATGCGCTGCGGCAGTTCGTGGCCGGCCTCCAGGTACGGCGCGCAGTCCAGCACCGACGCGGTGACCGTGGCCTCGGTCGGCCCGTAGGTGTTGAGCAGCGTGACCCCGCCCAGGCCCGCCGTGCGCCAGGCGTTGAGCCCTTCGCTCGGCATGGCTTCGCCGCCCGCATGAACCTGCCGCAGCGCGCCATAGGAGCGCACGCCGTGCCGCGCGAAATCCTGCGCGAGCAGCAGCCAGTAGGCGGTGGTGAGATCGGCCACGCTGATCTGCTTGTCGATGAGCTCGCGGTAGAAGGTGTCGCTGTCCCACAGCAGCGGCCCGCGCAGCACGATCGCGGCGCCCGCGACGAGCGGCGCGAAGGTCTGCTCGATGAAGCCGTCGAAGTTCAGCGTCGAGAACTGCAGCATGCGGTCCGCCGGCGTCAGGCCGAAGAAGCGCACGGACTCCTGGGCGTGCCGCACCAGCGCCCCGTGCGCGATGCCGACGCCCTTGGGCTTGCCGGTGGAGCCCGAGGTGTAGATCAGGTAGGCCAGGCTCTCGCCATGCAGCGCGACCTGCGGGTTGTGCGCGGGCCACGCGGGCTGGCCCGAGTTGTCGAGCGCTGGCGCATCGCAGTCCGCCGTGTCCAGCGCCAGCATCGCCAGCGCCCGGCCGAAGGGCAGGCGCGCCGCCACGCCCGACTGCGTCAGCAGCAGCGCGATGGCGCTGTCCTCGGCCATGTAGGCCAGCCGGTCCGCCGGATAGCCCGGGTCCAGCGGCACGTAGGCGCCGCCCGCTTTCAGGATCGCGAGGATGCCCACCATCATGTCGATGGAGCGCTCCACCGCGATGCCCACCCTGGCCTCGGGCTTCACGCCCAGCGCCATCAGGCGGTGCGCCAGGCGGTTGGCCCTTGCGTTGAGTTCGCCGTAGCTCAGCGTGCGCTCGCCGAACACCAGCGCGGGCGCCAGCGGGCTTTGCGCGGCATGGCGCTCGAACAGGCGGTGCACGGGCTGCGCATCGTCGTGGCGCCGCGCGTTCACGCCCCAGGCCGACAGCTGCGCGCGCTCGGCCGGGCTCGACAGGTCGATGTCCGAGAAGACCCGGTCCGGATCGAGCGTCAACGCGCCGAGCAGGCGAACGTACCAGCCCGCCAGCCGCGCCACGCTCGCCTCGCCGAACAGGTCGGTGTTGTATTCGATCTGCGCGTGCGCCTTCGTCGGCTCGATGAAGAAATCCAGCGACAGGTCGAACTTGGCGCTCGCGTTGTCGGCGCCGATCTGCTGCGTGCGCGCCTCGCCGAACGCGAGCTCGGCCGCGCTGTCGCTCATCTGCACGCCGAACATCACCTGGAACAGCGGGTTGCGCGACGCGTCGCGCTTCTCGTGGCGGCTGGCCAGCAGCGCCTGCAGCGGAAGGTCCGCATGCGCCAGTGCGCCGAGCGCATCGCGACGCACCCCGCGGCAGATGTCGCGCAACGTGGCGCGCGGCGCAAGGCGCGCCCTGAACACCTGCGTCGTGATGAAGAACCCGACCAGGTCGCGCACCTCCTCGCGATGCCGCCCGGCGTTGGCCACGCCGACCGCAAAGTCGTTCTGCCCGCTGTACCGGCCCAGCAGCATCTGCCACGTCGCGAGCAAGACCATGAAGGGCGTGCACTTCTCGGCGCGGCAGAACTTCTGCAACGCCGCCGCCAGCGCGGGCTCCAGCGCAAAGCGATGCACGGCGCCGTTGAAGGTCTGCCGCGACGCACGCGCGCCCTCGAGCGGCAACTCCAGCGGCGGCACGTCGGCGCCCAGGTGGGCGTTCCAGTAGTTCAACTGCGTGGCCAGGCCATCGCCCTGCAGGCGCTCGCGCTGCCACAGCGCGTAGTCGGCGTACTGCACCGGCAAGGCCGGCAGCCGCACGGCCGCGCCCGACGCCGATGCCAGCCGGTAGGCCGACGCAAGGTCCGCCGACAGAAGGGGGTTGGACCAGGCGTCCGACACGATGTGGTGCAGGCAGACCGCCAGCACATGCGCGTGGTCGGACAGCCTGATCAGGCGCGCCACCAGCGCGGGGGCGGCCTCCAGGTCGAACACGTGCAGCGCCGTCTCGCCCGCGAGCGCGTCGGCGCGCGCCTGCCGCCCGGCCTCGGCCTGCCCCGACAGGTCGACGCGCTGCAGCACGAATGCCGCGTTGCGCAGCATCTGCTGCATGGGCACGCCGTCTTTCTCGAAGAAGCGGGTGCGCAGGATGCCGTGGCGATCGATCAGGGCCTGGAACGCACGCTCCAGCGCGTCCGCGTCCAGCGGGCCGTGCAGGTTGAACCTGCGCGGCAGGTTGTACGCCGTCAGCCCCGGCGCCAGGCGCTGCAGGAACCAGAGCTGCTCCTGCGCGGGCGACAACGGCACCTCGTCGCCGTCGGACACGCGGTGGCGGATGCCGTCGTCGTCCTCCCACCCGTCGTTCTCCGCCCCGTCGTTGCTTGCCGAAATCCGCTGCGCCGCGTGGGTGCCGTTCATCGCTGTTCCATCCTGCATGTCAAACCGATCCTGTGCATGTGCATGTGCATGTGCATGTGCATGCGCTGTGCAACCCGCCGCTCATGCGGCGGGCGCATCCATGCGCCGGGCCTCTTCGTGAGTGCGCGCCCATGTTTCCATTCGCTCGGTGTCCGCGCCCTCCATCGCCCGAAGCGCCGCCGCCAGCGTGGCGACCGAGGGATGGTCGAACACCAGCCCCGGCGCCACATCGACGCGCAGCAGCTTGCGCAGGCGCGCCACCAGCTTGATCACCAGCAGCGAATGCCCGCCCAGTTCGAAGAAGTCGTCGTCCACGCCGATGGCGTCGCGCCGGACCAGCGTGGCCATGCACTCGGCCAGCACCGATTCAAGGGCGTCGCGCGGCGGCGTCACCACCGCCGCAGCCGCCGTGCCCGCCATGCCCGCGCCCCGCTCGTCGGCACCTGCCGCGGCCCGCAACGACTGCCGGTCGATTTTTCCGTTCGGCAGCCGCGCGAACTCCGCGACGAAGGTGCAACGCGCGGGCACCATGTGCGCCGGCAACAGCGTGGCCAGCTGCCCCGTCAGCGCCGCACGGCCGGCCTCGGATGCGAGCGCTGCGTCGGCCACGACGAAGGCCCGGAGCTCGGCGTCGGCACCGCCGCCGGCCGGCGCCAGAACCAGAACCACGGCCTGCCGCACGCCGGGCTGCGACAGCAACACCGCCTCCACCTCGGCCGGCTCCACCCGAAAGCCCCGCACCTTGACCTGGTCGTCGGCGCGTCCCGCCAGGCGCAGCCCCCCTTCGGGCAGCACGCACGCCAGGTCGCCCGTGCGGTAGAGCCTTTGCCCGGGCAGGAACGGATCGGCCACGAAGGCGCCCTCCACCTCCCGGTTCAGGTAGCCGCGGCACAGCTGCGCGCCGCCGACGTACACCGCCCCGAGCGCGCCGGCAGGCACCGGTTGCAAGGCCTCGTCCAGCACGTGGACACGGTTGTTCGCCAGCACGCGAGACAGCGGCAAGACCGAAGCCGCGCCCGAGAGCGCGGACGCGGCCGCCGCCCCGCCTGCGGACACCCGGTGCACCATCACACCCACCGTCGTTTCCGTGGGGCCGTAGTGGTTGTAGACCACGGTCTGCGGTGCAAGCCGGGCGATGCGCTCGATGAGCGAGCGCGGTGCGGCCTCGCCGCCCAGCACCAGCGTGGCGGGCAGCTGCGGCGCCTCGTCTTCCAGCAGGGCCTCCAGGTGGGAGGGCACCATCTTGAGTGCGTCGACGCGGCGCTCGCGCATGAAGTTCGCGAAGGCGTGCGCGTCCTTCACGTCGCCCGGTCCTGCCACGACGAGGCAGGCGCCGTTGTGGAACGCGCTGAAGAGCGCCGTGTTGCCCAGGTCCGCGACGACCGAGCTGGTGAGCGCCCAGCGGCGGCACCGGCCCAGGTCCATGGCCGACGACACCGCGGCCACGTAGTTGAGCAGCTGGCCCTGCTCGATCACCACGCCCTTGGGCGTGCCGGTCGAGCCCGAGGTGTAGAGCACATAGGCCAGGTCGTGCAGGGCGGGCCGGTGTGCCGGCACGCTGTCGGCCGCGCCGCCGAGGTCCTTGTCGTCCATGGCGTCCATGGCGTCCAGCGAAACCTGTCGCCACGGCACGGGGCCGGCCGGCAACGGCACGGCGGCATGGAGCACGAGCGACGGCCTGGCATCTTCCAACACGGCCTGGCGGCGGGCGGCGGGCCACTCGGGGTCCAACGGCAGGTAGCCCGCTCCGATTCGCCAACTCGCGAGCATCGCCACCAGCAGGTCGGCCGAGCGCGGCAGGTCGAGCGCCACCAGCGTGCCTGCCACGGCCCCCCGGGCCCGCAGGCCGCGCGCCATGCGGTCGATTCGCGCATCGAATTCGCGGTAGCTCAGCCGCACATCGCCAGCCTCCAGCGCGGGCGCGTCCGGCGTCGCGCGCGCCCAGCCGGCGACCTGCTCGCCCAGCGTGAGGGTTCCGAAGTCGGCCACCGCGCCATGGGCCGCGCGCAGCAGCAGTTCGCGCTCGCGCTCGCCGACCAGCGCAAGACCGCCGACCGGCGCATGCGGCTGCGCCAGGGCACTCGCCAGCAAGGTGGCGTACTGCCACAGCAGCCGCTCCAGCGACTGCGGCGAGTGGCGCGCTGCATCGGCATGCACGCGCAGGGAGACCCCCTGCCCGGGCTGTCCGGCCTGCCCGATCTGCCCGACCTGCAGCGCCAGCTCGAAGCAGGGCGACGGCCCGGGCGCGGCCTCCACGCGCCAAGCCATGCCGCCCTGCAGCCGCACCGGCGCCTCGTCGAACGTGAACCCCACGTCGAGGTGCGCGGACATCGGCGGCGCATCGATCGCCCAGTACTCCTGCGCCTCGGTGTGCGCCTCGAGCGTTGCGCCCAGGCGCGCGAGCCAGTCCGTAAAACGCGTTTCGGGCGCGATGTCCACCACCATCGGCAGGATCTTCTCGAACACACCCACGGCGCCCTGCATCACTTCGTAGTCGCGCCGGCAATCGTTCTGCCAGCCGGCAACGAACGGCCGGTGGCCCGCCAGCCGCGCCAGCAGCAGCCACCACACGGCCTGCATCAGCAGCGCCGTGTCGCATCCGTTCTGCCCGGCCACTTCCTGCGCGCGGGCAGCGAGCGTCGCGTCAAGAGGCAGCGTGTGGCGGATGCGTGCGCGCACGCCCGCCGGCGTGGCCTCGCGCTCCCCGTCCATGCGGGTGTTCAGCCGTGGCGCCTGCAGCGCGTCGGCACCTTCGATGCAGGCACGCCAATAGGCGCGCCCTTCGACCGCTTCGTCGGCGCCGTCGAGGTCCTGGCGCCATTCGACGAACTGCGCGTACTGAAAGACCTCGTCCGCATCGACGGCCTGCCCCGTCAGGCAGGCCGTGGCCACCTGGTCCAGCAAGCCGTGCAGGCTGCCCTTGTCCGCGGCGAACACGCTGGCCACCAGCAGCAGCTTGTGCCGCGTTTCGCCGACCCGGGCGATGCCGACGCGCAGCATCGCGCCGCTTGCAACGTCCAGCGGCGCTTGCGTGCAGGCGGCGCTCCAGTCGGCCAGCGCGGCCGCGCAGTCGGCGCGGTCGGCGCCACCGCGAAGGTCGATCCTGTGCCATTGCAGCGGCGGCGCCGCATCGCCCGCCTGCTGCCGCAAGCCACGGAAACCCGGCACCTGCAACACCGCCGCGTGCAAGGCGCCATGGGCTCGCACCACCGATTGCACCGCGGCCTCCAGGCGCGCCGCATCGAGCTCGCCTTCGATGTCGGCCAGCAGCACGAGCTTGGGCGCGCCGATCGCGGCCTGCTCGCCGTGCTGGGCCCAGACGGCACGCTGCTCGGGGCTGAGCGGCAAGGACGAAGAAGACGAAGAGGAAGAAGAATGGTGCTCGAACATCGCAGCCATGGCTTCAGCCCTCCGACACCACGGGCCGCCCTGCGGCGGCGGGCGACCTGTCGCCTGCGCCGGCCGCTTGCGCGAGCATGGCGCGGTCGCACATCGCGCCCATCGCGACCACGATCTTGCGCGGCCCCTCGTACGGGTCGCGCGCGTGCGCCGCGAGCATGTTGTCGAGCATCACCACGTCGCCCTGGCGCCAGTCGAAGCGCACGGCGCAGGCTTCATACGCACGGCCGACGACGGCCATGGTCTGGTCGTCGATCGGCGTGCCGTCGCCATAGGTCACGTGGCGCGGCAGCCGGTCCAGGCCGCCGGCCACGGCCAGCAGGTCTTCGCGCGCGTCCGCCTCCAGGCAGCTCGCGTGGTGCAGCTGGACCTGGTTGAAGAACACGCGCTCTCCCGTGACCGGGTGCGTGATCACCGCGGGACAGCGGGTGCGCGTCTGCAGCGTCTGGTCGTCCAGCCAGCGCCAGGCCGTGCCGGCCAGCGCAAGGCGGTGCTCGACCTGCGCCTTGCTGTCGGTCTTGAAGAAGTGCTGCCAGCTCACGTCCAGCCGGGGCATGAAGGTGCGCACGTACAGCAGCTCCTTGCGCTCGAACTCGGCCACCATGTCGGGCGGCAGGTGGCGCAGCATCTCCCGGCAATCGACGATGGGCGTGGCGCCGCCCACGGGCGAAGGCTGCTCGCAGAAGAACCACTGCTTGCGCGGCCAGCGCTCGAGATGCGAGCTCTCGTTGTGATACAGGATCATTTGGCGCTCGGGGTACGGCGTCGAGCGGTAGGTGTTGCGCCCGCCCTCCTTCTTCGGCAGATCGCCGTAGCCGCCGTAGAGCTCGGGCTCGATCACTTCCGCGAAGGCCTCGAACTCCTGCGGCGTGCGCAGGCCGAAGTTGCGCAGCAGGATGCCGCCATGCGTGCACAGGCTGGCCTCGATGTAGTCGCGCTGTTCGCGGGCCCACGCCACCGCGTCGATGTCGCCGCTCGCGGCCTCGATGACCAGCGGGAACGCCCGCTGCGCTGAAAGGAAGGAGGTGCGCACGGGCGGGCGCGGCGCCGCCGGGGCACCACGCTCCTTGTCCGCGAATTTCCTGAGCTTGTGCAACTTGCCCAGCGCGGGCGAACTGGATGACATGGTTTTTCTTTCCGGGTTGGCTTGAATGACGAAATGCTCCAGCAGCCCCTCGGGTGCGGCGACCACCTGCTGCAACAGGTCGCGCCATGCGAGCGATGCGCGCTCGATGGTTTCGCGCCGGTACAGGCCGGAGGCGAAGGTCCACTCGGCGCGCAGGCCGCGCGCGCTCTCGCTCACGAAGACCGCGAGATCGAACTTCGAGGTGGTCACGGGTTTCGCGATGGGCTCGACGACGACGCCCGGGATCTCGAAGCGCCCTTCGGGCGTGTTCTGCATGACGAACAGCACCTGCACCAGCGGGCTGTGTTCACGGGTGCGGGGCACGCCGGCCAGCTCGACGATCTGCTCGAACGGCACGTCCTGGTGCTCGAAGGCCGACAGCACGCTCTCCTTGACCTTCGCGAGCCACTGCACGAACGCCAGCGCGGGCGTGAGCCGGGAGCGCAGCGGCACCACGCCGACGAAGAAGCCGATCAGGTCCTCGAGCGCCGGGTGGTCGCGCCCGGCAACGTCGGTGCCGACCACCAGGTCGTCGGCGGCCGCCTGCCGGTGCAGCATCAGCAGGAAGGCTGACAGCAGCACCACGTACAGCGAGGTCTTCTGCGCCCTGGCCAGGCCGTGCAACGCCTGCGCGAGCGCGTGCCCCACGTCGATGCCGACCGTGTCGCCCTCCGCCGACGCCACGCGGGGGCGCGCGCGGTCGGGGCCCAGCGTGGACACGGCGGGGGCGCCTTGCAGGTAGTCGCGCCAGAACGCGGCGTCGCGCTCAAAGTGCTGCGCGATCTTGCGGTGATGCCAGTCGGCGTAGTCCGCGTACTGGATGGCGAGGGGCGCGAGCGGCGAAGCCCGCCCGGCCCGCAGCGCCGCGTACAGGGCCATGAAGTCCTGCACGAAGACCGCTTCCGACCAGCCGTCGAACACGATGTGGTGCACGCACAGCAGCAGCACATGCACCTCGGGCTGCAGGCGCAGCACGGCGGCCGCGAAGGCCGGGCGGGCGCCCAGGTCGAACGCGGTGGCCGCGTGCGCGGCGAGCGCGGCGTGCATCGCGCTCGCCTGGCCTTCGCCCGAGAGGCCCGAGAGGTCCGAGAGGTCCGCCAGCGGAACGACAAGGCCACCGCCCGGCGCGATGCGCGCCACGGGATCGCCGTCGTCGTTCTCGGGGAACCAGGTGCGCAGCACTTCGTGCCGCTGCACGAGCGCATCGAGCGTGGCCCGGACCAGATCGACGTCGAGCGCGCCCGACAGACGCAGCGCCGCGGAGATGTTGTAGGCCGCGTGCCGGCCGGCCGATGCATCGGCCAGCCGGTTCACCAGCCACAGGCGCTGTTGCGCGGGCGAGAGCTTCATCTCGGCCGCGCGGCCGATCGGTTGCAGCACCGGCACCTGGCCGGCCGGCGGGGCCTCGTGCATCGCCTGGCGGGCCACGCCTGCAAGATCGAGGAGCACCGGGTGCTCGAAGATCTGGCGCAGCGGCAGCTCGAAGCCGCCTTCGACGCGGGCCCTCGACGCCAGCTGCGCAGCCAGCAGCGAATGCCCGCCGAGCTCGAAGAAATTGTCGTGCCGCCCCACGCGCGCCACGCCCAGCACCTGGGCCCAGAGGGCGGCCAGCTGCGCTTCCACCGCGTCGGCGGGTGCCTCGTAGGCCCGCTCGCTCGCGAACTGCGCCGCGGGCAGTGCCTTGCGATCGACCTTGCCGTTGCCGTTCAGGGGCAGGCGCTCGAGCACGACGACGGCGGCCGGAACCATGTAGTCGGGCAACGCCGCCGCGAGCCGCGTTCGCAGCACGGCGGTGTCCATCGCCTGCCCGGCCTGCAGGGCGATGTAGCCGACCAGCGACGCACCACCGGTGCCACCCGCACCATTCGCACTTTCGTGCGCCACCACCACGGCTTCCCGCACCTCGGGCTGCGCCAGCAGCTGCGCCTCGATCTCTCCCAGCTCGATGCGAAAGCCGCGCACCTTCACCTGGTGGTCGATGCGCCCCAGGTACGCCAGCTGCCCTTCGGCGTCCCAGCGCACCAGGTCGCCCGTGCGGTACAGCCGCTCCCCGTTCGCCGCCGCCACGAAACGCTCCGACGTGAGGCCGGCGCGCTGGAAGTAGCCGCGCGCCAGGCCGATGCCGCCCAGCAACAGCTCGCCCTGCACGCCCACGGGCGCCGGGTTCAGGAACCCGTCCAGCACATGGAGCGTCGTCGCCGCGATCGGCCCGCCGATGCGCGGCGTGCCGCGAACCCGCGCGGCCGTGGACCAGATCGTCGTTTCGGTGGGACCGTACATGTTCCACAGCTCGACACCGAGCGCCGCCAGATCGTCGGCAAGGTCCTGCTGCAGCGCTTCTCCGCCGCACAGGCCCTTGAAGTTCGCGCGCCGGCTGCCGTTCCACCCGGTGGCCCGCAACAGCCGCCAGCCCGCGGGCGTCGACTGCAGCACCGTGGCACCGCAGGCATGCAGAAGCTCGCCGAGCGCGCCGCCGCTTCGCACGGCATCCCTGGACGCCAGCACGATGCGCGCGCCGCTCAGCAGCGGCAGGTACAGCTCCAGGGCCGCGATATCGAACGACAGCGAGGTGACCGCCACCAGCACGTCGTCCGGTGCCATGCCCGGCGCGTCTTTCATGCTGTGCATGAAGTGGCTGAGCGACCGGTGCCGCACCATCACGCCCTTCGGCTTCCCGGTGGAGCCGGAGGTGTAGATGACGTAGGCCAGGTTCTCGCCGTCCAGCGCGACCTGCGGGTTTGCATCGGCGTAGCCGCCGGTGTCCAGCGTGTCCAGCGCCAGCACCCGAAGCGCCCCGGCGCGCGGCCACAGGGCGCCCAGCCGGCTCTGCGTGAGCAGCCATCCGATGCCGCTCTCGGCCACCATGTAGGCCAGCCGGTCCGCCGGGTGTTCCGGGTCGAGCGGCACATAGGCACCGCCGGCCTTCAGGACCGCCAGCACGGCCACCACCATGTCGATGGAGCGCTCCACCGCGATGCCCACCCTGGCCTCCGGCTTCACGCCCAGCGCGATCAGGCAATGGGCCAGGCGATTGGCCCGTGCGTTGAGTTCCGCGTAGCTCAGGGCCTGGTCGCCGAAGACCAGCGCGACCGCCTGCGGATGGCGCGCGACCTGGCGCTCGATCAGCCGGTGCACCGGCAGGTCGGCGTCGTAGCGCACGGTGTTTTCGCCCCACGCGGCGAGCTGGCGCTGCTCGTCGCCGGACATCACCTCGAGTTCGCAGACCCGCCGCTCGGGCTGCTGCGACAGGGCCTGCACGATGGCCTGGACGGCGGCGATCATCAGGCCGCACACGCGCCCGGCGTCCACCGATTCATGAATCTGCGCGGCCAGCGCAAAGCCTTCGCCCAGGTCGTCCACCGCCATCTCGACCGGGTAGTTGGTGCGCTCCCTGCTGCCCAGGATCTGCATGCCCTGCCACGGCTGGCCCGCTTCGACAGTGTTTGCCGGCTTGCCCTGCCGCGCGCCGTAGCGGTAGTTCAGCAGCGCCGTGAACAGCGGCATGCGCTGCGGCAGTCCGCTGCAGCGCTGCGCCAGCGACAGGCTGGCGTATTCGTGGTGCATCAGCTCGATCAGCGCCGCATGCGTGTGCCGAACGCAGGCCTGCACGCCTTGCGTTCCCAGCCGGATGCGCACGGGCAGCGTGTTGATGAACATGCCCAGGGCGCGGTCCACGTTCGCACCGCCCTGCATGCGCCCGAACAGCACGGTGCCGAACACCACGTCGTCCCGGCCCGCGGTCTTGCCCAGCACCATCGCCCAGGCCGTGTGGAACAGCGCGGCGGCGCTCACGCCGTGCGCCTGCGCCTGGCGCCTGACCTGCGCCGCGAGCCCGGTGTCCAGCACCACCGAGGCCTCCCGCACCCGGGTGCCGTCGCCCTGCACATCGAGCAGGCCGAAGGGTGCCGTCGTCTCGTCCACGTCGGCCAGCATCTGGCTGAAGAAGGCCTGGTGCCCGGCCTGGTCGCCGTCCAGCCGGGCCTGGCCGACGAAGCGCCGGAACGGCACGGGCGCCGGCAGTTCGGCCCGCCGCCCTTGCTGGATCAGCGCGATTTCCTCGACCACCAGTTCCAGCGTGGTGTGGTCCACCACCAGGTGATGGCTGGACAGCTGGAGCAGCCAGCGGGCGTTGGCCGCGTCATGCGTTGCGACGGCCGCGAGCATCGGCGCCTTGCGCACGTCGATGCGCAGGCCGGCCGGCGCTGCATCGGCGAGCCACTGGAGCGCGAGCGCGGCCTGGCGATGCACCACCTGCACCGGTTCGGGGAGTTCTTCCCACATGACGGCGGTTCGCAGGATGTCGTGGCGCGCGATCACCTCGTTGAAGCTGGCGACGAAGCGCAGCAGCCCTTCGCGACTGTCGAAGCTCAGGCTGTTCAGCGTGACGTAGGCGTCCGCCTCGGCATGCAGGCGGTGATGAAAAAGCATGCCCTCCTGCATGGGCACCAGGGGATAGATGTCCTGGATGTTGGCGGCCCCGCCCGGCACGGCCGCCTCGATGCGCGCGATCTGCCGCGCGTCCAGCGCCACCAGCGTCAGCATCCCCGGCCCGATGGCCCGGCACTCCGCCGGAATGCCGTTGGCAGGAACCACCACCTCGGCCCGCGCCGGCGCCTGCGCCGACGCCTGCGCGAAGGCGCCGAGCCGGGGCTGCTGGAACAGCGTGCGCACCTGCGCGGCCAGGCCTTGGGCGCGCATGCGCTCCAGCAGCCGCAGCGCCAGCAGCGAATGGCCGCCCAGCTCGAAGAAGCTGTCCTCGCGGCCCACGCGTTCCACGCCGAGCACGTCGGCCCAGATGGCCGCGAGCTTCTGCTCGTGCGCGCCCACGGGCGCCTCGTACGCCCGCTCGCTCGTGAACGCCACCGCCGGCAACGCCTGCCGGTTGACCTTTCCGTTCGCGTTCAACGGCAGCCCGTCTAGCACCATGACCACGGCGGGAACCATGTAGTCGGGCAAGGCTTCGCCCAGCCGCGACTTCAGCTGCGCAACGTCGGCCACATGGCCCGCGTGCGCCGACACATAGCCCACCAGGCGCGTGACGGCGGGGCCTTCGTCGGCCACCACCACGGCTTCCCGCACCTCGGGCTGCGCCAGCAGCTGCGCCTCGATCTCTCCCAGCTCGATGCGAAAGCCACGCACCTTCACCTGGTGGTCGATGCGCCCCAGGTACGCCAGCTGCCCTTCGGCGTCCCAGCGCACCAGGTCGCCCGTGCGGTACAGCCGCTCTCCGTTCGCCGCCGCCACGAAGCGCTCCGACGTGAGGCCGGCCCTGTGCAGGTAGCCGCGCGCCAGGCCGGCACCCGACACGTGCAGCTCGCCGGGCACGCCCACCGGCACCAGGTTCAGCTGCGCATCGAGCACCCGCAGCCCGAGGTCCGGAATCGCCAGGCCGACCGGGCTGCGCTGCCGGTCCAGGTCCGCCGCGGTGACTCGGCGACAGGTCACGTGCACCGTCGTCTCGGTGATGCCGTACATGTTGACCAGCTGCGGGCTGTGGTCGCCGTGGTGCGCGATCCACTGGCGCAGCCGCTGCGGGTCCAGCGCCTCGCCGCCGAAGATCACCACGCGCAGCGACAGGCGGTCCTGGTCGCCCTCGCCGTCCCGGCCGTCACGGTCGTCCCGGTGGTCCAGGTAGGCCTGCGGCAGGCTGGCCAGCTGGCCGAACGCCGACGGCGTCTGGTTGAGCACCGTCACCTTGCGCGAGCGCAGCAGTTGCAGGAAGTCCTCCGGCGAGCGGCTGACCCAGAACGGCACGATGACCAGCGTGCCGCCGGTACACAGCGCCCCGAAGATTTCCCAGACGGAGAAATCGAAGGCATAGGAATGGAACAGGGTCCAGGTGTCTTGCGGTCCGAACCCGAACCAGGCGTCGGTCGCGTCCAGCAGCCGCGTCACGTTGCCATGGCACATCTGCGCGCCCTTGGGCCTGCCGGTGGAGCCCGAGGTGTAGATCACGTAGGCCAGGTTCTGGCCGTGCACCGCGACCTGCGGGTTGCCCTGCGGCTGCGCGTGCAGGTCCAGCGTGTCCAGCGCCAGCACGCGCAGCGCCTCGGCGCCCGGCACCAGCGACTGCAGGTGGCTTTGCGTCAGCAGCAGCGCCACGCCGCTGTCGCGCACCATGTAGGCGAGCCGCTCGGGCGGGTACGCCGGGTCCAGCGGCACATAGGCGCCGCCGGCCTTCAGGATGCCCAGCAGGCCCACCACCATCTCCATGGAGCGTTCCACCGCAATGCCCACCCGGGTCTCCGCCTTCACGCCCAAACCGATCAGGTGATGGGCGAGGCGGTTGGCCCTGGCATTGAGTTCGCCGTAGCTCATCGTCCGGTCGCCGAGCGCCAGCGCCGTGGCGTCGGGATGCGCCGCGGCCTGCCGTTCGACCAGGCGGTGCACCGGCGTCGACTGGTCGAAGCCTTGCGCCTTCGCGCACCAGGCCTCCAGCTGCACGCTTTCGGCCTCGCTCAACAGCGCCACCTCGCCCACGGTCTGCTCGGGGCGCTGCGCCAGGGCCTGCAGCACCGCCAGGTAGTGGCCCGCCATGCGCTCGATGGTCGAGGCATCGAACAGCTCCGGCGCATAGCTGAACTTCGCATGCAGCCGGCCGTCGGGGCTTTCGTCGGTGACCAGCATCAGCTCGAACTGCGCGGCCTGGGTGCCCAGGTCCCACGGCGCCAGCGTGAGCCCCGGCAGCCCTTCCAGGGCCGAGAAGTCCGCGCGCTGGTGATTGAACAGCACCTGGAACAGCGGCTGCACGCCCGGAATGCGCTCGGGCTGCAGGGCCTCGACCAGTTGCTCGAACGGCAGGTCCTGGTGCATCTGCGCGCCCAGCGCCGCCTCCTGCGTGCGCGCCAGCACCTGCAGCAGGCTGCTGCGGCTGTCCACCGCCGCGCGCAGCACCTGCGTGTTGACGAAGAAGCCGACGACGCCCTCGGTCTCCATGCGGTGGCGGTTCGCGATCGGCACGCCCACGCGAATGTCTTCCTGGCCGCTGCAACGCCCGAGCAGCACCTGGAAGCCGGCCAGCAGCACCATGAACACCGTGCCCCCCTGGCTGCGGGCCCGCTTCTGCAGCCCGTCGACCAGCGACGCCGGCAGTTCGACCCGATGGCTGGCTGCGCCGTAGCGGGCATCGGGCCTTCGGGCGCGGTCCAGCGGCAGCTGAAGCACCGGCTGCGCGTCGCCGAGCTGCGCCTTCCAGTAGGCCAGCTGGCGCTCCTGCTCGCCGGCTTCCAGCCAATGCCGCTGCCACACCGCGTAGTCGGCGTACTGGACCGGCATTGGCTGCAACGCCACCGCTTCGTGCCGCACGCAGGCGCGGTACTGCGCCACGAACTCGTCCACGACGATCTGCAGCGATCCGCCGTCGGACACGATGTGGTGCATCACCAGCACCAGCAGGTGCGTGTCAGGCGCCAGGCGAACCAGCGCCACCCGCATCAGCGGTCCTTGCGTCAGGTCGAAGGGCGTGTGGCAGATGCGCCGCACCGCGTCGCGGGCCATGGCTTCGCGCGCGCCGGCATCGGCATCGCCCAGGTCCAGCAGCGTGAAGTCGAGCTCGCCGCTGTCGCGAATCAGCTGCTCGGCCAGTCCGTCGGCGTCGGCGCGAAACACCGTGCGCAGCGATTCGTGTCGTGCCACCAAGGCCTTGAAGCTCGCGTGCACCGCGTCGGCGTCCAGCGGCCCCGTGAGCTTGAGCGCATCGCTGATGTGGTACGCCGTGCTCTGCGGATCGAGCTGCCACAGGAACCACTGGCGCAGCTGCGCGTAGGAGACGGGGCAGCGGTGCCGCGCCGCGTCCTCGCGCGGCAGGATGGGGAACTGCCCGAGCGTCAGGCCCCGGGCACGGATTCCCTCGTACACCACGCGGCGCTGCTCGCTCGACAGGCGCGAGAAGCGCTCGGCGATGCGACGGGTTGCTGCGGTTTCCATCAGACGGTCTCCATGCTGTCCAGCAGCGAATCGATTTCTGAAAGGGCCTGGGCCGCGGGACTGTCCCGAAGGGCGGCGGCCATCCGTTCGGCCATGGCGGCCAGGGTCGGGTACTGGAAGACGTCGCGCACCGTGAGCCCGCCCGGCATGGCCGCGTGCAGGCGCGCCACCAGCCGCGTGGAAAGCAGCGAGTGCCCGCCCAGCTCGAAGAAGTTGTCGTCGCGGCCCACGCGCTCCACGCCCAGCACCTCGGCCCAGACGGCGGCCAGCTTTTCTTCGGCCTCCCCCCGGGGCGCTTCGTACGCATTGCCGGGCAGGAACTCCGGCGCCGGCAGCGCCTTGCGGTCCACCTTGCCGTTCGGGGTCAGCGGCAGCGCGCCGAGCACCACCAGCACCGACGGGACCATGTGCTCGGGCAACAGCTCGCCCAGGCGCTCGCGCAGCGCGGCCGCGTCGATCGCCCGGTCCCCCTGCGGGGCCACGTAGCCCACCAGCCGCGTGCCCCCCGGGCCCTCGCTGGCGAGTGCCACCGCGTCGCGAACCTCCGGCTGCGCCAGCAGGGCGGCCTCGATGTCCCCCAGCTCGATGCGAAAGCCCCGCACCTTCACCTGGTGGTCGATGCGCCCCAGGTACGCCAGCTGGCCCTCCTGGTTCCACTTCACCAGGTCACCGGTGCGGTACAGGCGAGCGCCGTCTTCCGCCGCGATGAAGCGCTCGGCCGTCAGGCCTGCGCGGTTCAGGTAGCCGCGCGCCAGCCCGGCGCCCGACACGTACAGCTCGCCCGCGGCGCCCAGCGGCATCGGGTTGAGCTGCCCGTCGAGCACGCGCAGCCCCAGGTCGGGGATCGCGATGCCCACGGGGCTGCGCGCCTGCACCAGGTCGGCGGCGGTGATGCGCCTGCAGGTCACGTGCACCGTGGTCTCGGTGATGCCGTACATGTTGAACAGCCGGGGGCTGTCGTCGCCGTGCCGCTCGATCCAGCCGCGCAGGCGTTGCGGGTCCAGCGCCTCGCCGCCGAAGATCACCGTGCGAAGCGCCAGGCCGACTTGGTGCGACGGCGGCAGGCCGGCCAGTTGCCCGAAGGCCGAAGGCGTCTGGTTGAGCACGGTCACGCGCTGCGTGCGCAGCAGCTGCAAGAAATCCTCCGGCGAGCGGCTGACCCAGAACGGCACGATCACCAGCTTGCCGCCGGTGCACAGCGCCCCGAAGATTTCCCACACGGAAAAGTCGAAGGCGTAGGAGTGGAACAGCGTCCAGACGTCGTCGGGGCCGAAGCCGAACCACGCGTCGGTGGCGCCGAGCAGGCGGCTCACGTTGCGATGGCAAAGCTGCGCGCCCTTGGGCCGGCCCGTGGAGCCGGAGGTGTAGATGACGTAGGCGAGGCTGTCGGCGTGCAGCCCGACCTCGGGGTTGGTGACGGGCTCGGCGGACAGGTCGAGCGTGTCCAGCGGCAGCACCTGCAGCCCTCCGATGGCGGGCGCCTGCAGGTGGGCCTGCGTGAGCAGCAGCGCGATGCCGCTGTCGGCCACCATGAAGGCCAGCCGGTCCGCGGGGTAGTCGGGGTCCAGCGGCACGTAGGCGCCGCCGGCCTTCAGGATGGCCAGGATGCCCACCACCATCTCGAGCGAACGCTCCACCGCGAGGCCCACCCGGGTCTCGGGCCTTACACCGAGCGCGATCAACCGGTGTGCAAGGCGGTTGGCCTGCGCATTGAGTTCGCCGTAGCCCAGCGTCTGCGCGCCGAAGACCAGCGCCACCGCATCGGGGCGCGCCTGCGCCTGGCGTTCGATCAGGCGGTGGATGGGTTCCGCCGTTTCGGGCGTTCCAGCCGCTGCAGTCGCTTCGGCTGCTTGCGTGGGTGCGCCCCATGCAGCGAGCTGGGCGCGCTCGGCTTGCGGCAAGAGCACCACGTCGCCCACCGCCTGCCCGGGGCAGTCGGCCAGCGCCGCCAGCACCGCGAGGTAGTGGCCCGCCATGCGCGCGATGGTCTGCGGCGCGAACAGTTCCGCCGCGTAGCGCCAGCTCGCCGTCACGCGGCCGTCGTCGCCTTCGCTGGTCTCCAGCGTCAGCTCGAACTGCGCCGCCTGCGCGTCCAGGTCGCACGCGGTCAGTGTGAGCCCGGGCAGCCGATGCAGCGCCTGCAGGCCGCCCCGCTGGTGATTGAACATGACTTGGAACAGCGGGCTGGCGCCCAGGCTGCGCTCGGGCTGCAACGCTTCGACCAGTTGCTCGAACGGCAGGTCCTGGTGCGCCTGCGCGCCCAACGCCGCGTCTTTCGCGCGGGCCAGCACGCGCGCCAGGCTCTCGCGCCCGTCGAGCACGTTGCGCAGCACCTGCGTGTTGACGAAGAAGCCGATGACGCCTTCGGTCTCGGCACGGTGGCGGTTGGCCACGGGCACGCCCACGCGGATGTCGGGCTCGCCGGTGTAGCGGCTCAGCAGCACCTGGAAGCCCGCCAGCAGCCCCATGAACAGCGTGGCGCCCTGGCCCTGCAGGCGCCGTTGCAAACGCTGCACCAGATCGCCCGGCAGTTCGAAGCCGTGCCGCACGGCGCTATAGCGGCCGTCGGCCTTTCTGGCGTGGTCGGTGGGCAGTTGCAGCACGGGTTGTTCGGTGCCGATGTGGTGGGTCCAGTACGCCAGCTGGCGATCGCGTTCGCCGGCTTCGAGCCAGTCGCGCTGCCACGCGGCGTAGTCGGTGTACTGGATCGGCAACGGCGGCAGCACGACCGCGGCGCCCTGCACACGGGCGCGGTAGTGCGCCACGAATTCGTCGACGAGCACCTGCATCGACCAGCCGTCGGACACGATGTGGTGCATCACCACGACGAGCAGGTGTTGGTCCGCTGCGAGGCGGATCAGCCCGACGCGCAGCAGCGGGCCCGCGGCCAGGTCGAAGGGCGTGTGGCTCAGGCGCAGCGCCTCTTCGCGGCTGCGCACTTCGCGTTCGGCCTCGGTGCGCCACGCGGCCAGGTCGAGCGTTGCCAGTTCGAGCGGGACGGCTTCCTGGACGACCTGCTCGGCCAGGCCCTGTGCGTCGGCGCGGAACACGGTGCGCAGCGATGCGTGGCGCTGCACCAGCGCGTCGAAGCTCGCACGCACGGCCGACTCATCGAGCGGGCCCACGAGCTTCAGCGCGCCGCTGATGTGGTACGCGGTGCTCGACGGATCGAGCTGCCACAGGAACCACTGGCGCAGCTGTGCGTGCGACAAGGCCAGTTTGCCGGCGCGCTGCGCCGCACCCAGCACGGGAATCGCCTGCGTCTCCGCGGGGCGGCCGGCCTGGAGCGCATGCGCGATGCGCGCCACGCTCTGGTGTTCGAACATCTGGCGAGGCGTGAGGTGCACGCCGACCCGTGCCGCGCGCGCGGCGACCTTGAGGCTGAGGATGGAGTCGCCGCCGAGTTCGAAGAAATTGTCGGTGCGGCCCACAAGGGGTACGGCGAGTACTTCGGCCCAGATCGCTGCGAGGGCTTTCTCGACTTTCCCCTCGGGGGCTTCGTACGCTCGGTCGCTGGTGAACTCCGGGGCCGGCAGTGCCTTGCGGTCTACCTTGCCGTTGGCGTTCAGCGGCAATGCGTCCAGCACCATGATCACGCTCGGCACCATGTAGTCGGGCAATGCTTCAGCGAGGCGTTCCCTGAGTGTTGGCGTGTCGATGTCGTTGCCGGAGACGTAGGCCACCAGCCTTGCACCGGACGGGCCTTCGTTGGCGACCACAACGGCTTCTCGCACTTCGGGCTGCGCCTGCAGCTGCGCTTCGATCTCGCCGAGCTCGATTCGGAAGCCCCGCACCTTCACCTGGTGGTCGATGCGGCCCAGGTACTCCAGTTGGCCTTCGTTGTTCCAGCGCACCAGGTCGCCTGTGCGGTACAGGCGGCTTCCGTCGTTGGCAGCAATGAATCGTTCGGCAGTCAGGCCGGCCCGTTTCAGGTAACCGCGTGCGAGGTTGATGCCGCCCAGGTACAGCTCGCCAGCGACACCGGCAGGGACTTCGTTCAGGCTCTCGTCCAGCACATGCGCCTGTGTCTCGCTGATCGGCCGGCCGATCGGCACTTGGGTGCTTCCGTCGTCCCGGCACGTCCATTGAGTGACGTGGATCGTCGTCTCCGTCGGCCCGTACAGGTTCTGCAAGGTTGCGCCGCTCAGGCGTTGCAATGCTTCCTTCTGCGTGGCGGCAGGCATCGCCTCTCCGCCGCAGATGATGTGCTTGAGCTTGGTCGTCGCTTCGATGCCTTCGTAGGCAAGGAAGGCTTGCAGCATCGAGGGCACGAAGTTCAGCGTCGTGATCTGGTGCTTCTGGATCAACTCGACCAGGCGCACCGGGTCGCGGTGATCTCCGGGGTTGGCAATGACCAGCCTTGCTCCCGCAGTCAACGGCCAGAACATCTCCCACACGGACACGTCGAAGCCGAAGGGGGCCTTGTGCAAGACCGTGTCTGCGCTTTCGAGCGTGTAGAACTCCTGCATCCAGGCCATGCAGCTGAACAGGGCCTGATGGCGGATGGCTGCGCCTTTGGGGCGGCCTGTGGAGCCGGAGGTGTAGATGACGTAGGCGAGGTGCTCGCCATGCAGGTTGACTTGGGGATCAGCTTCTGACTCGGACAACGTATCGAGCGTGTCGAGCTCCAGCACCTGAAGGGCGTCCACGCCAGGAATCAGCGAGCGCAAGCTGCTCTGGGTCAACAGCAGCGAGATGCCGCTGTCCTCGACCATGTAGGCCAGCCGGTCCGCCGGGTAGTCGGGATCGAGCGGAACGTACGCCCCACCAGCCTTCAAGACAGCAATGATGCCCACCATCATCTCTGTGGAGCGCTCCACGCAGAGGCCAACCAGCACATCGGGTCCTACGCCCAAAGCGATCAAGCGATGCGCAAGACGGTTCGCACGTGCATTGAGCTCCGAGTAGCTCAGCGCTTCTTCACCAAAGACCAATGCAGGCGCAGAAGGCTGCAACCTCGCATGCGCCTCGATCTGCCGATGCACCGGCTGCGCGCCTTCATGGCGCCGCGTGTTCTCGCCCCACGCCGCAAGCTTTGAACGCTCGGCGGCACCGATCAAAGCGACATCCCCCACCGCCAGCTCGGGCTGCACAGCCAACGCCTCAAGCACCGCCACGTAGTGCCCCGCCATCCTCTCGACCGTCTCCCTGTCGAACAGCTCAGCCGCATACAGGAAGCTCGCCTCGACCCGCCCGTCCTCGAACTCCAGCGTCTGCAGCGTGAGCTCGAACTGCGCGTCTTCTTCCTCGAAGTCCAGCCGCTCCACCGACACGCCCGGCCAGTCGGCCAGCGAGCGGTGGTCACGCCGCACGTGGTTGAACATCACCTGGAACAGCGGGTTCGCGCTCAGGCTGCGCTCGGGCCGCAGCGCGCCGACCAACTGCTCGAACGGCAGGTCCTGGTGGGTCTGCGCGCCGATGGCGGTGTCGCGTGTCTGCACGAGCAGCTCGGCCAGCGTGGTGCGCGCCCCCATCCGCGAACGCAGCACCTGCGTGTTGACGAAAAAGCCCACCACGCCCACCGTCTCCGCGCGGTTGCGGTTGGCAATGGGCACCCCCACGCGCGCATCGGTCTGCCCGGTGTGCCGGAACAGCAGCGCATTGAAGCCCGCGAGCAACGCCATGAACAAGGTGGCGCCCTGCCCCTGGGCCCGCTGGCGCAGCCGTGTCACAGTGCCTGCCGGCAAGGCGAGGGTGACGCGCGCCGAGCCGTAGCGGCCGTCGGCGTTGCGCGGCCGGTCGGTGTGCAGCGAGATCACCGGCTGCTCCGTGCCCAGGTGGTCGCGCCACCAGGCCAGCTGGCGTTCGCCCTCGCCGCCGTCCAGCCACTGGTTCTGCCACACGGCGTAGTCGGCGTACTGGACCGGCAGCGCCGCGAGTGCCAATCCGGATGTCGGGCCCTGCACGCGCGCGGCGTACTGCGCGGCGAGTTCGTCGAGCGAGAGCTGCACGGACCATCCGTCGGACACGATGTGGTGCATCACCACCAGCAGCTGGTGCGTCTGCGCACCGGTCTTCAGCAGCACGGCGCGCATCAGCGGGCCGCGCGTGAGATCGAAAGGCTCGGTGCGAATGCGCCGCACCTCGGCGTGCACCGCCTGTTCGCGCGCCGCGGTGTCCAGCTCGCTCAAGTCGATGCGGGGCAGCTCGACAGTCACGCCCTGCTGAATGACCTGCTCGGCGCCGCCGTCGGCTTCCTCGCGGAAGACGGTGCGCAGCGACTCGTGGCGGTCCACCAGCGCCTGCAGGCTCGCGCGCAGCGCGTCGGTGTCCAGCGGGCCGGTCAGCACCAGCCCGCCGCTCAGGTGGTAGGCCGTGCGCGCCGGGTCCAGCTTCCACAGGAACCACTGGCGGCGCTGCGCGAAGGACAGCGGTGCGCGCTCGCGCTCGGGGCGCGGGGGGATGGCGCTCCCGGCCTGGCGCGCGGCGGTGCTCGCGCCGCGCAGCCGCTGCTGCAGGCGGGCGCGCTGTTCCGCGCTGAGGTTGGCGCGGCGTGCGGAGATATCCTGGATGTCGGGCATTGGGGGCTTCTTCAGACGGTGGCGGACAGGCGGTCCGGTGCGGCTTCGGTGGGGTCGACGGCGTCGGCGGGATCGGCGGGATGGCCGCCCTCGATCTCTTCGATCAGCCGCGTCTCGACCAGCAAGGCCAGGTCGGCGACGGTGGGCGCCTTGAAAAATGCGGCGGGGTGCAGTTCGATCTCGTAGGCCTTGCGCACGCGCGCCAGGATCTGGATGGCCAGCAGCGAGTCGCCGCCCAGCTCGAACAGGTTGTCGTGCACGCCGACGGCGGCAATGCCCAGCATGTCCTGCCACACCTCGGCCAGGCGGGCTTCCAGCTCGCCTTCGGGGGCGACGTAGGGCGTGTCGAGCGCGGGGCGCGGATGGTGGCGGCGCGAGTCGCGCGACAGGCGCGCGGCGTGGGCCAGCGGGCCGTTCTCGATCAGTTCGAGCATGCCGCTGTCGAGCTCGCCCAGGCGCTGCGCGAGGTCGGTGGTCGAGATCAGCACCTGCGCGTGCGCCGGCCCGTTGACGATGCGTTCCAGCGCCAGCGCGCCCTCGGGGCCGCTCATGCCCACGCCTTCGGGCAGCACCATGCCGGCGGCCATGCCCAGGTCGCGCCAGGCGTCCCAGTTGACCGAGATGACGGGGTATCCGGCGCTGCGCTGCGCCTGCGCGGCCAGGGCGTCGAGGTAGGCGTTGGCGGCGGCGTAGTCGCTCTTGCCCAGGCCGCCGGCCATGCTGGAGATGGACGAACACAGGAGCACGAAATCGAGTGCGTCGTCGCGCACGGCCGCCAGCAGCGCCTGCGTGCCGCGCAGCTTGGGCTCGAACACGGCGTCGACCAGGGCGCGCGTGCGCTGGCCGATCATGCCGCTGCTGGCATGGCCCGCCGCATGAATCACGCCGTGGATGGCGCCGAAGCGCGCGCGGGCTTGCGCGGCGGCGGCCTGCATCTGCGCGGCATCGGCCACGTCGGCGGAAAGCGCGAGCACTTCGCCGCCCAGCGCTTCGAGCTCGATCAGCTGCAGCAGCTTCTGGCGCAAGGCCGCGGGCTGCTCGGGCGCGGCGGCCAGCGCCTCCCACGCGCCGCGCTCTGGCAGCGGCGTGCGACCGAGCAGCACCAGCTTCGCCTGCCACGCCTGGGCCAGATGGCGCGCCACCGACAGGCCCACGCCGCCGAGGCCGCCGGTGACCAGGTACACGCCCTGCGTGCGAAAGCGCTGGTGCGGTTCTTCGCCGCGCGCCGGCAGGGCCAGCGGCTCGTAGGCCTTCGCCCAGCGGTGCGGCCCGCGGTACGCCACCAGCGGCTCGCTGCCACGCGGCGGCGGGTCGGCCGCCAGTTGCCGCACCAGCCACGCCTCGGCGTCGCTGCCGGCCGCGGGCAGCACCACGTCGACGACGCGGCAGTCGATGTGCGGGTACTCCTGCCCGATCACCTTGGCCAGGCTGAACAGCGTGGCCTTTTCGGGGCAAAGGGGTTCCAGGCCCGTGACGTCTTCCATCTGCGTGGTAACGACCTGCAGGGCCAGCTTGCGCTCGCTGCCAGCAGCGGTGCTGTCCAGCGCCTGCGCCAAGGCCAGCAGGCTGAAGAAGCCGCGCTCCAGCACGTCGGCGGACTGCGAAGGCGGCGCCAGTTCGTCGTCCACGCCCCACAGGTGAAAGGCCCTGGAGACGGGGCCCAGCCCGGCCTGCACCTTGCGCAGCACCTGCGCATGGTCGGCGCGCTCGCCGGGGCGCACGGCGTAGTGGCGCGGGCCGATCTCGACGAAGGCCGGGCCCTGCTCCACCCACACCACGGGGTGCGCGTCGGCGCCCTGGTGCAGATGGGAAATCAGCCGGTCGGTGAGGCCGCGCGTTTCGCCGAAGACCAGCGTGCAGGTGCCTGCTGGCACCGGGCTGCGCTGCGCGCGCAGCGGCTCGGTGCGCTTCCAGGTCGGCACGTGGAAGGCGTTGGCCGCCGCGCCTTCGGTCAATGGCGCGGCGCGTTCGAAGCTGCCCGCCTCCACCCAGTACGACTGCCGCTGGAACGGGTAGCTCGGCAGGGGCACCTGCCGGCGCGGCTGGCCTGCGCGGCAGGCGGCCCAGTCGATGTCGACGCCGGCGCACCAGAGCGCGCCGGTCACGCTGGCCAGTTGCCGCGCATTGCGCGCCTCCTGCTGCGGATGCGCCTGGCTCGCCCAGATGCCCGCGGCGGACGCGGCCAGCGGATGCTGGCGCGCCAGGCCGGCCAGCGTTTCGCCGGGGCCGACCTCGAGCAGCACGCGCCCGGCCGTGCCGAGCAGCGCGGACAGCCCATCGGCGAAGCGCACCGTGCTGCGCAGGTGCAGGCCCCAGTACACCGGGTCCACTACCTGCTCCGCCGTGATCGGCAAGCCCGTGACGTTGGAGATGAACGGAATGCGAGGCGCGTGGCGCGGCACAGACGCCACCACCTGCTGCAGCTCGGCCACGATCGCCTCGGTCATCGCCGAGTGCGACGCGATGGCGACGTGCAGGCGGCGCGGCATGAGGCCGCGCGCGAACAGCCGCTGCTCGGCCGCCTCGATGGCTTGCAGCGGACCCGCGAGCACGCACAGCTGTTCGCCGTTGATGGCTGCGATGTCGCAGCCGGCTGCGAGGAAGGGCGCGAGTTCGGCTTCGGCCAGCGCGACGGCCGTCATGGCACCCGCCGGCAGCGACTGCATGAGGCGGCCCCGCGCGGTGACGATGCGCAGCGCGTCCTCCAGGCTGAACACGCCGGCCAGGCAGGCGGCCACGTATTCGCCGAGGCTGTGGCCCAGCATCACGGCGGGCTGCACGCCGCGCGCCATCCATGCGCGGGCCATCGCGTACTCGACGATGAACAGCGCCGGCTGCGTGTATTCGATGCACGACAGCTGCCGGTCGGCCGCTGCTTCGGCGCCGGCCGCGGGGTACAGCAGCTGGCGCAGATCCATGCCCACCGTGTCGCTCAGCAGCGCGCAGCAGCGGTCGACCTCGCCGCGGAACACCGCGTCGTCGCGGTACAGCGCGGCGCCCATGTTCGCGTGCTGCGTGCCGCCGCCGGGGAACAAAAAGGCGACCTCGGGCGCGCTGGCCGGCGCGCGAAGCAACTGCTCGAAACCGCCCTCGGGCGACAGCAGCGCCTGCGCGGCCATCGCATGGCTGTCGGCGACCACCGCGGCGCGCAGCGGCATCGGACGGCGGCCGCTTTGCAGCGTGTGCGCGATGTCGGCCAGCGGCTGGTCGGCCGAGGCTTCGAGGTGGCGGCCCAGGCGCTGCCCGGCCTCCTGCAGCGCGGCGGCGTTGCGCGCCGACAGGGGCAGCACCTGCCAGCCGGACGGCTGCGCGGCGGCGGGCCTGGCTGCCGGCGCCTCTTCGAGCACCACGTGCACATTGGTGCCGCCGATGCCGAAGGAGCTGACACCGGCGCGGCGCGGCATGGCACCGGCGGGCCAGGGCTTGGTCGCGGCGTTGACGTAGAACGGACCGCCCGCGAAATCGATCTGCGGGTTGGACCGCTCGAAGTGCAGGCTGGCCGGCAGTGTCTTGTGCTTGAGCGCCATCACCGTCTTGATGAGCCCGGTGACGCCAGCCGCCGCGTCGAGGTGGCCGATGTTGGTTTTCACCGAGCCGATGGCGCAGTGCTTCGTGCCCCCGGAGGCAGACTGGAAAGCCTGCGTGAGCGCAGCCAGCTCGATGGGGTCGCCCAGCACCGTGCCCGTGCCGTGCGCCTCGATGTAGCCGATGGACTCGGCGCTCACACCGGCAATCAGCTGGGCCGCGCGAATCACCTCGGCCTGCCCGTTCACGCTGGGCGCGGTGAAGCCGACCTTGTCGGCGCCGTCGTTGTTGGCCGCGCTTCCCTTGATGACGGCATGGATGGTGTCGCCGTCGCGCAGCGCGTCGTCCAGGCGCTTGAGCACCACCAGGCCTGCGCCGCTGCCGATGACGGTGCCCGCGGCCTTTTCGTCGAAGGCGCGGCAGTGGCCGTCGGGCGACAGGATGGCGCCCTGCTGGTACAGGTAGCCGCCGTCCTGCAGCAGGTTGAGCCACACGCCGCCGGCCAGCGCCATGTCGCAGTCGTAACCCAGCAGCGCCTGGCAGGCGGTGTGCACCGCGGCGAGCGAGGTCGAGCAGGCGGTCTGCACCGTCACTGCCGGGCCGCGCAGGTTCAGCTTGTAGGCCACGCGGGTGCAGAGCGAGCCGCCGGAGTTGCCGCTCATGAGGCCCAGCAGGTCGGCAATGCCGCGCCCGTCGCCCAGGCCGAAGGCGGGCAGCAGGTGGCGCATGAGGTACAGGTTGGGGCCCTCGCCCGCGTACACGCCGACCTTGCCCGCCCAGGCATGCGCGTCGCAGCCCGCGTGCTCCAGCGCGGCCCAGGCGCACTCCAGGAAGATGCGTTGCTGCGGGTCGAGGTACTCGGCCTCGCGCGGCGAATAGCCGAAGAAGCCGGCGTCGAACTGGTCGAAGCCCTTGAACTGCGTGCCGGCCTTCACGTAGGCGGGGTCGTCGAGCAGCGCCTGCGACACGCCCTGCGCGCGCAGTTGCGCGTCGGTGAAGCGGGTCACGGACTCCACGCCATCGCGGACGTTGCGCCACAGCGCGTCCACATCGTCGGCGCCCGGGAAGCGGCCGGCCATGCCGACGATGGCGATCTCGATGCCGGAGGCGGCGCTGGTGGTGGACGGTTCAGTGGGGGCGTCGAGGGTGTGCATCAGTTGACTCTTTCCGCGGCTTTGCGGCGTTGAAGCAGGGCGGCGCGCTGGCGCAGCGCGCGGTCGTCGCCGGCCGCGCTGGCCACGGCGGGTGCGGTGGCGCCACGCGCCATCCACTGGGTGAGCGAACCGACCGTGGGGTACTTGAAAAGCTGCACCAGCGGCAGCGTGGTGCGCAGCCTGTCTTCGAGCAGGCGGTGCACGCGGACCACCAGCAGCGAGTGGCCGCCGAGGTCGAAGAAGTTGTCGTGGATACCGACCTTGTCCATCTGCAGGACCTCGGCCCAGATGGCGGCGACGGTTTCTGCGATGTGGCCTTGGGGGGCTTCGTAGGGCTTGTCGCTGGCGACGGTGGCGGCCGGCAGCGCCTTGCGGTCTACCTTGCCGTTGGCGTTGAGCGGCAATGCATCCAGCACCATGATCACGCTGGGGACCATGTAGTCGGGCAATGCTTCAGCGAGGCGTTCTCTGAGTGTTGGCGTGTCGATGTCGTTGCCCGAGACGTAGGCCACCAGCCTTGCACCGGACGGGCCTTCGCTCGCTACGACGACTGCTTCGCGCACTTCGGGCTGGGACTGCAGTTGCGCTTCGATCTCGCCGAGTTCGATGCGGAAGCCCCGCACCTTCACCTGGTGGTCGATGCGGCCCAGGTACTCCAGTTGGCCTTCGTTGTTCCAGCGCACGAGGTCGCCTGTGCGGTACAGGCGGCTTCCGTCGTTGGCTGCAATGAATCGTTCGGCTGTCAGGCCGGCCCGCTTCAGGTAGCCCCGTGCGAGGTTGATGCCGCCCAGGTACAGCTCGCCAGCGACACCGGCAGGGACTTCGTTCAGGCTCTCGTCCAGCACATGCGCCTGTGTCTCGCTGATCGGTCTTCCGATCGGCACTTGGGTGCTGCCGTCGTCCCGGCACGTCCACTGCGTGACGTGAATCGTCGTCTCCGTCGGCCCGTACAGGTTCTGCAAGGTTGCGCCGCTCAGGCGTTGCAATGCTTCCTTCTGCGTGGCTGCAGGCATGGCTTCCCCGCCGCAGATGATGTGCTTGAGCTTGGTCGTGGCTTCGATGCCTTCGTACGCCAGGAAGGCTTGCAGCATCGAAGGCACGAAGTTCAGCGTCGTGATCTGGTGCTGCTGGATCAACTCGACCAGGCGCACCGGGTCGCGGTGATCTCCGGGGTTGGCAATGACCAGCCTTGCTCCGGAAGTCAGCGGCCAGAACATCTCCCACACGGACACGTCGAAGCCGAAGGGGGCCTTGTGCAAGACCGTGTCCGCGCCTTCCAGCTTGTAGAACGCCTGCATCCAGGCCATGCAGCTGAAGAGCGCCTGATGGCGGATCGCTGCGCCCTTGGGGCGGCCTGTGGAGCCTGAGGTGTAGATGACGTAGGCGAGGTGCTCGCCATGCAACAGCACTTGCGGATCTGCATCGGATTCGGCGGATGTATCGAGCGTGTCGAGCTCCAGCACTTCAAGTGCTTCGACACCGGGAATCAGCGAGCGCAAGCTGCTCTGGGTCAACAGCAGCGAGATGCCGCTGTCTTCGACCATGTAGGCCAGCCGGTCCGCCGGGTAGTCGGGATCGAGCGGAACGTACGCCCCACCAGCCTTCAAGACAGCAAGGATGCCCACCATCATCTCCGTGGAGCGCTCCACGCAGAGGCCGACCAGCACATCGGGTGCTACGCCCAAAGCGATCAAGCGATGCGAAAGACGGTTCGCCCGCGCATTGAGCTCCGAGTAGCTCAGCGCTTCTTCACCAAAGACAAATGCAGGCGCAAAAGGCTTCAACCTCGCATGCGCCTCGATCTGCCGATGCACCGGCTGCGCGCCTTCATGGCGACGTGTGTTCTCGCCCCACGCCGCCAGCTGCTCGCGCTCGGCGGCACCAATCAAAGCGACATCCCCCACCGCCAGCTCGGGCTCGACAGCCAACGCCTCCAGCACCGCCAGGTAATGCCCCGCCATCCGCTCGATCGTCTCCCTGTCGAACAGCTCCGCCGCATAGACGAAGCCCACTGTCAGTCGCCCCTCGGGCGTCTCGCGCGCTTCCAGCACCAACTCGAACTGCGCCTCGCCATCGGGCAATGCGTGATGCGCCACCTCGAGCCCCGGCAGTTGCGCCAGCGCCCGGTAGTCCTCGACCAGGTGGTTGAACATCACCTGGAACAACGGGCTCTGGCCCAGGCTGCGCTGCGGCTGCAGGGCCTCGACCAGTTGGTCGAACGGCAGGTCCTGGTGGGTCTGCGCGCCGAGCACGGCTTCTCTCGCCTGCTTCACGACGTCCGACAGGCGCATGCGCGCGCCGAGCCGGTTGCGCAGCACCAGCGTGTTGACGAAAAAGCCGATGACGCTTTCCGCTTCGATCCGGCTGCGATTCGCGACCGGCGCGCCGACGCGAATGTCCTGCTGCCCCGTGTAGCGATGCAGCAGCGCCTGGAAGCCGGCCAGCAACACCATGAACAGCGTTGCACTCTCGTTCGCGGCCGACCGGCGCAAGCCGCCCAGCAATGCCGCGGGCACCTCGACGCTGTGCCGTGCCGCGCGGTAGCCGATGCGGGCGGTGCGCGGGTGGTCGGTCGCCAACGCCAGCACGGGATGGTCTTCACCGAGTTGCGCGCGCCACCACGCCAGCTGCCGCTCGCCCTCGCCGCCAGCCAGCCAGGCGCGCTGCCAGGCCGCGTGGTCGACGTACTGGATGCGCGCGCCCGCATGGCGCCGCATGTCGCCCCGCAGCCGCGCGGCGTAGCCGGCCGCGAGCTCGTCGAGCAGCAGTTGCATCGACGCACTGTCCGACACGATGTGGTGCATCACCACCACCAGCAGGTGCTCGGTGTCCGACAGGCGCAGCAACGCCACGCGCGACAGCGGGCCCTGCGTCAGGTCGAAGGGTGTGGCGTGCAGGCGCTGCACTTCTTCTTCGGCGCGCGCTTCGCGTTCTTGCGCAGCGAGGCGGCGCAGGTCGACGAGGTTCAGCAGCGGCGCCCACGTCGGGCTGACCAGCTGCGCGGCCGTGCCGTCGGCGCCGGCCAGGAACACCGTGCGCAGCGACTCGTGGCGCGCGGCCAGGTCTTCGAAGGCCGCATGCATCGCGGCGGCATCGAGCGCGCCCGACAGGCGCAGCGCGCCGCTCATGTGGTACGCGGTGCTGCGCGGCGCGAGCTTCCACAGGAACCACTGGCGCTCCTGTGCGTGCGACAGCGGCAGGGGCCGCAGCCGATGCTCGGCCGACAGCGGCTCGATGGGCGCCACCGCGAGCACCTGGCGCGGATGGTTCTTGCGGCTGCGCACGATGTCGGCGCAGGCGCTCAGCCGGGGCTGCTCGAAGAGGTCGCGCAGGTCGAACGCGATGTTCCAGCGCCGCGCGATGCGCGCACACGCCTGAACGCCGGCCAGCGAATTTCCGCCCGAGGTGAAGAAGTGCGCGTCGTGCGGCAGCGCACGTTCTTCGGGCCACTTGAGCACTTGCTTCCAGATGCCGGCGACCGATTGCGCGACCTCGTCGAGCACCGGCGCTTGCGACAGAACCGAAGCGCTGCCGCCGAGCGTGAAGCTGCCGTGCTCGTGAATGGCATAGGCGTCCAGGCTGCGCGCCGCGAGGCCCGCACGGCAGGCCTGGCGCTGCAGCTTGCCGCTGGAGGTCTTGGGCAGCGCGCCCGGGTTCAGCAGCACGATGGCGGCGGGCGCCTCTCCGAACACCTCGCTCACCGCAGCACCCAGCGCGTCGACGAGCACGTGCGGCGGCACCAGCTTCTGCATGCTGCGCGACACCTCGGCCGCCACGCCGATGCCTTCGCCCTGCGGCCCCGCCACCGCGAACGCGGCCACGCGGCCCTTGCGCACGGCATCGACCTCGGCCTCGACGGTGCGCTCGATGTCCTGCGGATAGATGTTGTGGCCGCGCACGATGATCAGGTCCTTGATGCGGCCCGTGACGTAGAGCTGCCCCGCATGCTGGAAGCCCAGGTCGCCGGTGCGCAGCCAGCGGCGGCCTTCATGCGCGACGAAGGTCTGCTGCGTTTCCTCGGGCTTGCCCCAGTAGCCGGCGCAGATGCTCGGTCCGCCGGCCCAGATTTCGCCGACGCTGCCGTCGTCCAGCGCGCAGAGCGAAGCGGGGTCGGTGATGCGCACCGCGTGCCCGGCGGGCGCCGCGCCGCAGCCCACCAGTTGCGTGCCTTCCGTGCTTTCCACCCCCTGCCCCCTGGCCAGCGCATCGGCGGAGAAAGCAGGCGCGACCAGCCCGCCGCCGCGCCGTCCGCCGGTGACGAACAGCGTCGCTTCGGCCAGGCCGTAGCAGGGGTACACGGCGCCGGGGTCGAAGCCTGCGGGCGCGAAGCGTTCGATGAACTCGGCTTCGGTGTCCGCGCGCACGGGCTCGGCGCCGGTGTAGGCCACGCGCCACGACGACAGGTCGAGCCCCGCGAGCCGCGTGCCCTTCACGCGGTCCAGGCACAGGCGGTAGGCGAAGTCGGGCCCGCCGCTGAGCGTGGCGCGGTGGCGCGAGATGAGCTCGAGCCAGCGCACCGGGCTTTCGAGGAAGTAGCGCGGCGACGCCAGCACCAGCGCAATGCCGCTGTACAGCGGCTGCAGGAGGCCGCCGATCAGGCCCATGTCGTGGTACAGCGGCGCCCAGGAAACGAACTTGTCGTCGGGCCCGATGCCCATGCCGTCGCGGATGGCGCGCTCGTTGGCCATGAGGTTGCCGTGCGTCACGATCACGCCCTTGGGCGCGGAGGTGGAGCCCGAGGTGTATTGCAGGAACGCAGGGTCGTCGCAGGCGGGAGAGAACGGCGTCCATGACGTGGCATGCGCGATGTCCACGGTGTCGACCGCGACCATCGACGCCTGCGCGAACGACGCCGAGGCGTCCGCCATCGCGGCGAGCATCGACGCGGAGCTGAGCACGCAGCGGGCCTGCGAGTCGAGCGCAATGCCTGCCAGGCGCGCCAGGTGCTGGGGCCGCATGGATTCGGGCGGAAACACGGGCACCGCGATCACGCCGGCATGGAAGCACGCGAGCATGCTCACGGCGTAGTGGTCGTCGTTGTCCAGCATGACGAGGGCGCGGTCGCCCTTGGCGAACTGCTGCTGCAGCCGCGCCGCCAGCGCGCGCACACGCGACGCGAAGACGGCATAGGTGAACTGCTTCTCGACATAGGCGTCGTTCACCTCGCCCGCCACGGTGAGCCAGACGTCGTCGGGCCGCGCCTGCGCCAGGGCCTGCAGGTGTTCCACGAAGTTCGCGGATTCGGGGTGCCCCCGGTCCGGCGTCGTTGTCGGCGTACGTGCCATTTCGCTCACTCCATGTCTATAGAAAAGGCGCAGCCGGCGTCGGCCCGGCCGCGTTCGCTCAACCCACCGACCTGGCGCGCCACGCCAGGGCAGCGGCATAGCCTGCAGGTGCCGTCAGCGCCATGGCCGCGAAACCCGCCCATGCGGACACGGTGGACGCGACCGCCAGCCCGCCGCCTGCCAGCGGGTGGATGCCCACGCACAGCAGGTGCTCGGGCACGCCGACGCCCACGGCCTTCAGCAAGGCCTCCTTGCCCACCCAGCGCTGATAGAGGGCGTGCAGCGGGTCGTGTGCGGCGCGCACTTCGCGCGACTCCTGCGCAGTGAAGGCCATCTCCAGAATGGCGTCGGTGTCGACGTCGTCGCGGCAGTGCTCGATGTCGATGCCCACGTCGCCCATCTTTCGCGCGTCGGCCACGACGATCAGCGCGTGGGCGCCCGAATGCGACACGTTGAACAGCGGCACGTCGCCGGCCGCATCGACGAAGGGCTTGCCATGCACGCCGGGCGACAGCGGCACCTCGGCGGCGGCGCACCCCATGCGACGGGCCAGCAACTTGCGCGTGGCGGCGCGGGTGGTGGCGAAGCGCACGCGGTCGGCGCGCCGGGCGAACCGGCAGGCGCGCTCGCGCTCGGCGGTTGTCAGCACGGCCCACTCGCCGGGGCCTTCGCGCGTCAGGTCGAAATCCAGGCGATGAACCTCGATGCCCGCCGGCAGCGCGTCATGCAACGGCATGAGGCGCATGCCGCCCTCCGGCCGCGGCAACCGCCTGAGGCTGCGCCAGGCGCCGCGCCAATGCATCGAGGAACGCGGCCTCATGCTGGCGCAGGAAGAAGTGGCCGCCGTCGAACCAGTCGAGCGTGAACGCGCCGGCCGCATGCGCCGACCAGGCCTCGATGCGCTGCGCGTCGATGTCGTCCTGGCGGCCCGCGAAGACGTGCAAGGGCATCGGCAAGGGCGCTTCGGCCGTGTACGTGAAACTCTCGCAGACGCGGTAGTCGACGCCCAGCGTGTCGAGGGTGATGCGCATCAGCTCGGCGCTGGCAAACACCTCGTCGGGCGTGCCGCCCTGCTTGCGCAGGTCGGCGGTGAGCGCGGCGTCGTCATGCGTGTTCGGCAGGCGGCCAGGGTCTCGCCGCGACGGCGCCGAGCTGCCCGAGGCGAGCAGCGCGCGCGGCAACGCCCGGCCCAGCGTGCGCAACCGCTGCGCGACACCGTAGGCCAGCAAGGCGCCCATGCTGTGGCCGAACAGCACGAAGCTGCCCTGCATGGCGTGCGCCTGCTCTGCGCAGATGCGCGCCACCTGCGCGTCGAAGTTGTCGACGAAGGGCTCGGCCATGCGCGCGCCCCGGCCCGGCAGCTCGACCGGCACGACCTCGGCCCAACGCGGCAGCAGACGCCGCCAGCGCAGGTACATCGATGCGCTGGCGCCCGCGCACGGCAGGCACAGCAGAGAGACCTTCGCCGGCACGTTCATCGGAGCGCGGCGGTGTCTGCAAGAGGCGCTGCGGTGTCTGCGCGGAGCGCCGCCTCTTCCTGCGCCGCCATCCAGTCGCGCAGCGACTTGGGGCGCATGTCGGTCCAGTTCTTTTCCACGTGGTCGAGCGCGGTCTTCTTGTCGCCCTTGACGCCGTCGACGGCCTTCCAGCCGCTGGGCACGGCCTTCCAGTGGGGCCAGATGGAGTATTGGTCTTCGTGGTTGACCAGGACGATGAAGGTTTCGTCTTCGCGGTCGAAGCAGCTGGTAGACATGGTGCGTGTCCTTGTGCGGTTGATCGGGGAAGCGCTCGCGCCACGGGCCGGCGGCCGGTGGCAGCGTTTGCTGCGCTTCTGATCAACATGACGGTTCAGGGGCGAATCTGTTCACTCCGGCACGCCGCATGCGGGAGGCGCACGACGTTGCAGGCGTTGGTGCGATGCAGATCAATCTGCCATCAGGTAGCGCACGGTGCCGATGGCTTCGTCGGCCTCTGCGATCAGCCGGTTCACCAGGCCGAGCGCACAGCCGAGCTGCACCGCGATGTCTCGCTGCGTGAGGCCCTCGAGGCGGTAGAGCTGGAACGCCAGGCGCGTTCGTTCCGGAAGCCGCGACAGCACCTGGTCGATCAGCCTGACGACCTGGCGGTCGCGCATCAGGCGGTCCGGCGAGGGCGGGCCGGGCACGTCCAGCGTCTCGATGTCCACGTCGAAGGTGCGGTAGGTGGCCTCGAGCGACTGTCGCCGGCAATGGTCGAGCGCAAGGTTGCGCACCACCTGGCAGCAGTAGCCCATGGGCTTGTCGACCTTGCGGTCGCAGGCGCCGTCGGCAATGCGCAGGTAGGCGTCCTGCACGACGTCGTCGGCCAGGTCTGCGGTGCGCACGATCCTGCGGGCCACGTGCATGAGCTGGGCCCGGTTGGCAACGAAGACATCGCCCAGCGACGACTCGGACAAAAGTGACAGCATCTTTGAACAACTCCAGATGAGGGGCGGGCAGAGACGAACTCATACATTCGGCTTTTCTGTCCGAATATTTAAATAAGAATCATTACTATTTGAAGACGGAGCACGTCGCAGATTTCCGATATGCCCTTATCCACATAGACGTTTGGCCGCACCAAACAGAGACACGCGAACCGGCATACCGGGGCCGCCCGGCCCACCCCTCTAGAATCTCGCCCCTTTGCCCGCTGCGCTCCCCGCCTCCTCATGAACATCGTCGTCAACGAAGAACTCAAAGCCTATATCGCCCCCCTGACGCCGGAGGAATACGAATCGCTGGAACGCAGCATCCTGGCCGAAGGCTGCCGCGATGCGCTGGTGCTGTGGGGCGACGTGCTGGTGGACGGCCACAACCGCTACGGCATCTGCCAGAAGCACGGGCTGCCGTTCCAGACGGTGCAGAACACGCGCTTCAGGTCGATCGACGACGTGCACCTCTGGATGATCGACCAGCACCTGGGCCGGCGCAGCATCTCGGACTTCCTGCGTGGCGTGCTCGCGCTGCGAAAGAAGGACATCGTCGACCAGCAGCGCTCTCGCACCGCAGCCGAACCGGTTGCTTCCAGCGACCCGAACGACCCTCCGTTCGACGTCGATACGCCCGCCGAAGACGCCGCCCCGGCCATGCCCCCGCCCGCGCCGCTGAGCAGCCGCGAAGCCATTGCGCGCGCGGCCGGCCTGAGCAGCAACCAGGTCGGCATGATCGAAAAGATCCAGAAGCAGGCCGCGCCAGAGCTGGTGGCGGCGGTGAAGTCGGGCGTGATCTCGATCAACACCGCGGCCGCGGTGGCCTCGCTGCCGGCCGACGAGCAGGTGTCGGCCGCGAACGCCGGCAAGGACGAACTGAAGCAGGCCGCCAAGCGCGTGCGGGATTCGAAGAAGAAGCCGCGCGAAGCGTCGACCGATGCAGGCCCCGACGAAGCGCAGGCCAAGCCCGACACCGTCTTGGCGCTCGAGCAGCGCGTGGCCGACCTCACGGCCGAAAACGCGACCCTGCGCGCAAAAGTGGCCGACCTGCAAGCGCAACTCGGCCACTGAAAACGCACTGCCCGCGCCGCGGCACGGGCAGGTGTTTGCCTCTTAAAGCTGGATTTCGCTGATCTTCGCGCCCGACAGCGACACGCCGGCCTCCAGGCCCACGTTGGTCATCACGAAGCCCACCACCGGCTGGCGCAGCGTGTTGGTGTCGATGCTGCCGTTGGCACCCAGGGTCGCGAGCGCCACCGTGGCGTCGGCACCGGCCGTCCAGCCCTTGCTGTTGCGAAACTTGTCCAGCGCCGCCTGCGTGGTGAACAGGTAGACCACCGCCTTCGACTGCGCACCTGCCTGGAACCCCACCGACCCTGCCGTGGTGCTGTAGTAGGACTGCGTGCGCCCGTTCACGCGCAAGGCACCACGGCCGTATTCCGCACCCACACCCAGGCTGCCGCCGATCACGGCTGGAAACACCAGCACGCCGCTCGAACGGGCAACCAGTTCGCGCGAACCCTTCACGGACTCGTACAGCTTCGACAGCGCGGCATCGGTCTGGGCGTCGATCGAGGCGCGGGACGACACGCTGCTGGACTGGTCCCCCGGGCGCGTGGTGGTGCAGCCCACAAAAGCCAAGCTGCAGGCCACCATGGCGGACGAAAGCGCAAACGTGCGGAGATTGATGGTTTTCATGGCGGAATCCTTTAGTAAAAACATAAATTGACGATGAAAAATCGATCTTTGTCTGCTTTCTTCAGCAGGTGCGTTCCATCGTAATTCCGCCGAAGCAGTGCTTTCGGGGCTTTGGGCATCGGCCTACGCGAAGTGGCGGCGTTGGCGAAAACGCGCTGCTGCCCGCGTTGGGGCGCTGCAAATTCGTCTGTAATCTAGTGTTTTTAATTGCAACAGATGTTATATTTTTACGTTACAAACAGTAATAAACCCTTGGTACTCACTTGATGCGCGCTTGGCGCTGACGAGTGAAAAACCAAAGCCACGGGAGCCTCAGTTGCAATCACGATGGCATTTGCGCCCCCTCTGCCTGCGTCGGGTTTCACGCGACACCGCTTGCCGCAGACCGCCGCACCGGGCATGACCACCGCCGTCCACCCCGTCGCGAAGGGTCAGCGCGCCCTGCTGAGCTTCAGTGTCGAGGGGCTGCCGCCCCGCGAAGAGCTGCTGTTCAAGTCGCTGGTTCGCCTGCTGGACCACCGAACCCATCAGCACTGGGCCTGGCGGGTCGACCAGGCCGATCTGCGGGTGGTAGGCCAGGACGCCCACACCGACCCCGACGCCCCGCTCCGCGCCGTGCCGGTGCTGGCCGTCGGCCAGGCCGATGCGCCGCGCAGCGGCCATTTCCTGGCGCTGCCGCTGCATGCCGAAGAGCTGGAAAAAACGCTCAACCGCCTGGGTGCCATGGTCGTTCACGCCCGCGGACTCGGCCTGGCCGCGGCCGAGGCAGAGCCCGCGGACGACGACGAATTCCGCCTGCTGCGCTGGCCACCGGCCGCCTTGCTCGAAACGCCCCACCGCGTCCGCCTGGCCACGCTCATGACCGGCCGACCGACGTCGCTGGGCGTGCTGCGCCAGCGCTCGGGCCTCGCGGCGCAAGACTGCCTCGCGTTCATCGCCGACCTGCGTCGCAGCGGCCTGCTCGAGAACGTCCGCGAGGCGGCACGGGCTGTTCAGCACGCTGCCGATGGCCCGCAGCCCGAGGCCACGGCGCCCGCCGCCCCGCCGGTGCGGGACCCCGTTCAACCCGGCCTGCTGGCCCGCATCCGCAGCCGGCTCGGCCTGCTGCCGGCAGGGCACCGATGACCGTCGAACACAAGATCCTCTTCACCGGCACCATGGGCGCCGGCAAGACCACCGCCATCGGTGCGGTGAGCGAGATACCGCCGGTCAGCACCGATGTGCGCAACACCGACACCTCGGTCGCAAAGGCCACCACGACCGTGGGCCTGGACTACGGCGAACTCACGCTCGACAACGGCGAAAAACTGCGCCTGTACGGCACGCCCGGACAAATGCGTTTCGACTTCATGTGGCGCATCCTGGCGCGCGGCGCGCTCGGCGTGGTGGTGCTGATCGACAACAGCCGCCCCGACCCGCTGGCCGACCTGGACGTCTACCTCGACGGCTTTGCCGAACTCATCGCGCAGACCGCCTGCGTGGTGGCGGTCGGGCGCATGGAGGCGCATCCGCAGCCGGACATCGACGCCTACGCCCGGCGCATGCAGGCCAAGGGCATGGTCTGCCCGGTGCTCGCGGCCAACGTGACGGACCCGCGGCAAGTCGTTCAGTTGCTGGAACTGCTGCTGCTCCAGCTCGAGGCCTGAACCCCTCCCCTTTCAATCCAGGCAGCCATGAACATCTCTCCCCAAGTCAAGCTCGCCGCCGAATCCGCCATCGACACGCTGATGCGCGAGATCAAGGGCGTGAAGGCGGTGGTCATCTCGACCGAAGACGGCCTGGAGCTGGCCGCGCGCGTCGAGAACACGGCCCAGGTCTCGCGGCTCTCGGCCATTGCCAGTTCGCTCGCCGCGCTGGGCGCTGTGGCCGGCGAGGAAAGCGACCTGGGCCACTGCGACAACGTGACCATCGAGGCCACCCACGGCCACATCCTGATGCTGCAGGCGCGCCACCCCGAGGTGACGCTGATCGTGAGCGTGGTCGCGAGCAAGGAAGCCATCATCGGCCAGGTCCTCTACTTCGCGAAGCAGGCCACGCTGTCGCTGCAGCAGGCCTGAGACGGCGCACGGTTCGACACCGGCACCCGCCCACCCTTCGCCCGGGTGGCTGCCGACTTTCAGGGGCGAGGAACTACGAAAGGTTTCGATGGCAAACATCAAGCAAGCGATGGACGACCTGATGACCTGCGACGGCGCCATGTGCGCCGCGCTGGTCGACTCGGGCAGCGGCATGATCCTGGGCCAGATAGGCTCGGGCGTGGACCTCGAGGTGGCGGCCGCGGGCAACACCGAGGTGGTGCGCGCCAAGATGCGCACCATGCGCGACCTGGGCCTGAACGACGTCATCGAAGACATCCTCATCACGCTGGGCAAGCAGTACCACATCATCCGCCCGATGCACAAGAAGGAAGGCCTGTTCGTCTACCTCGTGCTGGACAAGGCCAAGTCGAACCTGGCCATGGCGCGCCGAAAGGCGATGGACGTCGAGCAGAACCTGGCGGTCTGACAGGTACCCCTGGCCAGCGGCGGTTCAGCCCTGGCCGCCGCGCGAGGGCATCAGCGTGTTCGACGGCAGCGTCTCGTCGAGCAGCTTGCGCGCCGTCTCGATGCCCGCCACCGGCAGCAGCTTCGCATCGAGCAGCCCGACCTGCACCAGCACGCTGGCCTGGTCCCAGTAGATGTGCTCGTGGTAGAGCTTGTCGCCGCGGAACTTGATGACTGCGAGCAGCGGCACTTCCACGCGCTTGCCCGTGGGCGCCACGCCCGGCAGCATCCACGGGATCTCGGTGGTGTGAGTGAAGCTGAACAGCATCTCGTCGACCACCTGCGTGGCGCCCACCGTGCGCGAGATCGGCACCAGCGCGGTGTCGGGCGGGTTGCTGTTGACGAAGTGGTTCGTATAGAACGCGTGCAGGTCCCTGTAGCCCACGCCGCCGGTCATGGTGGGGATGTGGTTGACGTAGGGCTCGGCCACCATGGTGCCCATGGTGTCGTCGACGTTGCGGGTGCCGAACTCGTATTCGCAGTGCTTGTCCCACAGCGCCGACAGGTCGTGGTACGGGCCGATGGCGCCCTTCAGCGTGGCGATGCTGCGCTCGTGCGCCATCAGCGCCGAGGGCTTGTGGAAGTGCTCGCCGCCGGTGCGTGCAAAGGCGTGGTCCATGCCGGGGTACACGTACAGCGACACCCCCGGGCGGCCCTTGAGCGTGGCGACGATGCGCTCGCGTGCCTCGCTCGGGCAGAACTTGTCGAGCTCGGCGACGTGCAGCGTCAGCGGGCACTTGATCTTGTCGGCCTCGTCCAGCGCGGCGTCGATGCCCACGCCGTAGTAGCCGACCGCGGCGTCCGCGTCGGTGCGGCAGGCGGCCAGGTAGGCCAGCTTGCCGCCGAGACAGAAGCCGAGCACGCCGACTTTCTTTTCAGGCACTTCGGCGCGGGCGCGCAGCACATCGATGGCGCTCTGCATGTCCTGCATGCCCCTGGCTTCGTCGAAGCCGCCGTAGAGCGCGAAGGCGCGCTGCCAGTCGGCTTCGCTGTAGCCGAGCTCCACGCCGGCCTGCTGGCGCCAGAACAGGTCGGGCACCAGCACCACGTAGCCTTCTTCGGCGTAGTAGTCGGCCACCTCGCGCATGGTGTGGTTCACGCCGAAGATTTCCTGCGCAATCACCAGTCCAGGGCCGCTGCCGCCGGCGGGCAAGGCGAGGTAGCCACTGAAACTGCCGCTGCCGTCCGCGGCTTCGATGAGGATGCGCTGTCCGTGGGCCGATGTCTTTTGCTGCATGGGGTGTTCTCCGGTCGATGGATTGAAACTGCGCGTCCGCGTTCTCACCGGGCGCATTCCGGGTGCCGTGTCGTCACCTGGTAGCAGCCCGAGTGAAAGACCAGCGGTTCGCCGTCGAAGCGGTCGTAGCGCTCGACCTCTCCGATGAAGATCAGGTGGTCGCCGCCATCGTACTGCTTCACGTTGCGGCACACGAACCGCGCGATGGCCCCGTTCAGCAGCGGCACGCCGGCCGCGCCGTCGCAGCAGTCCACGCCGTCGAACTTGTCGGGCTGCGGTGTGGCGAACTGGCGCGACAGGTGGTGCTGGTGCGCCGCCAGCACGTTGATCGCGAAGTGGCTCGCACCGGTGAAGTCTGCCGCGCTGGGCGCGTGGCGCGCAAGGCTCCACAGCACCAGCGGCGGCTCCAGCGAGACCGACGAGAACGAGTTGGCCGTCATGCCCACGCGCCGGCCGTCGGGGGCGCGCGTGGTGACGACCGTGACGCCGGTGCTGAACCGGCCCAGCGCCTTGCGGAAATCCTGCCGGTCGAAGCGCTCGGGCTCGGCCATGGCCATGCTGCGCGTCATGCGGCCTCGGCCCAGGTCTCGATGTAGCGGTCGGCCTCGACGGGGTCGGCGAACCACGGGAAGAAGGTGCGCGGGTCGTCGAAGCCGTTGGCAATGGCGCTGGCCAGCGGCGGCACCGCGCCCGCCGTGCCCAGCAGCTTGAGCATGTGCGCCGGGGGCGGCATGAGCAGCATGTTGGTCCACTGCGTGACCCATTGCGAATAGCCGAACCAGTAGCGGTCGAAGGTCTGCTGCATCCATGCGGTGTCGCCCTCGCCCTCGCCGCGCGCGACGATGCTCTGGAGGTACACGTCGGCGCACTTGGCCGCGTTGTTCGAGCCCTGGCCGGTGATGGGGTCGTTGAGCACCACCACGTCGGCCAGCCCCAGCACCTTGCGGCCCGACGGCAGCGTGGCCACGGGCTTGCGCACTGTCGGTGCGAAGCGCCCCGCAAGGATGCCGTTCTCGTCGGTGAGCGCGATGTCGCGGCAGCGCTCGGCCTCCCACGGCACGAAGGTGTCGAGCACCCACTTGCTGCGCGCCAGATACTCCTGCGGTGTCTTCACGTCGGCCCAGCAATCCATCGGACCGCCGGGCACGCCTTCGAACACCATGATCTCGCAAGGGCCCGAGGTGGTCAGCGCGGGAAACACGAAGTACTCGCCCACGCCGGGAATCAGGTTGAAGCTCACGCGCGAGAAAGGCTCGGCGGGCTTCATGCCCTTCACGTAGGTGAGCGCGAGCGCGCGCTGCGGCGCGTCGAAGCGCGACTTGTGCGCATCGCGCTCGAAGAGCTTCGAGATCTCGCCCTTGCCGCTCGCCACCAGCACGAGGTCGTGGCTGAGGGTGCAGGCCTCCAGCTCGTCGATGCCCGCGTCCTTGAACACCAGCTCGCCGCCCTTGCGCTGGAACTCGGCCATCCACGCCGGGATCTTCACGCGCTGGTCGACCGACTGCGCGCTCGAATGCAGCCGCGCCGCCCAGTCGATGGCCTTGGCGCCCTTCTGCTCGGGGTGCGGCACGGCCAGGCCGATGCCGTCCACCGTGGGGCATTCCTTCGCCCAATGGTCCAGCCCCAGGTCGCACTCGATCTGCAGCGCGGTGTGGAACATGCACTGGCTCGACATCACCTTGCCGCGGCGGATGTCTTCGCCCGTGCGGTTGCTGAATATCGTGACCTCGTAGCCCGCGCCCAGCAGTCCGAGTCCCAGTTGCAGGCCCGACTGGCCCGCGCCGACGATAGCGATACGTTTCATTGCCTTGCTCCTTTTGATCAGTCCATCAGTTGGGGAATGGCCGGTACGGCCTGCTCGGGACCCATGGCGGAGTAGCCGCCGTCCACCGCGTAGTCGGCGCCGGTCACGAAGCTCGCGTGGTCCGAGCACAGGAACAGCACCACCTGCGCCACCTCGTCCGGGTCGCCGACGCGCCCCAGCAGATGAAAGGGCGCGGCCACGCGGTCGGTCTTGGCGCGGTCGCCGCCGCTGAGCCGGTCCATCACGGCCGACCACGTCCAGCCCGGCGAGACGCTGTTCACGCGAATGCGGTCTGGGGCGAGGTCCATCGCCATGTTGCGCGTGAGCTGCGCCATGGCGGCCTTGCTGACCGGGTAGAGCCAGCGCCCCGTCTGCGCCACGCGCGACGAGATGCTCGTGAAATTGACCACCGCACCGCCGCCCGCGGCCACCATGTGCGGATGCACCGCCTGCAGCATGGCCACGGCGCTCGCGACGTTCACGTTGAACGAGCTGAGCCAGTCGGCGCGCGGCGACTTGAAGCCGTCGTCCACGTACGAGCAGGCGAGGTTCACCAGGAAGTGCACGCCGCCGTGGTGCTGCACCGCCTGCGCCACGCAGGCCTCGACCTGCGCGTCGTCGGTGATGTCGGTGCGCACGAAGCGCACGCCGGCGCCAAGGGCATCGGCGAGCGCCTGGCCGTTGGCCTCGTCGATGTCGGCCACGACAACCTTCACGCCGGCCGCGTGCAAGGCCCGCACCACGCCGGTGCCTATCAACGTGGCGCCGCCCGTGACGATGGCGCTCCTGCCTTCGAGTCCCTTGAACATGAGCTTGGCTCTCCTGGGTAGTGAACAGTGGGCTGCAGGCCGGGGCGGCCTGTGGGACGTACGGTAGGCGTGCAGGGGCGGCTGCCGCATCCCGCAAGCGCAGGCGATGTCCCTGCCGCGCAGGTTTTTGGCGAGGGGCGATCCGAATTGTGGGCAGGGATGGTTTTTGCTACGGTGAACCCGACCCACCGTCCGCCATGGAAACCGCTGCCACCATCTCAGGGCTGCCACTGCAGCGCTACCGCCTGTTCGAGAGCCACGACATGGACGAGGCGCGCGAGAGCGTGGCCCGCGTGTTCTGCCCGCACGGCCTGACCATGCTGCAGCCCCGCAGCGAACTCGACGCCTGCCACCACAGCGCACAGCTGCACAGGGACGTGAGCCTCAACTACGTGCAGTACGGCCCCGGCGTGCAGATCGACCCGGGCTACCTGCAGGACTTCTTCCTGTTGCAGATTCCGTTGCGCGGCGGCGCCAGCATCCGCTGCGGCGGCCAGCAGGTCGACGCCTCGTCCCGCCTGGCCTCGCTGCCCTCGCCCACCGAGCCGCTGTCGATGCGCTGGGCCGACGACAGCCCGCACCTCATCGTGCGGCTCGCACGTTCGGCGCTGCTCTCGCGGCTCGAATCGCTGCTGCAGGCGCCCGTGAAGCAGGCGCTGGTGTTCGAGCTGGGCGTGCCGCTCGACAACCCGGCGCTCGCACCGCTGGTGCACTTCATCGACTGCCTGCGGCTCACGCTCGACGCAGGGAATGCGCTGCACGCCGGCGGCCGCCTCGCTGAGCATGCCGAGGAATACCTGATGTCGAGCCTGCTGATGTCGGCGGGCCACAACCATTCGCGCGCGCTCGCGGGCGACACGCAGCGCAAGCTGCTGCCACGCGTGGTGCGCAAGGCGCAGGAGTACATGGCCGCGCACGCCGAGCAGCCGCTGTCGCTGGCCGACGTCTGCGGCGAGGTCGGGTGCAGTGCGCGCGCGCTGCAACTCGCATTTCGTCAGCACGCAGGCGAGGGGCCGATGGAATTCCTGCGCGAGCTGCGGCTGGACCGTGTGCGCGAAGAACTGAAGGCCTCGGCGCACGTGCCAGGCACGGGGGTGCGCGAAGTGGCGCAGAAATACGGCTTTCTGCACCTGGGGCACTTCGCGGCGCAGTACCGCGCACGCTTCGGCGAACGGCCTTCCGAGACACGCGAACGCCTGGTGCCAGGCGCCTGACCGGTCGCGACGGCGAGCGCGGCCGCCATTGCAGTAACACGGCCTCGGCAAAGCCCCGCATCAGCGGGTGACGGCCTACAACCGCCGCCGCAGCCCGATGACCCCACGCATTGGCCGCCCACGTAAGCTGAGCTACAACCACTCAGTAATCCCCGCAACCTGAACCCGAGGAGCGTACCCATGGCAGCCAATGCAAAAGTCACCGGAGATGTCGAATACAGAGCCGGTGACGGCCCCCTGATCCTCATTCCGCAAGGCCCGATCGAAGTGCAACTCGCGCCCGACAGCGCCGTGTTGAGCTGGGGCGATGCCGGCAACATCCAGACGACGGCCATCCCCATTTCGGAATACCAGCGCTATCTTGGCGAAGGCGCGATCCAGCCCGACTGAGGCGGCGCCTCGCGCAAGTCGCGCAAGTGCTGCGCCCATGAAAAAACGGCCCGAAAGGGCCGTTTTCATTGGGTGCATGCGCGGCCACGGGGGCCGCGGCGCATCGCTTACTTCTTCTTGGCAGCGGCCTTCTTGGCGGGTGCTGCTGCCTTCTTGGCAGGCACGGCCTTCTTGGCAGCCGGCTTGGCGGCCGGCTTCGCGACCACGGCCTTGTCGGCCTTGCGCTTGGCAGCCTTCGGGTCGACGGCGGCCTTGAAGGCGGCGCCCGGCACGAACTTCGGCACCTTCTGCGCGGCGATCTTGATCTTGGTACCGGCGCTGGGGTTGAAGCCCGAACGTGCGGCACGCGCGACTTGCTTGAAAGTGCCGAAGCCGACGATCTGCACGGGGTCACCCTTCTTCACTGCGGCAACGATCGAGCCGGTGATGGTCTCGAGGATGCGAGCGGCTTCTGCCTTGCTGACGTTGTGGGCGATTGCGATTTTTTCGACGAGTTCGATGCGGTTCAACTGAGTTCCTAATAGGTTTAATTTCGCCATGTTGCCTATGGCGGCGCAGCACGAATACAAGCTGCAAGCGGGGCGGAGTTTATTCGACTGCGAGAAGGCCTATGTAACGCAGCCACTTAAAGTGGTATCGATGAAGCATTCAGCGGGTGTTTCGTGGGCGTTTTCGGACACATGGCAAGGAGGGAAAGCTCCTTTGCACGCGGGGCCTTCGTGCGCGGTTCGTCTCGTCGGCGGTGCTTCGAGGGCATCGCCACAAGCATCGAGTTAAGGCGCCAACCAAAGTAGGCAAATGAATCGCGGACCGCCCGCGCCTCATCCAACGGCGGCCGCATTAATACGGCTGCTTGCGGACATGACGGTCAAAAGAAAATCAGGAGGATGCGTTGCCGATCGTCGCGATCGCCAACAGCCGATTCCGAAAAGACAAAAGGGTTAGCAGACGAATCTGCTAACCCTTGTCGGAACTGGCGGAGCGGACGGGACTCGAACCCGCGACCCCCGGCGTGACAGGCCGGTATTCTAACCAACTGAACTACCACTCCTGGTAGACAACTTTCACTCGTTTTACCGAGCCAAGTGTTGCCACTTGTGCCTGAATCACTTGCGTGAAACTGGCGACCCTACGGGGATTCGAACCCCGGTAGCCACCGTGAAAGGGTGGTGTCCTAGGCCTCTAGACGATAGGGTCAAAACCTTAGGAACCGTGCTGAGATCAGCACTTATCTTCTTCTCTCGACACTTTATGGTGGAGGTAAACGGGATCGAACCGATGACCTCTTGCATGCCATGCAAGCGCTCTCCCAGCTGAGCTATACCCCCTGTGGGTGTCGAGCCTCGAATTATAGCCCGCTTATCAGGCCTTTTTCAATCTTTCGATAACTTTTTCTTTGGAAAAAATCTCGAGGACTGCATCGAGGGACGGTGTCTGCGATGTTCCCATCACAAGCACACGTACTGGCATCGCAAGCATCGGCATTTTCATGCTGTGCGCTGCGAGCACTTCCTTGATCATAACTGCGATCGAGGCCTTATCCCAGGTCGCCGTCATCAATTTTTCTGTCAATGTTGCAATCGCAGGCTTAACGGCCTCGGTGATGTGCTGTGCGCGGTCGGCTTCGGACACCGTGATGTCTGCGTAGAACGATGCGGCCCAGTCGGCGATGGCCACGGTGGTGTCGCAACGGTCCTTGAAGAGCGTGCAAATCGCAGGCAGGCGCTCATCGGCCACGATGCCGCGCTTTTGCAGCTGCGCAGCCACCAGCGGCGCAAGCTCGTCGCCGCTCTTTGCCTTGATGTACTGCGCATTGACCCACGCCAGCTTTGCCGCGTCCCATTGCGCTGGGCTCTTAGAGAGGTGCGTGCCGTCGAACCAGCTCACCATCTGCTCGCGTGTGAAGAGCTCGTCGTCGCCGTGGCTCCAGCCCAGGCGCGCGAGGTAGTTCAGCATCGCTTCGGGCAGGTAGCCGTTTTCTTCGTAGGCAGTGACGCTCACGGCCCCGCGGCGCTTGGACAGCTTTTGTCCGTCGTCGCCAAGGATCACCGGCACATGGCCGAACTCGGGCAACGGCGCACCGAGCGCGCGGAAGATGTTGATCTGCCAGGGCGTGTTGTTGATGTGCTCGTCGCCGCGGAACACGTGCGTGATGTTCATGTCCCAGTCGTCGACCACCACTGCGAAGTTGTAGGTCGGCACACCGTCGGGCCGCAGGATGATGAGGTCGTCGATCTCGCGGTTGTTGATGGTGATCTCGCCCTTGACGAGGTCGTTCCACGTCACGTCGCCTTCGGGCGGATTGCAGAAGCGCACCACCGGCGGCACGCCTTCGGGCACGGGCGGCAGCACCTTGCCCGGCTGGGGGCGCCAGCGGCGGTCGTACAGGGTCTTCTCGCCGCGCTCGCGTTGCGCTTCGCGCATGGCGTCGAGCTCGGCGGGTGTGCAATAGCAGTGGTAGGCCGTGCCTGCCGCGAGCATCTGCGCAATCACTTCGCGGTAGCGCTCCAGGCGCTGCATCTGGTAGATCGGGCCTTCGTCGTAGTCCAGGCCGAGCCAGTGCATCGACGCCAGGATCTGGTCGGTCGAATCCTGCGTGGAGCGGGCCACGTCGGTGTCTTCGATGCGCAGCACGAACTCGCCGCCGTAGTGGCGTGCATAGGCCCACGAATAAAGCGCGGTGCGGGCCGTGCCCAGGTGGAGAAAACCGGTGGGTGACGGTGCGATGCGGGTTCTAACTTTGCCGGTCATGGGGTCGATTCAGGAATTCAGGGTGCTCAGGCCACGCGCGAGGTCGGCCGTGATGTCGTCGATGTACTCGAGGCCGACCGCGAAACGGATCAGCCCCTGGCCGATGCCCGCAGCCTGGCGCTGCGCTTCGGTGAGCCGCCCGTGCGACGTGGTGCCGGGGTGCGTGATGATGGACTTGGTGTCGCCGAGGTTGGTGGCGATGCTGACCACGCGCGTGCTGTTGATCACGTGGAAGGCATTGGCGCGCGCCGTCTCCGGGTCGTTGCCGACCACGTCGAAAGACACCACCGCCCCGCCCTGCCCCGACTGCTGGCGCATGGCCAGTTCGTGCTGCGGGTGCGAAGCCAGGCCCGGGTAGTGCACGCGTGCCACGCCGGGCTGCGTCTCCAGCCATTTCGCCACAGCCAGCGCATTCGCGCATTGGGCCTGCATGCGGATGCCCAGCGTTTCCATGCCCTTGAGCACGACCCATGCATTGAACGGCGACAGCGCCATGCCGGCGGTGCGCACCACGGGGCCGAACACGTCGACGATGAGCTTGGCCGGCCCGCAGATCGCGCCGGCCATCACGCGGCCCTGGCCGTCGAGGTACTTGGTGCCCGAATGAATGACGAGGTCGGCACCCAGTTCGGTGGGGCGCTGCAGGATCGGCGTGCAGAAGCAGTTGTCGACCGCCAGCAGCGCGCCCGCGCCATGCGCCAGGTCGGCCAGCGCCCGGATGTCGCACACCTCGGTGAGCGGATTGGTCGGCGTTTCGGCGAACAGCAGCCTGGTGTTGGGCTTCAGCGCGGCCTTCCATTCGGCCACGTCGGTCTGCGACACGAAAGTGGTCTCCACGCCGAACTTGGCGAACTCCTTGCCGAACAGGTTCAGCGTGGAGCCGAAGACCGAGCGCGAGCAGATCACGTGGTCGCCGGCCTTCAGCAGGCCCATGCACATCATGAGGATCGCGCCCATGCCGGTCGAGGCGCCGATGGCGGCCTCGGTGCCTTCGAGCGCCGCCAGGCGCTGCTCGAAGCTCGCCACCGTGGGGTTGGACGTGCGCGAATACGTGAAGCCCGCCTCGGTGCCCGCAAAGCGGCGCGCCGAGGTTTCGGCGTCGGGCTGCACGAAGCCGCTCGTGAGGAACAGCGCTTCGGAATGCTCACCGTACTGGCTGGGCGCCAGCCCGCTGCGCAGCGCGAGCGTGTCGCGGTGCAGGCCGGGCGGCAGGGTTCGTTCGTCGGTCACGTCGACATCACTCGCTGAAGTTGGGCAGCGCGAGGCGCGAAGAGTCTTCTTCGGTCTCTTCGATGCGGGGACGGTTGCCGTTCATGCGCGAGATGGCTTCGGTGTCGATGTCGCCGGTCACGTACACGCCGTCGAAGCAAGAGGCGTCGAAGCCGTCGAGCTTCGGGTTGAGCGAGCCGATGGCGCGCTTCATGGCGTCGACGTCCTGGTAGATCAGCGCGTCGCAACCGATCAGCTGGCGAATTTCTTCGATGGTGCGGTCGTGCGCCACCAGTTCGCCCTTGGTCGGCATGTCGATGCCGTAGACGTTGGGGTAGCGCACCGGCGGCGCGGCGCTGGCCAGGTAGACCTTGCGGGCGCCGGCGTCGCGCGCCATCTGCACGATTTCCTGGCTGGTGGTGCCGCGCACGATCGAGTCGTCGACCAGGAGCACGTTGCGGCCCTTGAACTCGCTGGCAATCACGTTGAGCTTCTGGCGCACCGATTTCTTGCGCACGCCCTGCCCCGGCATGATGAAGGTGCGGCCCACGTAGCGGTTCTTCACGAAGCCTTCGCGGTACGGCACGCCCAGCAGGTGCGCGAGTTGCGTGGCGCTCGGGCGGCTCGACTCGGGGATGGGAATGATCACATCGATCTGGTTCGGCGGCACGGTGGACACCACGCGCTTGGCCAGTGTTTCGCCCAGGTTCAGGCGCGCCTGGTAGACCGAGATGCCGTCGAGCACCGAGTCGGGCCGCGCGAGGTACACGAACTCGAAGATGCAGGGGTTGAGCGACGGCGATTCGGCGCACTGCATCGAATGCACCTTGCCCTCGAGGTCGATGAACACCGCCTCGCCCGGCGCGATGTCGCGCTCGAACACATGGCCCGAGCCTTCGAGCGCGACCGATTCGCTGGCCACCATCACGTTGCCGTCGGCGCTGCGCCCCATGCACAGCGGGCGAATGCCGTACGGGTCGCGAAAGGCGAGCAGGCCGTGGCCGGCGATCAGCGACACCACGGCGTACGAGCCGCGCAGGCGCTTGTACATGTTCTTGACCGCAGCGAACACCTCGGCCGGGTGCAGCGGCACGCCGCGCGAGGAGCGCTCCAGTTCGTGCGCCAGCACGTTGAGCAGCACTTCGGAGTCGCTCTCGGTGTTGGTGTGGCGGTGGTCGGTGGAGAACAGCTCCGCGCGCAGGCTGTGCGCGTTGGTCAGGTTGCCGTTGTGCACCAGCACGATGCCGAAGGGCGCGTTCACGTAGAAGGGCTGCGCCTCTTCCTCGCTGTACGCATTGCCGGCGGTCGGGTAGCGGACCTGGCCCAGTCCCACGTTGCCCGGCAAGCCGCGCATGTTGCGCGTGCGGAACACGTCGCGCACCATGCCCTTGGCCTTGTGCATGAAGAACTTGCGCTCGAGCAAGGTGACGATGCCAGCCGCATCCTGGCCGCGATGCTGCAGCAGCAGCAGTGCGTCATAGAGCAGTTGGTTGACGGGTGCGTTGCTGACAACGCCGACGATTCCACACATGAACGATTCCTCTCAGGGCAGGTAGCTTGCCAACTTTTCAGGCAGCGCGGGTTTCAGGCCCTGCAATGCCGCATCGAGAACAACGGCGCTGCGCGATTCGTGCCACCAGGCACTGTCGCTCAACACCAGCAAATGAACAACAACGGCCAGCACGAGCAGGGCTACCGCACCCCGCGCCGCGCCGAACGCCGCTCCCAAAATCCGGTCCACCGGCCGCAGACCCACGACCGTGATCAACTTGCGCGTCAGCGCAGCCACCAGGCCCACGCCGAACGCCACGGCCACGAACACCAGCACGAAGGCCAGCGGATAGCGCCATGCCGCCTGCGGATCGCCGAACGGCAACCATGCCGCCACACCGGAAGCCAGCCACTGGGCGGCGATGAAGGCGGCCACCCAGCCGATCAGCGAAATCACTTCGAACACCAGCCCGCGCATCAGGCCGAGGAGCATCGACACCCCGATGAGCGCGACGGCAATCCAGTCGAGCAAGGCCACGGCGACAGGCGGTGACGCTGGCTTACAACGTGAGGATCGCGGCCGCCAAAGACAAGCCCTTGACCTTCTCGGCGGCGCGGTCGGCTTCGGCACGCGAGGCGAACGGGCCGACACGCACACGCGTGCGCTCGCCGTCGGCCGTCTTGGCCACATGCACATAGGTCTTCAGGCCGGCCCGCTCGAGCTTCTGGCGCACTTCGCGCGCCTTGTCCGCATCGGCGAATGCGCCGACCTGCACCACGAAGCGGCCGGCGGCATCGTCGCTGGCCTTGGGTGCGGCGGCGGCAGCGGTAGCGGTAGCGGGCTTGCCTTCGAGCAGCGCACGGGCACGCGCGCCGTCGTCCGCAGTGGCCGCCGGCTTGGGCTTCGGTTCAGGCTTGGGCTTGGGCTCGGGTTTGGGGTCAGGCTTGTGTTCGGGCTTCGGTTCCGGTTTCGGTTCCGGCTTGGGGTCGGGCTTGCGTTCCACCGGGGCGGCCGGAGCGGGCGTGCTGGCGACCGGCTTGCCGGTGTCGATCACGGTGCCGTCGGCGGACTCGGTGATCATGCCGCCGGCCGACGCCACGCGCGATGCGTTGTCGGGCGCGGCCGGGGCAGTGCTCGTCGCGGGCGCAGGCGCGGCAGGCACGGGCAGCGGCTTGACCTTGTTGCGGTCGGGAATCTCGATCGGAATGTCGACCGACACGGGGCGCGGCTGGGTGTCGAACAGCAGCGGAAAGCCAATCACGCCAAGCAGCACCAGCACCGCGGCGCCAAGCAACCGGTGGCGCGCACGCCGACGCATGGATTCGACACTTTCCGCCGGCACGGCAGCCGGTGCGCTGCGTCCTTCGTTGCCTTGTGGGCCGCGCGTGCGGAACTTGAAAAACGCCATGAAGTTCGATCCCTGGAGGAGTGCAGCGAGGTGTGACCGATGGTGCCGGATGGGTGTGTGGACAGCCGGGCGATCAGCCGCCCGGCAGCAGGTGTTTGCCTTGCAGGCGGGGGGTGCCGTTTTCGAGCACGCCACCCACGGTGAAGAACGATCCGAAGACGACGATTCTATCAGCGGGGTCCGCGCGCTCGATGGCTGCGCGCAACGCGTCCATCGGGCCCGCATGCACGCTGCCGGAGGCATCCGCGCGCGTGTTCTGCGCCTGCCACGCGGCCAGCAGATCGGCGCCCGTGGCCGCGCGCGGCGTGGGCAGATCGGTGAAGTACCAGCGGTCGATCAGCGGCCCGATGCGCGCCAGGATCGGCGCGAGGTCTTTGTCCGCCATGACACCGAACACGCCGTGCGTGGTCGGGTAGAAACCCATGGCGTCGAGGTTCTCGGCCAGCGCGGCCACGGCATGTGCGTTGTGCGCCACGTCGAGCACCAGCGCGGGCTCGCCCGGCACGATCTGGAAGCGGCCCGGCAGCTCGACCATGGCCAGCCCGTTGCGCACGGCCTGTGCGGTGATCGGCAACTGGGGCCGCACCGCTTCGAGCGCCGCGAGCACGCCCGCCGCATTGATGAGCTGGTTGGCGCCGCGCAGCGCCGGATAGGCCAGCCCGCTGTAGCGCCGCCCGCGCCCCGACCAGCCCCACTGCTGCTTGTCGCCCGACACGTTGAAGTCCGTGCCGAAGCGCCACAGGTCGGCGCCGATGGCGTTGGCATGGTCGATCACGCTTTGCGGCGGCATCGGATCGCTCACGATGGCGGGCTTGCCGGCACGCAGGATGCCGGCCTTTTCGAAGCCGATGCTCTCGCGGTCGGGCCCGAGGTAGTCCATGTGGTCCAGGTCGATGCTGGTGATGACCGCGCAGTCGGCGTCGATGATGTTGACCGCGTCGAGCCGCCCGCCCAGGCCAACTTCGAGGATCGCCACGTCGGGCTTTTCCTCTATCATGCAGTGCAGGATGCCGAGCGTCGTGAACTCGAAATAGGTGAGGTTCAATTCGCCCCTTGCCCTTTCCACCACTTCGAAGCTTGCTATCAATTTGGCAGCGTCGACGGCCTCACCCTTGAGCCGCAGCCGCTCCTCGAAGCGCACCAGGTGGGGCGAGGTGAACACCGCCGTGCGGTAGCCCGCGTGCGTCAGGATCGAATCGAGCATGGCGCAGGTCGAGCCCTTGCCGTTGGTGCCCGCCACCGTGATGACGGGGCAGTCGAAGCGCAGGCCGAGGCGCTGGGCCATCTCTTTGGCGCGCTCGAGCCCGAGCTCGATGTTCTTGGGATGGAGTTGCTCGGCGCGAGCGAGCCAGTCGTTAAGGGTTTCCATGGAGGCCGGCATTGTCGCCGACCCGCCGATCGCGGCATCATGGCGTCCATGACAACCCTCTACGGCATCCCGAACTGCGACACCGTCAAGCGCGCCCGCACCTGGCTCGACGAACACGGCGTCGCCTACACCTTCCACGATTTCAAGAAACAGGGCGTGCCCGAGGCCGCGCTCGACCGGTGGCTGAAGCAGCCCGGCTGGGAGGCCTTGGTCAATCGCAAGGGCACCACCTGGCGCAAGCTGGACGAAGCGGCCCGCGAGGCCGTGGTCGACGCTGCGTCTGCCCGCCCGGTGCTGCTGGCCAATCCGAGCCTGATCAAGCGCCCCGTGGTCGACTGGGGCCCGAAAAAAGCCGTCACCACCGGATTCGACGCCGACGCCTGGGCTGTCAACGCCGTGTAAACCCCGGAACCCGCCCGGTCGAAGCGCCTCCAACCGCCATCCGCAGGAGAGACACACCATGAACAAACTCGCTTTTCGCACCCTCGCCGGCCTTTCCGTGGCCGGCGCACTCGCGGCGGGCACCGGCCTCGTGCATGCCCAGCAACAGGGCCAAGTCGCCCAGGCCCGGGTGATTTCGGCCACCCCGATCCGTGAAACCACCGGCAGCGACGTCAGCTACAACGTCACCTACGAATACAACGGGCAGCAGTACACCACCCGCATGAACAGCCGGCCCGGCGCCACCATCCCGATCCAGGCCAGCGGCTACGGCGTGACGACCTCGGCGGTGGCGCCGCAAGCGCAGGTGCAGACCTACCCGGTGGAAGCGAGCAACCGCGGCTATCCGCAGCAGTCCGGCGGTTCGCCTTGGGACAACGTGGTGCCCGAGCCTGGCGTGGTGGTCGGCGCGGGCGGCCCGCCTCCCGTCTATGTGCGCCCGGCGCCGGTGTACGCCCCCGCCCCGGTCTATGTGGACCCCGGCTATGCCTACGGCTACCCGTACGCTGCCCCTTACGCCTACGCACCGGTCGGCATTTCGCTGAACCTGGGCTACTCGCGCGGCTGGGGAGGTGGCGGCTATTACCGCGGAGGCTATGGCGGCTATCGCGGGTACGGCGGCTATCGCGGCGGCGGCTGGCACCGTTGAGCCAGCGGCCGGCCGCACTGGCCGGCCGAGCCCCTAAAATCGAGGACTTTCCAACCCTTGACGGGTGCGCCGCCGGTGCGGTGCGTCCTCGATATGCCGACCGCCATGGCGCCGGCACCACCCAATGACGACGACTACCGACTCAATCCACAGCGCCACAGTGGCCACCAAGGCCAATGTGTACTTCGACGGCAAGTGCGTAAGCCACAACCTCACGCTGGCGGACGGCACCAAGAAATCGGTCGGCGTGATCCTGCCGTCCACCCTCACCTTCAACACCGCCGCGCCTGAAATCATGGAAGGCGCCGGCGGCGCTTGCGAATACCAGCTCGCGGGCACCACCGAATGGGTCGCCTCCGGCCCCGGCCAGAAGTTCAGCATTCCCGGCAACTCCAGCTTCCAGATCCGCGTGAGCGGCGAGCCCTACAGCTACATCTGCCACTTCGGCTGAACCGCGAACCCGCGAACCGGAACCCCCGACATGTCGACCATCCTCCAAAACGTTCCCGCCGGCCAGAAGGTCGGCATCGCCTTCTCGGGCGGCCTGGACACCAGCGCGGCGCTCCACTGGATGCGCAACAAGGGCGCCATTCCCTACGCCTACACCGCCAACCTCGGCCAGCCCGACGAGCCCGACTACGACGAGATCCCGCGCAAGGCGATGCTCTACGGCGCCGAGAACGCCCGCCTGATCGACTGCCGCGTTCAGCTGGCCAACGAAGGCATCGCCGCGCTGCAGGCCGGCGCCTTCCACGTCACCACCGCCGGCGTGACCTACTTCAACACCACGCCGCTGGGCCGCGCGGTGACGGGCACCATGCTGGTGTCGGCCATGAAGGAAGACGACGTCCACATCTGGGGCGACGGCAGCACCTACAAGGGCAACGACATCGAGCGCTTCTATCGCTACGGCCTGCTGACCAACCCGAACCTGAAGATCTACAAGCCCTGGCTCGACCAGGTGTTCATCGACGAACTCGGCGGCCGCACCGAGATGTCCGAGTTCATGCAGAAGGCCGGCTTCGCCTACAAGATGTCGTCCGAGAAGGCCTACTCGACCGACTCGAACATGCTCGGCGCCACGCACGAAGCCAAGGACCTCGAGCACCTGAACAGCGGCATCCAGATCGTGCAGCCCATCATGGGCGTGGCCTTCTGGAAGGACGAGGTCGAAGTCAAGCGCGAAACGGTGTCGGTGCGCTTCGAAGAAGGCGTGCCCGTGGCGCTGAACGGCGTGCGCTACGCGAACCTGGTCGAGCTGATCCTCGAAGCCAACCGCATCGGCGGGCGCCACGGCCTGGGCATGAGCGACCAGATCGAAAACCGCATCATCGAGGCCAAGAGCCGCGGCATCTACGAGGCCCCGGGCCTGGCGCTGCTGTTCATCGCCTACGAGCGCCTGATCACGGGCATTCACAACGAAGACACGATCGAGCAGTACCGCGACAACGGCCGCAAGCTCGGCCGCCTGCTGTACCAGGGCCGCTGGTTCGACCCGCAGGCCATCATGCTGCGCGAGACGGCGCAACGCTGGGTGGCGCGCGCCATCACCGGCGAAGTGACGGTCGAACTGCGCCGCGGCAACGACTACTCGATCATGAACACCGAGTCGGCCAACCTCACGTACAAGCCCGAGCGCCTGAGCATGGAAAAGGTCGAAGGCGCGTTCACGCCGCTGGACCGCATCGGCCAGCTCACCATGCGCAACCTCGACATCGTCGATACGCGCGAGAAGCTGGCGATCTACACCCGCGTCGGCCTGCTGTCGTCGAGCGAAGGCGCCTCGCTGCCCAAGCTGACCAACGACGGCCAGGACAGCTGATCGAGCGCTGATTTCAGCGTCAACGACAACGGGCCCCGCGGGGCCCGTTTTCCATGGCGCCGGCGAAGATCAGTCTCCGCCACCCCCGCCGCCGCAACCACCGCCACAGCCGGAAGAATCGCCACTCGATCCACCGCCGTCGCTCGAACCGCCCCCGCCGTCGCTGCTGCTGCCCGACTCGCTGCCCCCGAAACCCCCCGCATCGCCCGAACTTCCCCCGTCGGACGACGACGATTCGCCGAAGCTGGTGCCGCACTGGGCGTCCGAGCCGATATAGCGCTCCACCGCGCGGCAGTCGGGCACGTAGTGAAAGCCGCCGGCAATCGCGAACTTGACGTCCAGCGCAAACAGCAGCGGCAGCCGCGCCGGGTTGCGCGGGTCGATGCTTTCTTCCTTGCAGGCCCAGTACCAGCTGCGGCGCAGGCCGTCGTTGCGCTTGGGGTCCTTGCCCAGCACCTCGGCCGGGCTGTGATGCAGCATGCCGCCGAAGGCCGCCTTGCACCAGTTCTGGTAGCCCTGCGTGTGCAGGATGAATTCGTGCCACGCCGTGTCGACCACCCTGGAAGGCATGGCGACGAACTTGCGGTCGCTGCGCAGGTGCGCCATGAAGAACTGGCGCAGGCCGCGCAGCACCAGTTCGGCGTCGCGCCGGCTGAGTTGCGGGTGCGCCTCGCGCAGCTTGCCGATGAGAAACGGCGGCAGGCGCGCCTCGCGGATGAACTGGCGCCGCAGGCTGGTCTCCAGGAACTTGAGCACCGCCGAGAACAGCACCGCCACCGCAATCACCGCCACCACCACGCCCAAGCGGTGCGAGCTCAGGAACACGGCCAGCAGCGCAAGGAATGGCACCGCGCGCCTGGCCCACACCAGTGCACCGATGCGCCGACGAAAGTTCAGCTGCAGGAAGTCGAAATCCATGCCGGCGGGATGATCAAGGAGAGGGCGTCAGACCACCACCGGCTCCGGCTCCAGCCGGATGCCGAAGCGCTCGTACACGCTGGTCTGGATGGCCTTGGCCAGGGTCATCACCTCGCCGCCTGTCACCGGGTTCTCGCGGCCGCCGCGGTTCACCAGCACCAGCGCCTGCCGCTCGTACACGCCGGCATTGCCCACCGACTTGCCCTTCCAGCCGCAGGCGTCGATGAGCCAGCCCGCTGCCAGCTTGATGCTGCCGTCGTCCATCGGGTAGTGCACGATCTTGGGGTCGCGCGCGATGATGTCGGCGCACTGCTCGGGCGTGACCGTAGGGTTCTTGAAGAAGCTGCCTGCGTTGCCCAGCACGCGCCAGTCGGGCAGCTTGGCGCGGCGGATGGCGCAGATCCAATCGAACACGTCCTGCGCGCTCGGCGTGAAGTTGCCGGCTTCTTCCATCTTGCGTTCCAGGTCGAAGTAGCCGACCACGGCCTTCCACGGCTTGGGCAGGCGAAAGCGCACTCGGGTGATGACCGCGCGGCCGGCCAGGCCGAAGTCGTTCGGCCCGCTGCGCACGTGCTTGAACACCGAATCGCGGTAGCCGAAGGCGCACTGCGCGGCGTCGAGCGTGAAGCTGCGGCCCGTTTCCAGGTCGTAGGCGTCGAGCGACTCGAAGCGGTCCTGCAGTTCGACCCCGTAGGCGCCGATGTTCTGCACCGGTGCACCGCCCACCGTGCCGGGAATGAGCGCCAGGTTTTCGAGGCCGCTATAGCCGTTGCGCACCATCCATTCGACCGCGTCGTGCCAGACTTCGCCGGCACCGGCCTCGACGATCCAGGCGCGATCGGTCTCCTCGACCAGCCGCAGACCCTTGATCTCGACCTTCAGCACCAGTTGCTTGACGTCCCCGGTAATGACGATGTTGCTGCCGCCTCCCAGCACGAAACGCGGCACTGCACGCCACTGCGCGTCGGCGCGCAACGCGGCCAGGTCGGCCTCTTCGGCAATGCGCACCAGGTGCTGCGCACGCGCGACGATGCCGAAGCTGTTGTAGGGCTGCAGCGGGACATTGGACTCCACGATCATGGGAGAATTGTCGCATCCAGCACCAGTGAATTCAGGAGAGAGTCCATGCCGTCTTTCGATACCGTCTGCGAGCCCAACCTGCCCGAAGTGAAGAACGCGGTCGAGAACACCGCCAAGGAAATCGGCACGCGCTTCGATTTCAAGGGCACCGCCGCCGCGGTCGATCTCAAGGACAAGGAGATCACCATGATCGGTGACGCCGAGTTCCAGCTCGTGCAGGTCGAAGACATCCTGCGCGCCAAGCTCATCAAGCGCAGCGTCGACGTGCGCTTTCTCGACAAGGGCGACGTCCAGAAGATGGGCGGCGACAAGGTCAAGCAGGTCATCAAGGTCAAGAGCGGCATCGAGAGCGAGCAGGCCAAGAAGATCACCCGCATCGTCAAGGACAGCAAGCTCAAGGTGCAGGCCGCGATCCAGGGCGACGCGGTGCGCATCACCGGCGCCAAGCGCGACGACCTGCAGGCCGCCATGGCCCTCATCAAGAAGGACGTGCCCGACATGCCACTGTCCTTCAACAACTTCCGCGACTGAATCCCGCTACATGAAGACACACGCTGCGGCAAAGCGGCTGCTGCTTGCGGCAGTTGCAGCGCAGCTGATGGCTGCCGCCGCCGTGGCGCACGCCGCCGGCTCGGTCACCCTGACCGGCACCATCGGCAGCCGCGCGATCCTGATCGTGAACGGCAAGCCGCCCAAGACCGTGGCGGTCGGCGAGAGCTACCAGGGCGTGAAGCTCGTGTCGCTGCAGGCCGAACAGGCGGTGGTCGAGCTCGAAGGCAAGCGAGTGAACCTGCGCATGGACACGCCCGTCAGCATCGGCGGCGGGGCTGCCACGGGCGGCGGCGGCAGCCGCGTGGTGCTGTCGGCCGACAGCCGCGGTCACTTCATGACGCAGGGCGCCATCAACGGCCGGCCCGTGACCTTCATGCTCGACACGGGTGCGACCACCGTCGCGCTGTCGATGGCCGATGCCCAGCGCATCGGGCTCGACTACAGCAAGGGCCAGCGCGTGCAGATCAACACCGCCAATGGCGTCGCGCCGGGCTTCATGCTGCGGCTGAACTCGGTGCGGGTGGGCGACGTCGAGGTCTACGACATCGACGCCATCGTGTCGCAGCAGGGCATGCCCTACATCCTGCTGGGCAACAGCTTCATCAACCGCTTCTCGATGCGCCGCGACGCGGACCAGATGGTCCTCGAAAAGCGGTTCTGAAGCCCCGGTTTCAGGCCTGCGCGGCCGTCACCACGATCTCGATCTTGTAAGCCGCATTGGCCATCTTGGCCTGCACCGTCGCGCGCGGCGGCGTGTTGCCGGCCGGAATCCAAGCGTCCCACACCTCGTTCATGGCCGTGATGTCGCCGATGTCGGCCAGGAAGATCTGCGTCGAGAGAATGCGCGACTTGTCGCTGCCGGCCTCGGCCAGCAGGCGCTCGACCATGGCGAGCACCTGCGCGGTCTGGCCGCGGATGTCTTGCGCGGTGTCGTCGGGCACCTGGCCTGCAAGATAGACGGTGCCGTTGTGCACGGCGGTTTCGGACAGGCGGGGGCCGACGTGGTGGCGGGTGATGGTGGCCATGGTGTGTTCCTTCAGTTCGATTTTTTCTTGGCGCCGAGCTTCGACTCCGTGCCGGCCGCGAGCCGGCGGATGTTTTCGCGGTGCCGCCAGAACAGCAGCAAGCTCATGATGATGAGCGCAATCAGCACGGTGCGGTCGAGTGGCCATGCGATGTTGCCGCCAATCAGGTAGTAGGCCGGCGCGAAGAAGGCGGCCGCCAGCGACGACAGCGACGAGTAGCGGAAGAACACCGCAATGATCAGCCAGGTTGCGCCGGTCGCCAGCCCCAGCCAGGGCGCGATGCCCACCAGCACCCCCGCCGCAGTCGCCACGCCCTTGCCGCCCTGGAAGCCGAAGAACACCGGGTACAGGTGCCCCAGGAAGGCTGCCAGGCCCGCGAGCGCGGCCACGCCGGCCCCCAGGCCCCACTGCGCGCCGAACTGGTGAACGAGGAACACCGGCACCCAGCCCTTGAGCGCGTCGAGCAGCAGCGTGGCCAGCGCCGCGCCCTTGTTGCCCGAGCGCAGCACGTTGGTGGCGCCGGGGTTCTTGCTGCCGTAGCTGCGCGGGTCGGCCATGCCGAGCGCCTTGCTCACGATGACCGCGAAAGACAGCGAACCGATCAGGTAGGACGCCACGATGGCGATGAGGGAAGGCAAGGTCAAGCTCAAGTCGGCACTCCGCGGGCAGAAAGATGGTTCGTGTCAGGCGCCGGCTATTCTGCCAGCGCACATTGCACGGGCGTGGCGCCCAGCAGCGCCACGCACACCCGCGGATCGATGCCGATCAGGTAGCCGCGCCGCCCGCCGTTGAGCACGATCCGCGGCAGCTCGAGCACTGTCGCCTCTAGGTACACGGGCATCTCGCGCCGCGTGCCGAAGGGCGAGGTGCCGCCCACCATGTAGCCGCTGTGGCGCTGCGCCACCTCGGGCTTGCACGGCTCGACCGACTTGGCGCCGATCTGCCGTGCCAGGTTCTTGGTCGACACGGTGCGGTTGCCGTGCATCAGCACGATGAGCGGCTTGGCGTCCTGGTCCTGCATGACCAGCGTCTTGATGACGGTGAACGGGTCGAGCCCCAGCATCTCGGCGCCACGCTGCGCGCCGCCGTGCTCCACGTACTCGTAGGGATGCTCGGTGAAAGCGACCTTGTGCGCCCGCAACAGCTGCGTTGCGGGCGTTTCGGAAACGTGCGTCTTTTTGCTCACGCCGCCGGGTCGCGGATTTCCAGGCGGATTTTGTCGATCTCGGCCAGGACTTCCGGCGCCAGCGTGGTGCCGTACGCGTCCAGGTCTTCCTCCAGCTGCGCCACCGAGGTCACCCCGATGATGGTGCTCGCGACCTGCCACTTCGTGTAGCAGAAGGCCAGCGCCAGTTGCGTGGGCGTCAGGCCGTTGTCGCGGGCCAGCTGGTTGTAGCGCCTGGCGGCACGCAGCGAATCGGGCTTGCCCCAGCGCTGCTTGCGCACCGACTCGTAGCTCGAGATGCGCGCGCCCTTCGGGGCGTCCGGCCCGTCGATGCCGCTCTGGTCGTACTTGCCCGTGAGCAGGCCGAAGGCCAGCGGCGAGTAGGCCAGCAGCGACACGTTCAGGCGGTGCATGGTCTCGTCCAGGCCGTTTTCGTGGGCTCGGCTCACCAGGCTGTACACGTTCTGCACCGTGGCCACGCGCGGCAGGCCGTGCTGCTCGGCCACGCGCACGAACTCGTGCACGCCGTACGGGGTTTCGTTCGACAGGCCGATGGCGCGCACCTTGCCCGCCTTCACCAGCTTGCCCAGCGCCTCGAGCTGGTCGTGGATCGGGGTCTTGGAGCTTTCCTTCGCCGGTTCGTAGTACATGGCGCCGAACACCGGCACATGGCGCTCGGGCCAGTGGATCTGGTACAGGTCAATGACGTCGGTCTTCAGGCGCTTCAGGCTCGCGTTGCACGAGGCCTCGATGTCGGCGGGCGTCATGCCAGTGCCTTCGCGCACCCAGGGCATGTTGCGCGAGGGGCCGGCCACCTTGGTGGCCAGCACCAGCTTCTCGCGCGCGCCGGGGTTGGCGGCGAACCAGTTGCCGATGATGGTCTCGGTGACGCTGTAGGTTTCCTTGCGGGTGGGCACCGAATACATCTCGGCGGTGTCGATGAAATCGACGCCGCGCTCGAGCGAGCGGCTCAAAATGGCATGGGAGGTGGGCTCGTCCACCTGTTCGCCGAAGGTCATCGTGCCGAGGCAGATCGGGGTGACGTGCAGGTCGCTTTGACCGAGTTGGATCTTTTTCATGCGCGGGATGCTACCGCCCTCCCCGGCAAGCTGCTGGCCGCCGGCGCTAAACCCGAGCGACTCGCCCCCGCGGCTGTCGTGTGGCGGACTGCGCCGGCACAAAGGCCTCCTTATCATCGGTCGCCATGTACCAAGCCATCCGCCCCTCCCGCAGTGAATTCGTGCCCGTGCGCAACCTCAGCTACCACGTGCGCCTCTGGGGGCAGCCCTCCGATGCGCGCCCGCCACTGGTTCTCGTGCACGGCTGGATGGACGTGGCCGCGTCGTGGCAGTTCGTGGTCGACGCCATGGAAGAAGACCGCTTCATCATCGCCCCCGACTGGCGCGGCTTCGGCCTGACCGAGGGCGGCGGCGTCGACAACTACTGGCTCGCCGACTACCTGGCCGACCTCGAATGGCTGCTCGACCACTACGTCGGCGAGGCCGGCGAAGGCGACAACGCACGCCAGATCGACCTCGTCGGCCACAGCATGGGCGGCAACGTCGCCATGCACTACGCCGGCGTGCGCCCCGGGCGCATCCGCCGCCTCGTCAACCTCGAAGGCTTCGGCATGCCCGCGCGCAAGCCCGAGGAAGCGCCCACGCGCTACGGCCAGTGGATCGACGAGCTCAAGCGCCTGCACCGCGGCGAAATGGCGCTGGCCGGCTACCCGGCCGTGGACGGTGTGGCGCGCCGCCTCATGAAGACCAACCCGCGCCTTACGCCCGACAAGGCCAACTGGCTGGCCAGCCACTGGTCGGTGAACCACGGGCAGCCCGGCGGCGGCGAGCGCTGGCAGATCCTGGGCGACGCGGCGCACAAGATCGTCAACGCCCACATCTTCCGCGTCGACGAGACGCTCGCGCTCTATGCACGCATCACCGCGCCGCTGCTGATGGTGGAGGCCTCCGACGACAGCCTGCACGGCTGGTGGAAGAACCGCTACACGCTCGACGAATTCCACGAGCGGCTGAAGTCCGTGCCCACCGCGCGCATCGAGCGGCTGGAAGACGCGGGCCACATGCTGCACCACGACCAGCCGCAGCGCGTGGCGCGGATGATCGAGGACTTCATCGCGGGCTGAAGCGGCTCGGCCGGTTCAGCCGCGGGCCGCCTCGCTGTCGAGGCTCGCCATCTGCGCGGCCGCATAGCGGTCGCCGGCGGCGGCGCCCTTCGGAACCGCGCGTTCGATGGCGGCCAGGTCGTCGGCACCGAGCTTCACGTCGAGCGAGCCCAGCGCTTCTTCGAGCCGCGAGCGCTGCCGCGCACCCACCAGCGGCACGATGTCGTCGCCCTGCGCCGCCACCCATGCAATGGCAATCTGCGCCACCGTCACGCCCCTGGCGTCGGCAATCTTGCGCAGCGCGTCGACCAGCGCCAGGTTGCGGTCCACGTTCTCGCCCTGGAAGCGCGGGCTGTGCGCGCGGAAGTCGGTCGCGCCCGAGCCTTCTTTCTTCCAGTGTCCGCTGATGAGCCCGCGCGACAGCACGCCGTAGGCGGTGATGCCGATACCGAGTTCGCGGCAGGTCGAGAGGATGTCGTCCTCTATGCCGCGCGAGATCAGCGAGTACTCGATCTGCAGGTCGCTGATCGGGTGCACGGCAGCCGCCTTGCGGATGGTCTGCGAGCCCACTTCCGACAGGCCGATGTGGCGCACGTAGCCCGCCTTCACCAGATCGGCGATGGCGCCGACGGTGTCCTCGATCGGCACGTTCGGGTCGAGCCGCGCGGGGCGATAGATGTCCAGGTGGTCCACGCCCAGGCGCTGCAGCGAATAGGTCGCGAAATTCTTCACCGCCGCGGGCCGCGCGTCGTAGCCGATCCAGCCGCCGGCCGGGTCGCGCAGGGCGCCGAACTTCACGCTCACCAGCGCCGCGTCGCGCTGCGAACCCTTCAGGCCCTTGAGCGCCTCGCCGATCAGCATCTCGTTGTGCCCGTTGCCGTAGAAGTCGCCGGTGTCGAGCAGCGTGATGCCCGCGTCCATCGCGGCGTGCAGGGTGGCGATGCTTTCCGCGCGGTCCGACGGGCCGTACATGCCCGACATGCCCATGCAGCCGAGACCGATGGCGGAAACCTTGGGGCCGTTCATGCCCTTGGTGCCGAGTTGACGTGTGTTCATGGCTGGAGTCCTTCAGCAAAGTTCGGTGGGAGCCGCAGGCGTTCTGCTCGCGGCATGGCTGTAGTCTGGAAGGAAGTAGTGCGTTCGATAATCCGTCCAGCACCGCACAGGTTGTGCAACGAACCGCACAATCCGGCCATGACCGATCCCGATCTTTCCGACCTCGGCGCCTTCGTGGCCGTGACGCGGGCGCGCGGCTTCCGCGGTGCGGCCGCCCTGCGCGGCGTGTCGCCCTCCTCGCTCAGCGAGGCCATGCGCCGGCTCGAGGCGCAGCTGGGCATGCGCCTGCTGAACCGCACCACGCGCAGCGTCACGCCCACCGAGGCCGGCCAGCGCCTGCTCGACCGCATCTCGCCGGCGCTGGACGACATCGCGGGCGCGCTGGACACCCTCAACAGCTTTCGCGACAGCCCCACCGGCACGCTGCGGCTGAACGTGCCGACCATCGTCGCGCAGCGCGTGCTGCCGCCGCTGGCCAGCCGCTTTTTAGCGGAGCACCCGGGCATCACGCTCGACATCACGACCAACGACACCTTCATCGACGTGCTCGCGGCGGGCTTCGACGCGGGCATTCGCTACGACGAGAGCATTGCGCGCGACATGATCGCCGTGCCGCTGGGCCCGCGCACGCAGCGCTTCGTGGCCGCGGCGTCGCCCGCCTACCTCGCGAAGCACGGAACGCCCAAGCACCCGACCGACCTGCTGCGGCACGCCTGCATCGGCCACCGCTTTCCGAGCGGCGTGCTCGCGGCCTGGGGCTTCGTGCGCAAGGGCAAGGTCGTGAAGATCACGCCGGTGGGCCCGCTGGTGGCGTCGATGTTCGACCTGGAGCTGCACGCGGCCGAATCAGGCCTGGGCCTGATCTACACCTTCGACGACTACCTGCGCCCCTCCATCGACCGCGGTGTGCTGGTGCCCGTGCTCGAAGACTGGTGGCAAAGCTTTTCGGGCCCGTTCGTGTACTACCCGAGTCGCACGCACATGCCCGCGCCGCTGCGCGCGTTCGTCGACTTTCTGAAGCGCGAAGGTTAGGGCGGCCCGATATTCGGCGAGCGGATATCCAAGCGCGCGAATCTTCGTTCGCGGCGCAGGCACCGCGCCCTAGAGTGCGCAGCTCCCCTGCCTCCCCGGAGTTGCCTGTCATGCGTATTTCTTCGCGCGCGCCCTTGCTGGCGCGCTGGTCCGTGCCTTTGCTGGGCGGCCTTGCCCTCGGCCTGCTGCTCCACGTGTCCGCCCAGGCCGCCGACCTGCGCGTGGGCTTCATGCCCGGCCCCTACCGCGACGCCTTCACCAACGGCATCGAGCCCCAGCTGAAGAAGCTGGGCTACACCGTCAAGTACGTCGAGTTCAGCCAGGGCGTGCAGCCCAACGACGCGGTGGAGCGCGGGCAGATCGACGCCAACATCTTCCAGCACACGCTGTACCTCAACGCCACCAACAAGCAGCAAGGCTTCGACCTGGTGCCTGTGGTGCAGGTGCCCACGCCGCCCATGGGCCTGTACTCGCAGCGCCACAAGTCGCTCGACGCGGTGCCCGACGGCGCCACCGTCACGCTGCCCGCCGACCCGGTGAACGCGGCGCGCGCGCTCAACATCCTGGCGGCCGTCGGCTGGGTCACGCTCAAGCAGGGGGTGAGCCCGCTCGCCGTGTCGGAGCGCGACGTGGTCAACAACCCCAAGCGCCTGAAGCTGGTGCCGCTGGACGCCGCGCAGGCACCGCGTTCGCTGGCCGACAGCGACATCGCCGCCGTGCAAGGCAACTTTGCCGTGGCCTCGGGCCTGAAGCTCACCGAAGCGCTGAAGCTCGAAGACATGACCCTGCCCTACGTGAACGTGGTGGCCGTCAAGCGCGGCAACGAGAACGCGAAGTTCGCCAAAGACATCGCCGCCGCCTACCAGTCGCCCGAGTTCCAGCGCTTCTTCAAGGCCAACCCGACCTGGGCCGGCTACCGCCTGCCCGACTACTTCGCCCAATGAGCGCTTCGAACCACAATCCCAAGCCGCGCCAGCTGCACCTGAACGTCAACATCCTGCATTCGGGCTTCGTGCCCTCGGCCTGGCGCCTGCCCGAGAGCGACCCGTGGGCCTTTGCCGACATCCAGCACTACATCCGCACGGCGCAGATCGCCGAGGCGGGCAAGCTCGACGCGGTGTTCCTCGCGGACAACGCGGCCATCGTCGACCAGGTCCACTTCCGCCCGATCACCGCGCTGGAGCCGACCATCCTGCTGGCCTGCGTGGCCGCGGCCACGACGCACATCGGCCTGATCGCGACCGCGTCGACCAGCTACAACGAGCCCTACAACATCGCCCGCCGCTTCGCCACGCTCGACCATGTGAGCGGCGGCCGCGCGGGCTGGAACGTGGTGACCACGGCCGACCTGCCCTCGGCGCGCAACTTCGGGCTGGACGCCACGCCCGACCATGCGAAGCGCTACGCGCGCGCCTCGGAGTTCACCGACATCGTGAAGGCGCTGTGGGACAGCTGGGAAGACGACGCCTTCATCGGCGACAAGGCCACGGGCCGCTTCATCGACCCGGCCAAGGTGCACGCCATTGCGCACCGCGGCGAGCACTTCGCGGTGCAGGGCCCGCTGAACCTGCCGCGCGCGCCGCAGGGCCATCCGGTGCTGGTGCAGGCCGGCGCCTCGGCCGACGGGCGCGAATTGGCCTCGCGCCATGCGGAGGCGGTGTTCTCGGCCTCGCAGTCGTTCGAGGAATCGCTGGCGTACGCGCGCGCGCTGAAGACCCGCGCGGCCGAACTGGGCCGCGGCCCCGACGCGGTGAAGGTGCTTGCGGGCCTGACCACCATCGTCGGCAGCACGGAGGCTGAAGCGCGCCGCCGCCGCGACGAGCTGGTCGACCTGATTCCGTGGGAATACAGCCTCACGCGCATCGCCGGCACGCTGGGCATCACGCCCGACCGGCTGAAGCTCGACGAACGCCTGCCTGACGACCTGCCCTTGCCCGGCAATGGCAACGGCAACCACACGTTTTTCAACGCGGTGGTGGCGGCAGGCCGTACCCATGGCTACACGGTGCGGCAACTGATTCGCGAACTGGCGGGCGGCGGCGGACACCGCGTGATCGTGGGCACGCCGGAGCAGATCGCGGACGACATCGAACACTGGTTCAAGGCCGGTGCGGCGGACGGGTTCAACCTGATGCCCGATGCGCTGCCGCATGGGCTGCAGGACTTTGTCGACGGCGTGGTGCCGATCCTGCAGAAGCGCGGGCTCTTCCGCACGGAGTACGAAGGGCGCACGTTGCGCGATCACCTCGGGCTGGCACGGCCCGGTGGGCGAGTGGCGCATCGGCTGGCGGCTTGACTTGTGTTTCTCCCTCCCCCGCTGGGGGAGGGCCGGGGTGGGGGCATGCGGCCTTCACGCATGCACGGCTTTTGCAAGCGCCGTCGTGCCCCCATCCCAGCCTTCCCCCGGAAGGGGAAGGAGCAACACGGGGTCCGGAGCGCTGGTTTTTGTCTTTCTCCCTCCCCCGCTGGGGGAGGGTCGGGGTGGGGGCTCGCGGCCTTCGCGCATGCACGGCTTATGCAGGTGCCGTCGTGCCCCCATCCCAGCCTTCCCCCGGAAGGGGAAGGAGCAACACGGGGCCTGGAGCGCCGGTTTTTGTCTTTCTCCCTCCCCTCCCGGGGGAGGGTTGGGGTGGGGGCACGCGGCCTTCGCGAACGCAGGGCTTTTGCAAGCGCCGCTAGCCCCCATCCCAGCCTTCCCCCACAGGGGGAAGGAGCAATACATACGAAGGGCGGCCCTGCTTCAATCGTCGTCGGCGTCGTTCCCAGTCATGGACAGAACTTCCTCGACAAAGGCTCCGAACAGAGGCAACGAAGCAGGCAAGGCGTCGAAAGACTGCGCCTCACCGGCATCGAAGAAATGCGGCTTGCCAGACGGCACCGACACCCACTCGCCGGCCTCCACCAACAGCCCCAGATAGCCATCAGTCACCGGCAGATAGAACAGGCCGGCGCTGTCGAGCACCTGCTGCCCCTTCTTCTTGCCTCGCCCCCAGCTCACGCCCTGCCCGGCCAGATGTTCGGTGATCCAGCCGTCGCACACGTGGGTGTCGCGCCAGCTTCCTTGGGCATCGAATACGGCCAGAACGGGCATGGGGAGCATCCTTTGTCAGGAAAAGAGAAAGAAAGCGTTATTGCAGGAAGCTGGGCTTGGCGTAGCCCTGGAACTTGCTGTCGACCACGGCCTTGAATTCCTTCGAACGGTAGGCCTCGGTGATGTCCTTGGCCCACTGCGTGTTCTTGTCGGCCGTCTTCACGGCGACCACATTCAGGTAGTAGTCGGGCGTCTTCTCGAGCACCACGGCGTCGGTGAGCTTCAGGCCCGACGAGATCGCGAAGTTGCCGTTGACGATGGCGTACTCGGTGTCGCCCAGCGAGCGCGGCAGCTGCGCGGCTTCCAGCGGGATGAACTTCAGCTTCTTCGGGTTCTCGGCCACGTCCTTTTCAGACGCACGGATCGGGTCCACGCCGGCCTTGATGGTGACCAGCTTGTTCTGCTCCAGCAGCACCAGCGCGCGCGCCAGGTTGCTCGGATCGTTCGGCAGCGTCACGCGGTCGCCTTCCTTGGCTTCGGCCAGCGTCTTGCGCTTGGTCGAGTACACGCCCATGGGCGCGATCGGGCCCTGCACCAGCTCGGTGATGTCCAGCTTCTGGTCGGCGGCGAACTTCTTCAGGTAGACCTGGTGCTGGAAGAAATTGGCGTCGAGCGAGCCCTGGGCCAGCGCCAGGTTGGGCTGCACGTAGTCGTTGAACTCGACCACCTTCACGGTGTAGCCCTTCTTCTCGAGCAGGGGCACGATGCCTTGCTTGAGTTGGTCGGTGTTGGAGCCGGCGGTGCCGCCGATCACCAGGTTCTTCTTGGCGGGGTCTTGCGCATGGGCCTGCAGCGAGAGGCCGCCGAACGACAACGCAGCCAGCGAGAGGGCAAGAACGGAACGGCGCAGGAAAACGGTCTTCATGAGATGGAGAGAAATATCTAGAGAGGAAAAAAGATCAACGCTTGTCCAGCCTGCGTGCCGTGGTGTTGCCCACGAACTGCAGGATCTGTACCAGCACCACCAGCAGCGCCACGGTGAGCACCATCACATCGGTCTGGAAACGGTAGTAGCCGTAGCGGATGGCCAGGTCGCCGATGCCACCGCCGCCCACCACGCCGGCCACCGCCGAGTAAGACAGAAAGCTCACGGCCAGCACCGTCAGCGCCAGCACCAGGCCCGAGCGGGCCTCCACCAGCAGCACGCGCCAGACGATCTGCAGCTCCGAGGCGCCCATGGCATGCGCCGCCTCGATCACGCCGCGCGGCACTTCGCGCAGGCACTGGTCGACCAGGCGCGCCAGGTACGGAATGGCGGCGAACGACAGCGGCACCGCCGCGGCTAGCGGCCCGATCGAGGTGCCCGCGATCACCCGCGTGAACGGCACCAGCGCCACCAGCAGGATGATGAAAGGAAAGGAACGCACCGTGTTCACGATCCAGTTGAGCACCAGGAACGCGGGCTTGTTCTCCAGCGACTGGCCTGGGCCCAGCAGGAACAGCAGGATGCCCAGCGGCCCGCCGATGAGCACCGCGGCCGTCAGGCCGATGGCCAGCATCATGAAAGTCTGGCCGGTGGCGATCCACAGCTCGGGGAGGATGGGGGCGATGTTCTCAAACATAAGCGGGCTCCTTGGCCTGAAGGTCCGGCGCGCCGCGCAGGGCCGCAGCTTCGCGCGACTCGCGCGCATCTCTTTCACGGCGGCGCACCAGCTCGTCGATTTCGCGGCCCAGCGCGGTCTGGCGCTCGGCCTTGGGCGCGTCTTCGACGGCGAACTGCTCCACCAGCCGGCCCTTCTCCAGAATGGCCACGTTGCGGCACAGCACCTCGACCACCGACAGCTCGTGCGTGACGATGACGATGGTCACGCCGATCTTCTGGTTGATGTCGCGCAGCGTTTCCAGCAGCGAGCGCGTGGTTTCGGAGTCGAGCGCCGAGGTGGGCTCGTCGCACAGCAGCACCTGCGGGCGCGGCGCCAGCGCGCGGGCAATGGCCACGCGCTGCTTCTGCCCACCCGAGAGTTGCGCCGGGTAGGTGTCGATCTTCTCGGCCAGGCCGACCAGGTCGAGGCACTCGCGCACCCGTGTGTCGATCTCGGCCTTGGAATGGCGGCCGTGGATCTTCAGCGGAAAGGCCACGTTGTCGAACACCGTGGCGTTCTGCAGCAGGTTGAACTGCTGAAAGATCATGCCGATGTTCTGGCGCGTGTCGCGCAGTTCGCGGCGCGAGAGCGTGGTCAGGTCGCGCCCGCCCACCAGCACCTGGCCCGAATCGGGCCGCTCCAGCAGGTTGATGAGGCGCAGCAGCGTCGACTTGCCCGCGCCGCTCTTGCCGATCAGGCCGAACACGTCGCCCTGGTGGATCTCGAGCGACAGCGACTGCACGGCGTCGAACACCTCGCCGCTGGGCAGTGCGAATGACTTCTGCACGGATTGAAGACGGATGACGGGCGCCGCGCTGTCGCGGCCCGCGTCGGACGAAGGATGGCTCATTGGGAAGAAGCGCGTCCGGCGAGAAAGCCGTACGCGAAGGTTCGCGAAAAAGGTGCCGAGTATGAAAACAAAAGCGGCAAAAGGGAACGACGAAAAAGGAGGGTGTTTATATCGCAATGTGCATATCGAAACCCGAGCGCGGACCATGCACGCCATATCGATATGCCTATTCGTTCGTTCCCAAACGCGTCACGCCCTGTCACATTCGCGCCTTCATTTTTTGCTTTCTGTTTTTTCAGCGCCACCATGCACACCACTTTCCGTCGCCGCACCGCCCTTGTCGCCACCCTGGCGGCCGCTCTTTTCTCCGGCAGCGCCGCCTTTGCGCAAGACAAGAACACCCTGAAGGTCGGCGTGTCCGTCGGCAGCGGCGAGCAGATCTTCGAAGTGGTCAAGAAGGTTGCCGCCAAGGACGGCCTGACCATCCAGCTCGTGGTGTTCAACGACTACCAGCTGCCCAACGCGGCCCTGGCTTCGGGCGACCTGGACGCCAACGCCTTCCAGCACCAGCCCTTCCTGGACAACCAGAACAAGTCGCGCGGCTTCGACATCGTGCCCGTGGGCCTGACCATCACCGCGCCGCTGGGCTTCTATTCGCGCAAGCTCAAGTCGATCGACCAACTGCCCGACGGCGCCGCCGTCGGCATCCAGAACGACCCGTCGAACGGCAACCGCGCCTTGCTGCTGCTGCAGCAGGCCGGCCTGATCACGCTGAAGCCCGAGGCCGTGAAGAACAACACCGCCACCCCGCTGGACGTGGTGAGCAACCCCAAGAAGCTGAAGCTGGTGGCGCTGGACGCCGCCCAGCTGCCGCGCTCGCTGGACGACCTGACCATTGCCGCCATCAACAACGACTACGCCGGAAAAGCCGGCCTCACACTCGAGAAGGACGCCGTGATCAAGGAAGCCCCCAAGGGCCCCTACGCCAACATCATCGCCGTGCGCCGCGCCGACAAGGACAAGCCCTGGGCCAAGCGCATGGTCGCGGCTTACCAGTCGCCCGAGGTGAAGAGCTTCATCGAGACGCAGTTCAAGGGGTCGCTGGTTCCGGCGTTCTGAGTCCGGTCTTTGGCTTTCTCCTTCCTCCAGAGGGGGAAGGAACAATAAAGGGGCGCTTCCAGGCGGGTTCGCGGACCGTGAGAAAATGTCGGGTTCCCCCGAACACCAACCTCCACAGTCAGGACACCCCATGGACGCAGAACAAATCAACCAAATCGGCGCAATGCTCGCGGACCTGAGCGTCCGCACGGTCGATTTACGGAGGTATCTTTGACTACGATGCCAAAGCTGAACGACTGAGGACAGTCAACGCATCGCTCGAAGATCCGAACGTCTGGAACGACCCCAAGAAGGCCCAGGAACTAGGTAAAGAGAAGAAGTCGCTCGACGACGTGGTCGTCACGCTCGACAAGCTCACCAACGGCCTGTCCGACAACACCGAGCTCTTCGAAATGTCGAAGGCCGACGGCGACATGGACGGCCTGCAGGCCATTTCCGACGACGCCGACACGCTCGAAGCCGACATCAAGCAGCTCGAATTCCGCCGGATGTTCAACAACCCGGCCGACCCGCTCAACGCTTTTGTCGACATCCAGGCCGGCGCCGGTGGCACCGAGGCTTGCGACTGGGCCAGCATGCTGCTGCGCCAGTACCTGAAGTACGCCGAGCGCAAGGGCTTCAAGACGCAGATCGAAGACGAAACCCCGGGCGACACCGCCGGCATCAAGGGCGCGACCATCAAGGTCGAGGGCGACTATGCCTTCGGCTTGCTGCGCACCGAGACCGGCGTGCACCGCCTGGTGCGCAAGTCGCCGTTCGACTCGTCGGGCGGGCGCCACACCAGCTTTGCCAGCATCTTCGTGTACCCGGAAATCGACGATTCGATCGAGATCGACATCAACCCTTCCGACGTGCGCACCGACACCTTCCGTGCCAGCGGCGCGGGCGGCCAGCACATCAACAAGACCGACTCGGCCGTGCGCCTCACGCACATTCCGACCGGCATCGTCGTGCAGTGCCAGGACGGCCGAAGCCAGCACAGCAACCGCGACGTGGCGTGGAAGCGCCTGCGCTCGCGGCTGTACGACTTCGAGATGCGCAAGCGCCAGGAAGAGCAGCAAAAGCTCGAGGACAGCAAGACCGACGTGGGCTGGGGCCACCAGATCCGCAGCTACGTGCTGGACAACAGCCGCATCAAGGACCTGCGGACCAACGTCGAAGTCTCGGCCACGCAGAAGGTGCTGGACGGCGACCTCGATGTGTTCATCGAAGCCTCTTTGAAGCAAGGCGTGTAAACCGAATGAGCCTCACGAGCCCGAAACACGGCAAGGTCGAAGCCTTCATCTTCGACATGGACGGCACCATGATCGACTCCATGCCCTGGCATGCGCGCTCGTGGGTCGAGTTCGTGGAACGCCACGGCCTGAAACTCGACGTGAGCGACATCCTCGCGCGCACCACGGGCCGCACCGGCACCGAGTGCATGCGCGAGCTGTTCGAGCGAGAACTTTCCGACGACGAGTGCCAGGCCCTGGTGCACGAGAAGGAAGAAATCTACCGCGCCATGTTCAGCGACAACTTCACCGAAGTGGCGGGCTTCACCGCCTTTGCCAGGGCGGCCGTTGCGCGCGGGCTCAAGGTGGCGGTGGGCACGGCCGGCGACAGGCACAACATCGAGTTCGCCATGTCGCGCCTGAAGATGGAGCCGTTGCCGCTGGCCATCGTGGGCGGCGACGAAGGCTTCAGCGGCAAGCCCACACCCGCCATCTTCCTGGAAGCCGCGCGGCGCATCGGCATTGCGCCCCAACGCTGCATCGTCTTCGAGGACGCCCCCTTCGGCATCGAGGCCGCGCGCCGCGGCGGCATGCGTGCCGTGGCCGTGTGCAGCACCCATACCGCCGCCGAGCTTGCCGGCCCCCATGTGATTGCCGCGGTTCGCGACTACGACGAACTCGCCCACTCGAAATTTCTGGAGACACTCGATGATGCTGCGTGACGCTCAAGGGCAACCGATTGCCATTCGCCGCGAAGACTATGCCGCCCCGGCGTACTGGATCGACACCGTCGACCTCACCTTCGACCTCGACCCCGCCAAGACCCGCGTGCTCAACCGCATGCAGATGCGCCGCAACCCCGAGGTGCCGGCGCAGCCGCTGCGCCTGGACGGCGACGAGCTGAACCTGGCGCGCGTGCTGGTCAACGGCCAGGGCGCGTCGTTCCGCATGGAAGGCGACCAGCTCGTCCTGGACGGCCTGCCGTCCGCGGAAGAAGGAGCCTTCGAGCTCGAGATCTTCACCACCTGCTGCCCCGTCAAGAACACCAAGCTGATGGGCCTGTTCGTGAGCGAGGACACCTTCTTCACGCAGTGCGAGGCCGAGGGCTTCCGCCGCATCACCTATTTCCTGGACCGCCCGGACGTGATGGCGATGTACACCGTCACGCTGCGCGCCGCCAAGGCCGCGTACCCGGTGCTGCTGTCCAACGGCAACCTGGTCGACCAGGGTGAGCTGCCCGAGGGCCGCCACTTCGCCAAGTGGGTCGACCCCTTCAAGAAACCCGCCTACCTGTTCGCCCTGGTGGCGGGCAAGCTGGTGGCGCGCGAGCAGCGCATCAAGGCGCGCAACGGCCGCGACCACCTGCTGCAGGTGTACGTGCGCGCCGGCGACCTCGACAAGACCGAGCACGCGATGAATTCGCTCATCAACTCCGTGCTGTGGGACGAGGCCCGCTTCGGCCTGCCGCTGGACCTGGACCGCTTCATGATCGTGGCGACCAGCGACTTCAACATGGGCGCCATGGAGAACAAGGGCCTGAACATCTTCAACACGAAGTACGTTCTGGCCAACCAGGCCACCGCCACCGACGCCGACTACAGCAACATCGAAAGCGTGGTCGGCCACGAGTACTTCCACAACTGGAGCGGCGACCGCGTGACCTGCCGCGACTGGTTCCAGCTGTCGCTGAAAGAAGGCCTCACCGTCTTCCGCGACCAGGAGTTCAGCCAGGACCTGTGCGCCGACGCCTCGGCCCGCGCCGTGAAGCGCATCGAAGACGTGCGCGTGTTGCGCACGTCCCAGTTCCCCGAAGACGCGGGCCCCATGGCCCACCCGGTGCGGCCCGACAGCTACATCGAGATCAGCAACTTCTACACCGTCACCATCTACGAAAAGGGCGCCGAAGTCGTCCGCATGATGCAGACGCTGGTCGGGCGCAAGGGCTTCGAGAAGGGCATCACGCTCTACTTCGAACGCTTCGACGGTCAGGCCGTGACCTGCGACGACTTCGCGCAGGCCATTGCCGACGCCAACCCCGAATCGGAACTGGCCCGCCTGCTGCCCCAGTTCAAGCGCTGGTACAGCCAGGCCGGCACGCCCCGCCTGGCCGCGCACGGCGTGTACGACGCGCAGAACCGCAGCTACACCCTGAGCGTGGTGCAAAGCTGCCCGCCCACCCCCGGCCAGCCGACCAAGGAACCCTTCGTCATTCCGCTGAACGTGGGCCTGCTCGACGCAGCCGGCCGCGAGCTGCCGCTGCAGCTCGAAGGCGAAAGCGAAGTCACCCGCGGCACACGCACCCTGGTGCTGTCGCGCGCCGGTGAACAGATTACCTTCGTCGGCCTGGACGCCGAGCCCGTGCCTTCCATCCTGCGTGGCTTCAGCGCGCCGGTGGTGCTCGACTTTGCGTACACCGACGCCCAGCTGCTGACCCTGCTGGCCAACGACCCCGACCCGTTCAACCGCTGGGAAGCCGGCCAGCGCCTGGGCCTGCGCGCCGCGCTGCAAGGCATTGCCGCCCCGGCCACCGACACCGCCCCGGTGCTGAACGACGCCTACATCGGCGCCATGCGCAGCGTGCTGGCCAACCCGCAGCTCGACGCCGCCTTCAAGGAACTGGTGCTCACGCTGCCGTCGGAGACCTACATTGCCGAGCAGCTCGACGTGGTCGACCCGCAGCGCGTGCACGGGGTACGCGAAGCCATGCGCGCCCAGCTGGCCACCGCCCTCTTCGCCGACTGGGAGCAGGTGTACGAAGACAACAAGGACACCGGCGCCTACAGCCCCGACCCCAAGTCGTCGGGCCGCCGCGCGCTGGCCGGCATGGCGCTGAACTTCCTGTGCCTGGCGGCGCGCGCCTCTGGCGACGCGGTGTGGCCGGGCAAGACGCTGCAGCGCTTCAAGGACGCGGGCAACATGACCGACCGCTTCAACGCGCTCAACGCGCTCGTGTCGTCGGGCCACAGCCTGGCGGCACCGGCGCTCGCGCGCTTTCATGCCATCTTCAAGGACGAGGCGCTGGTCATCGACAAGTGGTTCTCGCTGCAGGCCGGCGCCAGCGACCGGGGCGGCGACATCCTGCCGCTGGTGAAGCAGCTGATGAAGCACCCCGACTTTTCGCTGAAAAACCCCAACCGCGCGCGCAGCGTGATCTTCGCGTTCTGCAGCGCCAACCCCGGTGCGTTCCACCGCCCCGACGCGGCCGGCTACGTGTTCTGGAGCGAGCGCGTGATAGAGCTGGACGCCATCAACCCCCAGGTGGCGGCCCGCCTTGCGCGCGCGCTCGACCGCTGGAGCAAGCTGGCCGAGCCCTACCGCAGCGCCGCACGCGAAGCCATCGCACGCATTGCTGCCAAGCCCGACCTGAGCAAGGACACGCATGAAGTCGTGACCCGCGCCCTGGCCGGCAACTAAGCAAGAGACTGAAGAACAGAAAGCATATGGCTCAACAAAAGATTTCCCTCACCCGCTACCTCGTCGAACAACAGCGCGCCGGCGGCCTCATTCCGGGCCAGCTGCGCCTGCTGCTCGAAGTGGTGGCCCGCGCCTGCAAGAGCATCAGCCAGGCCGTGAACAAGGGCGCGCTGGGCGGCGTGCTGGGCACGGCCGAAAGCGAGAACGTGCAGGGCGAGATCCAGAAGAAGCTGGACATCATTGCCAACGAAGTGCTCATCGAGGCCAACGAATGGGGCGGCCACCTGGCGGCCATGGCCAGCGAGGAGATGGAAACCATCCACGTGGTGCCCAACCGCTACCCGCAGGGCGAATACCTGTTGATGTTCGACCCGCTGGACGGCAGCAGCAACATCGACGTGAACGTGAGCATCGGCACCATCTTCAGCGTGCTGAAGAAGCCCGACGACCATCCCGGCGTGCGGGAAAGCGACTTTCTGCAGCCCGGCACCCAGCAGGTGGCCGCCGGCTACTGCATCTACGGCCCGCAGACCACCCTGGTGCTGACCGTGGGCAACGGCGTGGCCATGTTCACGCTCGACCGCGAGCAAGGCAGCTTCGTGCTCACGCAGGAAGACATCCAGATTCCGGCCGACACCAAGGAATTTGCCATCAACATGAGCAACATGCGCCACTGGGACGAGCCCGTGAAGCGCTACATCGACGAGTGCCTGGCCGGCAAGGAAGGCCCGCGCGGCAAGGACTTCAACATGCGCTGGATTGCCAGCATGGTGGCCGACGTGCACCGCATCCTGATGCGCGGCGGCGTGTTCATGTACCCGTGGGACAAGCGCGAGCCCGAGAAGGCCGGCAAGCTGCGCCTGATGTACGAGGCCAACCCCATGAGCTGGCTGGTCGAGCAGGCCGGCGGCGCCGCCACCAACGGCAAGCAGCGCATTCTTGACCTGCAGCCCACGAAACTGCACGAGCGCGTGAGCGTGCTGTTAGGTTCGCGTAACGAAGTTGAGCGTTTGACGCAGTACCACGCCGAGAAGGCGTGATTTGTTGGCTATAATCTGAGGCTTCGCCGGTGTAGCTCAGTCGGTAGAGCAGCTCATTCGTAATGAGAAGGTCGGGTGTTCGATTCATCTCTCCGGCACCAATCGCAGTTAAGAAAGCCCGCTATCAAAAAGATAGCGGGCTTTTTTGCTTTTTGACGCCATGTAGCCGCTATATAGGCAGTTCAGCGTTTCCCGCGTATGTGCGCATAGTTGTCCGCCCAGCCGGCAAAGCGTCCGCTTCGGTTCGAACACGCCGCAAAGCGAGACCTATGATCGCGCTTATGGGCATCAACCTTTCATTGCTAGGCGCGAAGCTGGTCAAGTATCGGGGCCAGCTTAAAGAGACCACCGCTGAGGTGGCCGCGTTAACGGGCATCGAGCCTATCCGGCTCGCCTCGATCGAGGCCGGGACCGTGGAGCCGACTGGCGATGAGGTCTTGATCCTCGCTGATCACTTTCAGTGCGACTTCAAGTTCTTTATCTCGAACGAACGAGTCGCCCCCTTTGAACAGACCGAGACGCTCTACCGTGCGCACGGCCAGGACTTCACCAAGAGCGATAGGCGAGCGGTGCAGGAGTTCCTGTACCTGTGCGAAACGGAGGGGTTCTTGCTGGCGGAGTTGGGGCGCTCTCGTGCTGAGTTCGTGTTTTCGCCTACGGGCACCTTCATGAAGGCGCACGGTGAAGAGGCTGCCCGCGCTCTACGAACGGCGCACGGCTACAGTGACAGAGAGGTTCCACACGACGTGTATGCAGAGATTCGCAAGGCCGGAGTTCACCTTTTTCGACGGCGTTTGGGCAATTCCAACATCTCCGGCTTGTTCGTCAAGCACCCCGTCGCGGGCAAGTGCGCGCTTGTGAACTACAGCGAGGACATCTACCGCCAGCGCTTCAGCGCGGCGCACGAGATGGCCCACGCGATTTTCGACGCAGACCAAGTTGCGAGCGTGACGTACGAGAGGTCAAGCGGAGGGGATTTACGCGAGGTGCGGGCGAACCGCTTTGCTTCCTGCTTCCTCATGCCGCCCGCGTTCCTGGCTGGGCTGCCGTCTCCGAGCCAATGGACTGACGCAGTTGCAATCGACTGGGCCAACAAACTGCGCGTTAGTTGTCACGCGCTCGGAATCGCGCTGCGTGCAGCGAATCTCGTCAACGAGGAGCGTAGCCAACAGATTCAGCGTTTGAGGGTGCCCAAAGATGCCAAGCTCGACCCCGAGTTACCGGAGGGCCTGAGCGCCGCTCAGCGCGAACGCAAGGCTCACTTGCTTCAACTCGGCTTGTCGGACTTCTATGTAGGGTTGTGCTTCGATGCCTTGAAGGAGGGGGTCATCAGCGTGGGGCGCTTATCGGAGGCGTTGTTAAGCAGCCGGGCCGAACTCGCCAGTCTGGCCTCGCTGTACGGACGGAGTTTGAATGCCCATTGACCCGTCAAAGTTCCACCTAGTCAACGTGGTCGACACCTGCGCCGTGTGGAATGTTCTGTCCTCCTTGCGCCTCTACAACGCCTCCAAGGAAGCTCGGTGCGAGTTCTGCATCACGGACTTCGTCCGCTACGAGTGTCTGGTCAAGCCTCGAACCGCCCCCGACGCGGCAGGCCAAACGCTCATGTCCCGGCTGATTGCAGAGCAAAGCCGTGGGGCATTTAAGTCGCATGCCTGCTCGATTGATGACCTGCAGGCGGTGGATGTGCTGGAGCGGCGGAAGCGCTTGGGCAAGGGAGAGCTGTCGTCGATCGCTTTCGCCATGAAGATTCGGCAGGCGGTCCTCACCGATGACCAAAAGGCTCGCAGGCTGGCCTCCGACGCCGGGCACGCACTGGTTCAGACGACTCCGCACCTGCTTTCGTGGCTGATCTTCATTGGCCGCCTCGGTGACTCTGACACGGCAATCGTGATCGAGCAGCATGTGGCACTGGATCAAGACCTTGCTCCTCATCTTCAACGCGCATACATCATGGCGCTCGAATGCAAACTGAACAGTCAACCGCGAGCTGGTGATGTGTAGTCCCGAAAAAACTTCGGCCGATGTCAGGCGAGGTCGCGCTGCGACGAGACCCGCTTGCCAATGCTTCAGCCAGTACCTTCGGCGGTAGCTCCCCGCTTTCGTACCCGCCTTTGGCGCATCCCCACAAGGCGTATCAGATGGCCTTGCACTAAAGAGACGGCGTGACGAAGCAACGGCATTCCGGGCCATCGAGTGCGCAGCTCATGGTTTGGCTCAAGGCCGAGGCCAAAAAGCGCCGCTGCAGAAGCGGGCCGCATCATCAAGAACACCTACCGCACGCTGATGACGCGCGGCATGAAAGGGTGTTACGTCTACTGCAGCGACGAAGAGACCGCGAGCTACTTTCGAGACCGGCTGTCACCCGGTGCGCTTGCTGCGGTCGTCGAGCTATGAAGAACATCAGCGGCGGGCGGCAAGGCTCGCCGGCTGATGGTTTCGCTCAGGCTCGTGGCTGATCCATCGCGTTGAGCTTTCTCACAAGCTCCTGGGCAAGCCGTGCGATGTCGTTCGCCAGATCGGACGCGATCCACATGATGTTGTCCCGGTGCCGCTCCCCTATTCCTTCGAACCACTCGCTCCAGTCCCCGTAGCAGCAACTCAGCAGAGATTGCATTTGGGTCAACTTGTTCTCAAGAATGTCCAACGCGTCCGGCCCGTGGGGGGTGTCGTCGGATGAGGGCGTGTTGTGCCCGGCGATAATTTGATCAGCCATTTGATGTGCTTGCTTTCGAAAGTTACTGCACGTTGAGTGGTCAGACGGTCATGGTGTTAGCGCACCTTGGCCGTCGCCTTTTGTGCCTCACATCGACATCGCCGCGGTGTGCTTCGATGTCCCGCCGTGAGGCGCGGCGGTCATCAAATGTAGGGAGAGAAGCGCCGCATGGGAAGCCTCGGCGCGGTGAACAAATTCGCATCCGCGCAATTTGCCCGCATCCAGAAACCAAATTGAAATGGCCGTCTTCGGCAACGAGAAATCGACATGCAAGACCCGCACATCACCCCCCTCATCACGTCTCGCCCACCGGCCTGCTCCGCGCGCAGGCATGCCACTTTCACATTCGCCGCAGGCATCGCCCTCGCCTTCGCGCTCACCGCCTCGCTCGCGGCCGCGAAGACCCTGCCCTACGACCCCGCCATCGTCACGCTGCAAGGCACGCTGGTCTCCGGCGGCGGCATGACACCCGACGGCGCGAAGCTCAAGTTCCCGGCGATCCGGCTCAGCCAGCCGATCGCCGTTCCGCAAGACGAGCCGCGCGACTGGCCCGCCGAACAAGGCGTGGTGCTGCTGCACATGGCGCTCGACGACAAGAACATGGCGGCGTTCAAGCGCCTGAAGGGAAAGCCGGTGAAGGTCACCGGCACGCTCTTTCACGCGGACAACGGCAACCACCAGACGAGCGTGCTGGTCTCTCCTGTGTCGATCACGCCCGGCAAGTAGCGCCGTGCAGAGCGCCTGGTACCTGGCCTCGCGCTGCGCCAGGCCGAGGCGCCAGCGGCAGTTGTGCACCGTGATGGCGATGCGGGCTGCCAGATCGGCCTGGCGAAGTCGTGCCGGTTCTTTTCGCAGCCCTCGCGCCGAGAATGCGAGCTTCCGCAGCAGCAACGCCCCTCACACATGCCCATGCCATGCCCATGCCAAAGACCTTCTTTCATCGCATCGCCAGTGCGGCTCTCGTTCATTCGACGGGCAAGAAATGCGCCCCGTGAACAAGCCGATGCTGCAGCGCATCTACCTGCTGCTGGTGGCCTTGGTGGTGCTCGTCGGTTGCTGGGTCGCGCCCATCGACACACCGGCGCGCGAGCAGGTCAACGACGGGCTCAAGCGCGCCTTGACCACCTTCGCCGCCGCGCGCGCGCTGGGCGCGGTGGTGTCGGTGGCGCAGGGCACGCAGGTCGATGCCACGCCGGGGGGCGTCGGTGTGAGCTTTGCGCCGGGCCAGGCGCTGAAGCCGCTGAACGAGCTCATCGAGCAGTTCGCGGCCATCATGCTGGCGGCCAGCGTGTCGTTCGGCATTCAGCTGCTGCTGCTGAACATCGGCGCGCACCAGTTCATGTCGTGGCTGGTCAGCGGCGTGGCGCTGGCGTGGGTCGCGTGGCGCTGGCGGCGGGGGCGCTCGCCGCGCTGGCTGCAGTCGCTGCTGATCGGCCTGCTGCTGGTGCGCTTCGCGGTGCCGCTGAGCGCGGTGGCGAACGAAGGGCTCTATCGCGCGTTCATGGCCGGCGACTACCAGGTGGCGCTGTCGGGCATCGAGAAGTCGCCCACCGCCGTGGTCGACGCCACGCAGGAGGCGCCCGTGGCACAGGAAGGCTGGCGCGACCGCATCGAGCGCTGGCTGCCGAAGCTGCCCAACCTGAAGGCCACCTACGACCAGATCTTGAAGTCGGCCTCCGACTGGGCCGAGCGCATCGTGAAGCTCATTGCGCTGTTCGTGCTGCAGACCATCGTGCTGCCGCTGGTGTTTCTGTTCATGGCGTGGCGGCTGGCGCGGACGGCGATACGCGAGCCGGCCGTCAAGCCGCTGCCAGCGTAGCGGCGCGCGTGAGCAGGTAGCTCTGGTGCATGACGTTGTCGACGAAATACGGCGCGGCCATCGCGTCGAATTCTTCGCGCAGCGCGGCCAGCTTGTGCGGATCGGCGGCAAGGCTTTCGACGAGCTTCTGCATCGGGCCGATCGAGCGCTCCATGAACATGCGGAAGTGGTCGATGCTCAGCGCCGGGTAGTTCATGGTGCCGCGCTCGAAGAAGGGCGCCCCAAAATGCGGGCCCAGGCGCTCGGCGATCACGGCCGGGTTGCCCCATTGCGGCGGCGGCGATGCGCCTGCCGGTGGCGGCGGCGAATTGCGGCCCACGAAGGCGAACATGCGCCCCACGAAATGCTCGGGCGGCCAGGTGGCGAAGGCCACGCGCCCGCCGGGCTTGAGCACGCGCCGCATCTCGGCAATGGCCACTTCGGCACGCGGCGCGAACATGTGGCCGAACTGGCTCAGCACCACGTCGAACGAGGCGTCGGGGTACGGCAGCTGCTCGGCATCGCCCTCGGTCCACACGATGTCTTCGTGCCTGGACATGCGGGCGTTGTCGCGCGCCAGTTCGAGCAGCTCGGGCGTGAGGTCCAGCCCCGTGACCCTGGCGCCGTGGCGCGCCGCGGTGATGGCCACGACGCCCGTGCCCGTGCCCACGTCGAGCACCGCCTCGCCCTTGGCAATCTGCGCGAAGCGCACGAGGTGGCCGGCCACGGGCGGCGTGAACATGGCGGTCGGCGCAAAGGTCGACCACATCTGGCGTTGCCGGTTCTTGAACTCTGCGAACGGATCGGTGGACATGCAGCCCTCCATGCCGGCCGCGAAGCTGCGGACGTGGGCGGACTGTAGACCTCGGGCGCCCGGGGGCATAGCCACCCGCGCGAAAGAAGCGTAACGCGATGCCGCTGCAGCGCCCGACTCACGCCCCCGCCAGCGCGACGGCATCGGCGCCCGCCGGGATTCGCATCGGCGCCGCCAGGTCGGTCACCGCGCGCCATACGGCCTCGGCGACGTCCTGCGCGTGCGTGACGGGTGTCGCGGTGTCGCGCACCGCAGCGAACACGCGCTGCCTGAAGTCCGCATAGGCTTCGTGCACGCTGTCGCCCATCCGCTGGCGCGCGTTGTCGCCGAAGCTCGTGCCGGGAGCGCGGCCCGGCAGCACCAGGCGCATGCGGACGTCGAAGGGCGCCAGTTCCAGGGCGAGCGACTCCGTGAACGCATTCACCGCCGCCTTGCTGCCGGTGTAGACCGACAGCAGCGGCAGGGGCATCAGCGTGACACTCGACGTGACATTGACGACGACACCCGATCGCCGCTGCCGGAACTGCGGCAACACGGCCTGCGTCATCGCGATGGTGCCGAGCGTGTTGGTCTCGAACACCTCGCGGGCACCGGCCAACGCCATGCCTTCCAGCGGTGCCAGCAGGCCGACGCCGGCGTTGTTGACCAGCGCGTCGATCGGCCCGGCCGCCTCGATACAGCGTTGCACGCTCTGCGCGTCGGTCACGTCGAGCGGCAGCACACGAAGCCGCTCCGAGCGGGGCAGCAGGTCGTCGCGCGGCGTGCGCATGGTCGCGACGACATGCCAGCCCTTGTCGAGGAAGAAGCGCGCCGTCTCGAGGCCGAAGCCGGAAGAGCAACCTGTGATCAGGACGGTGGAAGTGGTGGACATCGGGTAACTCCGTTGGGTTGACGATGCCCCGACGATACGGACCGCAAGCAGGACTTACTACACTCGCAAGTCCATTCATTTGTCGAGAGAGTCCAGCATGGTCGACCCGTTGGCGGAAGTGGTGGCGTTGCTGCGCCCGGAGGCGCCGTTCTCGAAGCTCGTCGTCGCGTCGGCCCCCTGGGCGGTGCGCCGCACCGAAACGGGCCGGCCTTTCTACTTCGTGGTGCTCGAAGGCAGCTGCCACCTGACCGTCGACGGCCCGGCGCACAGCGACACCCTCACGCTGAACGCGGGCGACTTCGCGCTGATCCCCGCCGCGCGCAGTTTCGCGACGTCCAGCCTTGACCGGCAGCCGCCGCGCGAAGGAGAGGCCGTCGCCACGCCGATCGTGCAGATGCCTGGCGGTGCCCGCGTGGGCGACCCGAACGGCACGGTGGACGTGCGCATGCGGGTCGGCAACTGCGTGTTCGGCTCACCGGACGCGGCGCTGCTGGTGTCGCTGCTGCCGCAGTGGCTGCACGTGCGCGGCGAGCCGCGCCTGTCGACACTGGTGCAGCTGGTTGGCGAGGAGTCTCGCGCCGACCGGCCGGCGCGCGAGATCGTGATGGCCCGCCTGCTGGAGGTGCTGCTGATCGAGGCTTTTCGGTCGTCGGCCGGCACCGCGGCGTCCGCGGGCCTGGTGCGCGCCCTGGCCGACACGAAGCTCGCGTTGGCGCTGCGGCGCATGCACGAGCGCCCTTCAGACGCATGGACCGTGGCGCAGCTCTCGCAAGAAGCAGGCATGTCGCGCTCGGCCTTCTTCGCGCGCTTCAGCCGCGCGGTGGGTATCGCACCGATGGAGTACCTGCTGGCATGGCGCATGGCGCTCGCCAGGCAGCTGCTGCGGCAGCGCGAGCTGGCGATTTCCGAGATCGCCGAGCGCGTGGGCTACAGCTCGGTCAGCACCTTCGGCGTGGCGTTCACGCGGCATGTGGGCGTGCCGCCCGGGCGCTATTCGAGGAACGGGATCGACGCTGTACCGCCCTAGCAGCACCGCCCCTTGCCCGCCCCGTACCGCGCCTCCAGCCGCTCGCGGAAGAAGGCCTCGTAGCTCATGGGCGCCTGGTCGGGGTGCGTGGCGGCGATGTGCGTCAGGTAGACGTCGTAGTCGGGCAGCCCGACCATGAGCCGCAGCGACTGCTTGATCGAGCGCGCAATGTAGCGCCCCGCTTCCGGCAATGCGAGGCCCATGGCGTCAGTGCGCCGCCGACGAGGCCGCGCCCATCGGCTCGAACGGCGTCTCGTGCGTGGTCGGCCGGTGGGCCGCGCGTGCCGCCAGGCTGGCCTTGATGCTGTAGACCAGCACGCTCAGCACCACGAACATGAAGAGCGCGCACAGCGCGGCGTCGAGCCGGTCGTTGAACACGATGCGCGACATGGCCTCGGGCGTCTTGGCCGGCGCCACCAGCACGCCGTTGGCGATGCCTTCGGTGTACCGGGCCGCGTGCGCGAGAAAGCCGATCTTCGGGTCGGCCGAAAAAATCTTCTGCCAGCCCGCCGTGAGCGTGCAGGCCAGCAGCCATGCGGCCGGCGCCGCCGCCACCCACGCATAGCGCTCGCGCTTCATGCGGAACAGCACCACCACGCCCAGCAGCAGCGCCACCGCGGCCAGCATCTGGTTGGAGATGCCGAAGAGCGGCCACAGCGTGTTGATGCCGCCCAGCGGATCGACCACGCCCTGGTACAGAAAGTAGCCCCATGCCGCCACGCACAGGCCGGTGGCGACCAGGTTGGCCGGCAGCGAATCGGTGCGCTTGAGCGCGGGCACGAAGCTGCCCAGCAGGTCCTGCAGCATGAAGCGGCCGGCGCGGGTGCCGGCGTCCACCGCGGTGAGGATGAACAGCGCCTCGAACAGGATCGCGAAGTGGTACCAGAAGGCCATCATGGCCTGCCCGCCGATCACCTGGTGGAGGATGTGGGCCATGCCCACCGCCAGCGTGGGCGCGCCGCCCGCGCGGCCGAGGATGGTGGTTTCGCCCACGTCCTTCGCGGTCTGCAGCAGCATCTCGGGCGTGATCACGAAGCCCCAGCTCGACACCGTGGCCGCCACCTGCTGCGCCGTGGTGCCGACCAGCGCGCCGGGGCTGTTCATCGCAAAGTAGACGCCCGGCTCGATGCACGAGGCCGCCACCAGCGCCATCACCGCCACGAACGACTCGGCCAGCATGCCGCCGTAGCCGATGAAGCGCGCATGGCGCTCGTTGTCGAGCATCTTGGGCGTGGTGCCCGAAGAAATGAGCGCATGAAAGCCCGACACCGCGCCGCACGCGATGGTGATGAACAGGAACGGGAACAGGCTGCCCGACCACACCGGGCCGTTGCCCTGCGCAAACTGCGTGACGGCCGGCATCTGCAGCGTGGGCATCACGAACATGATGCCGATGGCCAGCGCGATGATGGTGCCGATCTTCAAAAAGGTCGACAGGTAGTCGCGCGGCGCCAGCAGCAGCCACACCGGCAGGCTCGCGGCCACGAAGCCGTAGCCCACCAGCATCCAGGTGAGCGCCTTGCCGTCGAAGGTGAAGAGCGGCGCCCACTCGGCGCTCTGGCTCACGGCCTGGCCGCCGAAGATGGCCAGCATCAGCAGCACGAAGCCGATGAGCGACACCTCGCCGATGCGCCCCGGGCGAATGAACCGCAGGTACACGCCCATGAACAGCGCCACCGGCACCGTCGCGGCCACCGTGAAGGTGCCCCAAGGCGATTCGGCCAGCGCCTTCACCACGATGAGGGCCAGCACCGCCAGGATGATGATCATGATCATGAAGGTGCCGAACAGCGCGATCATGCCGGGCACCACGCCCATCTCCTGCTTGACGAGGTCGCCCAGAGAGCGGCCGTCGCGCCGCGTGGAGATGAAGAGAATGATGAAGTCCTGCACCGCGCCGGCGAACACCACGCCCGCCAGGATCCACAGCAGGCCGGGCAGGTAGCCCATCTGCGCGGCGAGCACCGGGCCCACCAGCGGGCCTGCCCCCGCGATGGCCGCGAAGTGGTGGCCGAACAGCACGTTCTTGTCGGTCGGCACGTAGTCCAGCCCGTCGTTGTGGCGGTGCGCGGGCGTCTTGCGGTTGCCGTCCAGGCCCAGCACCTTTTCGGCGATGAACAGGCTGTAGTAGCGGTAGGCAATGAGGTAGGTGCAGATCGCGGCGGCCACCACCCAGAGGGCGTTGACGCTTTCACCACGGGTCAGGGCCACGGTGCCGAGCGCGAATGCGCCGACCACGGCCACGACCAGCCACACCAGGTGGCGGCGGATGCTGTGCATGCGGTTGTCTCCAAGATTGAACCCGCAGAGTCTTCCCGGGCTGGAGCCGATGCGCATCCGTCGAACCGCGCGTTGCGTGTGCGTGGCTTTGCGTAATGGAAAACCCGCATCGTGCGCAAACCGCCACGCGTTTCAATGCCTCAGTGCCTACACGCGCGAACCACGCCAGACCGGAAGATGTTCTCCTGTCGCCAGGGAGCAAGAGAAATCAACGCAAGCTACACACCCCCACGCTGCTGCATTGCCGGCGGCGGGCCGGCCGGCATGGTGCTGGGCCTGCTGCTGGCACGCGCCGGCGTCCACGTCGTGGTGCTGGAAAAGCACCTCGACTTTCTGCGCGACTTTCGCGGGGACACGGTGCATCCGTCGACGCTGGAAATCCTGCACGAGCTGGACCTGCTCGACGCCTTTCTTCAGCGTCCGCACGACCGTGTCGATGAACTGCGCGCCACCTTCGAAGGACAGGGCTTTCCAGTTGCCGACTTCACCCACCTGCCCTCGCACAGCAAGTTTCTCGTGCTCATGCCGCAGTGGGAGTTTCTGGACTTCATGTGCGAGGAGGCGCGGCGCTACCCGGGCTTCGAGCTGTGGACCGACGCCGAGGCCGTCGGCCTGCTGCAGGACAACGGGCGCGTCAACGGTGTGAGGGTGCGGCGAGGCGGGCGCGCAGGCAAGCCGCAGGACGTCGAGCTGCACGCCTCGCTGGTGGTGGCGGCCGACGGCCGGCATTCCACGCTGCGCGACGCCGCGGCCCTGCCGCACATCAGCTACGGCGCGCCCATCGACGTGCTGTGGATGCGCATTCCCAAGCAGCCCGGCGACCCCGAGGCCACCGCGGGCCACATTGCCGGCGGGCACTTCCTGGTGACGCTGAACCGTGGCGACTACTGGCAATGCGCCTTCGTCATTCCCAAGGGCGGGCACGAGGCGCTGAAGGCGCGCGGCATCGACGCGTTTCACGCAGAAATCGCCAAGGTCGCACCCTTCATGCGCGACCGGCTGCTGCAGGCGCTGCCCGACTGGAACGCAGTGAAGCTGCTCGAAGTGACGGTCGACCGGCTCGAGTCATGGTCGTGCAAAGGCATGCTGTGCATCGGCGACGCAGCGCACGCCATGTCGCCGGTGGGGGGCGTGGGCATCAACCTGGCCGTGCAGGACGCCGTGGCCGCCGCCAACCTGCTGGCCGCCTCGCTTGCAGGCACGGCCACCGACAAGCAGATCGACACCCTGCTGCCCCAGTTGCAGCGCCGCAGGGAGTGGCCCGTGCGCGTGACGCAGGCGGTGCAGCGGCTGGTGCAAGACCGCGTGCTGCTGCCGGTGCTGGGCGGCAAGGTCGACACCAAGGCGGGGCATGTGCCGTGGCCGTTGCGGCTGCTGTCACGCTGGCCGTTGCTGCGCAGGCTGCCCGCGCGCGCGGTGGGCCTCGGTGTGCGGCCGGAGCACGTGCAGTCGCCGCGGGCCTGAGCGATTTTTTTACGGCTTGTTTACGCGCACGCGTGAACATTCGATGCCGTTTTTATGCCGCGCTTCAGACACTCGATGCCTTGCAATTTCATGAGTGATTCATGGACATCGTGTGCTTGGCCGTCATCGCGGCCGTGTGGGTCATTTCAGCCGAAACGCTGGTGCGCGTTCGCAAGCTCGACGGTTCGGGCCGGCGCGCTGCCAAGGCCTGACATGTCGTTGAACGCAACGCTCTGGTATCGCGCGGCGGCATGGGCCCGGCAGGCACAGGCACGGCCCGACATGACGCTGTTCTGGTCGTGCTGCGGCACGCCCGCGCTGGGCGAGCAGACCGTGCTCGGGCGGCATGGCGGACGTGGTGTGCTCGTCGCTTCATGCAGCCATTGCGGGGCGGAGTGGCTGAGCCTGTCGCAGTCGGAGCACACCAGCGACTGGCAGCCTTTGACGCGCAACGCGGCGCCTCTCGTGCGGCCGGCATGCAAGCCGGCCCGCTCCATCGACGAGCGGATCGCATGGCGCCGAAGGAAGCAGCGCGATCTGGAAGACTGAAGACGCAGCGGGTTGCGCGGCCGGTCGGTCAATGCGCGCCATCGCGCGACGCGATCAGGCGCCGGGCCTGCGCGCTTGCTGCGGCTGGCGCGACCAGTAGACCCCGTCGAGCCTGTCGAGCCGCACTTCGCCACCGCTCGACGGCGCATGCACGAAGCGCCCGCCGCCCACGTAGATGCCCGCGTGCGAGGGCGTGGAAGAACCGAAGAGCACCAGGTCGCCGGTGCGCAAGTCCGACATGTCCACCGGACGCCCGAAAGCGGACATGCGGGCGACCGTGCGCGGCGGCGATTGCCCCACGCTGTTGAAGTACACGTAGCCGATGAGCCCGCTGCAGTCGAAGCCGCCGTCGGGCGTGTTGCCGCCGTAGCGGTACGGCGTGCCGACGAGGCCGAGCGCGTGAATGGCGATGCTGTTCGATTGTTCGTCCGTCAGCGGAATGCCGGTGACGACGGGCACCTGCCCTTGCCCCTGCCGCGGCCTGGGTCCCGTAGGGCTGGCGCAGCCGACGATCAACATGCAGGCCATGATCGGCAGCACCCTGAAGAGCCGCTGCTGCAGCATGCGAAAAGATGACCGGGGAGAGAGTGCGTCTTGCATGGCGGAAGGCGGGTCTGTGGGCGTTCGCGGACTCTATCGCGGAACGCAGCGCCACCGTGAAGACAAGCCCTGAAAGCGAAACGCCCTTCGCGGCCGATGCGGTTGCACCGGGGCCGCCGAAGGGCGTCTTGCACACGAGGGTGCTTTTTACGCGGCGGGAGCGACGTTGACCGCGTCCTTCAGCGCCTTGCCGGCGGTGAACTTGGGCGCCTTGCTGGCCTTGATGGTCATCGGCTCGCCGGTCGACGGGTTGCGGCCGGTGCGCTCGGGGCGTGCGGCCACCGAGAAGGCGCCGAAGCCGATCAGTTGCACCGTGTCGCCGCCGGCCAGGGCGCGCGACAGGTTGTCGAGGGCGGAGTCCAGAGCGCGGGCGGCATCGACCTTGCTGAGGTTGGTGTCGGTGGCGATGGCGGCGATGAGTTCGGTCTTGTTCAAAACGGGGGATTCCTTTTTCAGTGAAACGGTGGGGAAAGTACGCAGCGCGAAATCGCTGCGAGGGGACGAACTTTAAACGCCCTGCCGGGGCGATCTGGATTCGCAGGGGGTTCGAATTTGAAACATCGTGATCGAAGCCGGTTCCCCCTGCCAGTGCCGGGTGTCCTCTGTTCGTGTAGGCGTTCGAGACATACCGACGCATCCGTTCCATGCGTATTGACGATCGTGCGGCGCCGCGTTTATAGTCGCCGCCGCAGCCCGCCATGGCGCTGCCGTAAGCGTTACCGTCATCCAACGCGTCCTTTGTCGAGAGGATCCCAGTGGGGAATATCTCGATCCATAAAGACGCGCATTGGCATGACATCACTCTTCACACCCGTATCCGTTCGCCCGCTCGGGACCCCCTCTGCTTTCACCGGCCTCGTGCCCGTGGTGCTCGCGGTGTTCCTGGGCTTTCTTGCAATCAGCGTTCCGCTGGCCGCGCTGGCACTCGAGGTGCGCGATCACCTCGGGTTCGGTGCGCTCACCGTAGGCTGGGTCATCGGCGCCCAGTCGCTGGCCACCTTGCTGACCCGCCACCAGGCGGGCACCCTGTGCGACCAGCGCGGGCCCCGCGCGGCCGTGCTTCTCGGGCTTCCACTGACCGCCTGCTCGGGCCTGGCCTATGCCCTGTCGAGCATGTTGCCCATCGACCCCGTTGCCAAGCTGGCCGTGCTGCTGCTCGGGCGGCTGGTGGCGGGCTTCGGCGAGAGCCTGTTCCTGACCGGCCTGATGAGCTGGGGCATCGCGCGCATGGGCGCCGAGCGCACCGGCAAGGTCATGTCGTGGACGGGCATTGCGATCTACGCCGCGCTCGGGCTCGGCGCACCGCTGGGGCTGGCCGTGCAAGCGCACTGGGGCTTTGCCGGCGTCGGCGCTCTTGCGGTGCCGACGCCGATGCTGGCCTGGGTCATCGCCGTGCGGCTGCCGGCTGTTCCCGCTGCAGGTGGGCATCGCGTGGCCTTCCATCGCGTGCTCGGCCTCATCTGGCGACCGGGCCTGGTGCTGGCGCTGGCGACCGTGCCTTACGCCGCGATGGCGGCCTTCCTGACGCTCGACTACGCGGCGCACGGCTGGCCGCACGCCGGCACGGCGCTGCTGGGCTTCGGTGCCGCCTATGTCGTCGTGCGCCTCGTCGGCTCGGGCCTTCCCGACCGCTTCGGCGCAACGAAAGTCGCCGTGGGTTCATTGGCCTTCGAGGCCGTGGGGCAGGTGCTGATCTGGTGCGCACCCGCGCCGGGAATGGCCGTGCTCGGAGCGACGTTGACCGGGCTCGGCTTCTCGCTCGTGTTCCCGGCGATGGGCGTCATCGCCACGCGGTCCGCTCCGCCTGAACAGCGCGGCCGTGCGGTGGGCAACTTCATCGCCTTCGCCGACATCGCGCTGGGCGTGACCGGCCCGGCGGTCGGTTTCGCGACGCAATGGTTCGGCATTCCGACGGCCTTTCTCGTCGGGGCCGGCGCGACCTGCGCAGCGTTGTGCCTGCTGCCGTCTTTGCGCATCGGCAGAGGGTGAGGCGAGCGGGCCAGACAGGGCGTGGCCTCGGCACTCGCCAGTGGTGCGACGAGTGCTTTCCCACACTCCAGAGTGCACGCAATCAACCGCCCTGCCCGAACTCCCGCGCATGCTCCACCGCGTACTTGATGAGCTCCGCCTGCCCCTCGATGCCCAGCCGCCGCTTGATGCTCTGGCGGTGCGCCTCCACCGTGCGCACGCTCAACGACAGGTCGCGCGCAATCTGCTTGCTCGACTCGCCCCGCCCCAGCGCCGAAAGAATCTGGCTTTCGCGCGGGGTGAGCAAGGGCCTCGGCGCCTGCGTGCGGAACAGCTTCTTCGACACGGCCGGGCTCAGGAAGGTGCCGCCTGCCGACACGGCCTCGATGGCCGCGACGATCTCCGCCGCCGGCGCGTCTTTCAGCACATAGCCGCGCGCGCCCACCTGCAAGGCCTTCTGCACGTACTCGGGGTTGTCGTACATGCTGAGCATCACGATGTGCGTGGCGGGCCGGCGTTGCAGCAGCAGCGCAGCCAGGTCGATGCCGTTCATGTCCTTCATGCCGACGTCCATTAGCATCAGGTCGGGCTGCACGCTGTCGATCTGCGCAAGCGCCTCGGCCGCGTTGCCGGCCTCGCCGACGATCTCCAGGTTGGGCATGGAGCCCAGCCGCGCGCGCAGGCCGTCGCGCACCAGCGGGTGGTCGTCGACCAGAAAGAGGCGCACCGTGTTCGTCATGCGGACACCGCCGCCTCGGCCCGCGCATTGCGCACCGGCACCTCGGCCTCGATGGCGGTGCGCCCGTCGTTGGAGCACACGACGAGCTTGCCGCCGATGGCCTCCATGCGCTCGCGCATGTTGCGCAGGCCGATGCCGCGGCGCGGGTCGAGCTGCACGGCGTCGATGTCGAAGCCGGTGCCGTCGTCGCTCACTTCGAGCCGCACGCCCTCTTCTTCGTCGAAGTTCAGCTCGATGTTCACGTGCTGCGCCTGCGCGTGCTTGCGCACGTTGGTCAGCGCTTCCTGCGTCAGGCGAAAGAGCGCGGTCTTCACCTCGGGCTGCAGCTCGAAGGCTTCGCCGCCGATCATCATCGACGCGTCGACGGCGCCCTCTTCACGGAACTCGTCGACCAGCCGTTCCAGCGCGGCGGGCAGGCCCAGCGTGTCGAGCAAGGCGGGGCGCAGGCGGTGCGAGATGCGGCGCACCTCGATGAGCGAATCGTTCAACCGTTGCAGCGCCTTGCCCAGCGCGGGCGGCGTGCCTTGGTGCTGCCGGTCGAGCTGCTCGACGGCCGACTCGATCAGCAGCTTGGCCGACACCAGCGTCTGGCTGGTGCCGTCGTGCAGCTCGCGCGCGAGGTGGCCGCGCTCTTCTTCCTGCGACTGCACCACGCGCCGCGCCAACAGGCGCAGCTTGGCCTCGGCGGTGCGGTGCTCGCTGAGGTTCAGCAGCAGCCCCGCGGCGCTGACCGTGCCCAGGCACAGCGCGGCAATGCCGGCGATCCACAGCAGCGTGGCGGTGACGTTGGCGTTCATCTGCCGGTCGAGCGTGTCCATGGTCGACTGGATGTCGTCCAGGTACAGGCCGGTGCCGACCATCCAGTTCCAGCGCGGCATGGCGGTGACGTAGCCGAGCTTGGGCGCCATCTGCGCGCTGGAGGGCTTGCGCCATTCGTACTCGACGTAGCCGCCGCCGTTGTCCTTGGCGCCCTTGATGAGCTCCTGGATGGTGAAGCGGCCGCGCGAATCCTTCAGCTCCCAGAGGTTCCGCCCGACCAACTCGGGCTGGCGCGAGTGCATGAGGGAGTTGCCCTCGAGGTCGTACACGAAGAAGTAGCCGTCGTCGCCGTAGTTCAGCGCGGCCAGCCGGCGCAGCGCCTCGTTGCGGGTGGCCTCGTCGTCCTGGCCCGATTCGTACAGCGGCAGCAGGTTGCTCACGGCCAGGTCGACGTAGCTGCGCAGCTCGCTGCGGCGCTGGGCCATGTAGCTGCGCTCGATGAGGGCCCGCTCGCGCTGCGCGAGGTCGTGCTCCTGGTGGCGCACGGCCAGGGCCACCAGCACCAGTGCGACGAGCAGCGGGGCCACGGCCAGCGCGACGATCTTGGAGCGGAGGTTCATCGGGGGGCAAGGCTACCACCGGGGTGAAAAAGCGAACCTGGCTCGCCGGTCTGTGCAGGAATTCCGATGCAGTGACGTTGGGTGACAGTGTCCGGCGACGTATCAGCCTAAAACACCGGCACACCAACTACAGAGGGAAGAAAACATGACAAAGGCACGCAAGACGGCGACGCCGAAACAGGACTTAGAAGGGTGGGAGTTGCTGCGTCCGGGAGAGGTCTTGCACTACCGAAAGGCATCCATTCAACGAGTCATCACGGGTTGGAAACCCATCACTGCGTCGAGCGTGGCGACTTACTACAACGCGGGTGGAGATGCGGTGTATGCCAGCAAACTGAGCTATGCCTTGACAGCGGTGCGCAAAGAAGCGGAGGCTCCTGCATGCAACTAGCCAAAGACATCGGACTGTGCCTGCTGGCATTCGCCTGCGCGACTGCCGCCGCCGATACCGCATTCACCGGGGCGTTCAGTGGCACCGGCAGGGCCTGCAACGGCACCCTCGATGTGCGCAGCAAAACCATCGAGTGGAAGTCGAGTTTCAGCGCCTGCCGAAGCAGTGCCTACGAGGTTCTGGAGCGGCGCCTGGTCGACGGGAAACGGGAGGTCGTCTTTCGTCTCAAGGCGCACGGTGGCAGGTGTCTGTACGAAGTGCTTTCGCTGACGCAGGTGGAAGGCACGGACTGGACTGCGGACGGCTATCCGTCCCTCGAGTCCTTCCGCCAGCGCGCACAACCTGAATGGCGCGATTCAGCTCGTTCGGAGCGGCTCGTGCTGGAGTGCCCGATGACGCAATGGCGATGAGGCAGCGCGGGCTTGTCCGCTGACGGCACCGGCTGCTGCAGCAACCAAGGTCACGGGCCGCTCAACGCCCGGCGTTCGCCTGCGGCAGCACGCCCCGCTCGCACAAGGCGTCCAGCAGCGCTTCTTGATCCGCGCCGCCCTCCAGCAACAGGTCTCGCCCCTTGCCCTCCTTCGGCCGAACGGCAAGAAAACTGAACTCGTAGCCAAGCCCGCTCACACGGCGATGGCTGACGCGGGCCTGCAGCAAGTCGGCCTGCCATTCACCGTCGATGCTGCGCAAGCGCGTGCCGTCAAGCGCGAAGGCGCGCACGCGCGTATGCGAGAAGGTGCTGATGCGCGAGAAAGGAACGGCCCACACCAGCCACGCGATCAACGGCATGAGCACGCACAACCCCACCACGGTCTTCAGGAACCCTGCGTCGGATGCGTTCAGCAGCAACGCGATGCCCGCGGCACCGGCCAGCGCGTAGCCCGCCCAGACCCAGGCGAGAAAGCACCGCCAGCAGAACACCATGGCACGGGTTTGCAGGGCGGTGGCGCGCGTTGCCTTGGGCGTTGCCCCGGCGTTGCTTGAGCGTTCGAGGTAGTGGTTGATGGCCGGGGCCAGCTCGTCGACGGGCGCCGTGAGCATCAGCTTCTTGAACGGCCGGGTGTGAACGATCAGGTAGTTGTCGCTGTCGGGAATGCCCTCGAGCGCCAGAACGTCGATCCAGTCGACACGGCCCAGGCCCTGCACGTGCAGGCCGTCTTCGCCGACCTCGACCTGGGTGCTCGCGTGGAACGGCGCCGGTCTGCGCTCGCCCGCTCGCAGCCAGTGCGTTTCGACCCAGATCCAGGCGCGCACGACGACCACCAGGCCCACCAGCCACAGCGCGAACAGCGCCAGCCAGGCCACCATGCCCAGCGCGATGTACCAGCCGGTCGCCTCCATGTCGATGACCCACACCGAGGCCGCGCCGATCAGCAGCGTGTAGAGCGCGCAGACCAGCAGGGTCGGCCAGATGCGCACCCCGTCGATCTGGGTGACCTGGATGTGCCGAGAAAAAACCGGCGGGCTTCCTGCCGACTGCAGCATCGGGTCGGACGCCGTTTATCGGCCCACGGCGACGGCCGCAGGCTGGCTGCGGAACTCGGTCGCGTAGTACAGGAGCGCCACCATCACGTACCCGCCGCCCAGCAGGCACAGCCCGGTCCACCCATGGAAGGCATACACGGCCGCCGCAATGCCCGAGGCCACCGCCGCGCAGATGAAGATGAAGGTCATGAACAGCCCGTTGAGCCGCCCGCGCAGCTCCGGCGCCAGCATGAACAGGCTGCGGAAGTTCAGCACCTGGCACAGCTGCACCGCGCCGTCGAGCAGGATGCCCGCCACCACCAGCCCCGCCAGCGAATGGAAGTGCATGGACACGGCACCCAGCACGAACGACAGCAGCGCCACCACGATGGCCCAGCCGGTGGCCGGGCGGGTGAGCCCTCGGTCGGCCAAGCGGCCCGCCACGGGCGCGAGCAAGGCACCGGCCGCACCGGCCAGCGCGAACAGCGCAATGCCGCGCTGGCCCAGGCCGAACTCGTGCACCAGCGCCAGCGGCACGGCCGTCCAGAACACCTGGAAGCCGGAGAACATCATTCCTTGATAGAACCCGCGGCGGCGCAGCAGCGGCGTGTTCCACACGATGCCGGGCAGCGAGGCCATGGTGCGCGCATAGCCCACCGACGCATGCGGCCGGCGCTCGGGCAGCGCGCGCCACAGCACCGCGATGAGCAAGGCCATCAGCGCGGCCGACACCCAGAACACCGCGCGCCAGCCCAGCGCCGAGGCCACCAGGCTGGCAAAAGGCCGCGCCAGCATGATGCCGCCCAGCAGCCCGGCCATGATGTTGCCGACCACCTTGCCGCGCGAGGCCTCGGGCGCGAGGTGCGAGGCGAAGGGCAGCAGCACCTGCGCCGCCACGGCGCACGTGCCCACGAGGAACGAGGCGGCCAGAAAGGTGACGGCCGAGTCCGACAGCGCAATGCCCACCAGCCCGATGACCGCGCCGAACAGCGCCCCCACGATGAGCCGGCGGTTCTCCACCACGTCGGCCAGCGGCACCAGCAGCAGCAGGCCGGCGCCGTAGCCGAGCTGCGTGAGCGTCATGATCAGCCCGGCCAGGCCGGCGTGCAGCTGCAGCGTCTCGGAGATGGGGCCGATCAGCGGCTGGGCGTAGTAGATGTTGGCCACGCACAGGCCGCAGGCGATGGCGAAGACCAGCGTAAGGGCCGGGCTGAGGCCGGGCGCATGCGCGGCCTCGGCTTGCGCGTTGGCCCGGTCGGACGCGTCGGCGCGGGCGCTCTGCGCGGCAGTGGGAAGGGGGGCGTCGGGAAGCGGCACGAAGGGCCTCGGTAGCTGTCGGGGAGTCGGGAGGTGTCGGGGACGACGGAGAAAAAGAGGGGTGGCCAAGGGTTGACCCGGGCCGGGGCACCTTAGCACGGCCACCCGGTTCCTGCAGGCCAGGCGCCGACCGGCTCAGTCGGTGCTGGTCGGCCGCCCCGAGGCCACCCAGGCATCGAGCCCGCCCGTGAGCGGCAGCGCCCGCCTGGCGCCGCGCGACAGCAGCACGCGTGCGGCCTGCGCGGCCGACACCTCGTTGGGGCAGTTGCAGTACAACACCACGTCGCGCCCCGCCGCATGCGACAGGTCGAGCCCGCGCTGCTGCAGTGCCTTGAGCGTGTACGACTGCGCCCCCGGTATGCGGCGCGGGTCGACCTGCATGCCGGCCTTGCCCCGCACGTCGATGATCAGCGGCGGCGCTTCGCCTTCGAGCAGTTCGTGCAGCTCGTCCACCGAGATGCGCGGCATGCCGGTGAGCCGCATGAACGCGCGGCGGCGCCAGTAGCGCACCGCCAGGATGACCACCAGCAGCACCGCCAGCGCGATGGTGGCGATGCCGCCGGCCTGCGCCATGACGGCCAGCACGTCCTGGATCTGGTTGCGAAACACCCAGCCCAGCCCGAGAAAGAGCCCCGTCCAGACCAGCGCGGCGCCAATGTCGAACCCGATGAAGCGCCGCACCGACATGCCCAGCGCGCCGGCCATGGGCGGTGCCACCACCGAGACGCCCGGCACGAACTTGGCCGCCACCAGCGACAGGCCGCCCCACTCGGTGATGAGCGATTCGCCGCGCCGCACGCAGGTGTCGGGCGACAGCGAGATGCGGCACAGCAGCCGCATGAAGCGGTAGCCGAAGCGCCGGCCCGCATAGAACCAGGCGCCGTCGCCCAGCAGGTTGGCCACCACCGCGGCCAGCACCACGCCGGGCACCGACACATCGCCCGCGGCCAGCAGCGCGCCGGTCAGCACCAGCACGGCGGCGGCCGGCACGGGCAGGCCCAGGCGGGCGGCGAAGCTGGCGGCGAACACCACAAGAATCGCGTTCTGCACGAGCAATGACATCAGCTGTGCCATGCGGGGTGTCCTGGGGGTGCGAGGGGTGCTGCGAGGCGTCGCGGGATGGGTGGGGGGTTCATGCCACCGTCGATTGTCCGGCATGGCCCAAGAACGTACCGGGGGCAGGCCATTGAAAAGCGGCTGAAGCCGGCCGGTTTGTCAGGCGGCGCGCGATACGCTGAATCCGAAGGTATTCAGTCCGTCTTCACTCGATGCAGAGACCTGCCCGCCGTGCATGCTCGCCACCGCCTTCACGATGGCCAGCCCCAGGCCGTGGCCGTGGTGCTCGCCGCCGCCGTCGTTGCGCGCGGCGTCCACGCGGTAGAAGCGGTCGAACAAATGCTGCAGATGCTGCGCGTCGATGGGCGCGCCGGGGTTCGACACGGTGATCCAGGTCGAGGCGGCCTCCTCGCGCAGCGTGACGGCAATCTGCGCGCCCGGCTTCGAATGCTCGATGGCGTTCTGCAGCAGGTTGGACATGGCGCGGCGGAACAGCGCGCTTTCCAGCCGGGCCTGCGCCAGCACGTCGCCTTCGATGGCCACCTGCGTGCGGGTCTCGTCGAGCACGAACTCGAAGAACTCGATGGTCTTGCGCACCTCCTGCGCCACCGGCGTGAGCACCAGCCCGGTGGCCACCTCGCCGCGGTCGGCGCGCGCCAGGAACAGCATGTCGTTGACGATGGAGCGCACCCGCTCCAGGTCTTCCAGGTTGGCCTGCAGCACCTCCTGGAACTCGCCCGCGCTGCGCTGGCGCGACAGCGCCACCTGCGTGCTGCCGATGAGGTTGGCCAGCGGCGTGCGCAGCTCGTGCGCCACGTCGGCGTTGAACGACTCGAGCTGCCCGTAGGCTTCTTCGAGCCGGCCGAGCGCGCCGTTGAAGGCCTCGGCCAGCGCCGACAGTTCCACCGGCAACGGCTCCGAGCGTAGCCGCTGCGACAGCGTCTTGGGCCGCAGCGCCTGCGCCTCGGCCGACAGCCGCTCCAGCGGCCGCAGCCCCACGCGGGCGATCCAGTAGCCCATGAAGGCCACCGCCAGCATGGCGCCCACGCCCAGCGCGACCAGGGCCGTCAGGAAGGTGTGCCGCGTGCGCGCATAAGGCTCGGTGTTGCGCCCGACGATCAGCCGCACGGCCGGGCGCTGCTCGAAGGCACCGATGTGCACGGACAGCGTGCGAAACGGCTTTTCTTCGCCCGGCAGCACGATGGCGCTGGTGTGGCCGTTGGCCTCGCGCGTGAGGCCGTCGATCTCGGCCAGGCCCTTGCCGTACTGGAAGCGCGGGTCGTCGCTGAGCACCCAGAAACGCACGCTGCCGTCTTCCGGCGTGAGCGTGTCCATGCGCGCCTGCACGCGCGCCCAGCGCTCGGGGCTGCCGATGGCGTTGATCCAGAACTGCAGGCTCTTCACGGTGGTGTCGAGCTCTTCGTACTGGTGGCGTTCGAGTTCGCGGGCCAGCACGTTGTGAAGCGCGAAGCCGGCCAGCGTGAAGGTGGCCAGCGCCGCGGCGGCGAACATGAGCACCAGCCGCGCGGTGATCGAGCGCTTCACGGCGCGGCGCCCTCCCCGTGCCGGCCTTGTTCACCGGCGGCGGCGTTGGCCTCGTCACGCACCTCCATCACATAGCCCATGCCGCGGATGGTGTGCAGCAGCTTGGTGCCGAAGGGCACGTCGATCTTGTCGCGCAGCCGCTTGATGGCCACCTCGACCACGTTGGTGTTGCTGTCGAAGTTCATGTCCCACACCAGCTCGGCGATGGCCGTCTTCGACAGGATCTCGCCCTGGCGCCTTGCGAGCACGGCCAGCAGCGCGAACTCCTTGGCCGTGAGGTCGATGCGGGTGCTGCCACGAAAGGCCTTGCGCGCCAGCAGGTCGACCTGCAGGTCGGCGATGCGCAGTTGCATCGGCTCCTGCTTGCGGCCGCGCCGGTTCAGCGCCTGCAGCCGCGCCAGCAGCTCCAGGAACGAGAAGGGCTTGATGAGGTAGTCGTCCGCGCCCTCGTGCAGGCCCTTGATGCGGTCTTCCACGCGGTCGCGCGCGGTGAGCATGATGACCGGCGTCTGCTTCACGGCGCGCAGTTCGCGCAGCACCGAGAAGCCGTCCTGCCCGGGCAGCATCACGTCGAGCACGATCACGTCGTAGTCGTGCGTGAGCGCCAGGTGCTGGCCGTCGATGCCGTTGTGCGCCATGTCGACGGTGCAGCCCTGCTCGGTCAGCCCCTTGGAGAGGTAGTCGGCGGTTCTCAGTTCGTCTTCGACAATCAGGATCTTCATGGCGGGGCGATGTCTCTGGTCGCTGTCGTGGTTCAGCAGGCGCTCATCCGTGCGCCTCGACGACCGGCGGCGCCTCGCCGGCGCGGGCGGCCTTGCGGGCCTTGCGCGCTTCCTTGCGGTTCATGTACCAGTAGTGGGCGCGGTCGAGGTACAGGTAGACCACCGGGGTCGTGAACAGGGTGAGTGCCTGCGAGAGTATCAGCCCGCCGACCATCGCGTAGCCCAGCGGGCGGCGCAGCTCGGAGCCCGAGCCGTGGCCCAGCATCAGCGGCAGGCCCGAGAGCAGCGCGCACATGGTGGTCATCATGATCGGGCGGAACCGCAGCAGGCAGGCCTGGTAGATGGCGTCGTGCGGCGACATGCCCTGCTCGCGCTCGGCCTTGAGCGCGAAGTCGATCATCATGATGCCGTTCTTCTTCACGATGCCGATCAGCAGGATGATGCCGATCAACGCGATCACGCTCAGGTCGTAGCCCCCCGCCATCAATATCAGCAACGCCCCCACGCCGGCCGAGGGCAGCGTCGACAGGATGGTCAGCGGGTGGATGTAGCTCTCGTACAGCAGGCCCAGCACGATGTACACCGCCACCAGCGCCGCGGCGATCAGGTAGGGCTGCGAAGACAGCGAATCCTGAAACGCCTGCGCCGTGCCCTGGAACGAGCCGGTGAGCGACTGCGGCAGCCCCATGTCGGCCTGCGCCTTGTTGATGGCGTCCACCGCGTCGCCCAGCGCATGGCCCGGCGCCAGGTTGAACGAGATGGTCACGGCCGGAAACTGGCCCTGGTGGCTGATCGACAGGTAGGCCGTCTTGCTGGTGTCCACCTTCACGAAGGTCGACAGCGGCACCTGCTGGCCGGTGAGCGGCGAGTTGAGGTACAGCTTGCTGAACAGCGCCGGGTCTTGCTGCAGCGCGGGCGTCACCTCCAGCACCACGTGGTAGCTGTTGAGCTGCGTGAAGTACTGCGCCACCTGGCGCTGGCCGATGGCGTCGTACAGCGTGGCGTCGATCACGGCGGGCGTGATGCCGAAGCTCGACGCCCGGTCGCGGTCGATGGTCAGCACGGCCGACGCGGCGGCGTTCTGCTGGTCGGAGGCCAGGTCGGTGATCTCGGGCACCTGCTTGAAGCGCGCGAGCAGTTGCGGCGCCCAGGTGTTGAGCTCGTCGAGGTTGGCGTCGGTCACCGTGTACTGGTATTGCGTGCGCGACGAGCGGCCGCCCACGCGAATGTCCTGCCCCGCCTGCAGGAACAGGTTCACGCCCTGCACCTTGGCCAGCTGCGGACGCAGCCGCGTGATGATTTCGTCGGCCGTGGCCGTGCGGCCTTCGTCCTTGGGCTTCAGGCTGATGAAGAAGTTGCCGGTGTTGTAGGTCGACGAGCTGCCGTTCATGCCGAAGCCGGTGATGTCGGGGTCCTTGCGCACCACGTCGGCCAGCGCCAGCATGCGCGCGTTCATCGAGGCGAAGGATGCGTCCTGCGCCGACTCGGCAAAGCCCGAGATGAAGCCGGTGTCCTGCTGCGGAAAGAAGCCCTTCGGAATCACGACGAACAGCACCGCCGTGGCCGCCACCGTGGCGAGGAACACCATGAGCGTGATGAACTGGTGGTCGAGCACCACGTGCAGCCCGCGCTTGTAGCCGTTGAGCATGGCGTCAAAGCCGCGCTCGCACAGCTGGTAGAGCCGGCCGTGCTTGCGCCCGTGCTCGTTCTTCAAAAAGCGCGAGCACAGCATGGGCGTGAGCGTGAGCGAGATCACCACGCTCACCACGATGGTCAGCGTGACCGTCACCGCGAACTCGCGAAACAGCCGCCCCACGATGCCGCCCATGAGCAGCAGCGGAATGAACACCGCGATGAGCGACACCGAGATCGAGATGATGGTGAAGCCGATTTCGCTGGCGCCCTTGTACGCGGCCTCCATCGCCGACATGCCCTCTTCCACGTAGCGGTAGATGTTCTCCAGCATCACGATGGCGTCGTCCACCACGAAGCCCACCGCGATGGTCAGCGCCATCAGCGAGAGGTTGTCCAGGCTGTAGCCCAGCAGGTACATGACGGCCACGGTGCCAAGCAGCGCGAGCGGCACCGTCACGCTCGGAATGAGCGTGGCCGGCACGTTGCGCAGGAACACGAAGATCACCGCCACCACCAGCGCAATGGTCAGCAGCAGCGTGAACTCCACGTCCTTCACCGACGCGCGGATGGTCTGCGTGCGGTCGATGATGGCGTTGACTTCCACCGTCGGCGGAATCGATGCCTTCAGGCGCGGCAGCGCGGCGTTGATGCGGTCGACCGTTTCAATGACGTTGGCGCCCGGCTGCTTGGTGATGGCCAGCACGATGGAACGGCCGTTCTGCACGGTGCTGCCTTCGGGCGCGGCGGCGCCCGCGTAGGCCCAGCCGGCGATCTTGGCGTTCTCGGGGCCGTCGACCGCCACGCCCAGGTCGCGCACGCGAATGGGCGCGCCGTTGCGGTAGGCCAGCACCACGTCGTTCCAGGGCTGCGCTTTCAGCAGCTGGTCGTTGGTGTAGACGGTGAAGCTCTGGTTGGGGCCGTCGATGGTGCCCTTGGGCGCGTTGACGGTGGCCGACGCGAGCACGGTGCGCACGTCTTCCAGGCCCAGGCCCAATGCGGCGAGCTTGGCGGGGTCGACCTGGATGCGCACGGCCGGCTTCTGCACGCCGCCGATGTTGACCAGGCCCACGCCCGATATCTGCGAGATCTGCTGCGCCAGGATGTTGTCGGCGTAGTCGTTCACCTCGGTCAGCGGCAGCGTCTTCGACTGCACCGACAGGATCAATATGGGCGAGTCGGCCGGGTTCACCTTGCGAAAGGTCGGCGGGCTCGGCAGGTTGGCGGGCAGCTGGCCGGTCGATGCGTTGATGGCGGCCTGCACGTCGAGCGCGGCGGCGTCGATGCTGCGGTCCAGGTCGAACTGCAGCGTGATCTGCGTGGAGCCCAGGCCGCTGGTCGAGGTCATCTGCGACAGGCCCGCAATGAGCGAGAACTGCCGCTCCAGCGGCTGCGCCACGTTCGACGCCATGGTCTCCGGGCTGGCGCCCGGCAGGTTGGCCGACACCTGGATGGTCGGAAAGTCGACCTGCGGCAGCGGCGCCACGGGCAGCAGCGGGAACACCGCCGCACCCACCAGCAGGATGGCCAGCGCCAGCAGCGTGGTACCGATGGGGCGCTTGATGAAGGCGGCGGAAATGCTCAATTGCTGCTCCCGCCGGCGGGCTTCTTGCCGTCCGCATTCTTCGCGGCGGGCGGCGGCTCCACCGTGCTCACGCCGGCCTTGAGCTTGTACTGCCCGTCGGTCACCACGCGCTGGCCGGCGTTCAGGCCCTTGTCGACGACGGCCGTGCCGTCGGCGATCTGCACCACGTGCACGGGCACGTTCTCGGCCTTGTTCTCGGCATCGATCACCCAGACGTAGGTGTCGCTCTGGCCGCGCTGGATGGCGGCGGCGGGCACGGTGAGCGAGTCGGCCCGGCGCTCCAGCTGCAGCCGCACGTTGACGTACTGGCCGGGCCACAGCGTGTGCTGCGGGTTGGCGAAGCTGCCCTTGAGCTGCACGGTGCCGCTGGTGGTGTCGATCTGGTTGTTCAGCAAGATCAGCTTGCCGGTGCCCAGCATCTGCGCGCCGCTGCGGTCGTAGGCCACCACCGCCAGCGGCTGCGTGCTTTGCTGCTGCACGCGGTTGATGTCCTGCACCGCGTCTTCGGGCAGCGTGAACTGCACGGCGATGGGGTCGATCTGGTTGATGACGACCAGGCCGTTGGCGTCGGTCGCATGCACGATGTTGCCGGGGTCCACCAGCCGCGCACCCACGCGCCCGTTCATGGGCGAGGCGATGCGCGTGAAGCTCAGCTGCACCTCGGCGTACTGCACCTGCGCGGCGTCGTTCTGCACCGATGCCTGCAGCTGGTTGACCAGCGCCTTCTGCGTGTCGACCTGCTGCTGCGTGGCGGCGTCCTGGCCCAGCAGCGTGGTGTAGCGCTGGAGGTCGGCGCGCGCATTGGCGAGCTGCGCGCTGTCCTTGGCCTTGGTGGCCTGGGCCTGGGCGAGCTGCGCCTGCAGCGTGCGCGGGTCGAGCTGCGCGAGCAGCTGGCCGGCCTTCACGTCCTGCCCCTCGACGAAGCCGACCTTGTCGAGCTGGCCGTCGATGCGCGCCTTCACCGTCACGGTGGCCATCGAGGCGACGGTGCCGATGCCCGAGCGGTAGACCTGCACGCTCTGCGAGGCGACACGCGCCGTGGTCACCTGCACCGGCGGCGTCTTGGGCGCGTCGGGCTTGGCGGCGTGGGCCGCATGGGGCGCGAGCGCCCAGGCGCCGCCGCCCACGAGCACCACGAGCGTGGCGGCGGCGAGCCAGGTGGCGCGGCGCTGGTGAAGGGGGGGCGTTGCGGTGGTCGTCGTCATGGCGTCAGTTTCCGGAAGTCTGGGATGCGGCGGCGGTGCTCGCAGCGGCGTTGTCGGTGGCGTTCCAGCCGCCGCCCGTGGCCGCGATCAGCGACACGCTGGCGGCCAGCTGGCGGCCCAGCACCTGCGCGGCGGTGCGCTGGTTGGTGAGCGAGAGCGTCTGCGCCGTCACCACGCTGAGGTAGGTGGCGGTGCCCGCGCGGTACTGGCTCAGCGCCAGGCGCTCGGCGAGCTGCGCAGCGCGCACCGCGTCGGCCTGCAGGGCAGATTCGCTGTCGAGCACGCGCAGCGTGGCCAGGTTGTCTTCCACCTGCTGGAAGCCGCCGAGCACGGTCTGCTTGTATTGCGCCACCGAGACGTCGTAGGCGGCCACGGCCTGGTCGCTGTGCGCCTTGCGCAAGCCGCCGTCGAACACCGTTTGCGCCAGCGCCGCGCCCAGCGACCACACGCGGCTGGGCGTGTTGAACAGCGATGCCATGTTGGCCGCGCTGAACCCGCCGCTGGCGCTGAGCACGATCTGCGGAAAGTACGCCGCCTTGGCCACGCCGATGTTGGCGTTGGCGGCCTGCACGCGGCGCTCGGCGCCGGCGATGTCGGGGCGGCGTTCGAGCAGCGCAGACGGCAGGCCCGTGGGCGTGACCGGCAACTGCACGCGCAGCGCGGCGGAAGAAGACAGCGACTCGGCCGTCGGCGGCTGCGACGGCGACGGCGACTCGAGCCGTGCCAGCGCGAACGAAGACGGCGCCTGTCCCGTCAGCACCGCGATGGCGTGTTCGAGCAGCGCGCGCTGGGCTTCGAGGTCCACGGCCTGGGCCTGGGCGGTCTTGAGCTGGCTTTCGGAAAGCGCCACGTCGGAGCGCAGCACGGTGCCGGCGGCGTACTGGTGCTGCGTGAGCTCGAACGCCTTGGCGTAGGCCGCGGTGGTGCTGGCGTACAGGTCGCGCTGCAGGTCGATCACGCGCACCTGCAGGTAGTCTTGCGCGAGCGTGGTCTGGATGCTCAGGCGCGCGCCGGCCAGGTCGTCGGCGCTGGCCTGTTCGCTGGCGCTGCCGGCCTCGACCGAGCGGCGCACGGCACCCCAGATGTCGGGCTCCCAGCTGGCGCCCAGGCCCAGGGTGTCGGCGGTGACCCGCTTGACGGTGCCGGTGCTGTTGGTCTGCGCGCGGCTGGCGCCGGCGTTCAGCCCGACGGTCGGAAAGAAGTTGGCGCGCGCAGCCGCGGTGATGGCTTGCGCCTCGCGGTATTGCGCCTCGGCGACGCGGATGTTCTGGTTGGCCGCGTTGGCCTGGACGATCAGGTCGCCGAGGGTGCTGTCACCGTAGGCGTCCCACCAGGGGTGGTCGGCGTCGATGGTCTGCGGTGCGGCGGTTTTCCAGGGGCCGCCGGTTTCCTTGTAGGCGACCGGCAGGTCCATCTGCGGGCGAACGTAGTCGGGGCCGACGGCGCAGCCTGCGAGGAGCAAGGCGGCCATCGCGATGGCGGACGGCCTGAAGAGCTTGCGCGATGGGGGGATTGCGGCGAGTGAATCCATGATGAAAGCACTCTAGGCACCTGCATCGAACCGCTTGCTGTCGGTTGACTGACAGTTCTGACAGTTTCGGCTGTTGCTCTTGCTCCCTCCCCTGCTGGGGGAGGGCTGGGGTGGGGGCAAGCGGCGCCTGCAAAAGCGCAGCGCCTGCTCGAAGGCCGCTTGCCCCCATCCCAGCCTTCCCCCAAAGGGGGAAGGAGCGGAGCCCGTCTTGCTCCCTCCCCTTCCGGGGGAGGGCTGGGGTGGGGGCACGGCGGCGCCTGCAAAAGCGCAGCGCCTGCTCGAAGGCCGCCTGCCCCCATCCCGGCCTTCCCCCGGGAGGGGAAGGAGAAATACCCGGGGTCAGCGGGGCGCGTCGCCCTTGCGGTATTCGGCGGTCAGGTCGTCCAGCTTCTGCTTCAACGCCGGGTCCAGCTTGTATTGCGCCGCGGCAAGCGTCGCGTCCAGCTGCTCGGGCCGGCTCGCCCCCAGCAGCGGCGCGGTGATGAGCGGATTCGCCATCACCCACGCCACCGCCAGCGTCGCCAGCGGCACGCCGGCTTCGTCGGCCAGCTTGTGCAACTGCGTCACGGTGTGGAAGCTGCGCTCGTTCCAGTACCGGTCCTGGTACATGTTGCCGGCGGTGCCCAGCGTGAAGCGGGTGTTCTCCTCGGGCTTCGCACCGGCCTTGTACTTGCCGGTCAGCAACCCGCCGGCCAGCGGGTTGTAGGGAATCACGCCCAGGCCTTCTTCACCCACCAGCGGCAGCAGCTCGCGCTCGATCTCGCGGAACAGCAGGCTGTAGCGCGGCTGCACCGACACATAGCGCGTGAGCTTGTGCAGCTCGGCCTTGCCCAGCGCCCGCGCCAGCCGGTAGGCCAGGAAGTTCGACACGCCGATGTAGCGCGCGCGCCCCGACTTCACGATGATGTCCAGCGCCTCCAGGCTCTCTTCGAGCGGCGTCTCGCGGTCGTCGCTGTGCAGCTGGTACAGGTCGACGTGGTCGGTCTGCAGCCGCTTGAGCGAGGCGTCGATGGCGTCCAGCAGATGCTTGCGCGACGCACCCTGGTCCCAGCTGTTGGGGCCGACCTTGCCGACCGCCTTGGTGGCCACGACGAAGCGGCGGCGGCCCGCGGGGCCCTGCTTCTGCAGCCAGCGGCCGATGATTTCTTCGGTGCGGCCGGTGGTCTCGACGGTGCCGCCCAGCGGGTACACGTCGGCGGTGTCGAGAAAGTTGATGCCGCCTTCGGCCGCCTTGTCGAGGATCTGGTGCGACACCGTCTCGTCGGTCTGCAGGCCGAAGGTCATGGTGCCGAGGGCCAGGCGCGACACGGTGAGGCCCGTGCGGCCGAGACGGGTGGTGGGAATGCTCATGGTGCTTCGCTCTCGGAAAGTGAGGAAAAAGGGCGGCGGCCATCATAGACACGGCCGTCCAATCCTTCAGGCGCACGCGGGTTTCAGGCGCCTCCAGGCACCTTCATGCACCTTCGACATGCACGCCCGGCGCACCGCGCTCCACGCCGAGGCGCGCCATGGTGCGCACGGCCGAGCCGGCCTGCGTCTCGTCGTCCACCGCGCGAAACTCCACCGCGGCGCCGCCGGCATCGAGCGTCACGAGCGCGTAGCCGCGCTTGTCCGCGCGCCCGTACCGCAGGTGCGGGTTCTTCGCGAGCATGTTCGCCACGCTCGCGGCGCTCGGCCCCTCCGAGGTGATGGCGCCGCCGACGAACTCGGTCGCGATGGCCGGAGCCTGTGCGTCGCGCCGCAGGTCGGCCGCCCAGAAGGCATGCACGTCGCCGCTGACCACCAGCGCGTTGCCGCCGTTCGCCTTGTTGGCGGCAATGCCGTCGAGCAGGCGCGTGCGCGCCGCGGCGTAGCCGTCCCAGCCGTCCATCCAGTAGCCGTGTTCGGGCCCGCGCTTGCGGTCGGCCTCAGCCAGCAGCGTGGGCTGCGCAAGCACGGTCCAGCGCGCGGGCGGCGCCGCGAGTTCACGCGCGAGCCAGGCCTCTTGCGTCGCACCGAAAAAACTGCGCTCGGGCGCGAAGCGGTCGGCGCAGTCGGCCAGCGGCGACGCGCTGCGGCCCGACAGGCACACATGGTGCGAGCGGTACTGGCGCCCGTCGGTCAGCAGCAGGTCGACCATGCGGCCGAAGCGATGGCGCCCGTAGATGGCCGCGTCGGCGCCGCGCGGGCGCATGCGCTCGGGCACGGGCATGTGCTCGTACCAGGCCTGGTAGGCGGCCGCGCGCATCGCGAGAAACTGCGCGGGGTCGGCGGTGCGCGGCGACACGTCGTTGGTGTAGTCGTTGGCCACCTCGTGGTCGTCCCAGGTCACCAGCCAGGGAAAGGCGGCGTGCGCGGCCTGCAGGTGCGGATCGCTCTTGTACAGCGCGTAGCGGTTGCGAAAACCCGCCAGCTGCGTCGGGATGCCGCCCTGGTGCTGGCGCACGCGACCCGCGCCGCGCGAGCTTTCGTAGATGTAGTCGCCCAGGTGCACGACAAAGTCCAGCGGCTGCTCGGCCATGTCGCGGTAGGCGGCGTAGAAGCCCTGCTCGTAGTGCTGGCAGGAGGCGAAGGCGAAGCGCACGGGCCGCGTCGACTCGTCGGCGTCGGCCGGCGCGGTGCGTGTGCGGCCTGTGGGGCTGCGCACACCGGCGGCCGTGAAGCGGTACCAATACGGCCGGCCCGGCGCGAGGCCGCTCACCTCGGCGTGCACGGAGTGCGCGAGCGCCTCGGTCGCGGTGGCCGAGCCCTTGGCGAGGACGCGGCCGAAGCGCTCGTCGTCGGCCACCTCCCAACGCACCTCGACCGGTGCATCGCCCATGCCGCCACCCTGCAGCGGATCGGGCGCGAGCCGCGTCCACAGCACGAAGCCGTCGGGCCGCGGCGTGCCCGAGGCCACGCCCAGCGTGAACAGCTCGCGTGAAGCCTGCTGCGCCTGCAGCCGAAGAAAGGGATGGCCCAGCGACGCCGCGGCCAGTCCGCCGCACAGCAGGCGCCGGCGCGAAAGTGGTTCCATCTTCATTCGCACGCGACGGTGCCCCCATGACTCATGCGCCGCACTGTCGTTCGCTTCGCTCGCTCCTGTCAACCCGGCAAGTCACGAGCTGGGCCGCGGCGCCACCACCACCGTGACCCGCGCCGTCATGTACGGGTGCACCGGGCAGGCGTAGTCGTACACGCCCGGCTTGTCGAAGCTGCGCGCGAAGGCCTTGCCGGGCAGCAGCAGGTCAATGCCGGCGGTGCCGTCCTTGAAGACCACGCCGTGCGGCGCGCCGTCGTCGTTCTGCCAGGTCAGCGTCTGGCCGACCTCGACGGTGATCTGCGCAGGCTCGAAGGCGAAGTTGCGGATGGCCACGTGCGCCGATGCGCCGGCATGCCCGCCTGGCGAAGCGCCTTGCGACGCACTTTGCGAGGCACTTCGAGATGGGCCGGTGTGCTGCAACGCGATCTTGCGCGGCGCATTGCCCACCGCCACCGTGTGCATCGGCCCGCCCGCCAGGTCGACCACGCTGACGTCGTTCGAGCCCTCGTTGCTCACCCAGAGCTTCTTGCCGTCGGCCGACAGGTCGAGCCAGTGCGGCTGCTTGCCCACGCCGATGCTGCGCACCGACGCATGCCCGACCGGGTCGAACAGCATCACCTCGCCCGGCCCCTGCACCACCACCACGCCGCTCGCCATGCCGGCGAAGTGCTGCGCGATGTGCGGCGACACGCCGGTCGGAATGGGCGCGCCCCACTGGTTGGTGGCCGGGTCCAGCACCTGCACCGCGGGCACGCCGGCCAGCGTGAGGTAGAGCGACTTGCCGTCGGCATCGAACTCCAGGTCGCGCGGCGGCTTGTCGAGCGCGATCTCGTTGACGACCGCGCGGGTGGCCATGTCGATGACGACCAGCGCGAAATGGCCGGGCTCCTGCGACGCGACATAGGCCTGGCGCCCGTCGGGCCGGATGGCGATGGTGTGCGGCTTGGGCACCGCCACGCTGGCGCTCACGCCGTGCGCCGTGGTGTCGACGAAGGCCACGCGGTCGTCGCCGTTGACGGCCACCAGCAGCCACTTGCCGTCCGTGGTCATGGCCAGGCCCTGCGGCCCCTTGCCGACGTCGATGCTGCGCGTGACGCGGTCGGTGGCCGCATCGATCTCGCTCACCGCCGAGGCGCCGGAGCCGCTGACGAACACGCTGCGCCCGCCCGGCGCGACGACGATGCCGTCCGGCCCCGCCGCGACGGGCACGGTGGCGACGACGCGCTCGGTGCCGGTGTCGATCACGCTGACGGTGCTGTCCTTGAAGTTGCCGACGTAGGCCTTGGGGCCCGCGGCGAAGGCAGGCGCGGCCGAGGCCGCAAGGGCGCAAAGCACGACGACGACGCGTGCGAAAACCGGAATGGCGGGCATGGCGATCATGGTGAAAACCTCCTGATGAAAAAAGCGCGAGCGCGCAGAATCCGCACAGGGCATGACGCATGACGTGCCCTGTTTATTCCACGCAGGTCCTTGTTTGAAAAAGAGGGAATAAAACGCCGGGCCGCCCCGTCATGCAGGAAGAAGGAGCCCTTGAGCCCGTTGACGCCCGACCGCACACGCCAGTTCGAAGCCGCCGCGCTGCCGCATCTGGCTGCGGCCTGGAACCTCGCGCGCTGGCTGCTGCGCGACGACCAGTTGGCCGAAGACGCGGTGCAGGAGGCCTACCTGCGCGCGTTCCGCTTCTTCGACGGCCTGCGCGGCGAGAGCGCGCGGCCGTGGCTGCTGGGCATCGTGCGCAACGCCTGCTACGACTGGATGCGGCAGAACCGGCAACTGGCCGACCAGGTGGAGTTCGACGAGCTGCGCGACAGCGAGGCCGCGGCCTTTGCCGCGCCGGTGGACGCGGCCGACCCGGCGCGCCAATGGGAGCTGCGTGCGCAGGGCGAGCGCATCGACGCCGCCATCGACGCGCTGCCGCCGCTGTACCGCGAGGTCGTGGTGCTGCGCGAGCTGGAAGAGATGCGCTACGAGGACATCGCGCGCATCGCGGGCGTGCCGCTGGGCACGGTGATGTCGAGGCTGTCGCGCGCGCGGGCGCTGCTGCGCGAAAGCCTGCGCGACGAACGGCCCGGCGGCCATGCGGACGAGGGAGGAAGGACGCACCATGTCAATGTCTGACGACGAACTGGGCCTGCTGATCCGGCGGCAGGCCGCGCGGCATGCGCCGCCCGGCGGGTTGGCGCAACGCATCGGGCGGGCGGTGCGTGCTGAAGCCGGTCTGGCGTCGGCGCCTGTTTCTGCGCCTGGCGTTGCACCGCAACGCCGAGGCTGGTGGCGCGGACTGGCCTGGTTCGGCACGGGCGCCGCCACCGCCTGGAGCCTTGCCCTGGTGCTGCTGTCGACGCCGGTGGCGCCCTCTTTCGGCGCGCTCGCCGACGCGGTCACCGGCAACCACGTGCGCTCGCTGATGGCCGCGCACCTGGCCGACGTTGCCTCCACCGACCAGCACACGGTCAAGCCGTGGTTCGCCGGCAAGCTGGACTTTTCACCGCCCGTGGTCGACCTGGCCGCGGAAGGCTTTGCACTCACGGGCGGGCGGCTGGACTACCTCGACGGGCGCACCGTGGCGGCGCTGGTGTACCGCGCGGGGCCGCATGTGATCAACCTGTTCGTGTGGCCCTCGGCCGATGGCAAGGTGCTGGCGCCCGCGTTCTCGACACGCCAGGGCTACCAGCTGGCGCACTGGGCGCAGGGCGGCATGCAGGCCTGGGCCGTGTCGGACCTGAATGCGGTGGAACTGCGGAACTTTGCGGCGCTGATGCACGAGCGCACCGCGCCGCGCGCGCCCTGACGCACTGCCGAAAGGCTCAGCAGGTGACGGCGGCCGGCTGCCGAGCCGTGGCGCGCGCGCTTGCCACGGCCCAGCCGAACACGCCCATGCCCGCCAGCGCCAGCAAGGCGCCGACCCAGCCGGTCGAGGTCCAGCCCAGGCCCGAGGCAATGGCCACGCCGCCGAGCCAGGCGCCCAGCGCGTTGGCCATGTTGAAGGCCGAGTGGTTGAGCGCGGCGGCGAGCGTCTGCGCGTCGCCGGCCACGTCCATCAGGCGGATCTGCAGCGCCGGGCCGATGGCCACCGTGGTGCCGATGAGGAACACGTTGAACGCCGCGGTGTAGACGTTGTGCGCCGCGAAGGTGAACAGCGCGAGCACCACCGCCGCATAGACCAGCAGGCCGCCGATGGTGCGCATGAGCGACTTGTCGGCCAGGCGCGCGCCCACGAGGTTGCCCATGACCATGCCCAGGCCGAACAGCGCCAGCACCAGGGGCACGCCGCCCAGCGGCAGGCCGGCCACTTCGATGAGCGTGGGCTTGATGTAGCTGAACACCGCGAACATGCCGCCGAAGCCGATGGCGCCGATGCCCAGCGTGAACCACACCTGCTTGCGCTTGAGCGCACCGAGCTCGCGCCACGGGCTGGCGCCGGCCGGCGCTGCCAGGTCGGGAATGTCGCGGCGCAGCAGCACGATGGCCACCAGCGCGATCACGCCGACGAACACGAAGGCCGCGCGCCAGCCGAAGACCTGGCCCAGCCAGGCGGCGATGGGCACGCCGACCAGCGTGGCGCCGGTGAGCCCCAGCATGACGAGCCCCACGGCGCGCGCCCGGCGCCCCGGCGGCGCGAGCGTGGCGGCCACGAGCGCGGCCACGCCGAAGTAGGTGCCGTGCGGCAGGCCGGTGGCGAAGCGCAGCAGGTTCAGCAACAGGTAGGTGGGGGCCGCGGCGCTGGCGAAGTTGCCGGCGGCGAACACGGCCATGAGCGCGATCAGCAGCGCGCGGCGGCGCCATCCTGCGGCCAGCACCGCGAGCACGGGCGCGCCGATGACCACGCCCAGCGCATAGGCGCTGATGACGTGGCCGGCCTGCGGAATGCTCACGCCGATGTCGTTCGCGACCTCGGGCAGCAGGCCCATGATGACGAACTCGCCGGTGCCGATGGCGAAGCCGCCGACGCCGAGCGCAAGCACCGCGCGCAGAAAGTTGACCGGCGCTGCGGTGGAAGAGGAAGAAAGGGGAATGTCGGTGTCCGCGCTGTCCAGCGCGGGTGGGGAGGCGTTCAAGGCCAGGCTCCTGAGAAGGTGCCCGGCGGCCGCGGGCGGAAGCCGGATTTTAGGGTAAACCCTGAAACCGAACCGGTACGCAGATGCCAAAGACCCTGTACCGGCGCCGCCTCGAAAGGCCTTGCCCAGCGGCTCAGATGGCCACGAGCTGGCGCACGCCCTGCGCTTCCATGTCCTTGCCGAGGCCGCGCGCAATGACTTCGCCGCGCTCCATCACGAGGTAGTCGTCGGCCAGTTCCTGGGCAAAGTCGTAGTACTGCTCGCACAGCACGATGGCCATGTCGCCACGGTCGGCCAGCATGCGGATGACGCGGCCGATGTCCTTGATGATGCTGGGCTGGATGCCTTCGGTGGGCTCGTCGAGGATCAGCAGGCGCGGCTTCGGCGCCAGGGCGCGGGCGATGGCCAGCTGCTGTTGCTGCCCGCCGGAGAGGTCGCCGCCTCTTCGGTGGATCATCTGCTTGAGCACGGGGAACAGTTCGTACAGCTCGGCTGGAATGGGGGTGCTGCCGCTCTTGTAGGCCAGGCCCATGCGCAGGTTTTCTTCGACGGTGAGCCTGGCGAAAATTTCGCGGCCCTGCGGCACGAAGCCGATGCCGGCCCTTGCGCGGTCATAGGGCGTGGCTTTCTGGATAGGCTTGCCTTCGAGCTCGATGCTGCCGCTCTTGATGGGGACCAGGCCCATCAACGATTTCAGCAAGGTTGTCTTGCCCACGCCGTTGCGCCCCAGCAGGACGGTGACCTTGCCCAGGGTGGCCTGGAAGCTCACGTCCCTGAGGATGTGAGAGCCGCCGTAGTACTGGTGGATGTTTTTGACTGTCAGCATTTTTTCAGGCCCTTCCTTTGGCTTTGTTGGAGGCGCCCGGTACGCGGTACGGCCCAGACAGCCCCACTGCGCCGGCCCTTCGGGCTTCCCTGCGGTGCTCGCGTTTCGCGGGGTCTCGCAGAACTCGCCTTCGGCTCAAACAGCTGCGAGCCCTGATCCGCGAAACGCTGCGCTCCTCGGCGGCACAGAGGGGCTGTCTGGGCCGTACCGCATACCGAGCGCTTGCTGTGGCGTTGAGGCTGTGGCCCTCACCCCGACCCTCTCCCAGAGGGAGAGGGAGGAAGTCCAAACACACGACGGCTCTGACCACGGCGATGGGGGTTGAGCCCTTGGGCGGCCGTTGAGGCACCGCCGAGCAGCGGCGCGTCAGGCGGATCAGGGCTCGCCCTTGTTTGAGCGAGGCGAGTTTGGGCGAGACCCCGCCTGACGTGAGCAGCGCAGGGAAGCCGCGAAGCGGCCGGTGACGTCGGCCGCCCAAGGGCTCAACCCCCATCGCCGGACCCCGAACAACATCAGCGCCCAAGATAAACCTCGATCACACGTTCATCGGCCTGCACCTCGTCCAGCGTGCCCTGCGCCAGCACCGAGCCGTCGCACAGCACGGTCACGATCTCGGAGATGGTGCGGATGAAGCTCATGTCGTGCTCCACCACCATCAGTGAATGCTTGCCCTTGAGGGTGAGGAACAGCTCCGCCGTGCGCGCGGTTTCCTCGTCGGTCATGCCGGCCACCGGCTCGTCGAGCAGCAGCAGCTTGGGGTCCTGCATCAGCAGCATGCCGATTTCGAGCCACTGCTTCTGGCCATGGCTCAGGTTGCCTGCCAGGCGCGAGACGCTGTCGGCCAGGTGAATGGTCTGCAGCACTTCCGCCAGGCGGTCGCTCTGCGCCGAGTCGAGCCTGAACAGCATCGACGCGCGCACGCCCTTGTTGGTCTTCAAGGCGAGCTCGAGGTTCTCGAACACAGTGAGGTGCTCGAACACGGTGGGCTTCTGGAACTTGCGGCCGATGCCCAGCTGCGCAATGTCGGCCTCGCGGTGGCGCAGCAGGTCGATGGTGCTGCCGAAGAACACGGTGCCCGAGTCGGGCCGGGTCTTGCCGGTGATGATGTCCATCATCGTCGTCTTGCCCGCGCCGTTCGGGCCGATGATGCAGCGCAGCTCGCCCGGCGCGATGTCGAGCGACAGCTTGTTGATGGCCTTGAAGCCGTCGAAGCTCACGCTCACGTCTTCCAGGTACAGGATGCGGCCGTGCGTGACGTCCACCTCGCCGGGCGTGACGTGGCGGCCGAAGTCGGCGCTGCGGCCGCCCGACTCGGTACTGCCGCTGTCGTACGGCATGCCGTGGGCACGCGCGGCGCGCTCGGCGCCGGCTTCCATCAGGTCGGGCGTCATGCGCGCGCTCCCTTCGGTTCGGCGGCCAGCGGCGCGAGAAGCGACTCCGGCTCCATGCCCTGCGATGCCGCGAGTGCGCGTTGCGCTTCTTCTCGACCGTCGCTCACGGCGGCAGCGGGCGTCTTCTCGCGAGACATCCACTTGCGCACCAACCCCACGATGCCGTTCGGCAGGAACAGTGTGACAGCAATGAACAGGGCCCCCAGAAAGTACAGCCAGTACTCCGGGTAGGCCACGGTGAGCCAGCTCTTGGCGCCGTTGACGATGAAGGCGCCGATGATCGGACCGATCAGCGTGGCGCGTCCGCCCACCGCGGCCCAGATGGCGATCTCGATGGAGTTGGCCGCGCTCATCTCGCCCGGATTGATGATGCCGACCTGCGGCACGTACAGCGCGCCGGCCACGCCGCACATCACGGCCGAAATGACCCAGATCGTGAGCTTGTAGGGCAGCGGGTTGTAGCCCGAGAACATCACGCGCGTTTCGGCGTCGCGAATGGCCTGCAGCACGCGGCCGAACTTGCTGCCGATGAGCCACTTGGCGAACAGGAAGAAGCCCAGCAGCGTGAGACCCGTGAGCGCGAAGAGCGTCATGCGCATTTCCTGCGTGGCGATCGGAATGTTCAGGATGCGCTTGAAGTCGGTGAACCCGTTGTTGCCGCCGAAGCCCGTCTCGTTGCGAAAGAACAGCAGCATGGCCGCGAAGGTCATGGCCTGCGTGATGATCGAGAAGTACACGCCCTTGATGCGCGAGCGGAAGGCGAAGAAGCCGAACACGAAGGCGATGATGCCGGGCACCGCAATGATCATCACCAGCGTCATGACGAAGCTGCCGCTGAAGGTCCAGTGCCAGGGCAGCTCCTTCCAGTCGAGGAACACCATGAAGTCGGGCAGCTCGCTCTTGTAGTTGCCGTCGCGCCCGATCTGGCGCATGAGGTACATGCCCATCATGTAGCCGCCGAGCGCGAAGAACAGGCCGTGCCCCAGCGACAGGATGCCGGTGTAGCCCCAGATCAGGTCCATGGCCAGCGCGCAGATGGCGTAGCACATGATCTTGCCGACGAGCGCCACGGCGTAGTCGCTCATGTGCAGCGGGCTGTCGGCGGGTACCCAGATGTTGAGCACCGGCGCCACCGCGCACACCACGATCAGCGCGACGAAGAAGGCCGTCCAGCCCTTGCCGCTCAGCAGCGGGCCCTTGGTGGGAAGTACGACCTTGCTCATGCCTCTGCGCTCCGGCCCTTCATCGCGAAGATGCCTTGCGGGCGCTTCTGGATGAAGATGATGATGAAGACAAGCACCGCGATCTTGGCGAGCACCGCGCCCGCCCAGCCTTCGATGAACTTGTTGAGAATGCCCAGCCCCAGCGCCGCATACACGGTGCCTGCGAGCTGGCCCACACCGCCCATCACGACCACCATGAAGCTGTCGACGATGTAGCTCTGGCCCAGGTCGGGGCCGACGTTGCCGATCTGGCTCAGCGCGCAGCCCGCCAGGCCCGCGATGCCCGAGCCGAGCGCGAAGGCGTAGGTGTCGATGCGCGCGGTGTTCACGCCCATGCACGAGGCGATGGGGCGGTTCTGCGTGACGCCGCGCACGAACAGGCCCAGGCGCGTTCTGCCGATGAGCCAGCCCATGGCCAGCAACACCAGCACCGCGAAGATGATGATGCCGATGCGGTTCCACGGCAGCGTGACGTTGCTGAGCATGGTGAAGCCGCCGCTCATCCAGCCGGGGTTTTCCACGCCGACGTTCTGCGCGCCGAACAGCGTGCGCACCAGCTGCTGCAGCATCAGGCTGATGCCCCAGGTGGCGAGCAGCGTCTCCAGCGGGCGGCCGTACAGGAAGCGGATGACGCCGCGCTCCAGCACCGCGCCCACCAGCGCCGACGCCATGAACGACACCGGAATGGCGGCCACCAGGTACCAGCCGAAGGCCGACTCCGGCAGGTACTTCTGGAAGATGCCCTGCATCACGTAGGTGGCGTAGGCGCCGATCATCATCAGCTCGCCGTGCGCCATGTTGATGACGCCCATCAGCCCGTAGGTGATGGCCAGGCCCAGCGCGGCCAGCAGCAGCACCGAGCCCAGGCTGATGCCGCTGAACACGGCGTTGATGCGGTCGCCCCAGACCAGCGAGCTGTCGATGCTGGCGATGGACGCGACGATGGCCGCCTTGACGTCGGCCTCGGTCTCGTCGGCCAGGCGCTGGTTGAGCAGCAGCTTGGTGTCGGGGTTGCGGTTGTTGCCCAGCTCTTTCGCGGCGGTGAGGCGCTTGGCCTTGTCGGTGCTGGTGAGCATGCCGGCGGCGCGCACGAGTTCGAGCTGCGCCTTGATCCTGGGGTTGGTCTCGGCGGCCAGCGCCTTTTCGACTATGGGGATTCGGGATTCGTCGGGGTCCTTGAACAGGGCCTGCGCGGCTTCGGCGCGCACCGCGTCGTCTTTGCTCGTGAGCTTGAGCGCGGCCTGCGCGGCGTCGAGCGCACCGCGCATGAGGTTGTTGTTGACGACGTCTTCGGCGGTGTCGGGCACCTTCAGTTCGGCGCCGGTGACGGGGTCGTAGCCTTTGTCGTCCTTCATCACGAAGACCTTGTCCTCGGTGTGCTTGACCGCGTCGTCGGACATGGCCTGGATGAACGCGGCGGTCTTGTCGTCGGCCGTGAGCACGGCCTTGTTGAGCGCGGCGATGCGGGCTTCGGACTCGCCGGAGGCGATGGCCCGGGCTTCGTCGGCGGTCAGCGCGTGGGCGGCCGTTGCCATGAGCAGCATGGCGGCGAGTGCGCAGTGAAGGGTTCGTCGAAGCATGGTGAAAGTGGAAGTTGGGGTTGGCTCCCTCCCCTTCCGGGGGAGGGTCGGGGTGGGGGCACGCGGCGCCCGGACAAGCGCAGTGCTCGAGTCGACCGCCGTCAGCCCCCACCCCTGCCCTCCCCCAGCGGGGGAGGGAGAAACACACTTACATCGACTTGCCAGCCGGGTAATCCGGCTTCTTGTCGTTGCCTTCGATGTACGGGCTCCACGGCTTGGCCTTGACCGGGCCCGGCGTCTTCCACACCACGTTGAACTGGCCGTCGGCCTTGATCTCGCCGATGAACACGCTCTTGTGCAGGTGGTGGTTCTTCTCGTCCATCTTCGACACGATGCCCGAGGGGGCCGTGAAGGTCTGGCCGGCCATGGCTGCAATCACCTTGTCGGTGTCGGTCGACTTGGCCTTCTCGACCGCCTGCTTCCACATGTGGATGCCGATCCAGGTGGCTTCCATCGGGTCGTTGGTGAGCGGCTTGTCCTTGTGGCCGGCGATGTTCTTGGCCTTGGCGTAGTCGCTCCACTGCTTGATGAACGCGGTGTTTGTCGGGTTCTTGATCGACATGAAGTAGTTCCATGCGGCCAGGTGACCCACCAGCGGCTTGGTGTCCACGCCGCGCAGTTCTTCCTCGCCCACCGAGAAGGCCACCACAGGCACGTCCTTGGCCTTCAGGCCGGCGTTGCCCAGTTCCTTGTAGAAGGGCACGTTGGAGTCGCCGTTGATGGTCGACACCACGGCCGTCTTGCCGCCGGCCGAGAACTTCTTGATGTCGGCGACGATGGTCTGGTAGTCGCTGTGGCCGAAGGGGGTGTACTTCTCGTCGATGTCGGTGTCCTTCACGCCCTTGCTCTTCAGGTAGGCGCGCAGGATCTTGTTGGTGGTGCGGGGGTACACGTAGTCGGTGCCCAGCAGCACCCAGCGCTTGGCGCCGCCGCCTTCCTTGCTCATCAGGTAGTCGACAGCCGGAATGGCTTGCTGGTTGGGCGCGGCGCCCGTGTAGAACACGTTCTTCGACAGCTCCTCGCCTTCGTACTGCACGGGATAGAACAGCAGGCCGTTCATTTCCTCGACCACCGGCAGCACCGACTTGCGCGACACCGAGGTCCAGCAGCCGAAGATCACCGAGACCTTGTCCTGGCCGAGCAGCTGCTTGGTCTTTTCAGCGAACAGCGGCCAGTTGGAGGCGGGGTCGACGATCACGGGCTCGAGCTGCTTGCCCAGCACGCCGCCCTTCTTGTTGATGTCTTCGATGGCCATCAGGACCGTGTCTTTCAACACGGTTTCCGAGATGGCCATGGTGCCCGACAGCGAGTGCAGCACGCCGACCTTGATGGTGTCGGCAGCGAATGCCGGCGCAGCAGAAATGCTGGCCAGCGCGACGGCGGCGGTGAGCGCCTTGAGTGTGAAACGACGTTGCATGTGGACTCCTGCTCCGGGGTGGTTTGAACGGGGTCGCCAGCACTGTGCTGGCGTGGAGAGGAGTCTGCGGAATGCACCATGAAGGTGAAATACGCCGGGTGGCGTACACGGAGGTACTCAGCCGGTTCGCCCCGTTCGGCGAATTCAGGCGGGCGGCGGTGCGGGGTACTTCTGCGCGTTCAGCACCATCTTGCTTCTGGCCGCCTCGATCACGTCGATGCCAAGCTTGTCGGCCAACTGCAGCAGGTAGAGGAACACGTCGGCGATCTCGGTGCCGATTTCGGCGCGCTTGTCGGCCGGCAGCGAGCGGCTCTGCGCTTCGGTGAGCCACTGGAAATGCTCCAGCAGTTCGGCCGCTTCGACCGAGAGTGCGGAGGCGAGGTTCTTGGGTGAGTGGAAGGGCTCCCAATGTCTCGCCTCGGCGAAGTCGCGGAGGTCTTGAATCAGCCCGTGGAGATCGGTTGCCATGCGTGTCGTTCCTGTTGTGCGGAAACGAGTGTGGCACGCGCCGGAAAGCCCAGATTGGGCATGAAGCTACCCAATTTGGGCAGGTTGCCCACAGGGAACGAGCCGCTCGTCCCTACGCGCTGGCCTTGCCGGCCCCTCGCCGATGCAGCACCGCCACCACCAGTGCACAGACCATCAGATACACCAGCGCGACACAGAACGCGCCCGCATAGCCCGCCGCATCCGGCGCGCTGCCCAGCCGCCCATAGAACAGGATGCCGATCAACGCCACCCCCAGCGCGTTGCTCGCCTGCTGCACCATCGACAGCACGCCCGACGCCACGCCCGCGTGCTGCGGCGGCAGGCCGGCCAGCACGGTGGACACCAGCGGCGCCATCACCATGCCCAGCCCCGCGCCTTGCAGCAGCAGCAACGGCACCATCAGGGCGACCACATGCGAGTGCCCGACCCATCCGGCGATGTTGACGAGCTGCAGCGCGTGGCCCGCGGCCAGCACGAGGGCGCCGAGCGCGATCGGCGGCTTGCCGCCGAAGCGTCGTGCAAGCCGTGCACCGGCCATCGAGGTTGCGAAGAAGCCGATCGCCAGCGACGTGAAGACGATGCCCGAAGTCAGCGGGTCCAGCGCCAGGCCTTGTTGCAGGTAGAGCGCCAGCACGAAGTAGAGCGAAGCATTGCCGACGTAGAAGGCCAGCGTGGTGACAAGCCCCATCACGAAGCGGCGGTTCGCGAGCAGTGCCGGCGCCACCAGCGGCGCACCGCCGGTCGCGGCAAGGCGGCGCTGCTGGAAGGCGAATGCGGCCAGCAGCGGCACCGCGGCCGCCAGGCACAACCAGCTCCACAGCGGCCAGCCTTGCTCGCGCCCCTCCACCAGCGGCAGCACCACGGCCACGGAACCCGCTGCCACCAGCAGCATGCCGACCAGGTCGAGCCTGCTGGTGCTGCTGTTCCTGAGCGGCGGAATGACACGCGGGGCCAGCACCCATGCCAGCAGGCCGATGGGTACGTTGATCAGGAAGCAGCTGCGCCATCCCAGCCCCGCCACATCGGCATGGATCAAAAGGCCACCCACCAGTTGGCCCAGCGTGGCACCCAGGCCCAGCGTGAGCCCGTAGGCTGCAAAGGCCCGCGCCCGGTCTTCGCCGGTGTAGGCCAGGCCGATCATCGCCAGCACCTGCGGCTGCAGCAGCGCACCGGCCAGGCCTTGCAGCACGCGGGCGGCCACCAGCAACTCGGCATTCGGCGCGAAGCCGCAGGCGGCCGAGGCCATGGTGAACAGCAGCAGGCCCAGCATGAACATGCGGCGCCGACCGAACAGGTCGCCGAGCCTGCCACCGGTGATGAGGCCCGCGGCGGTGGCCAGGCCGTAGCCGGCCACCACCAGCTGCAAGGTGGCCGTGCTGGCCAGCAACTCGCGCTGCATCGACGGCAGCGCAACGTTGACGATGAAGAAGTCCAGCACCACCAGGAAGGTGCCGCTGAGCATGACCCACAGGCCCAGCGGGCCGGGCTTCGTCGCGGCCCCGCCTTGAATGCCTGGGGAGGAAGGCGATGTGGCCGAAGCAGCGGGGTTGGATGAGGTCATGGTGGGCTCGAGTGTTGGGGTGACGGCGCGTGGCGGCAATTACCTCGAAGGTCATGGCCGGGCTTCTTCAGGCGATCAGACGGCAGGCGTGGGCAGGATGAACTGGTAGTCGATGGCGATGCGGCCGTCTTCGGCCAGCTGCAGGAACTCCAGCCCGACAGCAGCCACGGGGCCGCCGGCGGCGGGGACCATTTGCCAATGGAACATCACGGTGTCGCGCAGCAGCTGGGCGTCGCCGGTGGCGCGGAAGACGAAGCCGGCGTCGCGCACGTTCTTTTCGTGCGAACTGGTGACGCGCTGATCGAGCGCCTCGTAGCCCTTCGCCTGCAACGTGCGTACATGGTGCTCGCCCTGCGGCACCCAGAGGCTGGCGATGGCATCGCGGCGGGCGCCGGCGTCGCTCAGGTTCCAGAGGGCGATGTAGCGGTCGGCGAGCTCGGCGAAGTGGGTGTGGGTGTTGGCGTTCATGGGGTCTGCTCCTGGTTGTCTTGAGGGTGAGGCTGCAGTTTCTTCCCCGGCGGGTGGACAGTGAATGCCTGCAAAGCCGACAATCTTGTCCATTCGTCCACCGCTATCGGAGCCACCCCATGGACCCACTCGACGACGTTTTCGCCGCCATGCGCGTGCGCAGCGCCTTGTATGCCCGGCTCGAAGCCGGCGCGCCCTGGGGCGTGAGCCTGGCGGGCGGCGAAAGCGCCCGCTTCGGCCTCGTGGTGCGCGGGGGCTGCCTGCTGGAGGTCGAGGGCGTGGCGCAGCCCGTATCGCTGGCCGCCGGCGACTGCTATGTGCTGGCGCACGGCACGCCCTATGTGCTGCGCGACCACCCGAACACGCCCACGGTGAGCTGCGCCTCGGTGATCCGCGACCGCATCGGTGGGCTGGTGGAACTCGGCGGCACAGGCACCTCGGCCTCGGTGATCTGCGGCTGGTTCCACTTCGACCAGCGCGCTGCGCGCCCGCTGCTCGACCTGCTGCCGGTGCTGCTGCACGTGAAGATGGAGCAGGCGCGTGCGCTGGCCCTGCAGGGCACGCTGCAACTGCTGGCAATGGAGACCGGCGAACCCGGCCTGGGCTCCAGCCTGCTCGTGAGCCGGCTGGCCGACATCGTGTTCGTGCAGGCGGTGCGCGCCCACGTGGCGGCTGCCGGCGATTCGCAGACGGGCTGGCTGGCCGCGCTGGGCGATGTGCGCATCGGCCCGGCGCTGCGCGCGATGCACAAGGACATGGCCCGCGACTGGACGGTGGAATCGCTGGCCTCGGCCGCGAACCTGTCGCGCTCGGCCTTCGCGCAGCGCTTTCGCGAGCGCGTGGGCCAGGCGCCGATGGAGTACCTGACGCAGTGGCGCATGTTCAAGGCCGGCAACCTGCTGGGCCAGGGCAATGCGGCGCTGGGCACCATCGCCGGTGCGGTGGGCTATGAGTCGGAAGCCGCGTTCAGCAAGGCCTTCAAGCGCGAGAAGGGCATGGCGCCGGGTGCCTGGCGCTCGGCGGCGCGCGAGAGCGTCGCGGCCTGACGCGCGGCTTCAGGCCTTGGCCGCGTGCTTGAACTGCGTGGTCGCAAAGGCCCAGGTCATGCGCGTGGCATCGGGCCCGGCCGCATCGCTGAACAGCAGCTTGGACGCACCACCGCTCCACGCATGCCCCAGCCCCGTGATCTCGCACAGCGTGACCACCGTGCGGCCCTTGCGCTTGAAGTCGGTCACGCGCATCGGGCGGCGCTTGCCGCGCTGAACGTCGCGCGGCAATCCGGGGCGTGCGCCCATGGCCGTGGCCCATACCGCGGCGCTGTTGACGGCATTGCTGGGCACCACCACCGCATCCGCATCGCCGTGCAGCACCAGCATCGGCGGCAGGGTCGAGAAGACGGCCGCGGCGCCCATCGCCTTGCCGACCGCCGTTGCGGGCATGGGCGGCACGTTCTGGCCGCGCATCGCGCCGAGCGCGGTGGCCGACGACTTGGCCGCGCCGGGCGCCACGCCCGAATGCATGACGACCGCACGAAAGCGCTGCGGATAGCGCGTGGCCACCAGCGCCGCCATGCTGGCACCGGCCGAGAGGCCGACCAGCACGACGCGCTCGCGGTCCGCGGGGTACAGCACGCAGGCCTGGTCGACCGCGGCCATCAGCGTCGCGGCCTCGGCGTCGGCCTTGCCCGAGCGGCGCTCGTACCAGTTCCAGCAGCCCTGCGGATGCGCGAGCCGGTCTTGTTCGGGGTAGAGCACCAGGAAGCGCTGGCGCACGGCCAGCGCGTTCATGCGCGTGCTGGCGGCAAAGTCGCGCCCGCTCTGGCCGCAGCCGTGCAGCATGACCATGAGCGGCAGCTTCTCGCCGGGCTTCAATTGCAGGCCGGCCGGGCGAAACAGGTGATATCCGCGCGCCCCGCCGGCGCCGATCGCCACGCCGCTGAGCCAGTCGCCCTTGCCGGGCGGCGGCTTGAGCCGCTTGGCGGTGGCGCGCTGCACCTGGCCCGCCACGCGCCTGCTGTTGCTCAGCGTGATCTTGGTGAGCGCCTTCAGGTTGCGCTCGTAGGCGCGGGCGAAGACGGAAGCGGTGGAACGACGGACCATGGCGCAGTGTGAGGGCAAAGCGCCGGCCGGCCAAACGGCCTCGGGCCGCGAGGCCTCAATAGATCTCTGGAACGATCATGTCGGCTGGCACGGCCTGGCGCAGGTAGTCGTCGTGACGAACGCGCGACGGCAGCTCGACCGGCGCATGCGCCACCTCCTGGTACGGCAGCTGGCCCAGCAGGTGGCTGATGCAGTTCAGCCGCGCCTTCTTCTTGTCGACCGCCTGCACCACCCACCACGGCGCTTCGGCGATGTGGGTGCGCTCCAGCATGATTTCCTTGGCCTTGGTGTACTCCTCCCAGCGGCGGCGGCTCTCCAGGTCCATGGGGCTCAGCTTCCACTGCTTGAGCGGATCGTGGATGCGGCCCAGAAAGCGCATGTGCTGCTCGTCGTCGGTGATGGAGAACCAGTACTTGATGAGCTTGATGCCCGAGCGCACCAGCATCTTCTCGAACTCGGGCACGGTGCGGAAGAACTCCTCGTACTCGTCGTCCGAGCAGAAGCCCATCACCCGCTCCACGCCGGCGCGGTTGTACCAGCTGCGGTCGAACAGCACCATCTCGCCGGCGGCGGGCAGGTGCGCGGCATAGCGCTGGAAGTACCACTGCGTGCGTTCGCGGTCGTTGGGCGCGGGCAGCGCGGCCACGCGGGCCACGCGCGGGTTCAGCCGCTGCGTGATGCGCTTGATGACGCCGCCCTTGCCCGCCGCATCGCGGCCTTCGAACAGGATCACGACTTTCTGCTTGCTGTGCTGCACCCAGTCCTGCAGCTTCACGAGCTCGCCCTGCAGGCGGAACAGCTCCTTAAAGTAGGCCTGGCGGGCGGCCCTGTCGTTGGTGGCATTGGCCGCAGGGTCGAGCCCGTCGATGTTGCGGTCCTCGATTTCCAGCTCGAGCTCTTCGTCGTAGCTGTCGATCAGGTCGCGGGCGATGCGTTGCATCAGGTCTTCGTGGTCCGGGAGGGCGCTGTTCAGCATGATGGAAGGCTCGAATGGAGAGGCGAAGAAAAAAGCATGCTGCGCTGCAGATATGACCGCTGCGTGACGGACGAACGCTCTTTTACAGGTCCCGACACAAAGTTGTCATATGGCCGGAACACCATCCGCGGCATACCAACAGCCTAAAAAAACGCCGCCATGAACACCCTCGCCGCCCCCCAAGCCGAGATGCCGCAGGCGCCCGGCGCCGCGCACCGGCCCAAGCTCGACGCCAAGCCCGGCCCGGTCACGCTGATCACCTTTGTGGGCCTGCTGGCCGCGGGCCTGCTCTTCACGGCCTGGAGCCTGGTGGGCGACGTCACCGCCTCGGGTGCGCCGGTCACCACCTGGGTGCCCTACATCCTGCTGGGCGTGGCGCTGCTGATTGCGCTGGGCTTCGAGTTCGTCAACGGCTTTCATGACACGGCCAATGCGGTGGCCACCGTCATCTACACGCACTCGCTGCCGCCCAATTTCGCGGTCGTGTGGTCGGGCTTCTTCAACTTCCTGGGCGTGCTGGTGTCCAGCGGCGCGGTGGCCTTCGGCATCATCGCGCTGCTGCCGGTGGAGCTGATCCTGCAGGTGGGCTCCGTGGCCGGCTTTGCGATGGTGTTCGCGCTGCTGATCGCCGCCATCATCTGGAACCTGGGCACGTGGTGGCTGGGGCTGCCGGCCTCTTCCTCGCACACGCTGATCGGCTCGATCATCGGCGTGGGCGTGGCCAATGCGCTGATGCACGGGCGCGACGGCACCAGCGGTGTCGACTGGGTGCAGGCCACCAAGGTGGGCTATTCGCTGCTGCTGTCGCCGCTGGTGGGGTTCGGCTGCGCCGCCCTGCTGCTGCTGGCGCTGCGCGCCTTCGTGAAGAACCGCGCGCTGTACGAAGAACCCAAGGGCAGCGAGCCGCCGCCGTGGTGGATCCGCGGCCTGCTGATCCTGACCTGCACGGGCGTGTCGTTCGCGCACGGCTCCAACGACGGGCAAAAGGGCATGGGGCTGATCATGCTGATCCTGGTGGGCACGGTGCCGATGGCCTATGCGCTGAACCGAGCGATGCCCGCCGACGAGACCATCAAGTTCGTGGCCGTGGCCGAGATGGCGCAGAACACGCTGAGCCGCGGCGTGCCGACCTCGCTGCCGGCGCTGCAGCCCGCTGCGGCGCGCGACACGCTCTCCACATACGTGCGCACCCGCGAGTTCACGCAGGCCGTGGTGCCCGCGCTGGCCGCCACCGCCGGCAGCATCGGCGAGCAGGTGCGCAAGCACGGTTCGCTGGCCGCCGTTCCGGCCGAGGCCGTGGCCAACGTGCGCAACGACATGTACCTGGCCTCGGAAGCCATTCGCCACCTCGACAAGAGCGGCGCGGCCAAGTTCGACGCCGAGACGAAGATGCGCGTGAACGCATTCCGCGAAGAGCTGGACAGCGCCACGCGCTTCATTCCGCTGTGGGTCAAGGTGGCCGTGGCCATTGCGCTGGGCCTGGGCACGATGATCGGCTGGAAGCGCATCGTGGTCACCGTGGGCGAGAAGATCGGCAAGACGCACCTGAGCTACGCGCAAGGCGCATCGGCCGAACTGGTGGCCATGGTCACCATCGGCGCGGCCGACATGTACGGGCTGCCGGTGTCGACCACGCACGTGCTGTCTTCCGGCGTGGCCGGCACCATGACGGCCAGCGGTTCCGGCCTGCAGATGTCCACGTTGCGCAACCTGGCGCTCGCCTGGGTGCTGACGCTGCCGGTGGCGATGCTGCTGTCGGGTTCGCTGTACTGGCTGTTCACCCGCTTTTTCTGACCACGCACCTTGTCGGCATTCCATGACCTCGCCGCCCAGTCCTATGGCGGCGACGAAGCCGGGCTGATCTCCGGCTATCTGTTCGACGCCTCCGCGCCGGAGCCTGCACGCGCCATCGACTCGGCGCAGGCCGCGGCGTGGCTGGCCGAAGAGCGCGACCGCGAATGCACCGCGGACGATCCGGCCTACGTGTGGCTGCACTTCAACCTGAGCCATGCGCACGCGGAACGCTGGCTGCTGCGGCACGCGAACCTGTCGGACACCTTCTTCGAGACGCTGCACGAAGGCTTGCCCTCCACGCGCATCGAGCGCGCGGACGACTCGCTGATCGCCGTCATCAACGATGTGCACTTCGAGTTCAGCTTCGAGCCCTCGGACATTTCCACGCTGTGGATCAGCGTAGGCCCGCGCCTGGTGGTCACGGCACGCACCAAGCCGTTGCGCTCGGTCGATGCGCTGCGCACCGCGGTGAAAGCGGGGGACGCGCCGCGCTCGAGCACCGAGCTGCTCGAACACCTGCTGCGCGCGCAGGCCGACGTGCTGGTGAAGATCGTGCGCGGTGTCACCGCGCGCATCGACCGCATCGAAGACGAGTTGCTCGCCGGCCGGCTCGACAACAAGCGCGCGCGGCTCGGCGTGCTGCGCCGGCTGCTGGTGCGGCTGCAACGCCTGCTGGCGCCGGAGCCCGCCGCCCTCTTCCGCCTGCTGCAGGGTCCGCCGGCGTGGATGTCCGAGCCCGATGCGCAGGAACTGCGTGGTTCGACGGAAGAGTTTTCGGTGGTGCTGCGCGACATGCAGGCGCTGCAGGAGCGCATCAAGCTGCTGCAGGAAGAAATTGCCGCCAACGTGAACGAGGACAACAACCGCAGCCTGTTCGTGCTGACGGTGGTCACGGTGCTGGCGCTGCCGATCAACATCCTGGCCGGCCTGTTCGGCATGAACGTGGGCGGCATTCCGCTGGCCGACCACAAGCACGGCTTCTGGATCGTGGTCGCCATCGTGGCCACTTTCACGGCGGTGGCGGCATGGGCGGCTTTTCGCAAGAAGCGCTGAGCCGCATGCAGCGGTGCGGTAATGCTATTTATTTAGTAGCGCAGTGCGCAGCATCCATGCGCCCGCACCGATGTTCCAGACCCCATAGAATGCAGGAGTGTCCTCCATTCTCAACGCCGATCTTCACTGCCATTCCGTGGTCTCCGACGGCACGTTGACGCCCGAGGAACTGGCCGCGCGCGCGGCCGCCAACGGGGTGGAACTCTGGGCCCTCACCGACCACGACGAGGTGGGTGGCCAGCACCGCGCCGCGGCAGCGGCCCGCGCGAACGGCATGCGCTACCTCACGGGCACCGAAATTTCAGTGACCTTCGCGAACGAAACGGTGCACATCGTCGGCCTGGGCTTCGACCCCGACGATGCCGCCATCTCGCGGGGCCTCTACGACACGCGCGGCGGCCGCGGCAAGCGCGCACAAGAAATGTCCGAGGGGCTGGCCAAGGTCGGCATCCAGGGCGCCTACGAAGGCGCGCTGCGGTTCGTGGGCAACCCCGAACTCATCTCCCGCACGCACTTCGCACGCTTTCTGGTCGAACAAGGCCACTGCCGCGACACCCCCGAGGTGTTTCGCAAGTACCTGACCGAAGGCAAGCCGGGCTACGTGCCGCACCGCTGGGCCTCGCTGAAGGACGCGGTGCACTGGATCACCGACGCCAAGGGCATGGCCGTCATTGCGCACCCGGGCCGCTACAAGTTCACGGCCAACGAGGAGTACGCGCTGTTCCTCGAATTCCAGGCGCACGGCGGCAAGGCGATCGAGGTGGTCACCGGCAGCCACACGCCGGCCGAGTATGTCGAGTACGCCGACAAGGCGCTCGAGTTCGGTTTCGCCGCCTCGCGCGGCAGCGATTTCCACAGCCCCGACGAAAGCCATTGCGACCTGGGCAAGCTGCCGCCGCTGCCCGGCGCGCTCACTCCCGTGTGGGAACTGCTCGGCGACCGCATCCAGCAGTGAGCCAGAGCGCGCGGCCCGGCAGCGACAGTGCGGCAACCGCTGCGCTGGCCAATGCACGCGCCGCCGAGCAGCAAAGCCGCAGCCGCGAGTCCGAACGCATCCTCGCGGGCATCGGGCTGGTGATTCTGGCGGTGGGCTGCTTCGCCACGCTCGACACCGCCACCAAGTTCTCCACCCTCGGCGTGCCGATCCTCATGGGCGTGTGGTTCCGTTATGCCTTCCAGGCGGTGGCGACCACGCTGGTGCTGCTGCCGCTGCACGGCACCGCGCTGCTGCGCACGCGCCATCCGCGCTACCAGGTGCTGCGCGGGACGCTGCTGCTGGCGTCGAGCGTCTTCGCCTTCTTCAGCCTGCGCTACATGCCGCTGGCCGAGTTCACGTCGATCGTGCTGATCGCGCCGCTGGTGATCACGCTGCTGGCGGCCACCACGCTGAAGGAGCACGTGTCGCCGCTGCGCTGGACGCTGGTGGCGGGCGGCTTCGCGGGCACGCTGGTCATTCTTCGTCCGGGCGGCAGCGCCTTCAGCTGGGCCATCCTGCTGCCGCTGGGGCTGGTGCTGACCAACGCCTGGTTCCAGGTGCTCACCAGCAAGCTCGCGCAGACCGAGAACCCGCTGACCATGCACTTCTACACCGGCTGGGTCGGCACGCTGATCGCCTCGGTGGCGGTGCCCTTCGCGTGGACGGCGCTGCCCTCGTGGGAATGGTGGGCGCTGCTGTGTCTCATGGGTTTCATGGGCACGGTGGGACACTTCATGCTGATCCTGGCTTACCAGCGCGCGCCGGCATCCACGCTCACCCCTTATCTTTATGCGCAGATCGCGTTCGCGATGCTGGGCGGCTGGCTCATCTTTTCGCATGTGCCCGACCGCTACTCGCTCATCGGCATGGCGATGATCGCGGTCTGCGGCGCCGCCGGCGCCTGGCTCACGGTGCGCGAGCGCCGCGTGCCGATAGAACCCGCCGAATCCTGATCAGGAGACATCTCTTATGGCCCAGTACTTCGAAGTCCACCCCGAGAACCCCCAACAGCGCCTGCTGAAGCAGGCCGTGGCGCTGCTCGCGCGCGGCGAGATCGTCGCCGTGCCCACCGACTCCAGCTATGCGCTGGCCTGCCACCTCGACGACAAGGACGCGGTCGACAAGCTGCGCCGCATCCGCCAGGTCGACGACAAGCACCATCTCACGCTGCTGTGCCGCGACCTGAGCGAGCTGGCCAACTACGCGCGCGTGGACAACAAGCAGTACCGCCTGCTGAAGGCCGCCACGCCCGGGCCGTACACCTTCCTGCTCGAAGCCACCAAGGAAGTGCCGCGCCGCGTGAGCCATCCGCAGCGCAAGACCATCGGCCTGCGCGTGCCCGACCACAAGGTGCTGCTGGAGCTGCTGGCGCTGCACGGCGCGCCGCTGCTGGCCACCACGCTGATCCCGCCCGGCGAGACCGAGGCACTGAACGACGCCGCCGAGATCCGCGAGCGCTTCGAGAAGCAGATCGGCGGTGTCATCGATGCCGGCGCCTGCCCGTCGCAGCCCACCACGGTGGTCGACCTCACGCCCATGGGCACGGGCGACGATCCGGTCGTGGTGCGCCAGGGGCGCGGTGCATTGGCCGTGCTCGGCCTCTGAAATCGGGGCTGAGAAGCACGCCCCGTCTGACACAATCGCCCCGTGGATATTTCCAATCTGATACAGACCGTACTGATCTACGCACTGCCGGTGATCTTCGCGATCACCGTGCACGAGGCGGCTCACGGCTATGTGGCGCGCCATTTCGGCGACAACACGGCCGAGGTCATGGGACGCGTCACCCTCAACCCGCTCAAGCACATCGACCCCATCGGCACCATCCTCATGCCGCTGATGCTGTACTTCGCAACCTCGGGTGCCTTCCTGTTCGGCTATGCCAAGCCGGTGCCGGTCAACTTCGGGCGGCTGCGCCATCCGAAGCGCGACATGATCTGGGTGGCGCTGGCCGGGCCGGTGTCCAATTTCATCCAGGCCATCCTCTGGGCTGTGCTGTTCGTGGCGCTGGTAGCGGCCGGCTTCGACAATGAAAACTTTTTCATCCAGATGGCGCGTGGCGGCATCCTGGTCAACCTCGTGATGTGGGCCTTCAACCTGTTCCCGCTGCCGCCGCTGGACGGTGGCCGCGTGCTGGCGGGCCTGCTGCCCAACGGCCCGGCGCAGCAGTTCCTGGCGCGCATCGAGCCGTACGGCTTCTTCATCGTGATGGGCCTGGTCATCGCCGGCGTGGTCAGCAACTACTGGCTGCGCCCGCTGATGGACGTCGGCTACTACGTCATCAACCTGCTCATCACCCCGCTCAAGGCATTGCTGCTCTAGGTTCTTCCCTTTCGTTCCATGGCTACGTCTCCCCAAGCTCCCCTGCGCGTCCTGACCGGCATCACCCCGTCGGGCACGCCGCACCTCGGCAACTACGTCGGCTCGATCCGCCACTCGGTGCGGCAAAGCGTCGCGCCCGGCGTGCAGAGCTTCTTCTTCCTGGCCGACTACCACGCGCTCATCAAGGTGCAGGAGCCGGCGCTGATCCAGCGCTCCACGCTCGAAATCGCGGCCAGCTGGCTGGCCTGCGGGCTCGACCCCGAGCGCGTGACCTTCTACCGCCAGTCGGACATTCCCGAGATCCCCGAGCTGACCTGGTTCCTCACCTGCGTGACCGGCAAGGGCGTGCTCAACCGCGCGCATGCCTACAAGGCGCAGCTCGACAAGAACGTGGCCAAGGGCGAGGACCCCGACGCCGACGTGACGGCCGGGCTGTTCATGTACCCGGTGCTGATGGGCGCCGACATCCTGATGTTCAACGCCCACAAGGTGCCCGTGGGCCGCGACCAGGTGCAGCACATCGAGATGGCGCGCGACATGGCGCAGCGCTTCAACCACCAGTACGGCGAGCACTTCACGCTGCCTGACGCCGAGATCGACGACGCCGTCGCCACCCTGCCCGGCCTGGACGGCCGCAAGATGAGCAAGAGCTACGGCAACACGATCCCGCTGTTCGCGCCGCGCGCGCAGTTGCAAAAGCAGATCGCCAGCATCGTGACCGACTCGCGCGCGCCCGGCGAGCCCAAGGACACCGAAGGCTCGGCGCTGTTCCAGATCTACCAGGCCTTTGCCAGCGCCGAAGAAACCGAGGCGCTGCGCAAGGCGTATGCCGAGGGCATCGGCTGGGGCGACGCCAAGCACACGCTGTTCGAGCGCATCGACCGCGAAGTGGCGCCGCTGCGCGCGCGCTACGACGCGCTGATGAACGACCCGGCCGAGATCGAGCGCATCCTGCTCATCGGTGCCGAGAAGGCCCGCGCGCTGTCGAAGCCCTTCCTCACCCGCCTGCGCCATGCGGTCGGCCTGCGCAACCTGGCGGCAGGCAAGGACAAGGCCGGCGCCAAGGCGGCCAAGGGTGCCAAGGTCGCGGTGGCGAGCTTCAAGCAGTACCGCGAGAAGGCCGACGGCCTGTTCTATTTCAAGCTGCTGGACGCACGCGGCGAGACCTTGCTGCAAAGCCGCGGCTTCGCGTCGCCGCAGGACGCGGGCCGGGCCGTCGCGCTGCTGCAGGCGCAGCGCGGCGAGGCACTGGGCACGCTGGGCGCACAGCTCGAACCCATCGACCCACAAGGAACACACGCCATCACCGAGGCGCTGGAGGCACTGGCGGAGGCAACTTCCGCCACCCAAGGGAGTTGACCTGCCAAGCCCACCGGCCGACCCGCCGGTGAGCAGGAAGACAGAGAGAAGACGGTGCGATCACAAAGGAAGAAAACATGAGCATTTATGTCATCGACGACCACCCCCTGATGCGCGACGCGATCGTCATGGTCCTGCGGCGCCTGCGCCCGGCCGAGAACATCGTCGAGCTCGAGCGCCTCGACAAGCTCGCGAGCTCGGTGCAGCAGCGCGGCGCGCCCACGCTCTTCTGCCTGGACCTGAAGCTGCCGGACACCAACGGCGTGTCGGGCGTGATCGCGGTCAAGCAGGTCTATCCGAACGTGCCGATCGCCGTGTACTCGGCGGCACCGGCAGCCGACATGGAAGACGCCTGCATCGAGGCCGGTGCGGACACCTACATCGAGAAGTCGGCCAGCTCCAACGAGCTGGCGGCCGCCCTGCGCGGCCTGCTGATGGCGGGTTCGGAAGAGGAAGACACCGACATGCCGGCCGCCAACAGCGGCAAGCTGTCCAAGCGACAGACCCAGCTGATCGCCATGCTCGACAAGGGCATGAGCAACCGCGACATCGCCACCGACCTGGAGATCAGCGAGCACACGGTGAAGGTGCACCTGTGGCGCCTGTTCCGTCGCCTGGGCGTGAAGAGCCGCACGCAGGCCCTGCACTACGCGCGCACCAACGGGATGCTGTCGGGCTGAGCAGTTTTCCGCTCACATGAATGAAAAAACCGCGCAACAGCGCGGTTTTTTCATGGGCGCTCGTTCGCTCGTGCGCTCCTGCGTTCCCCGTCAGCCGCCCGAAGCCGTCACCCGCGCCTGCGCCACCGCCTCGTCGGCATCGTGCAGCGCCACGCGGAACACGCTGCCGCTGCCCACGCGCGAACGCACGCTGACGGGGTGCCCCAGCACGTGCGACAGCCGCGCCACGATGGCCAGGCCCAGGCCGAAACCGTCGGACGTACCTGCATGGTCGGCCACCTTGTAGAACTCCAGGAACACATCGCGCAGGTGCTCGGGCGCAATGCCGATGCCGGTGTCCCACACCTCCACGCGCAGGCCGTCGCGCGTCGTGCGCGCGGCCAGCAGCACACCGCCCTCGCTGGTGTACTTGATGGCGTTGGCCAGCAGGTTGCCGATCATGCGGCGCACGCGGATCGGGTCGGTCAGGAACGAGCCTTCGCACACGTGCACGCGAAAGTCCAGGCCGCGGCTCTCCGCCACCGGGCGGTATTGCAGCTCCAGGTCGTGCAGCAGTTCGGGCACGTCGACCCGCTCCACGTGCAGGCGCACCTGGCCGGAGTCGATGCGCGCCAGGTCGAACATGGAGTCGAACAGCGCATTCACCGCGTGCGTGGCGCGCACGATCTTCGGCGCCAGCTCCAGCACCAGTTCGGGTTCGTTGCGCAGCCAGTCGGCGTACAGCGACAGCGCCAGCACCGGCTGGCGCATGTCGTGCGCGGCGCTGGCCAGGAAGCGGTTCTTCATGGCCACGGCCGACACCGCCGCCTGGCGCTGCTGCGTGAGCGACTTGATCAGGATGTGGTTGTGGAACAGCAGCTCCAGGCTGTTGCGCGCGGTCTCGTGGATGTGCCGGCCGGCACGCAGCAGCAAGAACCAGTGCAGCATGGGCAGCACCGGCATCAGAAAGCCGTACTGGAAGTGCACATGCTGCAGCTGCAGGCTGATCATGCGCAGCACCACGGCGCCGAGCATGGTGATGAACAGCGTGTTGACGTAGCGCTTGAGCAGCGGCGGGTGCAGCGCCAGCCCGTTGAGCGGGAAGGTGCCCACGCCGGCCACGATGAGCCAGCTCATGAACTGGTTGACCTGCGGCGAACGCTCGAAGAACAGCAGCACCGAAAAGCCCCAGACCACCGCGCTGGTGCTCCACACGAAGCCGTAGCGCTCGGTGAACTGCTGCTGCGCCGCGGCGCTGCGCCCGGCGTAGCGCACCGCGTAGACGCGCGCCCCCCAGGCCCGGCAGGCAGTGGCCAGAATGCCGGCCACCAGCCAGGTGAACAGTTCCCAGCGGGCCGCGTAGCCCCAGTTCAGCCCGACCATCGCCGGCATCAGCAGCGCGGACACCAGGTACGAGCCCTTGGCGGAGCGCATCAGGCTGCGGATGAGCTCGCCGCGGACCCACGATTCGGCCTCGTCGGCCGAAGCCGGGGCGGGTGTCATGCTGGCGATCGACGCATTGGCCATGGGGCGCACGATCCTGGTTGGTCAGGCGACAAAGAAAGCCCCGTGTCTGTCGACCATGGGCGCGAAAGCGGCGATCTTAACGGGCTGTGTGTCATTGTTTCGCTGGGTAACAATCGGAAGCAGCCCGGGGATAATCGATGGCCGTCCCGCCACACTCCTGTCTCATGCTGAACAACCTGACCCCCTTCCTCATCCACTGGGCCATCACGGCCGTCTCGCTCTGGGTGGCGAGCCATCTCTTTCGCGGACTGAAGTTCGAAAGCACCGGCGCGCTGGTGGTCTCGGCGCTGCTGCTGGGCCTGGCCAACGCCGTCGTGAAGCCGCTGCTGATCGTGCTCACGCTGCCGCTGACGCTGGTGACCTTCGGGCTGTTCCTGCTGGTCATCAACGCGCTGATGATCCTGCTGGTGGCGGCGCTGGTGAAGGGGTTCCGGGTGTCTGGTTTCTGGACGGCGCTGTTCGCGAGCATCTTCATCTCGCTGCTGAGCATCGTCATCGGCTCGTTCGTGACGAGCAACGATCCGGCGGAGAAGGTGCAGATGCCGCAGAGCGGCAACTGGCTCTGAAGGGCCGGGCGCCCCGCCATCCGATGTTCTGCCAGCGGACATCGCCCCGCGGCTCCCTGCGACCCGCCTCGCCCGGCTTCAGGGGCCCGCTCGCCACCCTGCGCACGAAGCCGGAGACGAAGTGACCTGCCTCAGCCCTTCACCGCGCCCGCGGTCAGTCCGGTGATGATCTGCCTTGCCGCCACGAAGGTGAAGATCAGCGGTGGAATCGCGATCAAGCTGCCCATCGCCATCACCTTGCCCCAGTCCACGCCCATGTCGGTCACGAAGAGCGAGGCCGCCACCGGCAGCGTGCGCGTCTGCCGGTCGGTCAGCACCAGCGCGAGGATGAACTCGTTCCAGGCGATGCGGAAGGTGAAGATCGATGCCGCCGCCAGGCCCGGCCCCATCAGCGGCAGCAGCACCTTGGTGAACACGCGCACCGGCCCGCAGCCGTCGATGGCGGCGGCCTCCTCCAGCTCGATCGGCACCTGCAGCACGAAGCCGTAGAGCAGCCAGACGGTGAACGGCAGGTTCACCGCCACGTACAACAGGATCAGCCCCCACAGGCTGTTCACCAGATGCCACTGGCTCCAGATCATGAACACCGGAATCGCGAGCACCGCCAACGGCACGGTGCGCAGCAGCAGCGTGGCGTAGCCCACTGCCTTGCGGCCCGGGAAGCGCAGGCGCGCCAACCCGTAGGCCGCCATGCAGCCGAGCACCAGCGTGATGGCGGTGGCGATCACGCCGACGAACAGACTGTTGCCCAGGTAGCGCCCCAGGTTGTCTTCGGTGAGCACCGCGCGGTAGTTCTCCAGCGTGGGCATGAAGATGAAGTTCAGCGGTTCGGCGAATATCTGCACCTGCTGGCGCAGGCTGGTGGCGAAGATCAGCACGATAGGCGCCACGCACAGGAGCCCCAGCGACACGAGCATCGCGTAGTGCGCCACCACCCAAGGCAACGGCCGCTTCACGCCGAGTCCTTCATCGGGTTGGACAGGCGCAGCGCGCCCCACGACAGCGCCGCCACCACCGCCAGCAGCAGCACCGACACGGCGGCCGCCACGCCGAGCTGCTGCCCCACGAAGGCGGTCTTGTAGATGTGCAGCGACAGGATCTCGGTGCTGTCGCCCGGCCCGCCGAAGGTCAGCACGTAGATCACCTCCAGCACGCGGAAGGCGTCGATGAGCCGCATCATCAGCGTGATGGCGATGACGTTCATCACCATCGGCAGCTTGACCCTGAAGGTCATCTGCCACCAGCGCGCGCCGTCGATGCGCGAGGCCTCGATGACCGCTCCGTCCACGTTCGCCAGCGCCGCCACCATCATGATGAAGACGAAGGGTGTCCACTGCCAGACGTCGGCGATGACGATGGCGATGAAGGCCAGCGTCGGGTCCGCCAGCCAGCCCAGGGGCGCCACGCCGAACACGCTCAGCAGCGCATTGAGCAGACCGAACTGCGCATCGAAGATGTAGCGCCACGCCAGCCCCACGGCGATGGGCGCGATCATCATCGGCAGGATGAACAGCGTGCGAAAGAACGCCGTGCCGCGCACGGGGTGCTCCAGCGCCAGGGCCAGCGCAATGCCCAGCACCATCTCGGCGCTCACGCACACGGCCGCGAACATCAGCGTGGTCCACAGCGACGACCAGACGCGCGGGTTGGAAAAGGCCGAGACGAAGTTGGCGAGGCCCACCCAACGCGCCTCGGACCACGGCGTGCCCAGGCTCCAGTCGAAGAAGCCGAGCTGGATCGCGCTGACGACGGGATAGAGACAGGCGGCCGCCATGACGAGCACGGCCGGGCCGACGTAGAAGGCGGCAAGCCAGGCGGGTCTGCGCATGGCGGTTCGTGCCGTGGCGTCAGACCGCATAGCCGGACTCGCGCATGATCTGCGTCACCGTGGGCACCAGCCCGTCGAGCGCGGCTTCGGCCGTCTTCTTGCCGATGAGCGCCTCGGAAATGCCCACGCCGAGCGCCTGCACGTTGATCTTGTCCCAGGCCGGAATGATCGGCCGCCAGTCGGGGTTGGCGTACTTGAGCGCCTCGCGAAACACGATGTACTCGGGGTACTGGCGCACCAGGTCCGCATCGGCCATGGTCGAGTTGCGGATCGGCACGCCGCCCGCGCGCGCGACCGCCTTGTCCTGCGCCTTCGACGTCAGCCATTGCATCAGCAGGAAGCCGGCGTCGGCGTTCTTCGCGTTTTTGGGAATCGCAAGGCCCAGCCCGCCCGACTGCGACGAACGCCGCGTGCCCGCGGGATGCAGCGCCCAGCTCACCTTGCCCGCGACACGGCTCTTGGCCGGGTCGTTGACCAGGCCGGCCAGCAGGGTCGAGTCGAGGTACATCGAGGCCTGCCCCTGCAGGAAGGCGGTGTTGCTCTCGCCCTGCCCGTAGCCTGCAATGCCGGTCGGCCCGGTGGCGACCACTTCCTGCAGGAACTTGAGCGCGGCCACGCCCACCGGATCATTGAAGCGCGGCTTCCACTTGTCGTCGAAGATCGCGCCGCCCATCGGGTTCAGGTGCAGCAGCCAGGCATGCACGCATTGGTGGCCGGCCTGTCCGCGCGAGGCCAGCGCGCCGATGCCTTCCTTTTCCTTGATCAGGCGCAGCAGCTTGCCGAACTGCTCGTAGTTCTCGGGCGGTTGCAGGTCGTGCTTGGCGAAGATGTCGCGGCGATAGGCCAGCACCGAGGTCTCGGCCCCGTACGGCAAGCCGTAGAACTTCGCGCCCGCGCCGGGCAGGTAGCCCTTGGGGCCTCCGACGAGGCCGAGGTTCTCCAGGTAGATCGGAACGATGTCCTTGATGTCGTAGGCCGGATCGGCGAGCGCCGCGTTCGCCAGGTAGGGCTCCAGCGGGCGGACCAGGTTCTTGGCGACGTACTCGCCCTTCCACATGACGACGTAGCTCACCAGGTCGTAGTCGCCCTGCGGCTTGGCCATTTCGAGCAGCTGCTTGTCCTTCAGGCGCGCCATCGCGAGCTTGTCGATCTCCACCTTGATGCCGGTCTCGCGCGTGAACTCGGGCAGCAGCTTCGCCATTGCGTCGTAGTGAGGGTGCGAAGGCACGTTGAAGGTCACGGTCTGGCCGGCGTACCTGGCGTAGCGGTTCTGCGCAATGGCGCCGCTGCAAGGCAAGCCCGCGCCGAACACCGTGATCGCCGCGCGCTGAATGATTTCTCTGCGTTGCATGGAACTCTCCCCGTAAAAAAGAAAGCGCTCAGGAGCGCAGCGAACGACCGCTGGCCGTGTCGAACAGGTGCATGTCATCGGGGTTCGCCACCAGGCCCACCTCGGTGTGAAGCAGGCCGTGCGCGTCGCCCTGCACCGTGGCGGTGACGCGGGCGCCGCCCGGCACGGCAAGACGGCCGACCACCTGGCTCTCGGTGCCGAGGTACTCGACCACATCGACCCGGACGTTCAGCGGCGCCTGTGCGGGGGCGATATGCAGGGCCTGGGGGCGAATGCCCAACGTGAGCGGCAGGTCCGCCTGCGCGGCACACCCGCGCAGCCAGCCTGGCGCGGGCAACTCGAAACCTTCGCCGAGCAGCACACCGTGACCCACCGGCCTGTCTGCGAAGCGCACCGGCAGCAGGTTCATGCCCGGCATGCCGATGAAAGCGGCGACGAACAGCGTTGCCGGCCGGTTGAACACTTCGCCGGGCGTGCCGACCTGCTGGATGCGCCCCTTGTCGAAGATCACGATGCGGTCCGCCAGCGTCATCGCCTCGATCTGGTCGTGCGTCACATAGACCGTGGTCTTGGCCAGCCGCTCGTGCAGCAGCGCCAGCTCGGCGCGCATGTGGCCGCGCAGCTTGGCATCGAGGTTGGACAGCGGCTCGTCGAACAAAAACACCTTGGGCTCGCGCACGATGGCGCGCCCGATGGCCACGCGCTGGCGTTGCCCGCCCGACAGCTCCTTCGGCCGGCGCTGCAGCAGGTGCTCGATGTTCAGCACCTTGGCGGCGGCGGCCACCTTGGCCTGGATCTCGACAGCCGGACGGCCCGAGAGGCTGAGCGCGAAGCTCATGTTCTGCGCCACGTCCATGTGCGGATACAGCGCGTAGTTCTGGAACACCATCGCGATGTCGCGCGCCATCGGCGCCAGCGCGGTCACGTCGCGCCCGCCGATGCGGATCTGCCCTTCGCTCACCGTCTCCAGCCCCGCCACCATGCGCAGCGTGGTGCTCTTGCCGCAGCCCGACTCGCCCAGCAGCACGACGAACTCGCCTTCGTGCACCGCGAGGTCGAGCTGCTGCACCACGGTGACATCGCCGAATCGCTTGGCGACGTTGTTCAATTCCAGTCCCGTCATGTCCGTCCTCCCTTTTTTTGTATGTACTCAACGCAGGGGGCGGCGCACGCCCCAGCCGACCGGCGGTAATCGATTGCCGGGATGCACGGGGTCCGGCCCCCATATCGCCTGGTAGGTATCGATGCAGCGCCCGCGCGCTTGCAGCGAGGCGAACGCAAGGCCGAGCCCGAGCCACCACATGCCCAACGCGAAGAGCATCCAGCGCGGCGCGTCGGCCACCACCAGGCCCAGCACGATGACGCCGACAGCCGCCACCACGGCGAGCCAGCCTGCGGTCTTGTGGATGCGCTCGAAGGCCAGCCGCCACGGCGTCATGTCGTAGTGATCGCCTTGCATCCGCGTGTCGGTGGGACCGCCCTTGCTTCCCCGAAGAAACGCACCCGCCACCTGCGCCCACCCCGCCAGGCACAGCGCCCAGCCGGCCACGGCGTGAATGCGCGCGAGCCCTCCGGCTCCCTGCACGCCGCGCCACGCGAGGAACACCCCCACTGTCATCGCCAGCACGCCGCTCCACTGCAGCACGCGGTGCGCATGCCACCAGAAGGGGTTGTCGAGCCGGCGCGGCCAGCCCTGCGACGGCATGACCTTGCAGAAGCGCGCCACCAGCGCACCCAGCGGCAGCAACAAGCCCCATCCCAGCACCATGAGCCGCGCGTGCCAGGCGGCCCAAGGTGCGATCTCGTGGGTCGCCGCACCGCTCAACGGTGCCAGGAGCCAGTCGAGCAGCGGCATGGGCCTACTTGCCCCAGACCGCCTTGTACTGGTTGCGATAGCCGTTGTCGGGGTCGAACACGTTCTTCGGCCCGCCGTCCTTGCCCACGTTGCCCACCGTCACCAGGTGCACCTTGGGCACGTAGCCCGACCACTTCTCCTTGGAGAAGGCGCGGTTGAGCTCGTCCACGATCTGCCAGCCCTGCATGTTCAGCGGCTCGGGCACGGTGCCGGCCTGGAAGCGCTGCGTGCGGATGCGCTGGTAGGCGGCCTCGGAGCCGTCGCCGGCCGACACGGCCTTGGGCGCGCCGTCGCCCTTCTTGCCCGCCGACGTGAGCGACGGGCCCATGAAGTCGAAGTACAGGTCGTTGATGGCCAGCGAGTGCGTCCACTTGTCGCCGAAGCGCTGCAGCAGCGAGGTGGTCAGCTGCGGCATGCGCGTGGAGCTTTCGGAAATGGGGCTGTCCTCGAAGCTCAGCACCGTGCAGCCGCCGCATTTCTTGATGACCGCCTCCATGGCGCGCGCCTTGTACAGGGCAATGGCGTACTGCGAGTCGGTGAAGATCACCACGCCCGCCTTGCCGCCCGAATCGGCCACCACCCACGAGGCCGCGACATCGGCCACGTCGTCGGTCACGGTGGTCACGTTGGCGTACAGGCCGGCCTTGTCGTTGGGCCCGGGCTGCTCGCCCGAATGCCAGCCGACCAGCGGAATGCCCGAGGTGGCCGCGCCCGCGAACGCGGCCTTCTGCTCGGTGGTGTCGAAGCCCCCGACCACGATGCCCGCGGGCTTGACGGCCAGCGCCTGGTTCAGCGCGGCGGTGCGCCCGCTGACCGTGCCCTGCCCGTCGATGACGCGCACCGTCCAGCCGATGGCGCGGGCCGCTTCTTCCACGCCCTTGCTCACACCCACGATGCCGCCGTTCTTCATGTCGCCCGCCACGAAGACGATGGTCTTGCCGGCCACGGCCTTGGGGCCGGTGGTGGGACCGTCCCACTTCTCCTTGGTCATGGTCGCGACCTCGACCTTCTTCTTCGCCGCGTCCAGAAAGTCGTCGGCCATGGCCTTGTGCGCCAGCGTGGCGGCGCACAGGGCCAGCACGGCGGCGGCCGTGCGTGCGTGAACACTCTTCTTCATGCTTGTCTCCAGTCGTTGTGGTGAATCGCCGTCGTCATTTCGACGGCGCGGGGGAAACAGGTTGCGCTTGCGCCATGGGATCGGCCTGGTCGAGCTGCCGCTCGGCAATGCGCCGCTTGATCGAGCGGTTGCGCCGCTGCTGCGCCCAGCCCGCGATGCCGATGGACACCAGCAGCGTCAGGCCGTTGAAGAGCGGCTCCACGTAGAAGGCGCCGCCGAACTGCTGGATGCCCGAGATGCCGATGGCCAGGATGGCCACGCCCACCAGCGTGCCCCACACGTTCACGCGCCCCGGCCGGATGGTGGTGGAGCCCAGGAACGCGCCGACCAGCGCGGGCAGCAAGAATTCGAGCCCCACGCTGGCCTGCCCGATCTGCAGCCGCGAAGCCAGCAGCACGCCCGCGAACCCCGACAGCAGGCCCGACGCCACGAACGCGCCCATCACGTGCTTGCGCACCGCGATGCCGTTGAGCTGCGCCGCCTTCGGGTTGGCGCCGATCACGTACAGCGCGCGGCCCAGCGGCGTGAACTCGGTGACCACCCACAGCGTGACGCTCACCGCCAGCACATAGAACGCGCCGACCGGCAGCCCCAGCAGGTTGCCGCCCGCGATGCCGACGAAACCGTCGGGCAGTTCGCCCACCACCTGGCGCCCGCCGCTGTGCCACATGGCCACCGCGTAGATCACGGTGCCGGTGCCCAGCGTGGCAATGAAGGAGTCGATCTGCGCCAGCTCGACCAGCAGGCCGTTGAGCACGCCGAACAGCGCCGCGCACAGCAGCACGACGAGCACCGCCACCGGCCACGGCAGGCCCAGCTGCGTCTGCAGGCTGATGGCCAGGATGTGCCACAGCACGATGCCGTAGCCCACCGTGAGGTCGATCTTGCCGGTGATCATCGGAATGGTCGCGGCCAGCGCCAGCAGCGCGATCACCGACTTGTCGGCCAGTATGGCGCGCAGGTTGAACAGCGTCGGAAAGGTGTCGGGCAGCAGCACCGAGAACAGCAGCGCGAGCGCCACCGTGAGCATCACGAGCCCGTAGACCGGCAGCGCGCGGCCGATGCGCTGCGCGAGCGACGCGGCCTCGCCGTCGAGGGACTTGTCGGACTCCAGCGCGGTGGACTTGATCGAACTGCTCATGCCAGGACTTCCTCGCGCGTTGCCGCGCCTGCTGCCAATGCCAAAAGTTTTTCCACCGTGATCGCGTCGCCCGTCAACTCGGCGGCGATCAGCCCGTCGCGGAACACCAGCACGCGGGTGCAGACGGTCGCGATTTCCTCGAAGTCGGTGGACACCACGACCAGCGCGGTGCCGGCCTCTGCGCGCTCGCGCAGCACGCCGTAGATCTGCCGCTTGGCGCCCACGTCCACGCCGGCGGTCGGCTCCTCGAGCACCACCAGCGGCTTGTCGAGGTGGAACCAGCGCGCCAGCACCACCTTCTGCTGGTTGCCGCCCGAGAGCTGCTGCACCTCGGCGGACGGCGCGGGCGGGCTGATGCCGAAGCGGCGGATGAGGCCCAGCGCGCCGTCGTTCTCGCGGCGCGGCCGGTCGAAGGCCAGGCCGCGGTCGCCGTGCAGCGCGGCGTTGGGGAACAGGTTCTCCAGCACGCTCATCGCGCCGCACAGGTTTTCTTCGAGCCGCTCGCCGGCCACGTAGGCCACGCCGGCGCGGATGGCATCGGCCGGGCACGTGAAGCCGCAGGGCTTGCCGAGCAACCGCATGCGCCCGGCCGACAGCGGCTCGCGCCCGAAGATGGCGCGGCTGATGGCCTCGTGGCCCGCGCCGCGCAGGCCGACCAGGCCGAGCACCTCGCCGCGGTGCACCGCAAGGCTCAACGGCCCAGCATTGCCGCTGGCCGCACCGTCGAGCTGCAGCACGGGCTCGCTGCGCGCGGGCGCCTTCGCCTTGGCCACCGAGGCCGACAGCGCCTTGCCGACGATCAGGCCCACCAGCTCGCCCTCGTTCGTCTGCGCGGTGGTCTTCACCGCCACCAGCTTGCCGTCGCGCATGACGGCCGCGCGGTCGGAGATGGCCATCACCTCGTCGAGCCGGTGCGACACATAGAGCATGGCCATGCCCTGGCGCCGCAGTTCGCGCAGCACGCCGAACATGCGCTCCACGTCGCTCATCGGCAGGCTGGCCGAGGGCTCGTCGAGCACCAGCAGGCGCGCCTTCACCTCGAGCGCGCGGCCGATGGCCAGCAGCGATTTCTCGGCGCGCGTGAGCGAGAAGATGCGCCGGCCGGGGTCGATGTCGCAGCCCACGCGCGCCATCACGCGGCGCGCCGTGTCGCTGGCGGCGCGCCAGTCGATCAGCCCGAAGCGGCGCGGGTAGCCGGTGCCCAGGCACACGTTCTCGGCCACCGTCATCCATTCGACGAGGCCCAGGTCCTGGTGGATGAAGGCCACGGGCTGCTCGCGCCGGTCGCTGCGCCGCCACGCGGCCTGCGGCTGGCCGTCGAACACGATCTCGCCCTGGTCCGCGGGGTAGATGCCCGCGAGCAGCTTGATGAGCGTCGACTTGCCCGCGCCGTTCTCGCCGAGCAGCGCGAGGATTTCTCCGGCATGCACATCGAGCGTGACGCTGTCGACCGCCTGCGTGCCGCCGAAGCGCTTGCTGACGGCCTGGAACTGCAGCAGGGGTGGGTGGTGCATGGCCGCAGTCTGGCACCACAAGAGATACCGGTAACTTAGGCTTTTCCCGTACGCCTTGGAGTGCCAATTCCACTCTTGGGTGGGGGCTTCGCGCTGTATGCTCCGCTGCATCGAAAACCGAAGCCCACAAGGTATCGGTATCTTTTTACCGCAATGCCCAGGACAGCACCTTGCCCCCGACCAAAGCACCCGCTCCGCTCACCCGCCCCGCGACGATGGCCGACGTGGCGGCGCGCGTCGGCGTGTCGAAGATGACGGTGTCGCGCGCGCTCAACCGCGGCGAGAGCAGCGACCGCGTCACCTCCGAGGCGCTGCGCCAGCGCATCCTGCAGGCCTGCGAGGAGATGGGCTACGTCATCGACCAGACGGCGCGCACCTTCTCCAGCAAGCGCTCCGGCTTCATCGCGGTGCTGATTCCCTCGCTCAACAACTCGAACTTTTCCGAGACCGCGCAAGGCATCACGGCCGCCGTGGAAGCGCGCGGCCTGCAGGTGCTGCTGGGCTACACCGACTACCGCGTGGAGACCGAAGAGCGCCTGCTGCGCGCCATGCTCGCGCGCCGGCCCGAAGGCGTGATCCTGACCGGCGGCGCGCACACGAACGCCGCGCGCGCCATGCTGCAGGCCGCGGGCGTGCCCGTGGTCGAGACCTGGGACCTGCCCGCCACGCCCGTCGGGCATACGGTCGGCTTCTCGAACGCGCAGGCAGCCGCGGCGATGGTGCGGCACCTGCACGGCAAGGGCTACCGGCGCATCGCCTACATCGGCGGCACGTCGAACCGCGACACGCGCGGCGCGGACCGCCAGCGCGGCTATGCGCAGGCAATCCGTGAACTGGGCTTGCCCGACGGCCGCGTCATCAGTTTCGGCCAGCCGCCGATCTCGATGGCGCAAGGCGGCGAGGCGGTGGCGCAGCTGATCCACCAATGGCCCGACGTGGACGCCGTCCTCTGCGTGTCCGACCTGTCGGCCTTCGGCGCGCTGATGGAATGCCAGCGGCGCGGTTGGAGCGTGCCGGGCCGCATCGCGATCGCGGGCTTCGGCGACTTCGAGGTGGCGCGCGCCTGCCACCCGCGCATCACCACCGTGGCGGTGGACTGCGTGGGCATCGGCAAGGCGGCCGGCGAACTGCTGCTGCGCGTGCTCGACGGTGCGCGCGAAGGACATCGGCCGCCGGCGGAGACGGTGCTGATTCCGTTCCACATCGAGCAGCGCGAGAGTTCCTGAGCGGGCTCAGGCCGGTACGGTTTGCGCGCCCACGTCCGCGAAATCGATCAACACCTTCATCGCCTTCTGCCGATCGCTCGCCAGTTCGAAAGCCGCGCGCGCCTGCAGCATCGGGAAGGTGTGCGTCACCACCGGCGACAGGTCCACGCGCCCTTCGTTGATGAGCTTGACCGCCAGCGCGAACTCCGCATGGAAGCGGAACGAGCCGCAGATGCTGAGCTCCTTGGACACCACCATGTTCTGCGGAATGCTCACGTCGCCGCCCAGGCCCAGCTGCACGACCACGCCGCGCGGGCGCATCACCTCCAGCCCGTCGCGCAGCGCGCGCTCGTTGCCCGAGCATTCGAGCATCACGTCGAAAGTGCCCTTGTCGGGCGAGTAGCGCGACACCCACTCCTTGTCCTTCGCGACGTTGATGACCTGGTCGGCGCCCATGGCGCGCGCGATGGCCAGCGGCTCGTCGACCACGTCGGTGGCGGTGATCTCGGCGGCGCCGTGCGCACGTGCCGCCGCGATGGCAAGCACGCCGATGGGCCCGCAGCCCGACACCAGCACGCGCTTGCCCAGCAGCGGCCCGGCGCGCGACACGCCGTGCAGCCCCACCGAGAACGGCTCGGCCAGCGCGGCCAGGCGCAGCGGCACGTGGTCGGCGACCTTCTCGCACTGCGTGGCCTCGCACAGCAGCATGTTGCGAAACGCGCCCTGCACGTGCGGCGTGCGCATGGCGCTGCCGTAGAAGCGCATGTCCAGGCACTGGTTGGGCAGGCCTTCGAGGCAGAACTTGCAGGCGCCGCACGGGCGGCTCGGGTTGATGGCCACCTTGTCGCCGATGCGAACGTTCTGCACGCCCGGCGCCACCGCCACCACCGTGCCGGCCACCTCGTGGCCCAGCACCATCGGCTCCTTGATGCGCACGGTGCCGAAGCCGCCGTTGTGAAAGTAATGCAGGTCGGAGCCGCAGATGCCGCCCATGCCGACCTTCACCAGCACCTGGCCGGGACCTATTTCGCCGGCGTCCTGCTCGTCCAGACGCAGGTCGTCGGGGGCGTGGATCACGAGGCACATGCAACGCAAACGCATGATGTTTCTTTCTTCAGTTCGGTTCAGGTCAGGCGACGGGGGTGATCAGGGGACGGCCCGAGAAATGGGCCTCGAGGTTGCGGCGCACCAGCTCGCCCATGGCGCGGCGCGTCTGCTCGGTGCCGCTGCCGTGGTGCGGCGTGAGCACCACGTTGTCGAGCGCGGCAAAGCGCGGGTCGATGCGCGGCTCGTTGAGGAACACGTCGAGCGCCGCGCCGGCAATGCTTTTCTGTTCCAGCGCCTCCAGCAGCGCGCCTTCGTCGACGGTGGTGCCGCGCGACACGTTCACCAGCCAGCCCCTGGGGCCCAGCGCCTTCAGCACCTGCGCGCTGACGATGCCGCGCGTGGCCTCGCCGCCGGGCAGGATGACGATCAGCACGTCGCACCAGTCGGCCATGGCCTCCAGGCTCGCGAAGTGGCGGTGCGGGCTGTCGGCCTTGGCCGTGCGGCTGAAATAGCCCAACTCCACGTCGAAGCCCGAGAGACGGCGCGCGATGGTTCCGCCGATGCGCCCGAAGCCGGCGATACCGACGCGCTGGCCGAACACGCGCGTGGCCAGCGGCACGCCGCCGTTCGCCCAGGCACCGCTGCGCACGAAGGCGTCGCCCGCCGGAATGCGCCGCTGCAGGGCCAGCGTGAGGCCCACGGCCAGGTCGGCCACGTCGCCGTTGAGCACGTCGGGCGTGTTGCTCACGCGGATGCCGCGCGCGCGGCAGGCGGCCAGGTCGATGCCGTCGGTGCCCACGCCGTAGCAGGCGACGAGCTCCAGCTTCGGCAGCGCCGCGATGAGCGCGGCATCGGCGCCCAGCTCGCCGCGCGTCGCGATGGCGCGGATGTTCGCGGCATGCTCGGCGATGAAGGCGGCCCGGTCGGTCGCCTCCCAGAGGCGGTGCAGCGTGTAGGCCGACTGCATGGGCGTCATGTCCCATTCCGGGTAGGTGCCGGGCATCAGCACGTGGGGGGAGGTAGCGGAAGCGGTCAAGCGGATGTCTCCTGCGGATGACGACAAGGGAAGAATTGAATAAGATACCGGTAACTTTAACCCGCTGCCAATGAAAATGGCAACACAGGTTTCACCGGTTGACGACCTTCCCGGATACCGGTAACTTATCCGCCATCACGCTTTCACCGCCCCAGGAGCTTTTCTTGAAACTGTTCGACCTTTCCGGGCGCACCGCCCTCATCACCGGCTCCAGCAAGGGCATCGGCTTTGCGCTGGCCGAGGCGCTGGGCAACGCCGGCGCGCGCGTGGTGCTCAACGCACGCGACACCGCATTGCTGGGCGCCGCCCGCGACACCCTGCGCGCCAAGGGCATCGCGGCCGAGGCCGCGGCCTTCGACGTGACCGACGCCGCCGCGGTGGAAGCCGGCGTGGCCGCCATCGAGGCCGACATCGGCGCCATCGACATCCTCGTGAACAACGCCGGCATGCAGCATCGCGGTCCGTTCGCCGAATTCCCGATCGATGCCTGGCACAAGATCACCACCACCAACATCGACAGCGTGTTCCTGGTGGGCCGCTTCGTGGCGCAACGCATGATCGAGCGCCAGCGCGGCAAGATCATCAACGTGTGCTCGGTGCAAAGCGAGCTGGGCCGCCCGGGCATCGCGCCCTACGCCGCCACCAAGGGCGCGGTGAAGATGCTCACCAAGGGCATGGCGATCGACCTGGGCAAGTACGGCATCCAGGTCAACGGCCTGGGCCCGGGCTACTTCAAGACCGAACTCACGCAGGCGCTGGTGGCCGACGAGGCCTTCACGGGCTGGCTGTCGGGCCGCACGCCCGCCGGGCGCTGGGGCGACGTGGAAGAACTCGGCGGCGCTGCCATCTTCCTGGCCTCGGATGCGTCGAGCTTCGTGAACGGCCACATCCTGTACGTGGACGGCGGCATCACCGCGAGCCTCTGACACCGTGAGCGTTGCAGCCTCCCCGCCGCGACACCGCCTGAGCGTGGTGGTCATGGGCGTGTCGGGCACGGGCAAGAGCAGCGTGGCCGCAGCGCTGGCCAAGATGCTCGGCGTGCCCTGGGTCGACGGCGACGACCTGCACGTGCCCGAAGCCGTGGCACGCATGCGTGCCGGCCAGCCGCTGGCCGACGCGGACCGCTGGCCCTGGCTCGACCGCATCGGTGCCAGCCTGGCCGATCGCACCGCCGCGCCGCAGGGCGTGCTGGTGGCGTGCTCGGCCCTGCGCCGCGCCTACCGCGACCGGCTGCGCGCCGCGTCGCCAGGGTTGCAGTTCGTGTTTCTCGACGGGCCGCCCGCACTCATCCGCCAGCGCATGGCGCAGCGCACCGGCCATTACATGCCGCCCGCGTTGCTCGAGAGCCAGTTGCAGACGCTGGAGCCGCCCGACGCGAGCGAACCCGACGTGCTGCATGCCAGCGTCGACATGCCGGTCTCGCTGATCGTGGCGGACGTCGGCGCGCGGCTCCTTCAACGCACGGCAAGTGCCACCACCACGAAAGTTTCCGCATGACACCCCCTCGCCAGCGCGTGGCCGTGATCGGCGTCGGCATCATGGGCTCGGCCATTGCGCGCCGTCTGCTCGAATGCGGCCACGACGTCAGCGTGTTCGACCCCGACACCGCAAAGGTGGCCGCGCTCCAAGCGCACGGCGCCAAGGTTGCCGGCACCGCGCAGGCGGCCGCGGCAGCGAGCGACTTCGTCATCACCAGCCTGAACGCGGCCGCCACGGTGGAGCGCGCGATCTTCGGCGAGGCCGGCATCGCCTCGGCGCCCGCCGATGCGCAGCGCCTGCTGATCGACATGTCGTCGATCGACCCGCCCGCCACGCGCCGGCTGGCGCAGGCGCTGCGCGAGCGCACGGGCATGGGCTTCGTCGACGCGCCGCTGTCGGGCGGCGCGCCCAAGGCGCTGCTCGGTCAGCTCACGGTGATGGCCGGCGGCAGCGAACACGACGTGGGCCGCGCACGCGCCGTCATGGACAGCCTGTGCCCCAACTACACCCGCATGGGCGACAACGGCGCGGGGCAGACCACCAAGCTGGTCAACCAGCTGCTGTGCGCCATCGGCTTCCAGGCGGTGGCCGAGGCGGTGCGGTTGGCGGAGGCCGGCGGCGTCGATGCCTCGAAGCTGCCCGCCGCATTGGCCGGCGGTCGCGCCGACAGCCATATCCTGCGCGAGTTCGGCCCCAAGATGGCCGCGCGCGACTGCACGCCCACCGGCCGCATCGACAACATGCTCAAGGACCTGGAGGCGGTGCAGGCCTTCTCTCAGGGCGAACGCCTGCCGTTGCCGCTGGCGGGTGCCGTCGCGGAACTGCACCGCACCTTCGTCGCCGCCGGGCTCGGCGCGCAAGACACGGCCGCGATGATGCGGCAGTTCAGCGGCTACGAACGCGGCTGACGCGCGGCGGGCCACCTCCCGGTTTCACAACAGAAAAGAGACACCCATGTTCATCCGCTGCGCGTTCTTCAAGGGCCGGGTCAAGCCCGGCATGGAAGAGGCCTTCAACCGGCATGTGCACCAGAAGCTGGTGCCGCTGTGGACCGGCTTTCCCGGCGCGCTCGAAGTGCGCGTGCTGCGCCAGCTCGAAAGCGACGTGAGCGACCCCGAGCTGGCGATGGTGCTGTCCATCCGCTACGCGAGCCGCGAAAACATCGCCATCGCGCTCGACTCCCCCGTGCGCTACGAAAGCCGCGAGGTCTCCAAGACGCTGTTCGAGATGTTCGACGGCAGCGTCTTCCACACCGTGTTCAGCGCCGAGGAGTTCGCGCTCGCGGCGTCAGCTTCTTCCTAGGCTTCTTTTCAGGCATCTTCTCAGGCTTGGCCGTGGGCTCCGAAGACTCGGGGCGCGCCTTGCCGTCCAAGTCGGCCAGCTGCCACACGCCGCCCTGCGCCGACACCAGCGCGTGCGCGCTGTTGACCAGCCCGATGTGCGAGAACGCCTGCGGAAAATTGCCCAGCTGGCGCTTGGCCACCGGGTCGTATTCCTCGGCGAACAGGCCCAGGTCGTTGCCAAGCGCCAGCAGCCGCTTGAACAGAGCGCGCGCCTTGCGCAGCTTGCCCATGGCCACGTACACGTTCGACAGCCAGAAGCTGCACGCCAGAAAGGCGCCCTCCCCGCCGTGCAGGCCGTCCACGCCCTCCTCGGTGCGGTAGCGGTACACCAGCCCGTGGAAAACAAGCTCTTTCTCGATACGCGCGACGGTGCCCTGCACGCGCGGGTCGTGGATCGGCAGGAAGCCGATCAGCGGCATCCACAGCAACGCCGCGTCGACCGTGTCGGCGCCGTAGTACTGCAAGAAGGAATTGCTCACGGCGTCGTAGCCGCGCGCGCACACCTCGGCATGAATTTCGTCGCGCACCGCGCGCCACTGGTCGACGGGGCCTTCCAGCCCGAACTCGGTCGCGCTCGCGATCATGCGGTCGAAGGCCAGCCAGCACATGATCTTGGAATGCACGAAGTGGCGCGGCTCGCCGCGCACCTCCCACAGGCTGCAGTCGGGTTGCTTCCACAGCACCATCAGCTGTTTGGCGATGGCGCGCTCCAGCGGCCACACCTTGTCCATGTCCGCAAGCCCGGCCTTGCGCGCCGCATGAAAGGCCGCGATGACCGAGCCGAACACGTCGAGCTGCAGCTGCCCGTGCGCGCCGTTGCCGATGCGCACCGGCCGGCTGCCTTCATAGCCCGGCAGCCAGTCGAGCTCCTGCTCGGTGAGCGAGCGCTCGCCGTGCAGGCCGTACATCACCTGCAGCTCTTCGGGTGAGCCGCCCACCGCGCGCATCAGCCACCAGCGCCAGGCGCTGGCCTCTTCCACGTAGCCGGAGCCGATCAGCGCGTACAGCGTGAGCGCGGCGTCGCGCAGCCAGCAGAAGCGGTAGTCCCAGTTGCGCTCGCCACCCGGCTGCTCGGGCAGCGAGGTGGTGGGTGCGGCGACGATGCCGCCGGTGGGTTCGTAGGTCAGCGCCTTGAGCGTGAGCAGCGAGCGCATCACCGGCTCCTGAAACTCGCCCCGGTAGCCGCAGCGTTCGGTCCACGCGTTCCACTCGGCGACGGTGCGCGCCAGCAAGGCGCTGGCGTCGCGCGTCACCGGGGGCTTCAGGTGCGAGGGAAACCAGTCGAGGCAGAACGCGATGGATTGACCGGCGGACACGCTGAAGTCGGCAAAGCTCGCGAAGTTCTCGTTGGTCAGCGGCACGCCGGAGGTGATGCGCACGGCGTCGGGACCGGCCATGGCGAACACCGCGCCGTCATGCCGGTCCACCCAGGGAATCCACTGGCCGTAGTTGAAGCGGATGCGAAATTCCGTGTGCATGGCCACCGTGCCGCGCACGCCCTGCACGATGCGCACCACCTCCTGCGTGCCGTCGTCGGCGGGGCGCGGCATGAAGTCGGTGACGGTGGCGGTGCCCTTCGCCGTGTGAACGGTGGTCTCGAGCACCACGGTGCCGGGCAGGTAGCGCCGCGTGACGCGCGCCTTGGCGTCCCTGGCGCGCATCGTCCAGTGGCCGTTGCGCTCGTCGCCCAGCAGGCTGGCGAACATGGCGGCCGAATCGAAGCGCGGCAGGCAGAGCCATTCGATGTCGCCGCCGCGGTGCACCAGCGCCGCGCTGTGGGTCGAGCCGATGAGCGCGTAGTCGCTGATGGGGCGCGCCGCGCGGCGCTTGGGGATAGTTTTTTTGGCGGGCTTTGACAAGTCGCCGATGCTGGCGCGGCCCGCCCCGGCGGCGCGCCGGAAAGCAGCGCGAACCGTTGCCGGACAAAGCCTGACCTGCCACGGTGCCAACTTGTTCGCGGTCCGAGCGGGATTCTTCTGGTTTCCAAACCGGCTTAACCATTGTTGGCATTGCCGGCGCGGCACGACTTGCAAACTGCGCCGTCCTTTTTTTCGCGACGCGAGTCCCCGATGGCGCACACACTCCCGCCCCACCCCCTTGAGATCTCCTGTGACCCGCACCTGGCCAAGGCCCTGGCCGTGCTCGACGCGCTCGGCCCCGACGGCATCGAGCGCCTGCGCCGCCCCATGGGCGTGCTCGTGTACCGGCTGGGCAAGCTGCTGTGCGCCGCCGAAGCGCCCACCCTGCCCGTCGGCGCGCTGCTCGCGCAGGACCTCGAAGCCAGCCTGCACACCTTCCCCACGCTGAAATGGCAGGAGCCCGGCTTGCGCGAAGCCATGGCGGCGCTCACGCAGGTGCTTGCCGACCTGGGCCGCTACTGCAACGACGCCGCCCATGCTCCAGGGCCGACCGACACACGCAACACCTGGGGCAGTCCGCTGCCCTTCCTGCCGCTGTATCGCGCGCTCGGCGCCTTCGCCGTGGCCTTTCCGGTGCGCCCCGACTCGCGCTGCTACGAAACGCAGCCCGGCGAGGAATCCGTGGTGCATGCCGGCGGCGACGACAAGCCGAAGGTGCGCGGGGACGCACAGCGCAGCTTCGCCACGCTGCTCGATGCCTGCGACTACCAGGTGGGCTTCTGGCAGGCGCCCTTCAAATCGGAGCTCGCCCATGCCGCCAACGGCATGCCCTTCATCGGCACGCCGGCGCCGCGGCCCGCGCGCAAGGGCAACTGCCACTGGCGCAAGCCGAAGGGCAGCCTCTCGGCCGACCTGGTGGTCGTGCCGCCGGGGCACCCGTCGCCCAGCGCCACCCAGGTGACGCACGCGGTCGAACTGAAGCTCACCCCCGACTCCCTGGGACTCAACCAGAGCCAGGCCCTCGTCGACATGTTCGGCCGGGACCGGTTCCACGTTCTCCACGTTCTCCATGTGCCCTGCATGGGCGAAAGCGACCCCCTGCCCGCACCCGAGCTCCAGCGCTGGACCGATGCCCTGCGCAGCGACGCCGGCGCCACGGCGACGGTGCCTGCGAGCGACGCGTCGGGCGCGCCGCAACCGCCCGCCACCTGGCGGCTGGCCATGTTCGCCTCGGCCTACTTCCACATCCGCTCCAAGGCCGACGCGGGCCGGCTGGCCCTGCTCATCCCGCAGCTGCACGAGGAGTTCCAGGCGCTCACCGGCCACGCGCTGACCCGCTACATGGGGCTGCGCAGCGGCGCGGTCTCGCGCAGGGCACTCACGCAGGCGGACATCGAGACCCACTTCCTCAGGCATGCCGACGACATCGTCTCGCTCGAAGCCTTCGATGCGCCGACGAAGGAAAGCTCGTCGCAGTTCGAGTTCCAGGCGCTCGCACAGTGCCGCCGCGCGCGCCTTGCCGTGGCTGCGCCCGGCCTGGACTACCTCACGCTGCACTTTCCGCTGGCGTTCTGGAACGCACGCAAGGACGAACTGCGCGCCTGGTGGCTGGGCGCATTGCAACGGCTGCAGCCGGTTCAGGCCTATATGGGCCTGGGCATCGGACGCCCGCCGGTGCTGGAGCGCCATGCGTTCCAGCAGGCGGCCGAGTTCGCCCTGGCCCGGCGGTTTCTCGGGCTCGACGTGGACAAGCCCTTCTTCATGCGCTCCGGCAGGCCCGACGGCATGAGCCTGGAGCACGGCATGCGCACACCGAGCTTCGGTGTGCTGGTGTGCGGAGACTTCGCCACGAAGCTGGGGGGTGTGGATGCGTTGCGGGGCCGGCTGCGCAAAGTGCCGGGCCTGCGCGTGCAGCCGTGCATGGACGGCCGCGGGCTGTGGATCGAGGCCGGCGAGGCTCCCGCGCTGTACCCGGTCGAAGAAGGGGTTCCCAAGGCCCTGCGCGCACTGGCCGACACCTTGAAGCCCGTGCGCCTGCAAAGGCTGTGGATGGTGAGCTACCCGCCCAACGTGGCGCGCGACGACATGTTCACCCCCGACACCTCCGCGCGCTGGCTGCGGCGCTTCGATGCCGACAGCGACTGGCCCGGCACCGGGCCTACAGCAGGTCCTTCAGCTTCGCCCGCAGCCGGCTGATCGCCTGGCTGTGCAGCTGGCACACGCGCGATTGGCTCACTTCGAGAATCGCGCCGATTTCCCGCAGGTTCAGCTCTTCGTCGTAGTACAGGTTCAACAGCAGCTGGTCGCGTTCGGGCAAGGTCGCGATCGCGTCGACCAGCTGGTGCCTGAAGCCGCTTTCCAGCAGTTGCTCCAGCGGGTCGTTGCTGGCGCGCCCGTCCTTGCGCGATTCCTGCGAATGGGCGTCCAGGAAGGGGTTGTCGGCGTCGTCCTTGGTGAAGTCCTCCACGTACAGCAGCTGGCAGCCCTGGATCTCCTGCAGCAGCGACTGGTAGGCCTCCAGCTCCATCTTCAGCTCCTTGGCGATCTCCCCTTCGGTGGGCGAGCGCCCGAGCCTGTGGCCCAGTGCGTGAATGGCTTTCTCCACGCCGCGCGCCGACTGGCGCAGGCCGCGCGAGCCCCAGTCGTTGGCACGCAGCTCGTCGAGCATGGCGCCGCGGATGCGCTGGCTGACGAAGGTCTCGAACTGCGCGCCGCGGTTGTCCTGGTAGCGGCTGGACGCGTCCAGCAGGCCCAGCATGCCGGCCTGGATCAGGTCGTCCAGCTCCACGCTGGCGGGCAGCTTGGACATCATCTGCAGCGCGATGCGGCGCACCAGCGGTTGATGCTGCGCCAGCAGGTGCGATTTCTCGATGTTTCCCTGTGCGGTGTACACGGCCGTCCTTGTTCCGTTGATGGGGTGGTCCGCGCGTCAGGCGGCCTGCAGCGGCACGGCCGCACGCCACGGCCAGCGGCCCATGTCGTCGGCCAGGCGCCGGAAGTCCACCGCGGCCGCGCTGGCGGGAAAGGCCTCGGCAATGGTCTGCTTCAGCCGCCACGCATCGGGAATGCGCGCATCGAAGCGCACCAGGCCGGCGGGCAGCAGCGACAGCGCGAGGTAGCGGCTGCCGGCATTGGCAAGGTTGTTCATGATCTGCTGCGCGGCGTCGACATCGACCACGCCGTTGATGAGAAAGCGCAGCTGCTTCAGCCCGTGCGCGTAGTGCAGGTTCTTGATGCCCGCATAGGCCGAGGTGATCGACGCCGGATGCGGCTTGAGCACCAGCAGCAGGTCGTCCGCGGCCCGCGCGAGCGGCGACAGGCGCCCCTCGCTGTCGAAGGCCGCGTCGACGATGACCACGCCGTCGGGCCACAGCGCGCGCGGGTCGGTTCCCTCGGGCGCCACGCCGGGCGGCGCCGGCAGCACGTGCACGCCGCAGCCGGCCTGCACGTCGGCCCCGTCCAGCGTCAGCCGCTGGCTCGCCACGTCGGCCAGGCTGCCCAGCGGATCGATGGCCCAGACCTCGCAGGCCGAGCCTTCCTTCGGGCAGTGTTCGTCCAGCAGCAGCACGCTCCTGCCCTGCTGGACCAGGGCCACGCCCAGGTTCATGGCGGCGGTGGTGCCGCCGGCGCCCTGCCCCATGCCCGCCACGGCCACCACGCGCGTGGGCTTCGGCGCCAGCAGGCGCCGCAGTCCGTCCGCCTGGTCGGCGACCAGCTTGCTCATTCGGTTCTCCTCATCGGCCCAGTTGCTCCAGCGCACGCGGCGCCTGCGTGGGCGCCGTCGATTCGGTGCCCAGTGCCTCCAGCAGCAAAAAGAGCTTGCCCACGCCCGCATACAGCGCGCTGCCGCTCATGAGCCGTCCGTTGCGCGCGGGGCGGGCCGTCAGCTGGCCCAGCAGTGCGCGCGTGCGGTCGGCCCATTCGCCCTCGGCGTGCAGCAGGCGCCACACGGTGGTGGTCACTTGCCCGGCGATGAGCAGGCGCTTCATGTTGTCGGGGTCGCCCAGCTCGCCGATGCCGCCCGCCAGCTGCACGCCGTCGCGCAGCAGGCGGAAGCAAGGCTCTGCCTCGTTGGCCCAGCCTTGCCATTGCGCGAGCTGGCGCGCCGTCACTTCGGTGCCGACGTTCGACAGCGCGAAGCCCAGCGCCAGCACGTTGCCGGTGCGCGCGTCGAGCGTGCGGGTGGCCACGCAGCGCAGCGCGGGCATGGCGTCCCGCTCGATGCCCGCCGCCGCGGCGGCGGCGTTGAAGCGCAGCACCACGTCGACGTGCGCTTCGCATTGCAGCGCCGGCTTGCCGCGGAAACGCACCGGCCGGGCTTCGCCGAATTCGAGGTCCAGGTCCAGGCGGGCGAGCGTGTCGGGCGCACCGGTGCGCGAATCGATCACGGCGGTGGAGCCCGGCGCGCGCGCCAGCCAGCGCTGGCCGGCGGCCTGCCACTGCACCATGGCCTCGATGCCGGGCAGACGCGTGAGCACATGCACCATCGTGCGATGGCCGAAGTCCTGCTGGCGCAGCCAGGGCGCCTGGCGCGCGCCCGGCTTGCGTGCCGGGTCTTTCATGCCGCGCGTGGCGGCGGTGGCGAGCCACTGGTTGGGCGCGGCGAGCGGCAGGCCCGTGCGGTCCGACAGCAGCAGGCTGCCGTGGCATTCGTAGGCGTCGCCGCCTTCGTTGGAGCGCAGGCCGATCTGGCCCGACAGCGCGAGCACGTAGGTCTCGCAACCCGCGGCCACTTCGCCGCGCGCATGCACCGCGAGGTCTTGCAGCACGGCCTTCTGGCCGGTCTCGGCGTCGCCCGCCTGGCGCCAGAGGCCGCGCGCGCGCTCGAAGCCGATCTGCGCGCCGGACAGCGCGCTCGCGGCGGTGGCCAGCTCCTGCGCGTCGTGCGCCATGGCGCGGATCAGGTTCTGGTACTTCAGCCGCAGGCGGTCGGTCTCGCCCTGCGCCTGCACCACCTGTGCCGACGGGCCGGCGCCCGCGGGTTCTTCCTGCAGGTCGCTCTCGGCCGGCACGAACAGCGCGTTGTGCTGGCGCGGCTGGAACACGCTGTCCACCAGCTGCGCGCGGTCGGCCTGCAACAGGTTCTCGGGCACCTTCTGGCCGCTGGAGATGTAGTGCACCGGCAGGCGGTGGCGAATGACGGTGTCGATCAGCGCGCCCGGGTGCGTGGACTCGTCGACCTTGGTGAAGATGCAGCCGGTCAGCTCGTTGCCCTGGCGGTACGCGTGCACCACCTCGTTGAGCGTGTCGCCGTGGCTGGTGGCGTTCAGCAGCAGCAGGCGCTTCACCGGGCGCGGGCTCTGTCCCAGCATGGCGATCTGCTCGGGCACCGCGCGGTCGCGCTGGCTCATGCCGACGGTGTCGATCAGCACCATGTGCTTGTCACGCAGGTCCTGCAGCACCAGGTGCAGGTCGGCCGCGTCCTTCACGGCGTACACCGGCACGTTGAGGATCTGGCCGTAGATGCGCAGCTGCTCGTAGGCGCCGATCCGGTAGCTGTCGGTGGTGACCAGCGCGAGCTTGTCGGCGCCGAAGCGCATCACGCAGCGCGCGGCCAGCTTGGCGGTGGTGGTGGTCTTGCCGACGCCGGTCGGGCCCATCAGCGCATACACGCCGCCCTGCGCGAACAGGGCGTCTTCGTCTTCATGCACGGGCACGGCGCGAATCAGCTCGGCGCGCACGTAGGCCATGCCTTCGGCGTAGCTCTGGCCGGTGGGCAGCTTCTCGAGCATGGCCTTGGACAGCTTGGCGCTGAAGCCGGCGCCGAGCAGCGTGCGCAGCAGGCGGCCGCGCACGGGGTCGCGGCGCTGCTTGTCGTTCCACACCACGCTGGCGAGCTGCTCTTCGATCATGCCGCGCATGGAGTGCAGCTCGTTCATCACCGTGTCGGCCGGCGCGGCCGGGACCACCGGCGTCACTGGCGCCACTGGCGTCAACGGCACGGGGCGCGCCGCGAGCGGGACTGCTGCAACAGGTGCAACAGGTGCAACGGGCGCGGCCGGCGCGGCAACCGCAACGGGCGCGACTGCGGCCACAGGAGCGACCACGGGCATGACGGGGACGGCGGGCGGCGCAGGCTTCACGGGCGAGGCATCGCCCACCACCTGCTGCATGTCGCCTTCCACCATGGCGACGATCTCGACGCCCTCCGGCGCCACGCGGTGGCTGAGCACGATGGCGTCGGCGCCCAGCGCCTCGCGCACGAGTCTCAGGGCTTCGCGGCTGGTGGCCGCGACGAATTTGCGTGCGGTGGTGCGCACGTCGGTCTGCTGGGAATTCAAACGCGTCCTCCAATGGCGGCAGTGATCTTGATGGTGCGGGAGTCAGGAATCTCCGCATGCGAAAGCACCTTGAGCTGCGGCAGGCTGCGCCGCAGGAAACGCGACAGCAGCACGCGCAGCGCGTGCTGCACGACCAGCACGGGCGCCAAGCCCAGCTGTTCCTGTCGAACGATGGCGGCCTGCGCCTGGCGCAGCAGGTTGTCGGCAATGCCGGGCTCGATGCCGCTGCTGCTGGTCAGCGCCTGCTGCAGCACGCCGTCGAGCGAGCCGTCCAGGCCGATGACCTGCATTTCGGTCTCGCCCGGGAACAGCTGCTGCGTGATGGCGCGGCCCAGGGCCAGGCGGGTGAGCGTGGTCAGTTCGGTCGGGTCCTTGATGGTCGGCGCGTGCTCGGCCATCACGTCCAGGATGGTGCGCATGTCGCGGATCGGCACCTCTTCGTCCAGCAGGTTCTGCAGCACCTTGTGCAGCGTGCTGAGCGACAGCACCTTGGGCACCAGGTCCTCGGTGAGCTTGGGCGCGGTCTTGGCGATCTGGTCGAGCAGCTGCTGCACTTCCTGGCGCCCGAGCAGCTCGGCGGCGTGCGTCTGGATCAGGTGGTTCAGGTGCGTGGCCATCACGGTGCAGGCATCGACCACCGTGTAGCCGTACACCTGCGCCTGCTGGCGCAGGCTGGCGTCGATCCACACCGCCGCCAGGCCGAAGGCCGGGTCGCGCGTGGGCGTGCCGGGCAGCGAGCCGGTCACCTGGCCGGGGTTGATGGCCATCCACTGGTTCGGGTAGGCCTCGCCGCGGCCGATCTCCACGTCCTTCAGGCTGATGATGTAAGTGTTGGGGTTGATCTCGAGGTTGTCGCGGATGTGCACCACCGGCACCAGGAAGCCCACCTCCTGCGCGATCTTCTTGCGAATGCTCTTGATGCGGCCCAGCAGCTCGCCCTGCTGCGACTGGTCCACCAGCGGAATGAGCCGGTAGCCGACCTGCATGCCCAGCGGGTCGACCATGGCCACGTCGTCCCAGGTGGCCTCGGCCAGCTCGGACGTGGGCGAGACGCTCGCGGCCTGCGCTGCGGCGGCGGCCTGCTTCGCGGCCTCCTTCGGCTTGCGCAGCAGCAGGCGGCGGCCCAGCCACACCAGGCCGCCCGCGATCAGCAGGAAAGCCAGGTTCGGCATGCCGGGAATCATGCCCAGCAGGCCGACGATGCCGGCCGTGAGGAACAGCACCTGCGGGTTGGAGAAGAGCTGGCCGGTCAGTTGGCTGCCGACGTCCTCGTCGGTGGTCACGCGCGAGACGATCACGCCGGCCGCGGTGGAGATCACCAGCGCCGGAATCTGCGCCACCAGGCCGTCGCCGATGGCCAGCAGCGTGTAGGTCTTGCCGGCGGTCGAGAAGTCCAGCCCGTGCTGCAGCATGCCGACCACCAGCCCGCCGATGATGTTGATCACCATGATCAGGAGGCCCGCGATGGCGTCGCCGCGCACGAACTTGCTGGCACCGTCCATGGAGCCGTAGAAGTCGGCTTCCTGCGCCACCTCGGCGCGGCGCTTGCGGGCCACTTCCTCGCCGATCAGGCCGGCGTTCAGGTCGGCGTCGATGGCCATCTGCTTGCCGGGCATGGCGTCGAGCATGAAGCGCGCGCCCACCTCGGCGATGCGGCCCGCGCCCTTGGTGATCACCATGAAGTTGATCAGCACGAGGATGATGAACACCATCACGCCCACGGCGAAGTTGCCGCCCACCAGGAAGTGGCCGAAGGCCTCGATCACCTTGCCCGCGGCGTCGGGGCCGGTGTGGCCGTGCATGAGCACCACGCGCGTGGACGCCACGTTCAGCGACAGGCGCAGCAGCGTGGAGAACAGCAGCACCGCCGGGAAGGCGGCGAAGTCCAGCGCCTTCATGGTGTACATGCTCACCAGCAGCACCATCACAGACACCGCGATGTTGAAGGTGAACAGCAGGTCGAGCAGGAAGGGCGGCAGCGGCAGCACCATCATGCTCAGGATGAGGATGATGAGCACCGGGCCGGCCATGCCCTTGAACTGCGAGCCGGAGAACGTGTTCGGCGGCAGCCGCAGGAAAGATGTCAACGCGTTCATGCGGCTTGGGGTTCCACGGGTTGGGCTGTGTCGGTGTATTGAAGGTCTGCGGGCACCTGCAGGTCGGTCGGCGTGCGGGGCGCCTCACCGCCGTCGCTCTTCCAGCGCTTGAGCTGGTAGACCCAGGCCAGCACCTCGGCCACGGCCGTGTACAGGCCCGCCGGAATTTCCTGCCCCAGCTTGGTGTGCTTGTAGAGCGAACGCGCCAGCGGCGCCGCCTCCAGGATGGGCACGTTGTGCTCGCGGGCCATCTCGCGGATGCGCGCGGCCACCAGCTCGGTGCCCTTGGCCACCACGCGCGGCGCGCGCATGCCGCTGTCCATGTACTTCAGCGCCACCGCGTAGTGCGTGGGGTTGGTCAGCACGATGTCGGCCTTGGGCACCTCGGCCATCATCCGGCGGCGCGCCATCTGCTGCTGCTGGCGGCGGATCTGCGCCTTGATGTGCGGGTCGCCTTCGCTTTCCTTGTGCTCCTGGCGCAGGTCTTCGCGCGACATGCGCAGCTTGCGGAAGTAGCTCCACAGCTGGAAGGGCACGTCGATGGCGGCCACCAGGAAGAGCGTGGCCGCGATCAGCGCGCAGTGCTTGGCCACCAGCGCCATGGCGCGCGGCAGCGCGTAGTGCGCGGGCTGCGCCATCAGCGCCATCAGGGCCTCGATGTCGCCCGAAACCACCCACCATGCCACCCAGCCGATCAGCGCCGACTTGGCCAGCGCCTTGATCAGCTCGGCCAGCGACTGCGCGGAAAACATGCGAGCAATGCCGGCGAACGGATTGAGCTTGCCGGGGTTGAAGGCCACCGCCTTGCCCGAGAACATCCAGCCGCCCAGCATCAGCGGCGCCACCACGGCGGCCACCACCATCATGGCCAGCCAGGGGCCCACGGCCATCAGCGCCTGCAGCGCCATGAGCCCGGTCTGGGCCAGCATGTGCTGCGGGTCGAAGGCGCTGGCGCGGTCGAACTGCAGGCCCAGGCGCAGCGCGCCGTCCAGGCTGCGGCTGAGCGACTCGCCGGCCAGCCACAGCCCGGCGCTGGCGGTCGCCAGCATCACGAACGTGGTGAGTTCGCGTGAACGGGCAACGTTGCCTTCCTCGCGCGCCTTTTCCAGGCGCCGCTCGGAGGCGGGTTCCGTTTTTTCGAGATCGCTTTCCTCAGACATTCATGCTCCGGATGGCGGTGGCGGAATACGCCTTGCCTAGAACCAAATTATTGAATTTGGTGGTCCGGAACAATCTGCCGATCAGGGCCCTGATCGCCCTGCTCTTCGCTTAATCAGCACCGTCGGCGCGGACCGGCCGGGGCGGGCCGGGCCGCGCGGGCGCTCAGAAGCCCAGGCTCTCCAGCAGGTCGTCGACCTGTGCCTGGTCGGTCACCGCGTCGGGGTTGCCGGGCTTCACCTGGGGGCCGTTCTGCAGGCTGTGCGCGGCTTCGACGCGCTTCTCGGCCGGCGAGTTGTCGATGAGCACCTGGAGCAGCTGCGTCTCCACGTCGTTGACCACTTCCATCATCTTCTTGATGACCTGGCCGGTCAGGTCCTGGAAGTCCTGCGCCATGAGGATTTCCATCAGCTGCGAGTTGATCTCGCTCGCGCGCTGCGGCACCTGGTTGAGGTAGCCGCGCGTGTCCAGCACCAGCTCCCGCGCATGGTCGAGCTCGATCGGGTTCTCGAACCACTTGTCCCAGCGCTGGCTCAGGCCCTTGGCGTCGGCGGCCAGCGCTTCCTGCAGCGGCTGCGCCACGTCGATGGCGTTGAGCGCCCGGTGCGCCGCGCGCTCGGTGGTCTCGGCCACGTAGCTCAGGCGGTCGCGCGCGTCCGGAATCGCCTGGGCGGCCTTGGCCACTTCCTTGTCCAGGCCCAGCTCGCGCAGGCCCTCGCGCAGCTGGCGCGTCAGCTGGCCGATGCGGCCCAGCAGTTGTTCGGCGGTGTTGGTGGAGTCCGCGGCCTCCGTGGAGATCTGGCTCATGTCACGCCGCTTCCTTGGCAAGTTTCTCGAAGATCTTGGTGATCTTTTCTTCCAGCGTGGCGGCGGTGAAGGGCTTCACCACATAGCCGTTGGCGCCCGCCTGCGCGGCCGCCACGATGTTTTCCTTCTTGGCCTCGGCCGTGACCATCAGCACCGGCAGCTTCTTCAGCTCGGGGTCGGCGCGAATGGTCTGCAGCATGGTCAGGCCGTCCATGTTCGGCATGTTCCAGTCGGACACCACGAAGCCGAAGTTGCCCCCGCGAAGCTTCTCGATGCCGGCCGCGCCGTCCTCGGCCTCGTCGACGTTGAGGAACTCCAGCTCCTTCAGCAGGTTGCGCACGATGCGCCGCATGGTCGGGAAGTCGTCCACAACCAGGATTTTGATGCTCTTGTCGATCACGATATTTCCAGCTCCAACAGGTCTTTTTTCAAACTCGGTTCGCACGTTCACCGAACGTGCGCAGATGCGCCAGTACACGGCGGCTCACTTCACTCAGGGGAGACACGTCGTCCACCGCGCCCAGCGCGATGGCTTCGCGCGGCATGCCGAAGACCACGCAGCTCGCCTCGTCCTGCGCCAGCGTGTGGGCACCGGCGCGCTTCATGCGCAGCAGGCCCTCGGCGCCGTCCTTGCCCATGCCGGTCAGGATGATCCCGATGGCGTTCTTGCCCGCATGCTTGGCCGCGGAGTCGAACAGCACGTCGATGGACGGACGGTGACGGTTCACCGGCGGTTCCTGGTCCAGGTGGGCCACGTAGTTGGCGCCGCTTCGCGCCAGCGACAGGTGGAAGCCGCCCGGTGCGATGTAGGCATGGCCCGGCAGCACGCGCTCGCCGTGCTCGGCCTCCTTCACGTTGATGCGGGACAGCCCGTCCAGGCGCTGCGCGAAGGATCGCGTGAACCCGGCCGGCATGTGCTGCGCGATCATGACCGCGGGCGAATCCGGCGGCAGCGGCTGCAGCACTTCGCGAATGGCTTCGGTGCCGCCGGTGGACGCGCCGATGATGATGAGCTTCTCTGTGCTCAGCAGCGGGCTGCGCAACAGCGACTCCTGCGGCGCGTCGGTCGTGGCGCGCGCGGCGGTGGCGTGGCGGCTCGGCAGCAGCCGCGCGCTGGCGGCCGTGCGGATCTTGCCGGCGATGAGTTCGGTGTAGTTGAGCAGCCCGTCGCGCACGCCCAGGCGCGGCTTGGTCACGAAGTCGATGGCGCCCAGCTCGAGCGCGCGCAACGCGATTTCCGAGCCGCGCTCGGTCAGCGACGACACCATCACCACCGGCATGGGGCGCAGGCGCATGAGTTTTTCAAGAAACTCCAGCCCGTCCATGCGCGGCATTTCGACGTCGAGCGTGAGCACGTCGGGGTTGGTGACCTTGATGAGGTCGCGCGCCACCAGCGGGTCGGCCGCGGTGCCGACCACCGTCATGTCGCTCTGGCTGTTGATGATCTCTGTCATCACGCTGCGGATCAGTGCCGAGTCGTCGACGCACAGCACCTTGATTTTCTTGACGCTCACCGGTTTCCTTTGATTGCGGCCGCCGGCGCCACACGGGCGACCGGCACGGAGGCCGTTCGTTGCGAATCGGGCGCGGTGCGCAGGCCGGTGAGCCCGCGCAGCAGTTCGCCTTCCACGTTCTGTACCTGCTGCACTTCGGTCTGCGCGCGCAGCTTGCGCACGATGGCCTTGCCGGTCGAGGGCAGGAAGCACACGCGGCGCGCATGCGGTCCGCGCAGGTCCTGCGCGGCGACCTCGATGCGTTCGTCGCGCAGGTAGCGCAGCACGAAGTCCGCATTGCGGTCGCCGATGTTCAGCGTCGTCATGTTGGCCAGCACCGCGCCGCCGCCGAACACCTTGGCCTGCAGCCGGTCGCGACGCGCGCCCACGCGCACCAGCTCGCGAATGAGCACGTCCATGGCGTAGGCGCCGTAGCGCATCGATTCGGTGGCGTCGCGTTTGGTGGCCCCGGCGCCCGCGTCGCCCTCGTCGGGCAGCATGAAATGGTTCATTCCCGCCACGCCCGCTTCGCGGTCGTGCAGGCAGGCGGCCACGCACGAGCCGAGCACCGTGCTCAGCACGGTGTCGCTCGAGGTCACGTAGTACTCGGACGGCAGCAGCTTCACGGCCATCAGGCCGACGTCGCGGTCGAAGTAGTGATGGCTCGCCACCGCTCCCGGCGCGCCCACGTGGGTGGCACTCATGGCAGGCCCGCGGCCCGCGCGCGCGCCAGCTCGTACACGGTCTGCCCCAGCGGGCGGAACGCCGGGTTGACGAGCGACGCATTCTCCGAATGCCCGGCGAACAGCAGGCCGCCCGGCTTGAGCAGCGGCGCGAAGCGGTCGAGCACCTTCTTTTGCGTCGGCTTGTCGAAATAGATCATCACGTTGCGGCAGAAGATCGCGTCGACCGGCTCTTTCACCGGCCACGAGCTGTCGAGCAGGTTGAGCCGCGAGAACTTCACCAGCGCCGCCACCTCGGGGCGAATGCGCACCTTGCCGGCGTTCGCGCCCGTGCCCTTGTTGAAGAAGCGGCGCAACCGCTCCGGCGCCAGGGCGCGCACCTGCTCGGTGGTGAACACGCCGGTGGCGGCCTTGGCCAGCACCGCGGTGTCGATGTCGGTGGCGATGATCCGTGCGGAAGCCGCCTTGTCGCCCAGCGCCTCCATCAACGTGATCGCCAGCGAATAGGGCTCCTCCCCGGTCGATGCCGCCGCGCACCACACCGTGACCGGCTGCTGCGCGCGGCGCACGTGGTCGGCCAGCGTCGGAAAGTGATGCGCCTCGCGAAAGAACGAGGTGAGGTTGGTGGTGAGCGAGTTGATGAACAACTGCCACTCGTCCCCGTCCTGGCGCTCCTCGAGCCAGTCGAGGTAGGTGGAGAACTCGGGCACCTGCAGCTCGCGCAGCCGGCGCGAAATCCGGCTGTACACCATCTGGCGCTTCTGCTCGCCCAGGGCGATGCCGGCGCGGCGATGGATGAGCGTGCGAATGCGTGAGAAATCGCTGTCGGTAAAAAGAAACTCGGAGTTCACGGCAGCCTTGGAAATGTGGCTTTCAATGTACATAGCACTCGCCGTTTCCAATGCGCCGATCAGACGCACCAAAGCCCTGCACTTTCAGGGGCCTGGAGGCCGTCACGGTCATGGTCATGGTCATCTCACGGTCCCGTCGCGGCCGGGCCTGCGTCCTGCGACCACACCATGGCCGACAGTTGCGCCGCGTTGACCTGCGCCGCGCTCACGAACAGCGCTTCGGACAGGCGCGAGGCCTCGCCGTTGTCCAGCTCGCAGGCCTCGGCCAGCGCCACGAAGGGGCCGTAGAGGCCGCCCCGCGACAGGATGGCCTGCTGCACCGCCTCGGTGAGCTGCACCTTGCGCAGCACGCCTTCCATCGACACCCCCAGCAACTGGTCGAGCAGCGAGAACATGCCGGCCACGAACAGGTTGTCGGACTCGCTGGGCGGCAGCATGCCAAGGCCCATGAGCTCGACGAAACGCCCGCGCAGGATGGCCTTCTTCATCATGAAAGGCGAGCCCGACTTGTTGCTGGTGGCCAGCAGCAGCGACAGCCAGCGGTACAGCGGCGAGTAGCCCAGCATGGTCACCGCGTGGCGCAGCGAATGGATCTCCACCGCCACGCCGACCGACGGCGAGTTGATGTAGCGCAGCAACCGGTAGGTCAGCGCGGCGTCGTGCTTGAGCGCGGCCTCGATGGCACGCACGTCCTCGTTGCGCTGGATCATCTGCATCAGCTGCACGATGAGCAGCGATTCGGGCTGCAGCGCGTCCTCGGCCTCGCGCACCGGCGGGTTGCCGAACGTGCCGTCGATGAACACATTCACCCGGCGCGCGATGCAGGCCTCGTACTCGTGCCAGGTGCGCACGCGCGACGCGATGAGCTCGACCGCGGGATGGCCCAGCAGCATTTCCTGGCGCATGCGCGACACGATGGCCACGTCGGCGGCATCCACCTCGAAGTGCGTGACGATGGCGCGCAGCTCCGGGTCTTCGGGCAAGGCCTGCGCGCCGCACAGCATGAAGCCGAAGCCCTGCTCGCGCAGGAACAGCAGGATGGAGCGCATGTCCGCGTCCAGCAGGTCGTCCGGGCCCATGCACAGCACCACGTTGTTCGCGGGCAGCGACTGAAGTTCGCTCTGGAACAGCGCGTCGACGGCCACGTCGACGAACACCACCTGCGGGCCCAGCAGCCATCCCGCGTTCTCGGGGTTGAGGTGCACGGCGAGCGTGTCCATCAGCGCCTTGACGCCGACGGCCGCAGATGCAGAGCGCGACCCGGGCATGTCACCCGGCGCGCGCCACGCCATGCGATAGCCGATGACGCGGCGGTGCGCGTCGAGCAGCATTTCATAGGCCACGTGGCCGTTGGCGCCGGGCTCGTTGGAGACCGGCGAAGCACCCGGGGCGCCGTTGCCGTTGGCGTCCCCGGAACCGGAACGTCGGAAGAAATCGAAACGCATTCAGCTGTCTCCGTCTTGTGTGGGCGTCAGAGAGCGATGGCGTCGGTCCTCCGGGCAGCCCCCGCCAGCGCGACCGCGCTCGCGGCCTGCGCGCGCTGGATGCGCGGCATGGCGCCTACGTCGATGATGAAAGCCACGCTGCCGTCGCCCAGGATGGTGGCGGCAGAGATGCCCGGCACCTTGCGGTAGTTGGTCTCCAGGTTCTTCACCACCACCTGGTGCTGGCCGAGCAGCTCGTCCACCATCAGCGCGAAGCGGTTGTCGTCGGCCTGCACGATCACCAGGATGCCCTGCGTAGGCTGGGTCTGCGCGCCGCTCACGTCGAACACGCGGTGCAGCTCGATGAGCGGCAGGTACTCGCCGCGCACACGGATCACATGGCCGTCGGCGGTGATGGAATGCAGGTGCTCGGGCAGCGGCTGCAGCGACTCGATGACGTAGCTCAGCGGAAGAATGTAGGCCTCGGTGCCCACCTTCACCGACATGCCGTTCAGGATGGCCAGCGTGAGCGGCAGGATGATTCGCGTGGTGGTGCCCTGCCCGCCGCGCGAGTGGATTTCCACATGGCCGCCCATTTCCTGGATGTTGCGCTTGACCACGTCCATGCCCACGCCGCGCCCCGAGATGTCGGTGACCTGCTCGGCGGTGGAGAAGCCGGGCGCGAAGATCAGTTGCCACACCTCCTCGTCGGGCATGGTCTCGCTCACGGCCATTCCCTGCTGCAGGGCCTTGGCCAGGATGCGTTCGCGGTTGAGGCCGGCACCGTCGTCGCTCACCTCGATCACGATGTTGCCCCCGTGGTGCTGCGCCGACAGCAGCAGCTGGCCGGTGGCGTCCTTGCCCTTGGCCAGGCGCACTTCGGGCGTCTCGATGCCGTGGTCCAGGCTGTTGCGCACCAGGTGCGTGAGCGGATCGACGATGCGCTCGATCAGGCCCTTGTCGAGCTCGGTTTCCTTGCCGTAGGTGTCCAGGCGCACCTGCTTGCCCAGCTTGGCGCTGACGTCGCGGATCACGCGCGGGAAGCGGCTGAACACATAGTCCATCGGCATCATGCGGATGGACATGACCGACTCCTGCAGGTCGCGCGCATTGCGTTCCAGGTGGCCCAGGCCGCTCAGGAAGCGTTCGTAGGCCACGGGGTCGAGCATGGTGGCGGCCTGCGTGAGCATCGACTGCGTGATGACGAGTTCGCCCACCAGGTTGATGAGCTGGTCGACCTTCTCGACGTCCACGCGGATGGAGCTCGACTCCTTGGCGACGGCCACGGCGGGTGCCGCGGCGGCCGTCTGCTTCACGGTCGCCTCGGCGATCACGAGCGGCTCGGGTTCGGGCTCGGGCTGCGCCACGGCAGCGGGTGCCTCGGCGGCGGCCACGGCTTCGGCAGCGCCTGCCGTGTCGCCTGTATCGCGCGAGATGTCGATCTGCGATTCATCGATGACGAAGCAGCACACCGCCACGATGTCGTCCGGGTCGCAGGTGGTTTCCAGCAGGATGGTCAGCTGGTCGGCGCTGCGCGTGCGCGAGCGCACGGTGCCCAGGTTGGTGAGCTCGCCGGCCAGCAGGTCGCCCTCGCTGTCGGACAGGCGGGCGAAGCGGATGCGCAGCACGCCGTCTCCGGCGGCCGCGTCCACGGGTGCGGGTGCGGCGGCAACCGGTGCGGGCGCCGGTGCAGGCGCGGGCGTGCGCGCGGCCAGCGGCTTGGGCGCCGCGGTGCCGTCGCCGCCGTTTTCCTGCGCGAGCTGCTTGAGCACGCCGCAGATGTGCGCGACCATGTCGGGATCCGGCTCCTTGCCGGCCTGGTAGGCGGTGAGTTGTTCTTGCAAGGCGTCCTTCGTTTCCAGAAAGGCATCGATCATCGAAGCGCTCAGGACCAGTTGCCCGTGGCGGGCGCGGTCCAGCAGCGTCTCGAGCACGTGCGTGGTGTTGGTCAGGGCTGTGAAACCGAACGTCGCGGCGCCGCCCTTGATGGAGTGCGCCGCGCGAAAGATGGCGTTGAGCTGTTCGCTGTCCGGCGACTCGACATCGAGCGCCAGGAGCAGTTGCTCCATCTCCGCGAGAAGCTCGATCGCTTCGACGAAGAATGCCTGGGTGAATTGACTGAGGTCCATCTCTTGGTGCTCCGGGCCTGCGCTCTCACGCGGGCCGCATGTGGTTTCTTGGCGTTGTCATCGCGACGCGAGCGTCGCCTTGGGAGCAGGCGCGGCCGACACGTTGCCCACGCGTGTGCCCACGGGTTCGGTGCTGTTCTCGTGCTCGATGCGTTCCTGCGTGCGGCGGTTCAGCAGGATGATGCTGATGCGCCGGTTGATCGGGTTGCGCGGGTCGGCCTTGTCCAGGTGCATGCTGTCGGCCAGGCCGATCACGCGCAGCACCTTGCCGTCGGTCATGCCGCCGACGACGAGCTCGCGGCGCGAGGCGTTGGCGCGGTCGGCCGACAGCTCCCAGTTGCCGTACGAGCGGTCGTTGGTGTAGACGATGGCGTCGGTGTGGCCCGACAGCGTGATCTTGTTGGGCAGCACGTTCAGCGCCGGCGCCAGCTCGCGAAGAATGGCGCGCATGTGCGGCACCACGCGGGCGCTGGACAGCTCGAACATCGGGCGGTTCTCGGTGTCCACGATCTGCAGGCGAAGGCCTTCGGTGGTGATGTCGATCAGGATCTGCGAGCGGAACTGCTGGAACACCGGGCTCTTGGCGATGAGCTCGTCGAGCTGCTTCTTCATCTCGTACAGGCGGCTGGCGTCGGCCTCGTCTTCGCTCGTGTTCTCGGTGTTCCTGACCTCGCCCTCGACGTGCATCGGATCGGGGCCGCCGCCGGAGATCATGCTGGAGCTCAGGCTGGCCTTGTCGCCGCCGTTCATCGCCACGCGAAGCGGCATGCGGAAGTGCTCGGCAATGCCGTCGCGCTGCTTCGGGCTGGAGATGGACAGCAGCCACATCACCAGGAAGAACGCCATCATGGCCGTCATGAAGTCGGCATACGCGATCTTCCAGCCACCGCCATGGTGGCCGCCGCCGTGCGCCTTGTGCACGTGCTTGATGATGATCTTCGGCTTGCCTTCGCTCATGGTGGCTCTGTCGTTCGCTAGCTTGCTGGGGGTTGCGGTGTCGGGCTGGGCCGGGCGTCAGCGCGCCTTGACCTCGCGAACGTGGTCGTCCAGCTCGGAGAAGGACGGGCGCTCGGTCGAGAACAGCACCTTGCGGCCGAACTCCACCGCGAGCTGCGGCGCGTAGCCGTTGAGGTTGGCCAGCAGCGTGACCTTGGCACACTGGTAGATCTTCATGCTCTCTTCCACCTTCTGCTCGATCAGCGAGGCCAGCGGCGACACGAAGCCGTAGGCCAGCAGCACGCCCAGGAAGGTGCCCACCATGGCGTGGGCGATCAGCGCGCCCATCTCCGAAGGCGGCAGGTTGGCCGAGGCCAGCGCGTGCACCACGCCCATCACGGCCGCAACGATGCCCAGCGCCGGCAGCGCGTCGCCCACGCGGGCCAGGCTGTGGCCGGGCACCATGGCCTCGTGGCGGATGGTCTCGATCTCGTGGTCCATCAGGGCCTCGATCTCGTGGGCGTCGGTGTTGCCGCTGATGACCAGGCGCAGGTAGTCGCTCAGGAACACGGTGATGCCCTCGTGCCCCAGGATGTTCGGGTAGCGCGAGAAGATCTCGCTCTGGGCCGGGTTCTCCACGTCGGACTCCAGCTTCATCATCCCTTCCTTGCGGGCCTTGGCGAGCAGCTCGTACAAGAGCGCCATCAGGTCCATGTAGAGCTGGCGGTTGTGCTTGGAGCCGCGCAGCAGCAGCGGCAGTTCCTTCAGGGTCGCCTTGATGGTCTTGCCGTTGTTGCCCGCGATGAACGCGCCCAACGCCGAGCCGCCGATCATGAGCAGCTCGATCGGCTGGAACAGGACGCCGAAGTGCCCGCCCATGAGGGCGTAGCCCCCGAACACGCAACCGATCACCACGATGTATCCAACCAGAACCAGCACGGGCTACCCCTATCGCCCTGAGGCGTCAATTCATCCAATCCCCGAACGTCCGCAAGACGGGCGCGGGGGTACTTTTTCTAGCCAGCGCCGCCGAGGTCCAACGCCGGCCCTGCGGCCACCAACCCACCGAAACCGCTCAGTCGCACGTCGGCGAGCTTGGGCTTGCGTGCCTTGCCGGCGCGCGAAGGCGGACGGCACAGCACACACACATATCCGTTCTTGTGATCGTGCGCATGCGCCACGAAGTGGCCGCCGCAGCGGCTGCAGGGGCTCAGTTGCAGCATGTCGCTGTCGAAGAAGCGCACCATCGTCTCGGCGCGGGTGAAGTCGAGCACCACCTCGCCGCCTTGCGACGAAACCTGCTCCACATAGAGCCGGTAGGCCTTGATGAGCGCGGGCAGTTCGTTCTCGTCCGCCTCGTCCAGCATGAAGCGGTAGATGTTGTAGAACATCGACGAGTGAATGTTGGCGAGCCACGTCATGTACCAGTCGGTAGAGAACGGCAGCAGGCCCTTGGGCGGCGAAACGCCCTTGAGTTCCTTGTACAGGCGGATCAGTCGCTCACGGCTCAGCGACACCGCCGCCTCGAGAAACTGCAGGCGCGCGCCGAGCCCGATCAGCTCGACGGCGAGCTGGACTTCACGGACCTCGCCAAGGACGCTCTTGCGGGTGGTCATGCAGCCGCCACGCCCGCGTCGCGCATCTGGCCCTGGGCCTGGATCTGGCGCGCCGCCATCAGGATCGACATGTGAGCCTGCTGCAATGCGGGCTCCTTGCCTTCTCCCACCACAGCGAACATCGGCCGGTCGTCCAGCCTGAAGCTGCACAGCAGGAAGTTGGAAGCCGCCAGCTTCACGATCTGGCTGAGCGACATGTTCGCCAGCAGATCCGCGAGCTCGCGCCCCACGCCAAGCCGGAACATGGCTTCCGCCCTGTCCTGCTTGACCAGCTTCTGCGCGAGCAGCATATAGGCCAGGTTTATTTCGCCGATTTCCTTGGAAATCACGCCGCCTGCATTGAAATTACTGTTTTCCACGTCTTGTTCCATTTCCAGTTTTCAGTCCAACAAAGGTTCTAATCAACCGTGTATACATTCTATACACAAAGTTTTACACTTTGAAGTACTTTGTAAGAGATGGCGACAAAAAAAGTAGGAAGCGTCCGACAAAACCCCTGCTCTCTCCCTGTGAGAGAGCTTGCCCGGGGCAGAAAATGGGGTACCCAAAAACCTGCAACCAGTGGTTACAAACATACATATTCGGGAATAATTTATTCATTTCAATTTGCGAATTAATAAAGACTATGGGCATTCGGCCATTCAATGAACCACTGAATTTTTTATTCAGATTCTGTTCATCCGAAGGTCCATGACTTTGCATTGATTTCGCCTGTCTAATTCTGTTCACGGCCTTCCAGGCCGTAGATCCACGCCATGACCTCGGCCACCGCCAGGTACAAATCGGGGGGGACGTGCTGGTCGAGGTCGACCTGCATCAAGAGCTTCACGAGGTCTGCCGACGAGTGCACGTACAGGCCGTGCGCGCGCGCCTCGCGCATGATCGATTCGGCCGCCACGCCGTAGCCCTTGGCCACGACGACCGGCGCCTTGGTCTTGTCGGCGTACGACAGCGCGATCGCGCTGGGCCGGTTCTCCATGGCGTCGTTCAGGGCACCGCTCATGCGGCCTCCGCCATGGCTTTTTCCGTGACCTGCAACTGCTGCAGCTGCAGGCCCGCGGCCTCGAAGCGTTTCGCGAGCTGGCCCGCGTCCCCGCGCAGCCGATCGGTGGTGGTGGCTTCGCGCGCCGACAGGTGCGCCTGCACCGCCGCGCCCGCAAGGCTCAGACGCAGCTCGACTTCGCCCAGCCGCGGCAGCGCCAGCGACACGGTGGTCGACCAGCGGCGCTCGGCCTGCGGCGCCGAGTCCGCGCCTTCACGGGCATCGTGCGTGTCCTGCTCCTGCTCGATGGACCAGCGCATCGGCACCTCGGGCCAGGCCTGGCCGCTCCAGCGGAAGGCGGCGCTGGCCAGCAGGTCGAGCTGCTGGTGCACGAGCGTGACCGCCTGCGGATGAATGACTTCGGTGCCGCGCGAGGCTTGCGCCACGGCGGCGTTCTCCGACGAACGGGCGATCTCGCCGGCGCGGTGCGCGGGCATGTCGCCGTCCAGGGACGCGCGGGCCGGTGCGCCATCGCTCTGGCCGTAGGCGGCCTGCAGGCGCGAGGCATCGACCGATGCGGCCGTGGCAGCCGATGCGGCGGGTACGGCCGCGTCCGGCGCCTGCGCCGTGCCGGGCTGGGCCGCGGCATGGGTCGACGGCGCATTCGCCGGTGTGTGTGTGCCGGGGGAGGCCGCGCGCGCCAACTCGCCTTGCGGCATGGCGGCAGAAGCCTGCGACGCACCGGCGGGCAGCAGCACATCGACGGCATCTGCCGCTGCGGCCGCCGCGGTCGTCGTCGCTGCTGTCGCCGCCACGGCATTCGCCGAGGCGGCGGCCGTTTCGGGACGCGCGACCAGGGGCCCCGCCCAGCGCGCCTGCGGCTCGCGTGCCATCTGCGCCAGCGTGCGGGTGCCGGTGGCGAACTCCGCCAGGTGCGCTTCGTAGAAGAGCCCGCTGTCCGACACCGTGCGCGCCAACGCGCCTGCCAGTGCCGCGGCGCTGGCAGGTTGCTGGCCCGAAGCCAGCAGCGGCGCCGCGCCGTGCACCGGCCCCGGCTGCGCCTGCAGGTCGGCCAGCACAGCGCCGATGACGCGTGCCGCCACCGACAGCCGCGTGGCCACCGACGACGGCGCACCGCCGCCGGCATGCACTGCGCCGCCGGTCAGCGCACCCGGTAGCTGCCGGTCGAGCGCGGCATTGGAAGGCAGCCGCACATCGTTGTCGACCTTGGCGACGCCCACGGCCGGGCCCGGCGCGCCGATGGTCGTCTCGCCCTTGATGCCCAGCACGTCGAGGCGCGGCGCGAGCCGGGCGGCCAGCAGCGCGTCGATCAGTCCGGCAAGTCCAGTCATGGTCGTGGCATCTCGGGTGGGGGTTCAGGCGGGTGCAGGCAGGCTCAGTGCGTCTGCCCGTAGGCGCGCCCCAGGCTCTTCTGCTTGTGGAGATGACCCATGCGGTCGATCAGGTCGTCGAGCTGCGGCTTGATCAGGCCGGAGACTTCGGCCTGGTCCGTGCGGATGCAGTCCAGCAGGCCGAGCACGCGCTCGATCTGTATCGCGTCCAGCATTTCCAGCGGCTCGATGGCGCGCAGGCGCTCGACCAGCGCCGAGCAGCGGGCCTCGAGCTCGGGCAGCTTGCCCCATTCCTTGACCCGTGCCAGCACCAGCATCTGCGCGACGCTGGCTGCTAGCTCCTCATAGCAATGAACGACCTCACTCCGGACTGCCATCTTGTTACCTATCCCTGTTGTCTTGTAGTTACGGCCGCGTCTCAGCCGCGGCTTCGGTCGTCGATCTCGCGCCAGGCGGAAGCGACGTTTTCGAGCAGTTGCCCCGCTTCGTCCAGCGCCTGCACGTCGTTGTGCAGGTTGGCCTGGAACAGCCGCCGCACGACGTAGTCGTACAGCGCGGACAGGTTGCCCACGAGTGCGGCACCGGCCTCGCCGGCTGCCTGCGCATCGAGTCCGGCCTTCAGGCCGTTGTCCACGATGCCGATCGCCTTGGAGATCGCGTGGCCCTTGGCCTCGATCTCCCCGGCCACCATGTGGTGCCTCGCCATGCCGATGGCGGTCTTGGCGCCGTCGAACAACATGACGATGAGCTGGTGCGGCGACGCGCTCATCACGCTGGTTTCCACGCCGACGCGCGCATAGGCGCCGGCGCCGGTGCGGAGGTTGTGAGGGGTGTACATCGCTGCGGCTCCAGGTCTTCGTTGTCTGTCTTACTTGCTGCTGCTCGACATCGCGTCGAACTGCTGCGTGAGATAGGTCTTCGTGTTGTTCATGCTGGCGATCATCACGTCGAGCTGGGTGAACTGGGCCTTGTAGCGAGCGACCGCGGCATCCACGCGCACCTGCATCGCGTCGTACTGGGTGTCGAGCTGCTTGATGGTCGAGGTCACGCCGTCGCTGGCCACCTTCAGGGCGCCGGTGTTCAGGTCGGTCACCAGCGCATCGATCTGCTTGCCGTAGCCGCCGGTGCTGCCGGTGGCGCTGGAGAACAGGTTGGCCACGCCCTTCAGGTTGCCGGCCAGGGCCTTGTCGAGCTTGGTGGCGTCGATGGCGATCGTGCCGTCCTTCTGGAAGGCCACGCCGATCTCGGTGAGCACCTTCATGTCGTTGGTGCCGCCGTCCTGCGGCGTGGTGAGCGCCTGGCGAATGCGCGTCTGCAGGTTGCGCAGCGTGGTGTCGCCGACCAGCGCGGCAGCCGTCTTGGTGTCGGCGTCGTACGTCGTGAGCGTCTTGGACGTGCTTTGCAGCGCGTTGTAGGCATTCACGAAATCGGTGATCGCCGACTTCACGCCCGCCGTGTTTTCCTTCATCGACAGGCCGGTCTTGCCGGTGTTCACCAGCGTGAGCGTGGCGCCCTGGATGGCTTCCTTCACGGTGTTGGTGGCGCTGGTGACGTCGATGCCGTTCACGTTGAGCTTGGCGTTCTGCGCCGCGCTCGTCTGCTTCAGGTTCTGCGTGCCGGCCGGGTCGTTGTTCAGCAGGTTCTGCAGCGGCGCGTCGCCGGACACCGAGATGCGCATGCTCGACTTCTCGCCGGTCGTCGCGGACGTCAGCACCAGGCGGTTGGGCGTGCCGCTGCCGTCGTTCACGATGCTGGCCGTCACGCCGGCGTTGGCGCCGTTGATGGCGTTGCGGATGCCTTCCAGCGTGTTGTTGTTGGGGTCGATGGTGATCGTCTTGGCGGCCTGGGTCGCGTCGGCGGTGAACGTGGCGCCGCTGTACTGGCCGGTGGCGGCGTTGAGCGTGCCGCCCGTGACCTGGCCGAAGCCGATGGTGATCGTGCCGTTGCCGATGGGCGTCTTGGTGTCGGCCTGGCCCGGGGCGATGACCGTCTGCGCCTGCGCGAGCTGCGTCACCTCAATGGAGTAGTTGCCCGCGGCGCTCGAGTCCGTGGCCGAAGCCGCCAGGATGCCGCTGACCGTGGGCGTGCCGGTCACGCTCTGGAACAGCGCCGGGTCACCCAGCTTCTTGGCGGCGGTCTGCAGCGTGCTGAGCGCGCTCTGGATCGTGCCGTAGGCCGAGAGCTTGCTCGTGTAGCTCTTGGCCTTGGCCTGCAGCGCCACGAGCGGCTGGCTCTCGGCGGTCTGGAGTTGCGTGAGCAAGGTGCTGAGGTCGAGGTTGGAGCCCACGCCCAGGCTGCTGATCGTTGCCATTTGAATTTTTTTCCTGATTGCTGCGGTTGCAGATGAAGATTCGGACGCGGGCTCAGGCCGCGTGGTCCACCAGCAGGCCCTTGCCGTCGCTCATGAGCTTGGCGATGCGCACGACTTCCTCGTTCGGAATCTGGCGAATCACTTCGCCGCTGGCGCGGTCGATGACCTTGACGATGAGCTTGTCGGTGTCCTTGTCGACCTCGAACTGCACGCCGACCTCGCGCAGCGCGAGCGCCGTGTTCACCTGGTGAACCGCCTGCTCGACCTGCACCGGCGTCGCCTCTTCCTTCGCGTCGGCCCTGGCACCCGAGGCCGCACCGCGCTGGCTCGCGCCCGTGGCGCCACCCAGGAGCATCTGCGTCCACGGGCTGTCCTTCACGGGGTTTGCTGGCACGGGGTTCGACATCTTTTGCACCTTGTTCTTTGCTGGGTTCGCTGTCCTCTGCGGCCTCGCCTTCGGGCATGGCCGCAGAGGACAGCGCAGGCGCTCCCGGCTTGCGTCCGGGTACCTGCACCGGCCGGACCCCACCCTTGCGGGCGGGGAACGGCGTTTCTTCTGGCTTCTAGCTAGCCTGCGTCGATCAACGCAGCAGCGACAGCACGCCTTGGGTGGTCTGGTTGGCTTGCGACAGCACCGAGGTACCGGCTTGTTGCAGGATCTGCGCGCGCGTCATGTTCGACACTTCCGTGGCGTAGTTGGCGTCTTCGATGCGCGAACGCGACGACGACAGGTTGGTCACCGTGGTGCCCAGGTTGGCGATCACCGAGTCGAAACGGTTCTGCACCGCACCCAGCGAGGAGCGCAGCTTGTCGACCTTCGACAGGGCGGCGTCCAGTGCCTTCAGCGGGTCCACGGTGGACTTGGCGTCGCTCACGGCGTTGGTCGTCAGCTTGCCGGCCTTGGCGGAGTCGGCGTACACCGTGCTGCCTTGCGCGTCGGTCACCACGCCGTTGGCGTTCAGGTTGATCGATTCGGCGGCGGTCGTCGTCAGGCCGCTCACACCCATGTAGGCACCGGTCACGGCGCCACCGGCTGCTGCCACTGCGTAGGCAGCGGTAGCACCTGCACCGTCGATGTCGATGGAACCAGCGCCGGCGTTGATCTTGGCCTTGACGGCATCGGCCGACGTCGCTTCGTTCGTCACGGCGAAGGCGTTGGCACCAGCTGCAGCGCCGGTCGCGTTGACGGTGTACTTGGCACCGGTCGAAGCGATCGTGATCGAGTCGCCAGCGGTGGTCATGCCGTTCGTGGAGTCGACCAAGGCGGTCAGCGTGGCGCCCACCGTGGTGCCCGAGCCGGTCTTCGTCAGGTTGTTGGTGCTGTCGAGGTACAGCGCCGAGCCGTCGGCAGCGTCGGTCAGGGTGCCGTTGCTGTCGATCTTGACGTCCATCGAGTGGGTGCCGAGCTTGACCGTGGCGGTCACGCTGGTGCCGGCCGGCGGGGTCAGGGTCGAGAGCGTGTTGGTCTGGCTGCGAGCAGCTTCAGCCGCCGTGTAGCTCTTGGTCGCCGCGCTGTAGGTGTACGTTGCGGCGCCGGTCGAGGTGACCGTACCGCCGTCTTGCATCTTGGCCAGCACGTCGTTGGCCGTGGCGCCGTTGGCGGCTGCGGTCAGGGTGCGGGTGTAAGGCGTGACGCCGTTGGTGGTCGTGCCTGCGGCGAAGCCGGCGACCAGCAGGTCGGAAGCGCCTGCAGCCTTGTTCTTCGAACCGGTGTTGTTGACGTTGAAGCCGTCCAGACCCAGGGTCTTGGCACTGACTTCCTGCAGGTCGATGTCGATGGTTTCGCCATCGTTCGCGCCGACTTGAACGGTCAGCTTGCCGGCGTTGGCCGACAGGACCTTCACGCCGTTGAACTGGGTCTGGTCCGACACGCGGTTGATTTCGTCCAGGCGCTGGCCGATTTCCGACTGGATCGAGTCCAGGTCGGTCGACGAGTTGGTGCCCGTGGCGGCCTGCACCGACAGTTCACGAACGCGTTGCAGGTTGTTGTTGACTTCGGTCAGGGCGCCTTCGGTCGTTTGAGCGATCGAGATGCCGTCGTTGGCGTTGCGCGTTGCTTGCGTCAGGCCCTTGATGTTGGCCGTGAAGCGGTTGGCAATGGCTTGGCCGGCAGCGTCATCCTTGGCGCTGTTGATGCGCATGCCCGAAGACAGGCGCTCGATGGCGGTGTTCAACGCCGACTGCGACTTGTTGAGGTTGTTCTGCGTGACCAGCGAGAGGCTGTTCGTATTGATGACTTGCGCCATGATGGACTCCTGATTAACAAAGGTTGTGTGACTCCGGCCATCGGCCGTAACGCTGGACCCGCTTCCGCTGTGAGACTCAAGCCATCGTTGATTTGGATATCGGCCAGCCCTTGCAAACCTTTAGGGCCGCGCACAAAAAAGTTGCACAGGGCCGTCCAAGCCACCCAACCGGGCACTCAAGCCTGCAGGTTCATCACTTCCTGGTAGGCCGTCACCAGGCGGTTTCGCACCTGCAGGCCGGTCTGGAACGCCACGTTGGCCTTCTGCAGGTCGACCATCACGTCGTTGAGCGCCACGCCGGGCTTGCCCAGTTCGAACGACTCGGCCTGCGCATAGGCGCTTTGCTGCGCGCCGCTGATGTTGGCGAGCGAGCGCTTCAGCTCGGCGGCAAAGCCGCCGGCCTCCCCGGCGGCGGCCGCGCCCGAGGACGGGCCGATGCCGGTGTTGAGCGCGGTGACGCGCATCTGCTGCAAGACGGATTCGATGGCGCTGATCGACATGGGATCTCTTCTTCCTGTGTGAACACTTCTGCGTGACTTGACAAGGAGGACGCAAGTCCTCCGGCTGGCCCGCAGCGTATCAAGGGAAGACCCCGATTCAAGCGCGCAACTGAGGGCGAAAACCCCGGCTGTTCGGCCATTCGAATTCCCATGCTCTGTTGACAATCGTCGCGAAACGAACATGCCGTGGACGACTTCACCGGCGCTCCGGAATGAACTCTCAACACCGAAATCTCTCTCCAAACATGGCACAGGACCGCAGCGGCCACCCCGGCGCCACCAAGGTGCGCGCATGAGTACAGCCGTGCCCACGGGTGACGTGCCCACTGCCGGGAATGGTTCCGGCAACGGCCTCCCCCCGATCCTGGAACGCCTGCGCGCCCAGCCCAAGCTCCCGCTGATCGTGGGCGGCGCGGCCCTCGTGGCCGCGGCCGCCGCGTTCATGCTGTGGAGCCGCGCGCCCGACTACAAGGTGCTGTACACCAACGTGTCGGACCGCGACGGCGGCGCGATCATCGCGTCGCTCCAGCAGATGAACGTGCCCTACAAGTTCGCCGAAGGCGGCGGCGCGATCCTGATCGCGGGCGACAAGGTGGCGGAAACGCGCCTGAAGCTCGCGGCGCAGGGTCTGCCCAAGGCCGGCGGCGTGGGCTTCGAGCTGATGGACAACCAGAAGTTCGGCACCAGCCAGTTCGCCGAGCAGGTCAACTACCAGCGCGGGCTGGAAGGCGAGCTGGCGCGCTCCATCGAGTCGATCGGCACCATCGAGGCGGCCCGCGTGCACCTGGCGCTGCCCAAGCCCTCGCTGTTCGTGCGCGACCAGAAGAAGCCCTCGGCCTCGGTGGTGCTCACGCTCATGCGCGGGCGCAGCATCGACGAAGGCCAGGTCAGCGCCATCGTGCACATGGTGTCCAGCAGCGTGCCCGACCTGGACGCCAAGAGCGTCACCGTGGTCGACCAGCGCGGCAACCTGCTGTCTTCCGCGCGCGGCTCCGACCGAGGGCTGGACGTGAGCCAGATCAAATATGCGCAGGAAATCGAGCAGGGCTACATCCGCCGCATCGAAGCCATCCTGCAGCCCCTGGTCGGCGCGAGCAACGTGCGCGCCCAGGTGGCGGCCGACATCGACTTCACGGTGGTGGAGCACACCGACGAGAAGTACAAGCCCAACCAGGACCCGTCGCAGGCCGCCATGCGCAGCCAGCAGAGCAGCGAGTCGGCGCAGCACGGCAACGGACCGCCGGGCGGCGTGCCGGGCGCGCTGTCGAACCAGCCGCCGGTGAACCCGACCGCGCCGATCGTCGGCCCGCGCGCACCGAATGCGCCGGGCACGCCGCCGCCCGGGACGCCGGGTGCACCGGGCACGCCCGGCGCGCCGGGTGCCAACGGCGCCACCACCGCGACCACCGCCGCCGCCACCACCGGCCCGAGCAGCACGCGCAAGGACACCACCACCAACTACGAGCTCGACCGCACCATCCGCCATGTGCAGCAATCCGCCGGCGGCGTGAAGCGCCTGTCGGTGGCCGTGGTGGTGAACAACCGCGACAGCACGGACGCGGCCGGCAAGACCACCAGCCGCGCGCTGACGCCGGCCGAGGTGGAACAGATCCGCAACCTCGCCAAGGAAGCCATGGGCTTCAGCCAGGACCGCGGCGACTCGCTCAACGTGGTGAACAGCGCCTTCGCCCGCGACGCCGACAGCGGCCCCGCAGCCGAGGTGCCGTTCTGGCGCGACCGCGAGAACATCGAGATCGGCAAGACGCTGGGCCAGTACCTGCTGTATGCGCTGATCGCCCTGTTCGCCTGGTTCGCCGTGCTGCGTCCGCTGGTGCGCCGCCACACGCCGCCGCCGCCGGCACCCGTGCCGGTCGCCGAAACGGCCGACTTCATCATCCCGAGCGCCGCGCCGGACGCCGCCGCGCCCTCGCCGGAAGACAGCCTGCGCGAACGCGAGGCCAACCGCAAGAAAGCCGACATGGACTATGCGCACGCCATCGCCGACAAGGACCCCAAGCTGGTCGCCACCCTGATCCAGCACTGGATGAACACCCATGAGTAACGAACTGGGAACCCGAAAAGGCGCCATCCTGCTGATGGCGCTGGGCGAAGACCGCGCCGCCGCCGCGCTGCACCAGCTGCCCACCTCCGAGGTGCAGACGCTGGGCCTCGCGATGTCCAAGCTGACCTCGGTCTCCAAGGAAGAGCTGGCCGAAGTGCTGGCCGAGTTCCGCCAGGAAACCGAGCAGCTGTCGGCGCTGCACCTGGGCTCGACCAGCTACATCCGCGCGGTGCTGAAGAAGGCCCTGGGCGAGGACCGCGCCAGCAACCTGCTGGAAGACATCCTGCAGCCCGACGAGCCGCACGGCGGCATCGAGCGGCTCAACGAGCTGGAGGCCGGCGAAGTGGCCGAGCTCATCCGCGACGAGCATCCGCAGATCCTGGCCACGCTGGTGGTGCACCTGGACCGCATGAAGGCCTCCGAGGTGCTGGAGAAGCTGCCCGCGCGCCTGCGCCACGACGTGATCATGCGCGTGGCCACCTTCGGCGGCGTGCAGCCCTCGGCGCTGACCGAGCTGACCGACGTGCTCACCGAGATGCTCGCGGGCCAGGGCCTGCGTCGCAGCCGACTGGGCGGCGTGCGCACCGCGGCCGAGATCGTCAACCTGATGAGCACCGCGGTGGAAGAAGAAGCCATCGCCCATGTGCGCGAACACGACGAGGCGCTGGCCCAGCGCATCGTCGACGAGATGTTCGTGTTCGAGAACCTGCTGGGTCTGGAAGACCGCAGCATCCAGCGCCTGCTCAAGGACATCGAGAGCGACTCGCTCATCATCGCGCTCAAGGGCGCGCCGATGGAGCTGCGCGACAAGTTCCTCAACAACATGTCGCAACGCGCCGCCGAGACCCTGCGCGAGGACATGGAACTGCGCGGTCCCGTGCGTGTGTCGCAGGTCGAGGCCGAGCAGAAGACGATCCTGCAGGTGGCCCGCCGCCTGGCGGAATCCGGCGAAATCGTGATTTCGGCGCCTGGCACCGATGACTTCGTCTGACCGCAGCGCCTCGGGCGCATTCACCCACGGCGCGAGCGAACGGCTCGCCGCCATCCACGCTGCCGCGCGGCAGGCCGCCGCGGGTCCCCTGCCCAGCATGACCAGCCGGCCGGCCCCGCCCGCGCTCTCCGCCTGGGAGCGCTGGGAAATGGGCACGCTCGACGGCAAGCCCTCGGTGCCCGCGAGCCGCAAGGCCGCCGCCGCCGCCGAGTTCAACCGCAACGGCAACCGCAGCGCCGCGCCGCTTTCCCCGGTTCCTCCTCCCGCGCCCCCGGCGCCCCGGGTCGACCTGGCCGAGCTGGCCCGCATCCGCAAGGACGCGCGCACCGCCGCCGAAGCCGAAGGCCGTGCCGACGGCCTGGCCGAAGGCCGCAAGGCCGGCCACACCGAAGGCCTGGCCGCCGGGCTGGCCGCCGCCAGCGCGCATGCGGAGCGCCTGCGCGCGCTCACGCTGTCGCTGCCCGACGCACTGCGCCGCGCCGAGGGCGAACTGACCGACACCGTGCTGGCGCTCGCGCTCGACGTGGCGCGCCAGGTGGTGCACCGCACGCTGAAGGCCGAGCCCGAATGGGTGCTGCCGCTGGTGCGCGACCTGCTGAACACCGAACCCGCCCTGCGCGGCGAGCCGCGCCTGCTGCTGCATCCCGACGACGTGGCGCTGGTGAAGAACAGCCTGGGCCACGAGATCGAGGCCGCCGGCTGGCTGGTGCGCAGCGACGACACCCTGGCGCGCGGCGGCTGCCGCGTGCAGTCCGCCAACGGCGAACTCGACGGCACGCTGGAGACCCGCTGGAAGCGCGTGGCCTCGGTGCTGCGCGAGAACGCCTCCGACGGCGGCGAACCCTCCTGAACGCCATGCGCGAGACCTCCACGATGCAGACCGCCACCGCCACCTCTGCCGCCAACCCCCACCTGCACAAGGTGCGCGCCGCGCTGGACAAGGCGCGCGAGGGCGTCGCCCAGTGCACCACCACCACCGCGTCGGGCCGCCTCACGCGCGCCGTCGGGCTGGTGCTCGAGGCCGTGGGCCTGCAGCTGCCGGTGGGCAGCGACTGCCTGATCGAGCTGCCGCCGGGCAATGCGCAGCGCTACGCCGAAGCCGAAGTGGTCGGCTTCGCGGGCGATCGCCTGTTTTTGATGTCGCAGACCGAAGTGGCCGGCCTGGTGCCGGGCGCGCGCGTGTTCGCGCGGCCCGTCACGGTGGAGCCCGGCATGACCGGCTCCAGCGGCAACGCCCACACCAAGCGCCTGCCCGTGGGCGAAGGCATGCTCGGGCGCGTGGTCGACGCGGCCGGCCGTCCGCTCGACGGGCTGGGCCCGCTCGACTTCGCGCGCAAGGTGCCGCTGAGCTCGCCACCGGTCAACCCGCTGAGCCGCGCACCCATCGATTCGGTGCTCGACGTGGGCGTGCGCGCCATCAACGCGATGCTCACCGTCGGCCGCGGCCAGCGCATGGGCCTGTTCGCCGGCTCCGGCGTGGGCAAGAGCGTGCTGCTGGGCATGATGGCGCGCTACACCAGCGCCGAGGTCATCGTCGTCGGCCTGATCGGCGAACGCGGGCGCGAGGTGAAAGACTTCATCGAGAACACGCTGGGCGAAGAGGGCCTGGCCCGCGCCGTGGTGGTGGCCGCGCCGGCCGACAACTCGCCGCTGCTGCGCCTGCAGGGCGCGGCCTACGCCACCTGCCTGGCCGAATATTTTCGCGACCTGGGCAAGGACGTGCTGCTCATCATGGACTCGCTCACCCGCTACGCCATGGCGCAGCGCGAAATTGCGCTGGCCGTGGGCGAGCCGCCGGCCACCAAGGGCTACCCGCCGTCGGTGTTCGCCAAGCTGCCCGCGCTGGTGGAACGCGCCGGCAACGGCGCGCGCGACGCGCAGGGGCGCGGCGGCTCCATCACCGCCTTCTACACGGTGCTGTCCGAGGGCGACGACCAGCAGGACCCGATCGCCGACTCGGCGCGCGCCATCCTGGACGGGCACGTGGTGCTCTCGCGCACGCTGGCCGAAGCCGGGCACTACCCCGCCATCGACATCGAGGCCTCCATCAGCCGCGCCATGACGGCGCTGATTCCGCAGACGCAGTTCGAGAGCGTGCGCCGCTTCAAGCAGATGCTGTCGCGCTACCAGCGCAACCGCGACCTGATCAGCGTGGGCGCCTACGCGCCCGGCCACGACCTGCAGCTGGACCAGGCCATCGCGATGTACCCGCGCATCGAGTCCTTCCTGCAGCAGTCGATGCACGAGCGCACCGGCTACGAGGACTCCATCGCCCACCTGGACGGCCTGTTCACGCCCGAGCGGCGCGCCTGAGCCCGTTCCGGCAAGCCACGCACACCCGACACCACGCAAGGACTTCTTTCATGACCCGCAAGCTTCCCCTCGGCATGCTGATCGACCTGGCCCACACGCAGACCGACGACGCCGCGCGGCGCCTGGGCACGCTGCAGAGCGCGCACCTCAGCGCCAACCAGAAACTCGAGCTGCTGCTGCAGTACCGCCAGGACTATCACAACCAGCTCGACGCGCTGATGCGCGACGGCCTGCCCTCCTCGCAGTGGCGCAACTACCGCAACTTCCTCGGCACGCTGGACGGCGCCATCGAGCAGCAGCGCGCCATCGCCACGCAGACCGAGACGCGCCTGGACAACGGCCGCGTCGACTGGCAGCAGCAAAAGCGCCGCCTGAGCTCGTTCGACACCCTGGCCGAGCGCGTGCGCGCCCAGGAAATGATGGCCGAGAACAAGCGCGAGCAGCGCGACAGCGACGAACGCGCGGCGCGCAAGTTCTTCGACCGCGCCTCGCACCCGACCCTTTGAATCCCCAGGAGCCGACATGTCACCCATGATCTCGCCCCCCGTCTCGCCCAACAGCGGCAGCCCGTCCGTGTCGCAGGCCGGTTCGCGCAGCCGCGGCGCGGACGAAGCGCAGGGCCAGGGCTTCGGCGCCGCGCTGGAGCGCTCGCGCGCCAGCAACGGCAACCCGCGCGCCAGGACCGCGGACGATGCGTCGGGCGCCACCGCCACGGCCGCCGAGCGCAAGCCGGTGCGCAAGCCCGGCGCCGACGAAGACACCCAGGACGCGCTGCCCGCCGACCCGAACCTCGCCTTCCTGGCGCCGGCCCACTCGCCGCTGCATGCGCTGACCCTCGCGGGACGCGCGGCGGTCAAGGGTGCCGGCGATGCGGCCGACGCAGCCAAGGCGCTCGATGCGGCCCAGGGCACCGTCGCGGCGGCGGACATTCACGCCGACGCTGCCGCGGCCACGGCCGACACGCTCGCCAAGGCCCAGGCGCCCCTGTCGGATGCGGCCACGCTGGCCGCGAACGCCAAGGCCACGCCCGAAGCGGAAGCGGCAGCCAAGGACGCCGCCAGGCCCGCCGCGGCGACCGCGGCAGCCAGCGCCGCCAACGCCGCGCGCGATGCCGACGCCGCGCCGACCGCTTCGCTGCAGGACATCGTGCGCGCCGCCGTGGCGGCACAGACCATGGGGGCAGGCACTGCAAAGCCCGCGTCGGCCTCCTCAGGCCCGGCCGCCGGCGCCGCCGCGGCCGGCCGCGCCGGTCCGCGCACCGCCGTGAGCGCCACCACCGCCGATCAGCTGGCGAGCGCCGCGCAACCGAAGGCCGCCGAGGGCGCCACGGCGGCCATCGCCGCCGCAGCAGCAGCCGTGCCGGGCGCCGCGAACGCCCCCGGCGCGGACGCCGACGCCAACGCGGACACCCAGGCGGGCGTCGCGCCCTTCTCGCTGCAGCAGCCCGCCGCCACCGCGGCCTCGGCCGGACGCAGCGACGAAACCGCCGCCGCGCGCCCCGCGGTGCACACCGTCGCCCCCGAGGTCGGCAGCGACAAATGGGGCCCTGCCCTCGGCCAGCAGCTGGCGCGCATGAGCACCACCGGCCACCACACGGCCGAGCTCAATCTCAACCCCGCCGGGCTCGGCCCGCTCAAGGTCACGCTGTCGCTGGGCGACAACCAGGCGCAGGCCATGTTCGTGTCGGCCCATGAAAGCGTGCGCAAGGCCGTCGAGGCCGCGCTGCCGCAACTTCGCAGCGCGATGTCGGAACAGGGCATCACACTGGGCCAGGCCTCGGTCGGCGCCGACACCCGCCAGGCCGGCGGCCAGGACGCCGCGTTCGCGCAGCAGCAGCAACAGCAACAGCAGCAGAACGCCGCACGGCAACAGGCCGCCAGCTACCCCGGCGCCGGCCGTGCCGCTGCCGCCACGCCCGCCGCGCCTGTGACGGCTGCGCGTGCCGCGCCGGCCACCCACGCGAGCGCGGGGGTCGACACCTTCGCCTGACGCCCGCCCTCCCCTCGGCGGCGCCTGCCCGGCGCCCGCAATGAACGGATATGAAACGCCTTTGTGCGCTTGTTCGACCGTTCGTTGCCGAGGGACTTCGCAAAGAATAGACCGGACCCGCAACCCCGCATCACCATGGCTACCTCCACTCCCGCCGCAACCGCTCTCCCGAATCAACAGGCCCCGCGCCGCTCTTCCAAGCTGGTGATCGGGCTGGTGATCGCCGTCGGCCTCGCGGCCGTCGCCGCCGCCGCGTACACCTTCATTCCCAGGTTCATGAACGCGGCGCCCGCGGCCGCGGAGCCGGCGAAGGCCGCCGCGCCGGAAAAGCCGATCTTCCTGATGCTGGAGCCGCTGACGGTCAACCTGCAGTCCGAAGGCCGCAGCCGCTTCCTGCAGATCGGCATGGCGCTGCGCGTGCCCGACGAAAAGACCAAGGCGCAGATCGTGGAGTACATGCCCGAACTGCGCAGCCGCCTGCTGATGCTGCTGTCCAACCGCACGCCCGACACGCTGGTCACGCCCGAGGGCAAGGCCAAGCTGGCAGAAGAAATTCGCACCGCGCTGAACACGCCGCTGTCCGCCGGGCAGCCCCCGCTGGGCATCTCCAACGTGTCCTTCAACACCTTCGTGGTGCAGTGACCCCCCTCTTCGGACAAGCGACCCATGGCGTATGAACAGGTGCTTTCGCAGGACGAGGTCGATGCGCTCTTGCAAGGCGTCACCGGCGAAGTCGACCAGCCGGCGGCCCCGCCGCCGCCCAGGGACGGCCTGCCGGCCTACGACCTCGGCGCGCCCGACCGCGTGGTGCGCAACCGCATGCACACGCTGGAGGTCATCAACGACCGCTTCGCGCGCGGCCTGCGCAGCGCGCTGCTGAACTTCATGCGCCGCAGCCCCGACATCTCGGTGGGGCCCATACAGATCCAGCAGTACGGCGAGTTCGTGCGGCACCTGCCGGTGCCCGCGAACATCAACATGATCCACCTGAAGCCGCTGCGCGGCACGGCGCTGTTCGTGTTCGACCCGAAGCTGGTGTTCCTGGTGGTGGACAACCTCTTCGGCAGCGACGGGCGCTACCACGTGCGCGTGGAAGGCCGCGACTTCACGCGCACCGAGCAGCGCATCATCAAGCGCCTGCTCGACCTGTCGCTGCAGTGCTACGGCGACGCCTGGCAGCCGGTGTTCCCGCTGGACTTCGACTACGTGCGCGCCGAAATGCACGGCAAGCTCGCCAACATCGTGGCGCCCAACGAGGTGGTGATCAACACCACGCTGCAGATCGAGTTCGGCCCGGTGGGCGGCTTTCTGCACGTGTGCATTCCCTACTCGATGATCGAGCCCATCAAGGACCTGCTGTCCAACCCGATCCAGGACGAGGTCGAGGTCGACAAGCGCTGGGTCAAGCAGATGTCGCGCCAGATGCAGGCGGCCGACGTCGAGCTCATTGCCGACTTCGTGACCATGCCCTCCACGCTGGGCGAAGTGATGAAGCTGCAGACCGGCGACGTGATTCCCATCGAGCTGCCGACCACGGTGCTCGCCAAGGTCGGCGGCGTGCCGGTGATGGAGTGCGGCTACGGCACCTCGAACGAGCGCTACGCCTTGCGCGTGCAACACATGATCTCCCACCAAGACAGCGATTTGAAGAACGACCATGACTGACAACACCTCTTCCGCCAGCAGCGACGCGGACGACTGGGCCAGCGCGCTGGCCGAACAGACCGCGGCCACCCCGGCCCCGGCAGCGGCCGTGCCCGAACCCGCCGTGGCCCCCGCCACCGCGCAGGTCTTCCAGCAGATCCACGACGCGCCGTCGGTGCCGTCCAGCGCCACCGCCGTGGACATCGCGCGCGTGCTCGACGTGCCCGTGCAGCTCACCGCCGAGATCGGCCGCACCCGCATCACCATCAAGAACCTGCTGCAGCTGTCGCAGGGCTCGGTGGTGGAGCTGGACGGCCTGGCCGGCCAGCCGCTGGACGTGCTGATCAACGGCTACCTCATCGCGCAGGGCGAAGTGGTGGTGGTGAACGAGAAATACGGCATTCGCCTGACCGACATCGTCACCCCGTCCGAGCGCATGCAGAAGCTCGCCCGTTCATGAACCTGCGCCCCCACCTGCATGCGCTGCGTGCGCTGCCCGCGTGGGCGGCGGCGCTGTGCGCCCTGTGCGCGCAGGCCGTGCACACGGCCCACGCCGCGCTGCCCACCGTGCCCACGCCCGTGCATGAAGCGCAACCGGCCGCGGTCGGCGCGTCGGGCCTGTTGCAGGCCGGCTTCGGCATGGCGGTGGTGGTCGGCCTGATTTTTCTGTGCGCCTGGCTGGCGCGCCGCTTCGGCCTTCAGCGCCTGGGCGGCGGCCACCTGGTGAAGGTGGTCTCCAGCGCAGCGCTCGGCCAGCGCGAACGCGTGGTCGTGGTGGAAGTGGGCGGCCAGTGGCTGGTGCTGGGCGTCACGTCCAGCCAGGTCAACATGCTGCACACGCTGCCGGCGCAGGCGCAGCCGGCCTCCGGCACGGCGGGCATGCCCGCCGCCATGAACAACCCTGTCGAACTCTTTGCCCGGAAACTGCGCGAATCCCTCTCGGGCAAGACGCACACCGCTCCATGACGCATTCCGCATTGCGCCGCGGCCTGCGTGCCGCGCTGCTGCTTGCCGCCGCCGCGCTGCCCGCCGTGGCCTGGACCCAGGGCCTGCCCGGCATCACCAGCACGCCGGGCCCCGGCGGCAGCCAGACCTGGTCGCTGAGCGTGCAGACCATGGTGCTGCTGACCTCGCTCACCTTCCTGCCCGCGCTGCTGCTGTCGATGACCAGCTTCACGCGCATCCTGATCGTGATGGGCCTGCTGCGCACCGCCATCGGCACGCAGACCTCGCCACCCAACCAGGTGCTGGTGGGGCTGTCGCTGTTCCTGACCTTCTTCGTGATGGCGCCGGTGCTCGACAAGGCCTATACCGACGCCTACGTGCCCTTCTCCGAGAACAAGATCAGCGCCGACAAGGCGCTGGAGCGCGGCATCGCGCCCTTCAAGACCTTCATGCTCAAGCAGACCCGCGAGAGCGACCTGGCCCTGTTCGCGCGCCTGGCCAAGGTGCCCGACATGCAGGGCCCGGAAGAGGTGCCACTGCGCATTTTGTTGCCGTCTTTCGTCATCAGCGAGCTGAAGACCGCCTTCCAGATCGGCTTCACCATCTTCATTCCGTTCCTCATCATCGACCTGGTGGTGGCCAGCGTGCTGATGTCGATGGGCATGATGATGGTGCCGCCCGCTTCCATTGCACTGCCCTTCAAGCTGATGCTCTTCGTGCTGGCCGACGGCTGGCAGTTGTTGATCGGCGCATTGGCGCAGAGCTTCTACCTTTAGGTACGCCCAGATGACCCCCGAATCCGTCATGACCATGGGCCACCGGGCCATGGAGATCTCGCTGCTGCTGGGCGCCCCGCTGCTGCTGGTGGCGCTGGTCATCGGCCTGATCGTGAGCATCTTCCAGGCCGCCACGCAGATCAACGAAGCCACGCTGTCGTTCATTCCCAAGCTGCTCGCGGTGTTCGCGACGCTGGTGATCGCCGGCCCCTGGATGCTCGACCGCATGCTCGACTACATGCGCGCGCTGTTCGCCGGCATTCCGCAGCTGGTGGCGTGACGCCGTCGATTCTTTCCGTCACCTCGGCCCAGCTCGAGGGCTGGATGGTGGCCTTCCTGTGGCCGTTCGTGCGCATGCTCGCGCTGGTGAGCACGGCGCCGATCTTCGGCGAGGCGTGGGTGCCGCGCCCGGTGAAGGTGGCGGTCGCCGTCATGCTGACCTTCGTGATCGCGCCCACGCTGGGCACGCTGCCGTCCGTGCCGGTGGTGTCCGCGGGCGGCCTGTGGATCATCGTGCAGCAGGTGCTGGTCGGCGCGGCCATGGGCTTCTCGATGAAGCTGGTGTTCACCGCCGTGCTGGCCGCGGGCGAGTACATCGGCCTGCAGATGGGCCTGTCGTTCGCCTCTTTCTTCGACCCCATGAGCCACGGCAGCACCATGGTGGTGTCGCGCCTGCTGAACATGCTGGCGATGCTGATCTTTCTTGCGCTCGACGGCCACCTGCTGATGGTGAACGCGCTGGCCGACAGCTTCGCCACCCTGCCGATCGCCGACGGGCCCATGGCTTCGGGCGGCTGGCTGTTCCTGGTGCTGGCCGGCGGCGACATCTTTGCCAGCGGGCTGATGCTGGCGCTGCCGCTCATCACCGCGCTGCTCACGCTGAACCTGGCCATGGGCATCCTGAACCGCGCCTCGCCGCAGTTCAGCATCTTCGCCGTGGGCTTTCCGCTCACGCTGCTGGCGGGCATCTTCATGCTGCAGCTGCTGATGCCGAACATGGCGGCGTTCCTGGAGCCGCGCTTCGCGGAATCCATCTCGAACATGTTGCGGTTCACGCAGGGCCTGCGTCCGTAATTCGGCGCGGTACCCGCCTCTTTCGAGGAACACCGAGGAACCGGCTTTGCCGGGCCTCTGGTGTCGCCCCCGGCAGGGGGTTGGAGAAGCGACACGAAGTGCGCGAAGCCTGGGGGCGAGTCAAAGATAGTTGAAGAGCGAAATGCTGTTCAGCTTCGCGAACGTCATCTGCGTGGCCTGCAGCGACGACTGGCGCTGGTAGAACTCCGCGATGGCGCTGTACGGGTCCAGGTCCTCGATGCTGGAGCGGTAGCTTTCTTCCTGCAGCTTGCTGGCCGCGCCGGCGGTGTCGAGCGCGTCGATCTCGGTCTGGCGCGAGCCCACCGACGACAGCACCGTCAGCACGTTGTCGTGCGCGTTCGTGACCTTCACGTTGGCCGTGCTCAAGGCGTTCTGCAGCTTGGCCTGGGCCGCCGCGCCGCCGCCGGTCAGCGGGGTGCGCAGCGCCGACACCAGCTCGCCGATGCTCGCGAAGATGTCGGTGCCGGCGTTCTTCGCGGTCGACACGTCGAAGCTGTCGCCGTTGGCCGGCGTGCCCTTGATGTTCAACTGCACGCCGCCGAACGAGATCGGCTGGCCTTCGCTATACAGCCCGCCCGCCACCACCACGGGCGGTGTGTCCTTGGTCGACACGGCGTAGTTGCCACCCGTGAAGCTGATGCTGAAGTCCTTGCCGTAGTTCGCATCGGTGGCGTCCTTCACGCCCACCGCGCCGAACACGCCGGTGCCGGTGTTGCCGGCCGCGCCCACGGTCACGTAGCCCGCGCCGCCCTGCACCGTCTGGAAGATGCTGCGGCCGTCGTCCGAGGTGGACAGCTGGCGCGCCACGTCGACCTGCATCAGCCGCTGGCCCTGGTCGCCCACGTACTGCACGCCGCCGCCGGACGCCGCCACGAACGGCGGCGAGCCGCTCTTGAAGCCGGCGAACAGGAACTGGCCGTTGCCGTCGTCCGAGTTGGCCACGCCCACCAGCTGGTCGAGCGCGCTCTGGATGGTGGTGGCGAGCGAGGCGCGGTCGGCGTCCGCCAGCGTGCCGTTGCCCGCCGCCACTGTCAGGGTCTTGATGTTCTGCAGGATCGACGTCACCGAGTTCAGTGCGTTCTCTTCGGTCGACAGCGACAGCGACGCGCGCTGGCGGCTGGTGGCGTACTGCGCGTTTTCCGACAGCGTCTGGGTGACGCCCAGGGCGCGCGCCGCGCCGACCGGGTCGTCGCCGGCCGTGAGGAACTTGGAGTTCGTGGCCAGTTGCTGCTGCACACGGAACAGCTTCTGCTGCTGCTGCCCCATGGCGCTGACGTTCTGGTCGTAGAAGGATTGGGTGCTGATGCGCATCGCGGTTTCCTGGATCGGTACGAAATGGAGGCTCAGTTGCTGATGCCGAGGATCGCGTCGAAGATGGTCGAAGCGGTCTGGATCACCTTCGCATTGGCCTGGTACATCTGCTGGAACATCAGCAGGTTGGCGGTTTCCTCGTCCTGGTTCACGCCGGAGATCGACTGCTGGCTGGCCTTGATCTGGCCCGTCACGCTGTCTTGCGTGGTGGCCGCCACCTTCACGGCCATGGCGCGGTTGCCCACCTCGCTCACCAGCTGCGAGTAGGCGCCGTTGAAGGTCGCCGTGCCGCCGGACATGAGGGTCTTGCGCTGCAGCGCGCCCAGCGCCAGGGCGTTGGTGTTGTCGGACACGCCCGAGGTGTTCTTGCCGATGGTGAAGGTGTCGCCCTGCGCGGGCGCGCCGGTCATGCCGACGGTGATGCCGTCGAAGCTCATCTTGGCGCCGGCCGTGTAAGGCACGGGCGCACCGGCCGCATAGCTGGTGCTGGTGCCGTCGGCCAGCGTCACGGTGACGGCCGAGGTGGCCGGGAAGCCCGAGAAGCTGCTGGTGGCGGCGTCGTAGCTCAGCGTCACCGGGCCGGCCAGCGGCGTGCCCGGGTAGCTGGCGTTCACGGTGGCGGGGCTCAGCGCGCCGCTGCCTTTGTTGCCGGCGGTGTTGCCGGTGACGATCGGCGACGCGGCGGCCACCTTGGCCGGGTCGAGCGTGAGCACGTCGAGGTCGCGCGCGCCGGTGCGCGTGGGCTGCACCAGGAACGAGTCGCCGGCCTGCGCGGTGCCGCTGGCGGCCGTGAGGCTGACGCCGTCGAAGGTGATGGGGAATGTGGTGAAAGTGCCCATCGACGTTTTGTCCGAAAGCCGGGTGACCGAGTAGTTGAGCGTGCCGGCCACGTCGGTGACGCTCACGTTGTAGTCGCTGGTCGTGAGCTGCGAGGCGTTCGACACCGTGGCGCCGAACTCCAGGTTGCCCGTGTTCTTGGCATTGGGCAGCGCGAGCGGCACCGACTGCGTGAAGAAGTCCTTGCCCAGCGCGCCGCTCAGGTCCACGCCCAGCTTGTGCTGCGCGTTCACCGCGTCGGACACCGAGATCGCGAGACGGCCGATGGCGTTCTGCGACGGAATGAGCGTGTCGCGGCGAAAGCTCATGAGCCCGCCCAGCACGCCGCCGGTGATGGCGGTGTCCGACAGCTCGGAGGTGTTGCCGGCAAAGCCCTGCAGCGCCACCGCCTTGCGCGACGGGTCCGCGGCGGAATTCACCGCCACCATCTGCGAAGCGTAGTCGCCCACCACCAGCGACTGGCCGGTGGCGATGAACACGTTGTACTTGCCGTTGTCCTGCTGCAGCACCTTCACGTCGACCACCTGGCTCAGGTTGCTCACGAGCTGGTCGCGCTGGTCGAGCAGGTCGTTGGGCGGCTGGCCGCCGGCCATGGCGCTGATCTGGCTGATCTGCTGGTTGAGGCTGGCGATCTTGCTGGCGTAGGTGTTGATCTGGTCCACGCTGCCCACGATCTGCTCGTTCACCGAGGAGTTCAGGTCCGACAGGTACTGGTCGGTCGTGCGGAACTTGCTGGCCAGCGCCTGGGCCGAGCTGATCATCTGCTGGCGCGCGGCCGGGTCGGCCGGCGTGTTGGCCACGCCCTGGATGCTGGTGAAGAAGCTCTGCATCAGCGGCGCGATGCCCGAGGTCTTGTCGGCCAGCAGGGTGTCGATGCGGTTGATCTGAACGCTGTTGGTGGCCAGCGCGGCCGAGGCCGACTGCGCCGTTCCCAGCTGCGCCGTCAGGTAGCGGTCGTAGCTGCGCGAGACGGTCGTCACGTTGGCACCCGAGCCGATGAAGCCCGAGCCGCTGGAGATGGCGCTGCCGGTGGCGATTTCCGCCACTTGCCGGCTGTAGCCGGCGGTGTACACGTTGGCGGTGTTGTGGGCCGTGGTCATCAGCGCGGTGCGAGCGACGCTCAGACCGCTCAGACCTGTGTAGAACAAACTTCCGGACATAAGGCGTTACCTGTCGATGGTGTGTAGGGGTGGCATCGGTTCACTGTCTTTTCGATGCCTTGTTCTCTTTATCGGCAGCTTGCGCCGAAAGTTGAGGGTCAGAACTCGGTCCAGTCGCCCTTGGCGTCGCCGGTCATTGACAACTGGGGTGCGGGTGCGGCGCCGGGCGTGCGCCGCGGGGGCAGCGGCGTGGCCGCACGCCGGGGCGCTGCCCTAGCCACCTTCGGGATCGGGGTGATGGGCGTGAACGCCGCGCGGGGCGAGGCCACCGCATTGCGGTCGAGCTTGAAGATGCTCACGGCCTGCACGAGGCTGCCGGCCTGCTCCTGCAGCGACTGGGCCGCGGCCGAAGCCTCCTCCACCAGCGCGGCGTTCTGTTGCGTGACCTGGTCCATCTGGCTGATGGCCTGGTTGATCTGCTCGATGCCGGAGGTCTGCTCCTGGCTGGCCGAGGTGATCTCGCCCATGATGTCGGTCACGCGCTTCACGCTGCCCACGATCTCGTCCATGGTGCGGCCCGCTTCGGCCACCTGCTTGCTGCCCTCTTCGACCTTTTCCACCGAGTCGCCGATCAGCGTCTTGATTTCCTTGGCCGCTGCCGCAGAGCGCTGCGCCAGGCTGCGGACTTCCGAGGCCACCACTGCGAAGCCACGGCCCTGTTCACCTGCGCGTGCTGCTTCCACGGCCGCGTTCAGCGCCAGGATGTTCGTCTGGAACGCGATGCCGTCGATGACACCGATGATGTCCACGATCTTCTTCGACGACGCATTGATCGAGCCCATCGTGCCCACCACTTGCGACACGACGCTTCCGCCCTTGACCGCCACTTCCGATGCCGACACGGCCAGCTGGTTGGCTTGACGCGCGTTGTCGGCGTTCTGCTTCACGGTGCTCGTGAGTTCTTCCATCGAAGCGGCTGTTTCCTCGAGCGAGCTGGCCTGCTCTTCGGTGCGCGACGACAGGTCCTGGTTGCCCGAGGCGATCTGCCCCGACGCCGTGGCGATGGTCTCGGTGCCGGAGCGCACTTCGCCCACCACCTTGGCCAGGCTGGCGTTCATCTCGCGCAGCGCATGCATCAGCTGGCCGGTCTCGTCGCGGCTTTGGACCACGATGTCGGCACTCAGGTCACCGGCGGCCACCGTCTCGGCGACCGTGACCGCATGGCCCAGCGGACGCACGATGCCCAGCGTCAGGCGCCAGGCGAACAGCGCACCCAGCACCAGCGCAATGGCCGACAGCGCCAGCAGCAGGGTCTGGCCGCTTTCGTGGTCGGCCAGGATGCCCTTGGACAGCACGTCGATCCTGTCGCGCTGGTAGGCCGCGAGCTTGGCCACGGCTTCTTCGTAGACGACAAGGCCCGACGCGAACTGGTTGTCCGCCATGGTGGAGGCCTCGTCGCTCTGGCCCGCGGCCTTGAGCTTGTTGATCTTCTCGATGACCTCCAGCACCACGGCGCGCGCATCGGCCACGCCGGCGTAGAGCTTCTTTTCTTCCGGCGAGGTCAGCAGCTCCTCGAGCTTCTTCTGCACCGGGTTGATCAGCGCCGAGCTGTCGGCGCGGGCCTTGGCGAAGTACGCGACCACGGCCGGGTCGGTGGCCTTCACCATGGCGAAGGAACGCACGATGGTGGGCCCCAGCAGGTTGGACCACTGGTTGGCCAGGCGCTCCTTCACCAGGGCGTGCGCGATCATCTCGTCCGTGGACTGGCCCACGCTGGCAAGGCGCAGGAAGCCGGTGCCGGCAATCACGCCCATCAACAGCAGCATGGCCGCGAAACCCAGGCCCAGGCGGGTGCCGATTTTCAGGTTCTTCAAACTCATTTGATTTCTTCTCTTTCAGAACTGGAGCGAATCCCGCCGCGGAATGCGGCGTTGTCGGTTCGTTATCGGCACGGGCCCGCCGGTGTTGAGCCCCCTGCGTCTCTTGTTTCTTAAAACTCCGTCCAGTCGCCCTTGGCGTCCGCGGCCACGGCCAGGCGCGGCGCGGGGCCCGTGCCGGGTTCGCGGCGCGCAGGCAGCGCCTGGGCCGGGCGCTTGAGCGCCGACTGGGAACCCGCAACCGCCTTGGCCGGCCGGGCGATGGGCGTGACGCGTGTGAAGCCGGTGCGCGCGACCACGGCGTTGTGGTCGAGCTTGAAGATGCTCACGGCCTGCACGAGGCTGCCGGCCTGTTCCTGCAGCGACTGGGCGGCGGCCGAGGCCTCCTCCACCAGCGCGGCGTTCTGTTGCGTGACCTGGTCCATCTGGCTGATGGCCTGGTTGATCTGCTCGATGCCGGAGGTCTGCTCCTGGCTGGCGGCAGTGATTTCTCCCATGATGTCCGTCACACGGCGCACGCTGCCGACGATCTCGTCCATGGTGCGGCCGGCTTCGGCCACCTGCTTGCTGCCCTCTTCGACCTTCTCCACCGAGTCGCCGATCAGCGTCTTGATTTCCTTCGCCGCTGCCGCCGAGCGCTGCGCCAGGCTGCGAACTTCCGAGGCCACCACTGCGAAGCCGCGGCCCTGTTCGCCGGCTCGCGCCGCCTCCACTGCGGCATTCAGCGCCAGGATGTTCGTCTGGAACGCGATGCCGTCGATGACGCCGATGATGTCGACGATCTTCTTGGACGACGCATTGATCGAGCCCATCGTGCCCACCACCTGCGACACGACACTGCCGCCCTTCACCGCCACTTCCGATGCCGACACGGCCAGCTGGTTCGCTTGGCGCGCGTTGTCGGCGTTCTGCTTCACCGTAGAGGTCAGCTCTTCCATCGAAGCCGCCGTCTCCTCGAGCGAGCTGGCCTGCTCTTCGGTGCGCGACGACAGGTCCTGGTTGCCCGCAGCAATCTGGCCCGACGCCGTCGCGATCGTGTCCGTGCCCGTGCGCACTTCACCCACGATCTTCACGAGGCTGTTGTTCATGCCCCTCAGTGCTTCCAGCAGCAGGCCGGTCTCGTCCGTCGTCTTGGCCTCGATGCGGCTGGTCAGGTCGCCCGCGGCCACCGACTGCGCCACCTTCACGGCCTCGGCCAGCGGCCGCGCGACGATGCGCGCAATCCACAGCGCCAGCGCCAGTCCGAGCGCAATGGCGCCCAGCAGCAGGCCCACCACCCACAGACGGGCTTGCGCGTACACCGTGTCGGCCGTCTCGCCCGCGCGAAGGGCGCCGGCTACATTCACTTCGGTCAGCTTGTCCAGCGCCGTGTTCATGTCGCGGTTCAGCTGCAGCGACTTGCCGCGGCTCAGCGCGGTCGCCTGCTCGGTGTTCTGCGTGTGCGAGATGGCGATGACCTTGTTGTGCTCCAGCGCGTACTCGGCAAGCAGCTTCTCGAAGACGGGGTAGACCTCGCGCTCCTCGGGTTCGGAAATGAGTGTCTGGTATTCGGCGCGGCCTTTTTGCAGCGCGGCCCAGGTCGTGTCCATCGACTTTTCGTAGACGGCCATCTCGTCGGTCGAGCCGGACAGGATGTGCTGCAGTTCCTGGGTGCGGTAGCGCGACACCAGGTTCTTCATTTCGAGCAGGGAGCGTGTCGCCGGCATCCAGTTGGTGGCCAGGTCGGTGGACATGTCGTGCACCTTCCCGAGTTGCAGCACCGAGATGGCACCGACACCCGCCGTCAGCAAGAGAACGGCGAGAAACGACACAAGCAGCTTGGTCGCGATTTTGAGGTTGTAGAAAGCGTTGATGATTTTTCCTTCAGGGGCCGTGGGCCCCGTTCGACTGTTATGTGTTGTTCTTGCGCGGGCGACTCAGAATTCCGTCCAGTCGCCGGTGCCGGCCGCAGCCAGTTGCGGCGCTGCACCCTTGCCGGGTGCGCTGCGCGCAGGCAGCGCCTGGGCCGGGCGCTTGAGCGCGGACGGGGAACCCGCAACCGCCTTGGCCGGCCGAGCGATCGGCGTGATACGTGTGAAGCCGGTGCGCGCGACCACGGCGTTGTGGTCGAGCCTGAAGATGCTCACGGCCTGCACGAGGCTGCCGGCCTGCTCCTGCAGCGACTGGGCGGCGGCCGAGGCCTCCTCCACCAGCGCGGCGTTCTGTTGCGTGACCTGGTCCATCTGCGAGATGGCCTGGTTGATCTGCTCGATGCCCGAGGTCTGCTCCTGGCTGGCCGAGGTGATCTCGCCCATGATGTCGGTCACCCGCTTCACGCTGCCCACGATCTCGTCCATGGTGCGGCCCGCTTCGGCCACCTGCTTGCTGCCCTGTTCGACCTTTTCGACCGAATCGCCGATCAGCGTCTTGATTTCCTTGGCCGCTGAGGCCGAGCGTTGCGCCAGGCTGCGAACTTCCGAGGCCACGACGGCGAAGCCACGGCCCTGTTCACCTGCGCGTGCAGCTTCCACCGCAGCGTTCAGTGCCAGGATGTTGGTCTGGAACGCGATGCCGTCGATGACACCGATGATGTCCACGATCTTCTTGGACGACGCATTGATCGAGCCCATCGTGTCGACCACTTGCGACACCACGCTGCCGCCCTTCACCGCCACTTCGGAGGCGGAAACCGCGAGCTGGTTGGCCTGGCGCGCGTTGTCCGCGTTCTGCTTCACCGTAGAGGTCAGCTCTTCCATCGAAGCGGCTGTTTCCTCGAGCGAACTGGCCTGCTCTTCGGTGCGCGACGACAGGTCCTGGTTGCCCGCCGCAATCTGCCCCGACGCCGTGGCGATGGTCTCGGTGCCGGAGCGCACTTCGCCCACCACCTTGGCCAGGCTGGTGTTCATGTTCTTCAGCGCCTGCATCAGCTGGCCCACCTCGTCGCGGCTGTCCACGCGAATGTCCGCGCTCAGGTCGCCCTGCGCCACCGTCTCGGCCACCACCACCGCCCTGGCCAGCGGACGCACGATGCTGCGCGAGATGAAGAACGCGAAGATGCCCCCGCTCACCACCGTCAGCAAGGTCAGCAGCAGCTGCAGGTTGAAGCTCTTCAGGTTGGCCGCGTCGATGTCGTGGCTCATGCGGTCGATGTCGCGGCGCTCGATCGACAGCAGGTCCAGCACCCGGTTCTCGTAGGCCTTGGCGGCCGGCTGGAACACGTCCTTGAACGCGCGTGCAGCTTCCCCCGCATTGCCGCTCGCCTTGGCCTTGTTCACTTCTTCCTTGCCGGCCTGGTATTTCGCACGCAGCTCGATGATGGATTTGTAGGTCGCCTTTTCCTCGTCGGTGAACAGCAGCGGCTCCACCTTCGCGATGGTCTCGCTGCCCTTCTTCACGCTGTCGGCAATCACGTCGGCGAAGGTCACGGGCAGGGTGTCGTCCGTGGTGCGCGCGATCATCGAGGTGCGGGCGATGGCCGAATAGGTCAGCACGTACCAGTCGGAAATGAGCCTTTCCTTGGCGAGCGGGCTCTGCATCATCAGCCGCGTGGCCTCCGCGTTGTTGCGCGCGGACACCAGCGCGATGGCGGTCGAGATCACGGTCAGGCCGAGCACGATGGCGAATGCCAGCGTGAGGCGTCTGGCGATGCGAAGGTTGGCGAGGAAGTTCATGGGGTGCCTTCAGGCGAATGTGCAGGCGGGAATCAGGCGGTGGCCGCAGCCTCGACCAGGCCCATCTCGTCGCTGGACATCAGGCGGTCGATGTCCACCAGGATCAGCATCCGCTCGTCCAGCGTGCCCAGCCCGATCAGGTAGTCCGCGTCCAGCACCGAGCCCATCTCCGGCGCCGGCTTGATCTGATCGCCCGTGAGCGTGATCACGTCCGACACGCTGTCCACCACCATCCCCACCACCCGGCCACCGATGTTCAGCACGATCACCACCGTGAACTGGTCGTACGTCGGGTCGCCCAGCTTGAACTTGATCCGCATGTCGATGATCGGAACAATGATCCCGCGCAGGTTCACCACCCCCTTGATGTAGTCCGGTGCATTGGCAATGCGCGTCACCGCGTCGTACCCGCGCAGCTCCTGCACCTTCTGGATGTCGATGCCGTATTCCTCTTCGCCCAGCTTGAAGGTCACGACCTCCAGGCGGGCGGCGACGGCGGCGGCGGACGATGCCGAGCCGGCTTGTTTCAATGGGTCTTTTGCCTTGTTGAGCATGGGGTTCTTCTCCGGGTTGAATCTGGTTGGGGTTGGTTGGGGGTGCGCGAGCTTCAGGCGGTCTCGGCGACTTCGGCCATCTGGCCGGTGCCGCCACTGAAAACGCGCACGGCCTTCACGAGGCCGTCGGCCTGTTCCTGCAGCAACTCGGCTGTGGCCGTGGCCTCTTCGACCAGCGCGGCGTTCTGTTGCGTGACCTGGTCCATCTGCGAGATGGCCTGGTTGATCTGCTCGATGCCGGAGGTCTGCTCCTGGCTGGCGGTGGTGATCTCGCCCATGATGTCGGTCACGCGGCGCACGCTGCCCACGATCTCCTGCATCGTGCGGCCGGCTTCCGCCACCTGCTTGCTGCCGGCCTCGACCTTGTCGACCGAGTCGCCGATCAGCGTCTTGATTTCCTTGGCGGCCGACGCCGAGCGTTGCGCCAAGCTGCGCACTTCCGACGCGACCACGGCAAAGCCCTTGCCCTGCTCGCCGGCGCGCGCCGCTTCCACAGCCGCGTTCAGCGCCAGGATGTTGGTCTGGAACGCGATGCCGTCGATGACGCCGATGATGTCCACGATCTTTTTCGACGACGCATTGATCGAGCCCATGGTGTCGACCACCTGCGAGACCACGTTGCCGCCCTTCACCGCCACTTCCGACGCCGACACGGCCAGCTGGTTGGCCTGGCGTGCGTTGTCGGCGTTCTGCTTCACCGTCGAGGTCAGCTCTTCCATCGAGGCCGCCGTCTCTTCCAGCGAGCTGGCCTGCTGCTCCGTGCGCGAAGACAGGTCCTGGTTGCCCGAGGCGATCTGGCTGGACGCCGACATCACGCCGGCCACGTTCTCGCCCACGTCCGAGACGATGGCAAAGAGGTTGGCGCTCATCTGGTTCAGCGCACGCAGCAGCCCGGTGATTTCGTCGCCGCGCCGCACCTCGAAGCGCGCGAGGTCGCCGCCTGCAATGGAACGTGCCACGTGCACCGCCTCGTCCAGCGGGCGGAACACCGTGCGGCCCAGGAAGCGGCCCAGGCCCAGCCAGGCGAGCGTGGAGGCCGCGCCGCTGGCCGCGATCAGCCCAGGCAGGCTGCCGTGCGCACCGGCGGAAGCCACCAGCCGCGACGCGGCCATCCAGCCCGCGGCACCCAGGCCCAGCGAGAGCACGGCGGCCACGGCCGTGGCGCCGGCCACGCGGGTGCGCACGGGAATGCGGCGCAGCCGCGCCAGCGGGTTGCGCCAGCCGCGCTGCACCACTTCGCCCTGCAGGATCTCGACGTCCTTGGCGCGGCCTTCGCGGATGCGGGCGTACAGCGCGTCGGCTTCGGCCACTTCGCCGCGCCCGGGCTTGCTGCGCACCGACATGTAGCCCTGCACGCGGCCGTTGCGCCGGATGGGCGTGACATTGGCCAGCACCCAGTAGAAGTCGCCGTTCTGGCGCCGGTTCTTGATGAGGCCGGTCCAGGGCAGGCCCTGCCCCAGCGAGGCCCACATGTCCGCGAAGGCCTCGGCCGGCACGTCGGGGTGGCGCACGATGTTGTGCGCCTTGCCCATGAGGTCGGCCACCGCGAAGCCGCTGGCCTCCACGAAGGCCGGGTTGACGTAGGTGATGCGACCCTTCAGGTCGGTGCGGGACACCAGGGCGGCGCCCGGCGGGAGTTCGTATTCGACGCCGGTGATCGGCAGATTGACGCGCATGTCGGTCTCTTCTTTGTCAGGTCAGGGCCAGTTGCGGGTTGCCGAGGCGGAACACGCCGACGACTTCCGAAAGGCTGCCCGCCTGCTCCTGCAGCGACTGGGCGGCGGCCGAAGCCTCTTCCACCAGCGCGGCGTTCTGTTGCGTGACCTGGTCCATCTGGCTGATGGCCTGGTTGATCTGTTCGATGCCCGATGTCTGCTCCTGGCTGGCCGAGGTGATCTCGCCCATGATGTCCGTCACCCGCTTCACGCTGCCCACGATCTCGTCCATGGTGCGGCCGGCCTCGGCCACCTGCTTGCTGCCTTCGGCGACCTTGTCGACCGAGTCGCCGATGAGCGTCTTGATTTCCTTCGCCGCCGCGGCCGAGCGTTGCGCCAGGCTGCGGACTTCCGAGGCCACCACTGCGAAGCCGCGGCCCTGTTCACCGGCACGCGCCGCTTCCACAGCCGCGTTCAGCGCCAGGATGTTGGTCTGGAACGCGATGCCATCGATCACGCCGATGATGTCGACGATCTTTTTCGACGACGCATTGATCGAGCCCATGGTGTCGACCACCTGCGACACGACATGGCCGCCCTTCACCGCCACTTCCGATGCCGAAACGGCCAGCTGGTTGGCCTGGCGCGCGTTGTCGGCGTTCTGCTTCACGGTGCTCGTGAGTTCTTCCATCGACGCCGCCGTCTCTTCCAGCGAACTGGCCTGCTGCTCGGTGCGCGACGACAGGTCCTGGTTGCCCGCAGCGATCTGGCCCGAGGCGGTGGCAATGGTGTCGCTGGACTCCTTGATCTTTCCGACGATCGAGGTCAGCTGCGCCTGCATCTGCTTGATGGAGTGCAGCAGGCTGCCGTCGCGCGCGGTGTCGGCGTCGACGGCCATCGACAGGTCGCCGGCGGCGATGCGGCTGACCACGTCGGCCGCATACACCGGCTCGCCGCCCAGCTGGCGGCTCAGCAGGCGCGCGACCAGCACGCCCAGGCCCACGCTCGCCGCAATGCCGGCCAGCGCCATCACCACCATCATCAGCCGCGATGTCCTGTAGGTTTCGCCGGCGTGCTCTGCACTGGCCCTGGCCAGGTCCTTGCTGTGCGCGACCATGCCCTTGAGCACTTCCTCCACGCCGCGCGATTCCTTCAGCAGGCGGGTGCTGTCCTCGGTCACCTGGTTGTCGAACTGCGAGCTGTCCAGCGGCTGCTTGAACACCAGCGCCACGAAGTCGGCCATGCGCTTGGTCAGCGGACCGACCAGGGCCTCGTACTGGCCGTAGAGCTTCTTGCCTTCGTCGGTCTCCTCGAAGAAGGGCTTCACCTCGCCGGCGCGCGCCGCCAGGCTTTCCATCGACGCCTTGAGTTCGGTCGCTCCGGTATTGCGCTCGCCGCGCGTGCCGGCGGACAGCAGCGTGACCTGCGCGCGGCTCGCGTACAGCAGGTGGATGTTGGCTTCCTGCACGGCCTGGAGCGCCTGCAGCTCATTCGCGTAGAGCCGCTGGGTCGCATCGCTGATGCGCCCCATGTGATAGATGCCGAGCGCGCTGACGGCCGCGCCGATGGCCGCGACCACGAGAAAGCTGAGGATCAGCCGGACGGTGACGCGGAGATTCTGGAACCATTGCATTTCTTTTTTTCCTTGTTTACGGAGCGAGTGCGGTGAACTGCGGGTGCTGCGCCGAGCCGGCCGCACGGCGGCCGTCAAGGCGGAACACGCCCACCACTTGCGACAGGTTCCCAGCCTGTTCCTGCATCGATTGCGCGGCGGCCGAGGCTTGCTCGACCAATGCGGCGTTCTGTTGCGTCGCCTGGTCCATCTGCGAAATGGCCTGGTTGATCTGCTCGATGCCCGAGGTCTGCTCCTGGCTCGCCGCCGTGATCTCGCCCATGATGTCCGTCACGCGGCGCACGCTGCTCACGATCTCGTCCATCGTGCGACCTGCTTCCGCCACCTGCTTGCTGCCCTCCTCGACCTTCTCCACCGAGTCGCCGATCAGCGTCTTGATTTCCTTGGCTGCTGCCGCCGAGCGTTGGGCCAGGCTGCGAACCTCGGAAGCCACGACTGCGAAACCGCGGCCTTGCTCGCCCGCACGCGCGGCTTCCACCGCGGCGTTCAGCGCCAGGATGTTGGTCTGGAACGCAATGCCGTCGATCACGCCGATGATGTCCACGATCTTTTTCGACGACGCATTGATCGAACCCATGGTGTCGACCACCTGCGAGACCACGTTGCCGCCCTTCACCGCCACTTCCGACGCCGACACGGCCAACTGGTTGGCCTGGCGCGCGTTGTCGGCGTTCTGCTTCACGGTGCTCGTGAGCTCTTCCATCGAGGCCGCCGTCTCTTCCAGCGAACTGGCCTGCTGCTCCGTGCGCGAAGAAAGATCCTGGTTGCCCGAGGCGATCTGGTTCGATGCGGTCGCGATCGTGTCCGTGCCCGTGCGCACTTCGCCCACCACCTTGGCCAGGCTGGCGTTCATCTCGCGCAGCGCATGCATCAGCTGGCCCGCCTCGTCGCGGCTGTCCACGCGGATGTCGGCGCTCAGGTCGCCGGCGGCCACCGTCTCGGCGACCGTCACCGCATGGCCCAGCGGGCGCACGATGCCCAGCGTCAGGCGCCAGGCGAACAACGCGCCCAGCACCAGCGCGATGGCGGCCAGCGACAGCAGCATGGTGCGGCCGCTCTTGAAGTCGGTGTCGATGCCCTGGGCCGCCGCGTCGATGTTCTCGCGCTGGTGGTTGGCCAGCGCCTCCACGGCGCCGCTGTAGACGGCCAGCGCCTCGGTGAACTTGGTGTCGACCAACGTGTTGGCGGCTTCCTGCTGACCGCTTTCCTTGAGCTTGTTGAGCACGCCGACCGCCTCGAGCACCAGGGCGCGCGACGCCGCCACCTTGGCGTAGAGCGCCTTCTCCTCGGGCGTGCTCAGCATCGATTCGAGCTTCTTCTGCACCGGACCGATGCGCGCGGAGCCCGCGGCCTGGATCTTGCCGAAGTAGCTGGCCATCTGCGGATCGGTGGTCTTGACCATGGCGAAATTGGCCACGGTGTTCGAGCGCAGGTTGGCGAGCCATTCGGTCGCGAGCCGCTCCTTGACCATCGCCTGCCCCACCATCTCGTCGGTGGCGTTGCCCACGTGGGTCAGGCGCAGCACACCCGTGCCTGCAATGAGCGCCATCAACAGCAGCATCGCCGTGAAGCCGAAGCCCAGGCGGGTGCCGATTTTCAGATCCTTCAAACTCACAGCTCTATTCCTTCCGTCACAGCGCGACAGGCCACCGCGGCAATGCCGTCATCCTGTTATCGGCACCGGGACGCCAGAGTTGAAGCCTTTATTCTCAAAAGGCGCAAAGATCGGCGTGGCGCGTGCCACGGCGGCGGAATGCGAGTGCACGGGCGCGTCTTCCAGCGTGAAGACGCTCACCGATTGCACGAGGCTGCCGGCCTGCTCCTGCAGCGACTGGGCGGCGGCCGAGGCCTCCTCCACCAGCGCGGCGTTCTGTTGCGTGACCTGGTCCATCTGGCTGATGGCCTGGTTGATCTGCTCGATGCCCGAGGTCTGCTCCTGGCTGGCCGAGGTGATCTCGCCCATGATGTCGGTCACCCGCTTCACGCTGCCCACGATCTCGTCCATGGTGCGGCCCGCTTCGGCCACCTGCTTGCTGCCCTGTTCGACCTTTTCGACCGAATCGCCGATCAGCGTCTTGATTTCCTTGGCCGCTGAGGCCGAGCGTTGCGCCAGGCTGCGAACTTCCGAGGCCACGACGGCGAAGCCACGGCCCTGTTCACCGGCACGTGCCGCTTCGACAGCCGCGTTCAAAGCCAGGATGTTGGTCTGGAACGCGATGCCGTCGATGACACCGATGATGTCCACGATCTTCTTCGACGACGCATTGATCGAGCCCATCGTGCCGACCACTTGCGACACGACGCTGCCGCCCTTCACCGCGACTTCGGACGCCGAAACGGCCAGCTGGTTGGCCTGGCGCGCGTTGTCTGCGTTCTGCTTCACGGTGCTCGTGAGTTCTTCCATCGAAGCCGCTGTCTCTTCCAGCGAGCTGGCCTGCTCTTCGGTGCGCGACGACAGGTCCTGGTTGCCTGCAGCAATCTGCCCCGACGCCGTGGCGATGGTCTCGGTGCCCGTGCGCACTTCGCCCACGATGCGCACCAGGCTGGCGCGCATGGTTTCCACGGCGCGGGTGATCACGCCGATCTCGTCGCGCCGCTGCGAGGCCAGCCGGCCCGACAGGTCGCCGCCGCCGATGGCCGCGACATGCGCGCTCAGCGCGCTGATGGGGCGCACCGTGCGCCGGATGAACGCCACCAGCCCGAAGCCCAGCACCAGCGCCGCGATCGCGATGCAGCCGCCCAGCCATGCCAGCTGGCGGCGCAGGCCGGCCATCACTTCGTCGGCCGACACCTCGGCCACCACCAGCCAGCCGGTGGCTTCGCTGCGGGCCACCGACGCATGGTGCGCACCCGCCGCGCCCGGGGCCAGCACCGCGGGTGCGTCGTCGATCCAGAAGGCATCGTCGCGCTTCAGGCGCTCCAGCCATGCATTGGCATCGCCCTTCAATACGTCCGACAGCGGCTTGCCGGCGGCGCTCGGGTGGAACGCCAGCGTGGGCTCGGGTGCCGCGCCTGGGGCACCCGCACCCGAAGGGTTGACGATGTACAGCCCGCCCTGCGTGTAGATGCGCGTGCCCTTCACCGCCTCGGCAAAGGCGGCCTGCTGCTGCGAGATGTCCAGCCCGATGTACAGCACCGCCACCACGCGGCCGGCCGCGTCGCGCACCGGCTCGTACACCGTGATGTAGGGGCGCCCGAAAAGCGTGGCCCGCCCGACGAAGCGCTTGCCTTCGCGCAGCAGCGCATAGGCCGCGCTCTTGCGGTCGAGCAGAGTGCCCACGGCACGCTCGCCGTTTTCTTTCTTCACCGAGGTCGTCACGCGGCGGAAGTCTTCGCCCTGCGCCACGAACACGGTGGCGTTGGCACCGGGGAAGTCGCTCGCGAAGCGGTCGACCTCGCTCGTGCTGGCCGCGTCGATGGGCGTGCCGTCGCTGGAAAGAGCGCCCGTGCCCGAGGCATCGAGCGCCAGCGTCGTTGCGAACTGGCGCCGGAACACGCCGAAGGCGTTGCCGGCGGTCGACTGCATGGTCTGGTCGAAGATGTCCAGCGACCGCGCGATGGCTTCGGCCTTCGCGTTGGCGTACTGGGCGGCGCCGCGCTGCTGCTGCTGCGACGCCATCGCGTAGAAGACGCACAAGATCAGCCCCGTGACCCCCAGGATCGCCACGCCGGCCCGCATGCTGAGCGTGCGCGCGAGCGACACGAAGGCGGGCGGTGGTGCGTGGCGTGGTTCCGCGCGGGGTGGATCGAGGCTCATCGGTGGGTCTTTCAGGTCAAGTCGACGGCCCCTGCCTGGCGGCCGGACGCCGCGGCATCGCCGTGTTCCTGTATCGGCATCCTGGCGCCAGACTTGAGGTCTTTCTTGTCAAAACTCGGTCCAGTCGCCCTTGGCGTCGCCGGCCATGGCCAGGCGCGGTGCCGAAACGGCCTTGCGATGCGCGGGCAGCGCCTTCACCGGTCCCTTGGGCGACGGGCGGGTGTTCGCCGACCCAGGCGCCACAGGCCGGATGGGGGTAATGCGCGTGAAACTCGCGCGCGCGGGCGAGCGCCGGGCCTCGTCACCGCCCAGCTTGAAGACACTCACGGCCTGCACCAGGCTGCCGGCCTGTTCCTGCAGCGACTGGGCGGCTGCCGAGGCCTCTTCCACCAGCGCGGCGTTCTGTTGCGTGACCTGGTCCATCTGGCTGATGGCCTGGTTGATCTGCTCGATGCCGGAGGTCTGCTCCTGGCTGGCGGCAGTGATTTCTCCCATGATGTCCGTCACACGGCGCACGCTGCCGACGATCTCGTCCATGGTGCGGCCCGCTTCGGCCACCTGCTTGCTACCCTCTTCGACCTTCTCGACCGAGTCGCCGATCAGCGTCTTGATTTCCTTGGCTGCCGCCGCCGAGCGCTGCGCCAGGCTGCGAACTTCCGAAGCCACGACGGCGAAGCCGCGGCCCTGTTCGCCGGCACGCGCAGCTTCCACCGCGGCGTTCAGTGCCAGGATGTTGGTCTGGAACGCAATGCCGTCGATCACGCCGATGATGTCGACGATCTTCTTGGACGATGCATTGATCGAGCCCATCGTGCCGACCACTTGCGAGACGACGCTGCCGCCCTTCACCGCCACTTCCGATGCCGACACGGCGAGTTGATTGGCCTGGCGCGCGTTGTCCGCGTTCTGCTTCACGGTGCTCGTGAGTTCTTCCATCGAAGCGGCCGTCTGCTCCAGCGAGCTCGCTTGCTCCTCGGTGCGTGAGGACAGGTCCTGGTTGCCCGCCGCAATCTGGCCCGACGCCGTGGCGATCGTGTCCGTGCCCGTACGCACTTCACCCACGATCTTCACGAGACTCTCGTTCATGGCCTTGAGCGCGGCCATCAGCCGGCCGGTTTCGTCCTTCGAATGCACGTCGATGCGCGAGCTGATGTCGCCCGCGGCCACCTTCTCGGCCACCTGCACGGCCTCGCCGATGGGGCGCGTGATGGTGCGCGTGATGAACCACGCGATGGCGGCGCCCGCCAAGATGGCCAGCGCGCCCAGCGACAGCATCAGGTTGCGCGCCCATGCGTAGCCGGCACCGGCTTCCTCGTTGGCCGCGCGGGACAACCGGCTCTCGTGTGCGTCCAGGTTGTCGAGTTCCGTGAGCACGGCCTTCACGGCCGGCTGGAACCTGGTGATGAACAGCATCGTCGCTTCGTCGTTCTTGTTCTGCAGCGCGAGCTCGGACAGGGCGGCGTTCAACGGCACGAGCACGGCCACCTTCTCGTCGATGCCGGCGAGCAGCGCCTTGCCCGCGGGCGTGACGAGCAGCTTGGACAGGCCTCCACGGGCTTCGGAGAAGCGGTCGCGCGCGCCGGTGATCTTCCTGGCCTCCTCGCGCATGGCCGCGTCTTCGCTCAGCAGGATCAGGTTGCTGTCGAGGATGGCGATGTCGCGGATCGCGTCCGCCATCGTGTTGACGTAGGCCACTTTCGCGTTGTTGCCGGTGACGATGCCGTTCAGCCGCGACTGGATGCTGGCCATCGAGTCGAGGCCGAGGCCGACCAGGCCGGCCAGCAGCAGGAGCACCGCGGCAAAGCCGAGGCCGAGGCGGGTGCCGATCTTGAGATTGAGGATGGAGTTCATGGTGGTGTCAGGAGTCGCTTGCTTTGAAATTCTTGAAAACGCGGTCCAGGCGCTGGGACACCAGTTCGGCGTCGCGCGACGAGCGGGCGATGGAACGTGTGACGCACCAGGCGACGAGCACGCCGGCCAGCAGCGCGCTCACGCCCAGCGCCACCATGGCGTGGCGCGCCCATTCGAGGCCGGCGCCGGCCTTGAAGCCGAGGCTGAGCACCGCGGCCAGCACGAACAACGACACGGCGAAACCGGCGCCCAGGCGAAGGGCGAGCTTGGGACTGAGACGGGTGCGCACGAATTTCTCAGGCCGTCCGCAAGGCGGGTTCGTCGGCGTCGAGCTTGAACGTGCTCACGGCCCGCATCAGGTCGTCGGCCTGTTCCTGCAGCGACTGGGCGGCGGCCGAGGCCTGCTCCACCAGCGCGGCGTTCTGCTGCGTGACCTGGTCCATCTGGCTGATGGCCTGGTTGATCTGCTCGATGCCCGAGGTCTGCTCCTGGCTGGCCGAAGTGATCTCGCCCATGATGTCGGTCACCCGCTTCACGCTGCCCACGATCTCGTCCATCGTGCGGCCGGCCTCGGCCACCTGCTTGCTGCCTTCGGCGACCTTGTCGACCGAGTCGCCGATGAGCGTCTTGATTTCCTTGGCGGCCGACGCCGAGCGCTGCGCGAGGTTGCGTACTTCGGCAGCGACCACGGCAAAGCCCTTGCCCTGCTCGCCCGCGCGTGCGGCTTCCACAGCCGCGTTCAACGCCAGGATGTTGGTCTGGAACGCGATGCCGTCGATCACGCCGATGATGTCCACGATCTTCTTCGACGACGCATTGATCGAGCCCATGGTGCCCACCACCTGCGAGACCACGTGGCCACCCTTCACGGCGACTTCCGACGCGGAAACCGCGAGCTGGTTGGCCTGTCGTGCGTTGTCGGCGTTCTGCTTCACGGTGCTCGTGAGTTCTTCCATCGAGGCCGCCGTTTCTTCCAGCGAACTGGCCTGCTGCTCGGTGCGCGACGACAGGTCCTGGTTGCCCGCCGCAATCTGGCGCGAAGCCACCGCGATGGAATCGGTCGAGGCCTTGATGCGCGTCACCAGGTCGGTGAGCGTGTCTTCCATCTCGCCCATGCCGCGCAGCAGCCGGCCGAAGTCGCCGCCGCGTTCGGTTTCGAAGTCCTTGCTCAGGTCGCCGGAGGCCACGGTCTCGGCAATCAGCAGCGCCTCGCCGATCGGGCCGACGATGCTGCGGGTGAGCACCCATGCGACCACCGTGCCCACCACCAGCGAGAACATGGTCAGCGTCAGCACGTAGATGCGGCCCGAACGGTATTGCGTGTCGATGTCGGCGGCGGTGGCGTCGATGTCCTGCTGCTGTTGGGCCACCATGGCGCGGATGCTCGCGTCGTAGGCGTCGAGCGCCGGCATCAACTGGGTGTCGGTCAACGTGGCGGCCTCGTCGGCGCGGCCGTCGGCCTTGAGCTTGAGGACGCGGTTGCGCAGCTCGACGTAGTCGCCGCGCTTCTTCTTGATGTCGGCGCTCAGCGCCAGCTCGGCCGGCGTCTCGAGCATGTCCTCGAGCTTTTTTTGCGTCTCGCTGATGACGGCGCTGGTGGCGGTGATGTTCTTCTGCAGGTACGCCTGCACGGCCGGGTCGTTGCTCTTGAGCAGCGAGAAGGTGCGAACGCTGTTGGTGCTGGTGCCCAGTTGCCAGGCAGCGGCCAGGCGCTCCTTGGCCAGCGAGCGCTTCGCCATCGACTCCGTGGCCTCGCCCACACTTTGCAGGCGCAGCACGGCGATGCCCGAGGTGATGAGCGTCAGCGCCAGCACCAGTGCGAATCCGGCGCCCATGCGCCGTCCGATCTTCCAGTTTTTCATGTGTTGCTCCTCCCAGGCCCTTGCGTGGCTGTCGTTGTCGTTGTGTCTTGTTGCGCTGTCAGGCGGCGATCTTCTCGACCAGGCCCATCTCGTCGCTGGACATGAGCCGGTCGATGTCCACCAGGATCAGCATCCGCTCGTCCAGCGTGCCCAGCCCGATCAGGTAGTCCGCGTCCAGCACCGAGCCCATCTCCGGCGCAGGCTTGATCTGATCGCCCGTGAGCGTGATCACGTCCGACACGCTGTCCACCACCATCCCCACCACCCGGCCACCGATGTTCAGCACGATCACCACCGTGAACTGGTCGTACGTCGGGTCTCCCAGCTTGAACTTGATCCGCATGTCGATGATCGGAACAATGATCCCGCGCAGGTTCACCACCCCCTTGATGTAGTCCGGTGCATTGGCAATGCGCGTCACCGCGTCGTACCCGCGCAGCTCCTGCACCTTCTGGATGTCGATGCCGTATTCCTCTTCGCCCAGCTTGAAGGTCACGACCTCCAGCCGCGCGGCGTCGATGTGCTGCGACTGCTGCTGTTTGTGGGCGATGCCCGCGATCTCTGTCATGGAATTTCTCGGTAGGGTGTGACCCGCCATGAAGCCGCGGGCGTGGGGTCGGGCCGCGGGCGGCTCAACCGAACTTCTGCATGATGCGAACCAGCTTCTCGCCGTACTTCGGATCGGTGGCGTAGCCCGCGCGCTGCAGGCCGTGCGCCGCCGCAGCCGGGTCGTCGGTGGCCAGCACGTTGGCGTAGCGCGGGTTGCGCGTGATGAACTGCGCGTAGTCGGTGAAGGCCTCTTCGTACGAGCCGTACGCCCTGAACTTGGCGCGCACCTTCTGCGGTTCGCCGTCGACGTACTCGGTGGTGGTGGTTTCCACCGTGGCGCCCTTCCAGCTCTTGTCGGCCTTGATGCCGAACAGGTTGAAGCTCTGCGTGCCGTCGTCGGCGCGAATCTCGCGCTTGCCCCAGCCCGACTCCAGCGCAGCCTGCGCCAGGATCAGCGGCGCGGGCACGCCGCTGGCCGTGCTGGCCGCCTGCGCGGACGGGCCCATGCGGCCCACGAACTCGTCGACCTGGCCTTGCAGCGACGCATTCGCGCCGTTCGCGCGGCGGTCGCTGTTGAACTGGTACACGCTCAGGTCGGCCGGTGTCGCCACGCGGCTGCTGGGCGCCGAGCCGAGCGGAATGCCCGCGTTCGGCGCATAGGGGAAACCGCCGCGCGGCTCCAGCGACATGGGCTTGGTGCCGATGGCCGCGTCGGCCTCGAAATCGACAGGGCCCGAGGGCAGCTGGCGGCGCAGCTGCGCGAGCATCGACTCGGCCAGCCCCACGCCGCGCCCCGAAAGGTTCTGCGTGAGCTGCTGGTCGAACATCGACAGGTAGACCTTCTGGTCCTGGCTGTCGAGCAGGCCGCTGGAGGGCGTGGCCTCGCGCATGCTCTTGAGCACCATGTTCATGAACAGCGCCTCGAACTGCCGCGAGACCTGCTTCAGGCCTTCTTCCGGCGAAGTGCGCACGGTGTGGCGCAGGGCGTCGACGCCCTGCACGTCGAGCGCGAAGCGCTGGTCGAGCGCGCCGGTGCGGCTGGCCGCGTCGGCGCCGCTCCAGGCGCTGGAGGTGGATACCGTCATCGCATCGTCCTCAGATGATCTCGAGCTCGGCGCTCAGGGCGCCGGCCGACTTCATGGCCTGCAGGATCGACACCAAATCTTGCGGGTTGGCGCCCAGGGCGTTCAGGCCCTTCACCACGTCCGCCAGCGAGGCACCGCCGCGCACCATCTGGATCGCGCCGCCGCCCTGGTTCACTGAAATCTGCGAGGTCTGCGCCACCACCGTGCTGCCGCCCGAAAGCGCGCCCGGCTGGCTGATGACCGGCTCGGTGTTGATCACCACCGACAGGCTGCCGTGCGCGATGGCGCAGTCGCGCACGCGAACCGCCTGGTTCATGACCACCGACCCGGTGCGTGCGTTGACCACCACGCGGGCCGCGGCTTGCGTGGGCGTGACCTCCAGGTCTTCCAGCTTCGCGAGAAAGCCCACGCGCTGCTGCGGCTCGGGCGCCCGCACACGAATGGCGCGGGCGTCGATGGCCTCGGCCGTGCCCGGACCGAACTGCCGGTTGATGGCGTCCACCGCGCGCTGCGTGGTGCCGAAGTCGGAGCGGTTGAGCTCGATGGCGAAGGTGCCTTCGGCGCCCACGGGTGCTTCCACCGTGCGCTCCACCAGCGCGCCGGCCGGAATGCGGCCCGAGCTCAGCTGGTTGATCTGCACTTTGCTGCCGTTGGCCGCGGCGCCGGCGCCGCCGATCACCATGTTGCCCTGCGCCACCGCATAGGTCGCGCCGTCCACGCCCTTGAGCGGCGTCATCAGCAGCGTGCCGCCGCGCAGGCTCTTGGCGTTGCCCATGGAGGACACGGTGACGTCGATGTTCTGACCCGGCCGCGCGAACGAAGGCAGCGTGGCCGTGACCATCACCGCCGCCACGTTCTTCAGCTGCATGTTCACGCCCTGCGGGATCGTGATGCCCAGCTGCTGCAGCATGTTGTTCAGGCTCTGCGTGGTGAACGGCGTCTGCATGGTCTGGTCGCCCGTGCCGTCCAGGCCCACCATCAGGCCGTAGCCGATCAGCGGGTTGTCGCGCACGCCCTGGATGCTGGCCAGCTCCTTGAGCCGCTCCGCATGCACGGGCGCGATGAACAAGGCAGCAGCCAGGCCGAGCAAGGCGATGCGCCAGCGGGCCGAAATATTCGCGGGATGCCGCGCAAGGAAGTAGGTCATTTTTAGAAGGGCATCACGTTGAGGAAGATGCGCTGCATCCAGCCCATCGTTTGCGCCTCGTCGATGTAGCCCTTGGCCGAGTACTCGATGCGCGCATCGGCCACCAGCGTGGAGGGCACGGTGTTGTTGCCCGACACGGTGCGCGGGTTCACCACGCCGGAGAAGCGGATGTACTCCGTGCCCTGGTTGATGCCCATCTGCTTCTCGCCGCTCACGAGCAGGTTGCCGTTGCCCATCACGTCCGTCACCGTGACCGTGATCACGCCGTTGAAGGTGTTGTTGGCATTGGCCCCGCCCTTGGCGTTGAGCGTGTTGGCGCCGCTGAGCTTGGCGTCCTGCCCGTCGAGCAGGCCGCCGATGAGCTTGGGAATGGCCGCGAACACGCTCGAGGTGCTGCCCGTGCGGCTGGCGTTGGCGCCCGAATTCTTGGTGGCATTGACCTTCTCGCTGATGAGAATGGTCAGGATGTCGCCGATGTTGCGCGGACGGCGGTCCTCGAACAGCGCGTTGGCGCCGGGGCCGTCCTGGAAGATGGCGCCGGGGGTGCGGCGCGGCTGCAGGGCCGCGTAGTTGTCGGCGCGCGCCGTCATCGGCTGGTGCACCAGCGGCTCGCGCGGCAGTTGCGCGCAGCCGGCGGCCAGCGCGGCGAGGGCCGCGAGCAGCACGGCGCGACACCACGCACCGCCGCTGCGACCGCCCCCATGAAGAAGACGCACGCCGCGCATCACATCTGCGCCAGGCGCTGCAGCATCTGGTCGGAGGTCTGCACGGCCTTGCTGTTGATTTCGTACGAGCGCTGTGTGGCGATCATGTTGACCAGCTCTTCCACCACGTTGACGTTCGACGCTTCCACATAGCCCTGGCTCAGCGTGCCCGCGCCGTCGACGCCGGGGTTCACCTGGTTGGGCGCGCCCGAGGCGTCGGTTTCGGCGTACAGGTTCTCGCCCTTGCTTTCCAGGCCGGTGGGGTTCATGAAGGTCGCGAGCTGGAGCTGGCCGACCTGCACGGTGTTGGTGCTGCCCGCCTGCACGACCGAGACGATGCCGTCGCGGCCCACGGTGATGCTGGTGGCGGTGGCCGGAATGGTGATGGCGGGTTGCACCGGAAAGCCGCTGGCCGTGACGAGCTGGCCGTCGCGGTCTTTCTGGAACGAACCGTCGCGCGTGTACGAGGTGGTGCCGTCGGGCATCAGCACCTGGAAGAAGCCGCCGCCGTTGATGGCCACGTCGGTGGGCTTGTCGGTCTTGGTGAGGTTGCCTTGCGAGTGGATGCGCTCGGTGGCGACCACGTGCACGCCGGTACCGACCTGCAGGCCCGAAGGCAGGCGGGTCTGGTCGGACGACTGGCCGCCGCTCTGGCGCAGGTTTTGATAGACCAGGTCTTCGAACACGGCGCGGCTGCGCTTGAAGCCGGTGGTGCCGACGTTGGCCAGGTTGTTGGAGACCACGTCGAGCTGCGTCTGCTGCGCGTCGAGGCCGGTCTTGGCGATGTAGAGGGAGCGAATCATTTTCTGGGAGTCCTGCGTGTGTGGCGGGGCGGGTGGCGGCTGGTGCGAAAGCGTGGGCGCGGGCTGCGGATCAGCCGTACGACAGCAGCTTGTTGGCCGACTGCGCGTTGATGTCGGCGCTTTGCAGCGACTTCATCTGCATCTCGAAGCTGCGCGCGTTGGCGATCATGGCCACCATGGCCTCGACCGGGTTGACGTTGCTGCCTTCGATGGCGCCGCTGACCAGCGTGACGGCCTCGTCGGCCTGCGCCGGCTGCTGGCCCGCGCGCATGCGAAAGAGACCGTCGTCGCCGCGCTCGAGGTCGGCGTTCGGCGGGTTCACCAGCTTCAGGCGGCCCACCTCGGCAATGCCGGTGAGGGTGCCCGAGGCCGGGTCGCGCGCGGCCACCAGCCCGTTGGAGGCGATGGTCAGCGCGGAGCCGGGCGGCACGGTCATCGCGCCGTTGTCGCCCATCACCGGGCGCCCGCCCATGGTGGTGAGCTGGCCGTCGGCGCCGATCTGCAGGTTGCCCACACGCGTGTAGGCCTCGCCGCCGTCGGGCGTCTGCACCACCAGCCAGCCGGGGCCGCTCACGGCCACGTCGAGCGGGCGGCCGGTCTCTGTGAGCGGGCCGTGGGAAAAGTCGGCGCCGGGCGTGGTGGCGGCGACGAAGGCGCGCGTGGGCGCTTCGGCGCCGACCACCGGCACTGCGCGGAAGCTGGCAATCTGCGCACGGAAGCCCGGCGTCGAGACGTTCGCCATGTTGTTGGCGACCGAGGCCTGCTGTTCCATGATTTGCTTGGCGCCGCTCATGGCGACATACAACATGCGATCCACTGGGTGTTCCTGGTGTGAGACGGTGAGGGTCGGCGCGTCAGCGGATGTTCATCAGCGTCTGCATGACCTGGTCCTGCGTCTTCACGGTCTGCGCATTGGCCTGGTAGTTGCGCTGCGCGACGATCAGGTTGACCAGCTCGGACGTGAGGTCGACGTTGGACGACTCCAGCGCGCCGGACTGCAGCGCGCCGAGCTTGGTGCCCTCGCCCGGCGTGCCGGTGAGCGCGGAGCCCGAGGCGGCCGTCTCGGCCCACACGTTGTCGCCCTTGGGCTCCAGCCCGTTGGGGTTGGAGAACGACGACAGCACGATCTGGCCCAGCAGCTTGGTCTGCTCGTTGGAGAACTTGCCCGTGAGGGTGCCGTCGGCGTTGATAGAGAACGAGGTGAGCTCGCCCGAACGGTAGCCGTCCTGGCTGAGCTTGCTCATGGCGTTGACCGCGCCGAACTGCGTGGTGCCCGACAGGTCGACCTTGGCCGTGAGCGCAGCGGAGCCGTTGGCGAAGTTGAGCGGGCCGATGTTCACCGAACCGCCGACGGGCGCGGTCATGACGCCCTTGGTGTCGAAGGTCATGCCGGTGAGGATGGGGCCGGTGCCGATGGCCGCGCCGTCGGAGGAGCCGTACACGTCCCAGGTGTTGGCGGCGGTCTTCACGAAGTACACGGCCACGTCGTGCGGATTGCCCAGCGAGTCGTAGATGGGGCCGACGGCGTTGGAGTAGTTGAAGGTGTCGGAGTCGGCCGCGTTGAACGGCGTCTTCGTGGGGGCGGCGAGGCGCGCGTCGATGTTGAACTCGGCCTTGATGTTGCTGGTCGGGTTGGGCGTCATGGCCGCGGTCGGGATCTGGATGGCCGTGGGCGTGCCGCCGCTGATGCCGCCGCTGGCGTTCACGCCGTAGCCCGTGAGCCGCAGGCCCTGGGCGTTGGTGATGAAGCCGTCCTTGTCCTTGGTGAACTGGCCGTTGCGCGAGTACATGATTTCGCCGCTGGCGCTGGCCAGGCGGAAGAAGCCTTCACCGTTCAGGATGGCCACGTCCAGCGGGCGGCTGCTCGACTGCGTGGTGCCTTGCGTGAAGTTCTGCGACACGCCCGACACCGAGGCGCCCAGGCCGACGCGCGAGCCCGCGTACACGTCCTGGAAGGTGGCGGCGGCCGACTTGAAGCCGACGGTGCCCGAGTTGGCAATGTTGTTGCCGATGACGTCGAGGTTGGCCGCGGCCACGCCGAGTCCGCTGATGCCCTGGGAAAAAGCCATGATGGTTCCTTAATTCGTTTGCGTTGGATGCGGGGGATGACTCAGAGGAACAGGCGCACGTCGGCCAGGCCGATGTTGTTGCCCGAGGACAGTTCGAGCGTGACGCCGTCGGTGCCCTGCTTCACCGCGGCCACCTGCGTGAAGGTGAGCGCGGTGGCTTTCACGGCGGTGCTGCCGTTGGTGGCGTCCACGGTGAAGCGGTAGGCGCCCGCGGCCACCGCGTTGCCCGCGTCGTCCTTGCCGTCCCAGGTGACGGCGTTGACGCCTTCCTTCATGGCGCCGGCATCGATGGTGCGCACCACGTTGCCCGAGGCGTCGAGGATCTTGATTTCCACGTCGGCGGCCGTGCCCGGCAGCTCCACGGCGAAGGCCTGGCTGGCCGGGTCCTTGCCGTCTTCGGGCTTCTTGGTGGTGAGCACGTCGCCCGGCGACAGCACGTTGTAGCCAATGAGCGAGGCCGCCTGCAGCACCTGGTTGGAGCCGGTCTGGTTCACCAGGCCCGACAGGGTGGTGTTGAGCTTCTCGATGCCGGTGACCGTGCTCATCTGCGCCAGCTGCGAGGTGAGCTCGGCGTTCTGCATCGGGTTGAGCGGGTCCTGGTTGTTGAGCTGCGTGACCAGCAGCTTCAGGAAGCGCTGTTCGCTGTCGGCGTTGGAAACGCTGCTGTTGCTGCCGGCTGCGGCGCTGGTGGCGTTCTGCCCGGTGATGGACGAGGTGTCGGAGATGGCCATGGCGTTGTGTGTCTGTGTTGCTTGAAGAGGGGTGGGCGAGCCGGACGGGACGTACGGATTTACTGGCCGAGCGTGAGCGTCTTGACCATCAGCGTCTTGGCGGTGTTGAGCACTTCGACGTTGGCCTGGTAGCTGCGCGAGGCGGAAATCATGTTGGTCATTTCCTCGACCACGTTGACGTTGGGCATGGCCACGTAGCCTTGTGCGTTGGCGTTCGGGCTCTTGGGGTCGAACACCAGCCGGGGCGGCGACGGGTCTTCGATGACGCCCGCGACGCGCACGCCGCCGATGTCCTGCATGCCCGAAGGTGCGACCTCGAACACCACCTGCTTGGCGCGGTACGGCATGCCGTCGGGGCCGGCCACGCTCTCGGCGTTGGCCATGTTGCTGGCGGTCACGTTCATGCGCTGCGACTGCGCGGTCATGGCGGAACCCGCCACGTTGAAGATGTTCATGGATGTGCTGGGAAACGGCATGCGTGGCTCCTGGGCTTAGGGCGCGACCGCCGACAGCATCGACTTGATCTTGGCGTTGAGCACCGTGAGGTTCGACTCGTAGCGCAGCGCGTTGTCCGCGAAGGCGATGCGCTCGACGTCCATCTCGACGGTGTTGCCGTCGATGCTCGACTGGTTGGGGGTGCGGTAGAGCAGGTCCTTGTCGCTCGCCGCCTGCGCCTGGCCTTCGATGTGGCGCGCGGACGTGGTGGCCATCGACATCGACTGCGACGAGCGGCCGCGTTCCACGGCCTCGTTCAGGCGGGCGCTGAAGTCGAAGTCGCGCGCCTTGTAGTTGGGCGTGTCGGCATGGGCGATGTTGGCCGCAATCACCTCCTGGCGTTCCGCCCGGAGGTTGAGGGCCTCGCGGTTGAAGCGAAACGCCGCGTCCAGCTTGTCGATCATGTGTGTTCCATCCGTTGAAGCGTCGCGAATGCGCAAGGCGCGGCGACAGATGGAAAGCGAGTCTATGCATGAGCCGCGTTTGCAATCGTTCGAACAAAGGGGGTTTTCGCCTGCTGCTCGCACCTTCGATCGCCCCGGGAATTTCTAGAATTTCGGGGCGGTGGCTTGTGCTCCCTGTACAGGACGCACCGCATTCCAAGCCCCTATCCAGACGCCTCCGATGACCCTCTTCAAGCTGCGCACCCGCCTGCTGCACACCGTGCTGGCCACACTGCCGGTGGCCTGCTGCCCGGTGTTCGCACTGGCGGCGGAGCCCGCGCAGCAGTCCGCTCAGGATGCGCCGAACCCGGCCGCGGAAGCCGCCATCGCCAGGTACCTGCAGGTGCAGACCGCCGGCCTGCCGGGCAAGGTGACGGTGCGCCTGGAGGGCCACGGCACCGCCGCCCTGCCCGCCTGCGACGCGCCCGAGGTCTTCCTGCCGCCGGGCGCGACGCCCTGGGGCCGGGTGTCGGTGGGCGTGCGCTGCCAGACCGAAAGGCCCTGGACGCGCTTCGTGCAGGCGCACGTGGCGGTGGAAGGCAGTTATTTCGTGGCCGCGCGCGCCATCGAGGCGGGCCGGCCGCTGGGCGCGGGCGACTTCACCGAACGCACGGGCGACCTGTCGCGGCTGCCGCGCTCGGTGATCACCAGTGCCGGCGAACTGAACGGCGTGGTCGCGTCGAACCGCATCGCGCCGGGCGCGCCGCTTCGCAAGGAGCTGGTGCGCGGCGTCACCGTGATCCAGCAGGGCCAGTCGGTCAAGGTGGTGGCGCAGGGCCAGGGTTTCGTGGTCAGCACCGACGCCCGGGCCATGAGCGGCGCGGCAGTGGGCGCCGTGGTGCAGGCCAAGACGCTCGACGGGCGGCTGGTCAGCGGCGTGGCGGACCTGCAGGGGCAGATCCAGCTGGCCCAGTGAGCCGAGCGGCCCCTGAACACTTGCCGTACGCTTTGTTGCAAGCCGCTTCTAAAGTTCTTGCCCGTGCTGCCGATATATGGGTCAGCCCCTGAGGAATCACCTTGAAAATCGATCAACCCGCCCCTTCGGCCACGCCCCTTCCCCGACCGACCGCCACCGGCGCGGCCGGCACGGCTGCCGCCGCAGCCGCCACCGCGGCCACCGCCGCCGCACGCCCCAAGGAAGCGGCGCAGCCCTCCGCGCACGTCCACGCCATGCCCAGCGCCGTGGGCGGCAGCGATTTCGACGCCGCCCGGGTGGCCGCGATCCGCGAGGACATCCGGGCCGGGCGCTACCAGATCCGTCCCGAGCGCATCGCCGACGGCCTGCTGGCCAGCGTGCGCGACCTGCTCGACGCCCCGGTCGAGGGCAAAACCGATCCGAAAGGCCGCGAATGACCGCCTCCCTGCTGACGCACCTGCGCACCGAAGCCGCCAGCATCCAGGAATTCCTGGCCCTGCTCGACCGCGAGGCCAAGGCGATGTCGGACAACGTGTTCGGCGACCTGGCGGAGATCGCCGCACAGAAAACCCGCCTGCTGGACCGCATGGCGGTGCTGGACATCGAGCGCGAGGCGCTGCAGGTGGCACTGGGCTTCGGGCCCGGCCGTGCCGGGGGCGATGCCGCCGCGGCGGCCGACGGCAAGCCCGTGCAGCAGGCCTGGGCCGAGCTGCTGGTGCTGGCCGTGCAGGCCCGCAGCCACAACCTGCGCAACGGCTCGATGGTGTATGCGCACCTCGACTTCACGCAGCAGGCCCTGCATTTCCTGCAGGCCAGCGCGCAACTCTTCTACGGCCCGGACGGCGTTCGCAAGACGCAGCCGGGCGCCGGCACACGCCTCGCGGCGGGCTGAACACCCCGACCCCCAACTCTCACACCCGATGGAAGCTATCGACACGAAGAACGCGCAGGGCTCGCGCCATGTGGCCATGGTGGGCTGCGACGAAGCCCAGACCCAGTGCTGGGGCCACAGGCTGCGCCTGATGGGCTGCACGCCGGTGCGCTTCGACAGCAGCGCCGAGTTCCTGCTGGCCGTGACCCGCGGCAGCCAGTTCGGCCTGCTGCTGGTGGTGCTGAAGGACGAAGGCGCCTGGCCGGTGCTGACCTCGATGTGCAAGGCGCTGCGCCTGCCGATCTTCCTGGTGGCCAATGCGCTGCAGCGCGAGCTGCTGGCCGCGGTGCTGGCGTCGGCCGACCGCGAGCCGAACGGCGCATCCATCGACTTCGCGGTGCTGCCGGTCGACGATTTCGAGGTGGAACTGCGCGTGCGCGAGGCGCTGCGCCGCAACCAGACACTGCTGCATCCGCAGTCGGTGAGCGCGAGCTTCGGCGACTACCAGTTCCTCGGCAGCCGCAAGGTGGTGGTGCACAAGGGCGAGGACATCCGCCTGAAGCCGCGCGAGTTCGAGCTGGCGCTGCTGCTGTTCCGCAACGCGGGACGCCTGCTGGAGCGCGACTGGCTGCTGGCCTCGCTGTGGATGGACGCGCGCATCGAACGCAAGAGCCGCGTGCTCGACTGCTGCGTGGCGAACATCCGGCGCAAGCTGGCGCTGCACAAGCAGAGCGAGTTCATGCTGCATTCGGTGTACGGAAGGGGCTACGAGCTGCGCCACCTGCCGCCGGTGGTGTCGGTGCCGGCCGCCGCCGCGGTGAACGATTCGGGCTTTCCGGCCACGTCGAACGAGCCGAACTGGCGCGTGGAAGAGCCGGCGCTCGCCTGGGCCTGAACGGGGTCGAACCGGCCCGAACCGGCCCGAACCGGCCCGAACCGGATGAAGGAAGGTTGTCCCCGCCGATGGGGGACAACACTGGGGACAACCGTGCGAGGTTCGCGCGGGATCGTTGCCTGGCGTGGCCTGCAACACGGTGCCTGCGAAACGGGCAGCGAGGAAAACCTTCGCCGCCATCGCGCACCGATTTCGAAGAGGGGACGATCGCCGGCTTCGGGGAACCACCCCTGAGGGGCGGGTGCCTGAGCGACCCCTACCAGCGCCAGCTGACCGTCACGGCCAGTATCGGCCGCCAACCTTAAGCCGGGCTGAAGCGCGCCGGCAGGGGAGAGCGGGCTTTCAGGGCTGCTTCCGGTCCGCCGGCGCAATGAGCACCATGGCGCCGTCCTGGCCGCGGCGGATGCGCAGGCGGGTGCCCTCCAGCAGGCGGTCCAGCGCCGCCTCGGGCGCGATCTTTCCCTTGACGCCGCGCGTGGACAGGTCCTTGACATCCTCCACCTTGTAGATGAGCTGCACGCCCGACTGGGCGATGAAAGTGTCGAGCGCGGGCTTGAGCGCGCCGCCGACCACGTCAAACTCGCGGGCCGGCACCGAAGCCGTCCCCGTGGCGGACGACGGCAAGGCCAGCAGGACGCCGCTCAGCGCAAGGGCCATGGCCATGTGCCGCCGGGCTCCGGCGGGGGGGGTGACGCTCTGCCTCCCGATTCGATTCATTTGGATGTGCTTCCCGCGATGTGATTTTTCTTGTGACCCTTGTGAGACGAGCCAGCCCGCGGTTTCCGGTATTTCCGTCGCGCGTTACCGGAAATCCCGTCGGCGTTCGTCTCACTGTCTGTCGCCAATCCCGGCGGCCCGTCGTCATCCCATCCGGCCATTCCCAGGAGCGCTCTTTTGGTTCTCAGTGACTTGGACACCTGGTTCGTCAGCGAAGTGCTGCCGATGGAGGCCGCGCTCACGCGGTTCCTTCGCCGAAACTGGCGGGACGACGCCGAAATACCCGACCTGCGCCAGGACGTTTACGTGCGTATCTATGAATCGGCTGCCAAAGCCCTCCCCGAACTGGTCAAGCCCTTTGTCTTCACCACCGCCCGCAACCTGCTGATCGACCGCGCGCGGCGTGCCCAGATCGTGTCCATCGAAATCATTGCCGACCTGGACGCGCTCGACTTCTCGGCCGACGAACTCACGCCCGAGCGCCACGCCGCGGGCCGCGGCGAGCTGCGGCTGCTGCAGACGGCGCTCGACGCCCTGCCCTCCAAGTGCCGCCGCGTGGTGGAGATGCGCAAGATCGACGGTCTCTCGCAACGCGAGGTGGCCACGCAGCTGGGCATCACCGAAGACACGGTCGAGCGCCAGGTGTCGCGCGGCGTGCGGGCGCTGGCCGACGCCATGCTCGCCAGCGGCGTGCAGCTCGACACCAAGGCCTTCGGCCGGGCACAGAACGACAAGAGGCTCTCGCCATGACCGACGCCGAACGCATCGAATCCGCCGCCGCCGACTGGCTGGCACGCCGCGACGCCGGCCGCTGGGGCGACACCGACCAGCAGCAGCTGGACGCCTGGATCGCCGAGTCGGTCGCGCACCGCATCGCGTGGCTGCGGCTGGCCAGCGCCTGGCAGCGCGCCGACCGGTTGAGCGCCCTGCGCGCGCCGCCGGCCCCGGCGGCGGCGCCAACACCAAGGCCGGCCCCGGCGGCGGCGCCAACGCCAAGGCCGGCCCCGACAGCAGCGCCAACGCCTGCGCCTGCACCTTCGGCCGCGACGATCGCCATTCCGCTGCCCGTGCGCACCCCCGCGTCCGGCCCCTCGCCGCGGCAGGCAGGCGCACGCTGGCTGCCGCGCTTTTCCACGCAGCGCATCGCCGCCGGCATGCTGCTCGCGGCCTGCGCCTGCAGCTGGCTGGGCTGGCGCTATTCGCAAGATTGGCAAGACTGGCAAAGCGAGCACTACGCCACCGCCGTGGGCGCGCGCCAGCAGGTGGCGCTGGCCGACGGCTCGGTGCTCACGCTGAACACCGCCACGCAGCTGCGCACGCTCGTGAACGACAGCGGGCGCAAGGTGTGGCTGGAAGACGGCGAGGCCTACTTCGACATCGCGCACGACAAGAAGCGCCCGTTCGTGGTGATCGCGGGCGAACGCCGCATCACCGTGCTGGGCACGCGCTTCGTGGTCAGGCGCCAGGGCGACCAGGTGAACGTGGTGGTGGAGGAAGGCCGCGTGCAGATCGCGTCCGCACAGGCTGCAGAGGGTGTCGCGCCCACGGTGCTCGTGCGCAACCAGGCGGCCGTGGCCAGCGCGGGCAACGTGCTGGTGATGCCCAAGGCCCCCAAGCAGATCGACGACGAGCTCAGCTGGCGCCAGGGCAAGCTGGTGTTCGACCAGACCACGCTGGGCGACGCGGCCATCCAGTTCAACCGCTACAACACGCGCAAGCTCGTCATCGCCGATGCGGCCGTCGCGCGCATCCGCATCGGCGGCAGTTTCGATGCGAACAACATGGGCGGCTTCGTGGCGTTGCTCAAGCAGGGCTTCGGCCTGGCGGTACAGGACAGCGGCAACGAAACAAGAATTTCGAACTAGCTTATTACCGGAATGTGACGGGGCATTCGTCTCAGTGGGTACCCCAACAAATACCACGCTGTAGATCATGAATCGAATCGAGCAAAGCGCTACCCTGCCTTCCGTGCCGTCCGTGAAGAAAAGCAAACGGGTGGCCCTGCGCCCCTGGGTCATCGCGGGGTCATGCGCGCTGATCGGCGGGCTGTCCGCGCAGGCCCAGGCGCAGGGCCCGGGCCAGGTGCAGGCACAGCAGGCCTTCGACATCGCCGGTGGCGACCTGAAGAGCGCACTGGACACCTATGTCGCCCAGGGCGGCGTGCAGCTGATCTACAAGGTGGACGACGTGAAGGGCCTGGCCACGCGCGGCGTGAAGGGCGCGCTGTCGCCGCAGGAGGCGCTCGCGCGCATCCTCGACGGCACGCCGCTCGTCACGCGCCGCGGCGACGACGGTGCCGTCGTGGTCTACACGGCCGCGCCCGCGGTGGCCGCGAGGCAAACGACCGAAGAGCCGCAATCGCTCGACAGCGTCACCGTGACGGCCACGCGCCGCCGCGAGCCGGTGCGCGAAATTCCGATGCAGGTCAACGTGATGAAGGCCGAGACGCTGGAGCGCGCGGGTGCGAAGAACCTGGCCGACTACATCGCCGAGCAGCCGGGCGTGAACCTCACGAGCAGCGGCAGCGTGGGCGGCGTGCTCACCATGCGCGGGCTCACCACAGGTCCGGTGCAGGGCATCGCGACCGTGGGCGTGTATGTGGACGACGTGGCCACCGGCCTGAGCTCGGCCGGCGCGCTGGGCGGCTTCACGCCGCTGGACATGGGCATGCTCGACCTGAACCACATCGAGGTGCTGCGCGGGCCGCAGGGCACGCTGTACGGCGCGGGCGCCATGAGCGGCGTGCTCAAGTACGTGACCAACCAGCCCGACACCATGGAGTTCGCGGGCTCGGTGAAGTTCGGCACCTCGTGGACCCAGGGCGGCGGCCCGGGCTTCACGACCGGCGCGGTGCTCAACGTGCCGATCAAGGAGGACGTGGCGGCCGTGCGCATCGCCGCCTTCACCGATCAGCTCGGCGGCAGCTACGACGCCTCGGGTCCGGGCTGGGGCAAGAACATCGACCGCGGCCACACCGACGGCGGCCGGGTGTCGCTGCTGCTGACGCCCACGCGCGAACTCACGGTGCGCCTCACGGGCACCGTGCAGGACGTGAAACGCAAGGGCCTGGGCTACGAGGACATCGACAGGCGCACGCTGCGCCCGTGGGGACTCGAGCGCACGCGCCAGCTGTCGCAGGGCGAGCCGTACAGCAACAAGACGCAGCTGTTCGGCCTGGACGTGGAATACGACTTCGGCTGGGCGCGGCTGAACTCGATCACCTCCGCGCAGGACACCAAGATCGCCAGCACCGTCGACCTCACCGGCCTCTACGGGCCGGCGCTGAGCGCGATGCGCCTGTCGGCGGCCTCGGTGCCGTTGAGCAGCACCGTGGAGCAGCACCGCGTCAGCCAGGAGTTTCGCCTGACCTCGCGCTCGGGCACCACCGTGGAATGGCTGGCCGGCATCTACCTGAACCGCGAACGCGGCAGCAACGACGGAAACCTCAGCGCCAACCTGAACGGCGGACTGGGCAACAGGAGCTTCCTGACGTCGACCCAGTTCTCACGCTATCGCGAGGAGGCCGCCTATGGCGACGTCACCTGGAACGTGACGCCCGCGCTGTCGTTCACCGGCGGCGTGCGGCTGGCGCGCAACAACCAGAGCTACGGCAGCCGCCAGAGCGGCAGCCTGATCGGCCCGGTCGATGCCAACGCCAGCGGCACCTCGTCGGAAAGCCCGACCACCTACCTTGCCGCGGCCAAGTACACGCTGACGGACACCAGCACCATGTACTTCCGCGCGGCCAGCGGCTACCGCCCCGGCGGCCCCAACGTGCTGAAGGCCGACACCGACCGCCGGATCGTGCAGCCGATGTACAGGTCCGACTCGCTGTGGAGCTACGAGCTCGGCTACAAGGCCGACCTGCTGGACCGCACGCTGTCGCTGGAGGCCGCGCTCTACGACATCGAATGGCGCGACGTGCAGCAGCCCACACGCAGCGGCGGCTTTGTCTTCGTCACCAACGCGGGCGCCGCGCGCATCAAGGGCGGCGAACTCACGCTCAACTGGAAGCCCAGCAAGGAATGGCGCTTCACCGGCAACGCCGCGCTCATCGATGCGCGCCTGACCGAAGACGCGAAGGGCCTGGACGCCAGGGCCGGCACGCGGCTGCCGCAGACGCCGCGCTTCGCGACCACGCTGGGGGTGACGCGCAATTTCAGCATTGCCGAGCACCCGGCCTACTTCGGCGTGAGCGCGCGCTACACCGGCAAGCGCGATGCGGGCTACGCCGGCAGCGCGGTCATTCCGAGCATCAAGATGCCGGCCTACACGGTGGTCGACCTGCAGGCGGGCATCGAGTTCAAGCGCTTCAGCCTGGCGGCCTATGTGCGCAACCTGGCCAACAAGCGCGGCATCGTGTCGATCGACACCGGCCTGTCGGCGAACCCGAACCTGGTGCAGGCGGCGCTCGCGCCTTCGCGCACCGTCGGCATGACCGTCAACGTGCCGTTCTGAGATGTCCAGCCTCACTCCGCTGGCGGCCGCAGTGCCGCCGGACGCGACGCGGCCCGCAGCACACGACACGACACGAAAAGCACCGCCCAGCGCCTGGTACGCGCTGGCGGTGCTGGTCATCGCGACGGTGCTGGGCTCCATCGACAAGGTCATTCTCACGTTGCTGACGGAGCCGATGCGCATCACGCTGTCGCTCTCCGACACGCAGCTCGGGCTGCTGCAGGGCGCGGGCATCGTGCTGTTCACCGGCATCGCCACGCTGCCCCTGGGCTGGCTGAGCGACCGCTACGACCGGCGCGTGGTGCTGGCGGCCTGCGTGCTGCTGTGGAGCGCCGCCACTGCCATGCGCGGCACCGCCATGGACTACGGCGTGCTGTTCATCGCCTCCATCGGCCTGGGCGTGGGCGAAGCCGGCCTCACGCCCATCACCAACAGCATGATCCCCGACCTGTTCCCGCGCGCGCAGCGGGTGCTGGCCAATGCGGTGTTCGCGCTGTCGGCCATCTTCGGCAGTGCGCTGGGCGCCTTGCTGGGCGGCACCGTGGTGCACCTGACGGACGACCTGCGGCACTGGCTGCCGGCGTCGATGCAGCAGCTGGAGGCATGGCGGCTGACCTTCTTCGTGATGGCGTCCGCGGGCATTCCCGTGGCGTTGCTGGTGCTGTCGATACGGCGCACGCGGCGAACCGGGATGCCGCCGGCCGCGGCGCGCGCGAAGGCAGCCGCCGATGTGCACGCCGGCGACACGCCCTCGGGTTTCGCACCGCTCGCGACGCTGTCCGGCATGCCCGACTCGCCCGACAGCATCAGCTTTCGCGATCACCTGCGCCAGCACTGGCGCACCTTCGCGGGCCTGGTGACCGGCGTGGGCCTGGCGAGCGTCGGCATGAGCTCGATCGGCACCTGGCTGCCGATCATGGCGGCGCGCCAGTACGGCGTCACGCCGGCACAGATGGGGCAAGGCATGGGCATTGCCTTTCTGTGCGGCACGGTGGCCGGCGGGCTGCTGGGCGTGCTGGCGATGCGCTTCGCGCAGCCCCGCATGGGACCGGCCGCCGCGCTGCGCATCATCATGCTGGGCAACCTCACGGCGGCACTGTTGTCCACGCTGCTGCTCTTCACGCGCTCGGCGACCGACGCCTTCACGTTGCTGGCCCTGCTGGTGGTGCCGCTCATCGGGGGCGCGGTGCTGCTGCCCAACGTGCTGCAGGACGCCGCGCCGCCGCACCTGCGCGCCCGCACCATCGCATTGCTCTCCGTGGCCGGCCTGCCGTTCGGCGTGCTGGGGCCGCTGGTGGTCGGCATGCTGTCAGACACGCTCAAGTCCATGCCCAACGGGCTGGCGATGGCCATCGTTGCCACGACGCTCATCGGCGGCGTCATGGGCGCCATGGTGCTGCGCGCCACCGAGGGGCCGTTCGTGCGCCTGATGCGCGCGGCACGGCCGACCTGAGCCCGCAATGATTCTTCCCCGCTTCCTTCACACCTCACACCCTGTCGTTGTCCTGTTCAATGTCACAACCAACCTCGCCTTCCCTTTCCGACACCCCCGAGTCGCCCGCTGCCGCACAGGCCGCCGCGCTGGCCGCCATCGACGCACTGGTGGCGCCCTTCAACCGCGGCGACGCACCCGGCATGGTGATGGGCATCGCGCGCCACGGCCGCCTGCTGTACCGGCGCGCCGTCGGCATGGCGAGCCTGGAGATGGGCGTGGCCAACACGCCCGCCACGCGCATGCGCATCGCCTCCACCAGCAAGCACTTCACGGCCATGGCCGTGCTGCTGCTGGCCGAGGACGGCCTGCTCGGCGTGGACGACGCGGTGCGCAAGCACCTGCCCGAGCTGCCGCAGCTGAGCGCCGACGGACCCACGCTGCGCCACCTGCTGACGCACACCAGCGGCTGGCGCGGCCATGACGAGCTGTGGGCCATTGCGCACGGCCTCACCTTCACCCGGCCGGGCCCGGGGCTGCCGGCCATGGCGCGCCAGAGCGAGCTGAACTTCGAGCCCGGCACGCACATGGTCTACAGCAACGGCGGCTACTTCCTGCTGGCGAAGATCGTCGAGCGCGTGAGCGGCCTGAGCTACGACGATTTCCTGAAGACGCGCCTGTTCGGGCCGCTGGGCATGCCCGACACCGCCTCGGTGGCGACCGACCTCGACGTGGTGCCCGGCCTGGCCGGCCTGTACATGCCCGCGCCCGGCGGTGGCTGGCAACGCGGCGTGTACCCGTGCGAGCTCGACGGCGGCGGCTCGCTGGTGTCGACGGTGGACGACATGCTGCGCTGGCAGGCGCACATGCGCGCCGGCGAGAAGACCGTGGGCAGCGCGACAAGCTGGGCCCTGCTGTCCGAGCCCACCACGCTGTCTTCGGGCTCGACGGTGCGCTACGGCTTCGGGCTGGCGCGCCACCCGTACCGCGGCGTGGAGATCGTCCATCACGCGGGTGCGGTGCTCGGCGCGCAGTCGCAGATGCTCAGCGTGCCAGCCCACGGGCTGGACATCATCGTGATGGTGAACGGCGCCGCGGTGGCCCCGTCGACGCTGGCGCTCAAGGTGGTCGAGCTGCTGCTGGGCGATGCGCTGCAGCCGCCCGAGGTGCGCCCCCTGGCCAGCGCCTTCCCCGCGCTGGTCGGGCAGAACTACCACGACCGCTCGACCGGCAGCGTGCTCGGCTTCGCCGACGTGGCGGGCAAGCTGGGCATGTCGTGGCAGGCCGGCGGCGCCAGGGCGATGCACCAGGGCGACGGCAAGCTGTGGCTGGGCCTGCAGGACCTGCCGGTGAACGACCTTGTGCTGGACGCCGGCGACATCGATCCACAGCGCGCGCCCGACACGCTGGTGCTGCACGAAGGCGGCCAGCCGCGCCGCTTCGAGCGCCTGGGCGAAGCGGTGCCCGACGCCGCGTCGCTGGCCGCGCAGCTGTGCGGCGACTACACCAGCGCCGACCTCGACGCCACCGCGCAGGTGGCGCTGGCCGACGGCACGCTGCTGCTCACGGTGCAGGGCCGCCACGGCCAGCACGTGTGCGCGCTGACCGCGCTGTCGGCCGACCTGATGACGCTCGCCTCCACCGATCCGGTGCTGGCGCAGATGGGCGCATCGGTCCTCAACGTGGAGCGCGAGGCGGGCCGGGTCGTGGGACTGCGGCTGAGCACCCTGCGCACCCGAAACATCTACCTTGCCCGCCAGGAGCCACGCGCATGAAGTTCTTCACCGCCCTTTTCGCCACCGAAACCAACACCTTCGTCTCGGCCCCCACCGGCCTGGGCTGCTACGACGCGTACGGCATCTTCCGCGGCGACGCCAGCACGCGCGACGCGACCGGCTACGGCATGTTCGCGGTCGAAGTGCGCAAGCAACTGGCCGCCGAGGGCCACGAGACGGTCGAGAGCCTGCTGGCCTTCGCGCAGCCGCTGGGGCGCACCGTGCGCTCGGTGTACGAGAGCCTGCGCGACGAGATCCTGGCCGACCTGCGCAAGGCCGGCCCGGTGGACGGGGTGATCCTCGTGCTGCACGGCGCGATGGTGGCCGAGGGCCTGGACGACTGCGAGGGCGACTTGATTGCCCGCGTGCGCGCCATCGTCGGGCCGAAGGTGACCATCGGCGTGTCGCTCGACCTGCACTGCCACTTCACGCAGAAGATGCTGACCGAGTCGGACGTGATCATTTGCTACAAGGAATATCCGCACACCGACGCACTGATCCGCCTGCGCGAGTTGATTCGCATCGTGGTCGACACCGCGCAAGGCCGCGTGCAGCCGGTAACGGCCGTGCACGACTGCCGCATGGTCGGCAAGTGGCACACCACGCGCGAACCCATGGCCGGCTTCGTGCGCCGCATGGAAGCCTGCGAGAAGCTGCCCGGCGTGCTGTCGGTGTCGCTGGGACACGGCTTTCCGTGGGCCGACGTGCCCGAGTCCGGCGCCAAGCTGTGGGTGGTGACGGACAACGACCCCGCGCTGGCCGCGAAGCTGGCCGACGAACTGGGCCGCGAGTTCTGGGACCTGCGCCACCAGACCGGCGTGCCCTCGCTGTCGATCGACGACATGCTGGCGCAGGCCATGGCCACGCCCGGCGGCCCGGTGGTGGTTGCCGACACGGCCGACAACGCCGGCGGCGGCGCCACCAGCGACAGCACCTTCGTGCTGCGCGCCATCGTCGAGCGCGGCATCGCCGACGTGGCCTTCGGCGGCGTCTGGGACCTGGGCGCGGTGCAGCTGTGCCGCGACGCGGGCGTGGGCGCCAGTTTCGACCTGCGCCTGGGCGGCAAGTGCGGCCCGGCCTCGGGCGACCCGATCGACCTGCACGTGACCGTCAGGGGCGTGCACGACGCGCATTCGCAAGGCGGCCTGGAGGCCGGCCTGCGCACATCCATGGGCCCGTGCGTGTGGGTGCAGGCAGCCCACGGCGTGGACATCGTGCTCATCAGCAAGCGCAACCAGGTGATGTCGCCCGACCTGTTCACCGGCCTGGGCATCGACCTGGCAGGCAAGAAGCTGATCGTGGTGAAGTCGGCACAGCACTTCCATGCGCAGTTCGGGCCCATCGCCAGGTCGGTGCTCTATGTGTCGACCCCGGCGGCGCTGAGCACCGACTTCGCCAACCTGCCCTACCGCGTGCGTGACCTGGACTACTGGCCGCGCGTGGAGGAACCGAAGCGCCGCGCGGCGCAGGTGGGCAAGCCCTGGAAGATCGCCGTACCGGGCGAGCTGTACGACATCGGCGGACTCGCCATGCACCTGCAGCGCAGCGGCCCCGCGCCTGGCGGGCCGCTGCAGCCCACGCTGGTGATCGAGGCCGGCGGCGGTTGCGCGTCGCCGATCTACGGACGGCTGCAACAACTGCTGTCGGCGAAGTACCCGGTGGTCAGCTACGACCGCGCCGGCATGGGCTGGAGCGAGGCCGACCCCGCGCCCTTCGACGGACACCGCAATGCGCAGCGCCTGCACGCGCTGCTGACGGCGGCCGGCGTGACGGGGCCGATCGTGCTCTTGGGCCACTCGCTCGGCGGCCTGCTGAACCGCATCTACACGGGCCTGTACCCCGAGCAGGTGGTGGGGCTGGTGATGCTCGATGCCAGCCACCCGGACCAGTGCGAACTGTTCAGGCAGCCGCTACCGCAGGCGCACCTGGATGCGGAGCGCGCGAAGCGCAGCGCCTTCCAGGCCGGCGGTTCGCCGCCGCCGGAGATGGCGCCGATCGAGGCGATGTTCGCGGACATGCCCGAGGTCGTGCGGCAGCTGAAGGCAAGCTACACGCCCGAGTCCATCGACACGATGGTGTCGGAGCACGCGGGCCTGCCGCTCGTCGCGCAGCAGGCCGCGGCATCGCCCGACCTGGGCGCACGCCCGGTCGCGGTGCTGTGGGCGGCGCAGGACAAGTTGCCGGCCGGTGCCGAAGACGCCACCGAGGTCCAGCGGCGCTGGCCGGAGTACCAGCAAGACCATGCGGCGCTGTCGACGCGCGGCCGCGTGCAGCTGGTGGAGGGCTCCGCGCACATGACGCTGGTGCTGTTGCCGCCCTTCGTGCAGCAGATCGCGCAAGCGGTCGACCTGATGATGGCGGAGCTCGGATGGGCGCGATGACGCAACTCGGCCGCACGGCGCTGGCCGAACTCGCCACCCCCGCGCTGCTGCTCGACGCCACGGTGCTCGAGCGCAACTGCGAGGCGATGGCGCAGCGCGCGGCGCGCCACGGCGTGGCGCTGCGCCCGCACCTGAAGACCTCCAAGTCGGCGGACGTGGCGCGCCTGGCCACCCGCGGGCACAGCGGCGCCATCACGGTGTCGACCGTGGCCGAGGCGGACTACTTCGCCAGCCACGGCTTCCTGGACATCACCTACGCGGTGGGCATCTGCGCGGACAAGATCGATGCGCTGCACCGAGTGCAGCGCACGCACGGCGCGCGTGTGACCTTGCTGGCCGACCGCGTCGAGGCGGTGCGGGACACGGCCGCGCGTGCGCGCGCGCTGGGCGCGAAGTTCGCGCTGCTGATCGAGATCGACACCGGCGGCGGGCGCGGCGGCGTCGCGCCCGGCGACGAGGCACTGCTGGCCGTCGCGCGCGAAGTGCAAGGCAGCGGCTCGCTGCAACTGGCCGGCGTGCTCACGCATGCGGGCCACAGCTACCACGCCGCCGGGCTGGCCGCGATCCGCGGCATTGCCGAGGCCGAGCGGGCCGGCGCGGTGCATGCGGCAGCGCGCCTGCGCGCGGCCGGCTTCGAGGTGAACGTGGTCAGCGTGGGCGCCACGCCGACGGCGGTGTGCGCCGAGCGGCTCGACGGCGTCACCGAGATGCGCCCCGGCGTCTACACCTTCTTCGACCTCGACCAGGCCGCGCGCGGCATCTGCCGCATCGAGGACATCGCGCTGTCGGTGCTGGCCACGGTGATCGGCCACAACCCGCGCTCACGCCGGGTGCTGATCGACGCGGGTGCGCTCGCGCTGTCGAAGGACGCATCGGGCGCGGAGTTTCGCGAAGGCCTGGGCTTCGGGCTGGTGTGCCATGTCGAAGGCACCACGCCGCTGGCCGGACTGCGCGTGGCCGAGCTGCACCAGGAGCACGGCCTGGTGGCCTGCGAAGGCGATGGCGAGGCGGCCGTGCAGGCCCTGTTCGACGCACTGCCGCTGGGCAGCCGCGTGCGCATCCTGCCGCACCACGCCTGCATGACGGCCGCGCCCTACGACCGCTACCACGTGGTGCGCGGCGACGGTGCCGGCGTGCATGCGGTGTGGGGCAAGGCCCAGGGTTGGCATGCGGCCAAGCCCGCGGCCTGAACCGAGTCACGTATTGTTTTTTTGGAGTCACTCATGATGAAAACCTTCTGCGCAAGGCTGATGGCCGCGGCCGCCCCGTTCGTTCTGGCACTCACCCTGGCCGCCACGCCGCACGCTGCCGACGCACAGGCCGCCGCAGCCCCTGCGGCGGCGGTCGAACCCGCGCCTGCTGCCCCGGCAGCCGCAACGCCGACCGCGGCACCCGCCGTGGCAGCCCCCGCCGCAGCCAAGGTCGACAACCCCTACGGCGTGGGCGCGCTCTGGGCGCAGAGCGACCTGGTGGCCAAGACCGTGCTGCTGATCCTGGCGATCATGTCGATGGGCAGCTGGTACGTGATCGTCACCAAGCTGCTCGAGCAGATGCGCATGGGCCGCCAGGCGAAGGAGGTCGACAACGCCTTCTGGAACGAAGGCACCGTGCAGGCCGGCACCGAGCGGCTGGCGCAGGGCAGCCCCTTCCGCTTCATCGCCGACGCGGGCGTGCACGCCACGCGCAAGCACGACGGCCTGCGCGGCAAGGTCGACTTCGCAGACTTCGTCGACCTGTGCATCCACCGCGCGACGGAGCGCGTGCAGCGCCGTCTGAGCAACGGCATGTCGCTGCTGGCCACGGTGGGCTCCACCGCGCCTTTCGTCGGCCTGTTCGGCACGGTCTGGGGCATCTACCACGCGCTGACGGCCATCGGCATCGCGGGGCAGGCGTCGATCGACAAGGTGGCCGGGCCGGTGGGCGAGTCGCTCATCATGACCGCCATCGGCCTGGCCGTGGCCGTGCCCGCGGTGCTGGGCTACAACTGGCTCCTGCGCCGCAACATCACCGTGATGGACGACGTGCGCGAGTTCAGCGGCGAGCTGCACTCGGTGATCCTGGCCGGCAGCGCCCCGGCCTGAGCGCCGCCGCACCGCACGCAAGCGAGCGACCCACACCATGGCGATGAACATCCCATCCGGCGGCGGCGACGAGGAACAGGCCATTGCCGCCATCAACACCACGCCGCTGGTCGACGTGATGCTGGTGCTGCTGATCATCTTCCTCATCACCATTCCGGTGGTCAATTACTCGGTGCCGGTGGACGTGCCGAAGCAGCGCAACGAGGTGCGCGAAAGCAAGCCCGAGACCGTCGTGCTGTCGGTGGACGCCGCGGGGCGCATCTACTGGTACGACACCCCCGTGCGCGACGCGCGCAGCCTGGCCGAGCGGCTGAAGAAGGTGGCCGCGATGACGCCGCAGCCCGAGGTGCACATTCGCGGCGACTGGCATTCCGACTACGAGCCGGTGGGCAAGATCATCTTCGCGTGCCAGTCGGCCGGCATCGTCAAGGTCGGCTTCATCACCGAGCCCCCCGCGCGCAACTGAGAAGGCACTGCCATGCGAAAAGAAAAACAGGGGCGCCGTAGCGGCGCGCCGTCCGACGAGCCCATGATGGACATCAACACCACCCCGCTGATCGACGTGATGCTGGTGCTGCTGATCATGCTGATCATCACCATCCCGATCCAGCTGCACGCGGTGAACCTGAACATGCCCAACGGCAACCCGCCGCCGAGCGACATCAAGCCCGAGGTGCTGCGCATCGACATCGACGAACGCAGCGCCGTGCTGTGGAACGGGGAGGCCGTGGGCGAGCTGGCCGAGGTGGAGCGGCGCTTCGAGCAGGTCGCCGCGCAGCCGGTGCAGCCCGAGGTGCACCTGCGGCCCGACAAGGCGGCCAAGTACAACGTGGTGGCCGGCGTGATGGCCTCGGCGCAGCGCTCGGGCCTGACCAAGCTGGGCATCATGGGTTCGGAGCAGTTCATTCCATGAGCCGCGCCAACGACTTCGACCCCAAGTCCCGCTTCGGCCCCGTGGGCATCGGCGTGATGGTGCTGTTCCATGTGCTGGTCGGCTATGCGCTGGTGTCGGGCCTGGCCCGCCAGGCGGTGGAGATGATCAAGAAGCCGATGGACGCGACGATCATCGCGGAGGTCAAGCTGCCCCCGCCGCCTCCTCCTCCCCCACCGCCGCCGAAGAAGGTCATCAAGCTGGAGACGCCCAAGGCCCCGCCGCCACCGAAGCCGGCCTACGTGCCGCCGCCGGCCGTGACACCGCCGCCGAGCACCGCGCCGGCGATCACGGCGGTGCAAAGCCATGAGCCGGTTGCGCCGCCCCCGGCCGCACCGCCTGCGCCCCCCGCGCCGCCGGCTCCCCCGGCCCAGTCGACTTCGACGGACATTGCGGTCGCATGCCCGAGGCAGGTGAAGCCCGAGATGCCGCGCAAGGCGCTGGACGAAGGCACGAGCGGCGTGGTGAAGGCGGAGGTGCGCATCAAGGGCGGGCGCGTGACGGAGGTGCGCTTCGTGTCGGGGCCGAAGGTGTACCAGTCGGCCGTGCGCTCGGCCATGATGCGCTACGAATGCCAGACGACGGGGGACGCGGAGATCCTGGCGACGCAGGAGTTCGTGTTCAAGATCGAATAGACAGGGCGGGCCGAACTTCGGCGACGCGAAAGGCGCGTCTGTAGGAGGACGGTGACGTGCGCACCTGATGCGCAAAGTGCTGGCGCAACGACAGCGATGTTCCGAAGCCTGCTTCTGCTGCGACCCGCTCGATGGGCAGGTCGGTGGTTTCCAGCAGTTGCTGCGCCTTGCCGATGCGCTCGGCCGCGAGCCACTTGTTCACGGTCGTGCCCGTGGCTTCGCGAAAGCGCCGTGTGAAGGTTCGTCGGCTCATTCGCGCCACGTCCGCCAGCGAATCCAGCGACAGAGGCTCCGACAGATGCGCGCGCGCCCACGCCAGCACACCGGGCAAACGCGCCTCGCTCGGCAGTGCAGGAACGGGCTGTTCGATGTACTGCGCCTGGCCGCCCTGGCGGTGAGGCGGCGTCACCAGCAACCGTGCCACGCGGTTGGCGACATCGGCGCCGTGGCGCAGGCGCAGGATGTGCAGGCAGCAGTCGATGGCAGCCACGGTTCCGGCCGAAGTGACGACATTGCCGTCATCGACATACAGCACATCGGGATGAAAGTGCGTCTTTGGAAAACGCTGGGCGAAGAGTTCTCGGCAAGCCCAGTGGGTGGTTGAACGCCGTCCGTCTAGCAGGCCCGCATCGCCCAACACGAAAGCGCCCAGACAGAGGCCGACGACCTGGGCGCCGCGCGCATGGGCCTGGCGCAGTGCCTGCGTCAGCGCTGCCGGAGCGGCGATTTCAGGGTGGTTCCAGGCGGGCACCACCACGATGTCGGCGCCGACCATCGCCTCCAGACCGCGGTGCACCTCCACCTCCATTCCCTGATCACATCGCACGCGGCCGGGTGCGGGGGCGCAGTACTCGACTTGGTAGGGTGGCAGGCCACTGGGCGCCGGCCTGACGTCGAACACGATGCCGGGCACGGAAAGATGGAACAGGCTGACGCCCTCGAAGGCAAGGACGGTGACACGAACGGGCGGCATACGGCGCATTTTGGCCCGATTCCTTTGAATACAGTCACTCAGGCCAATGGTGCGTTGTTTGGCGTTTACTGAAAATTCAGCCTGCACGGCGCCGAAACCAGATCCAAGGTTCCAGATCCCGGTTCGCGCGCAACGGCATCGGCGCCGGCAGACATCCATTCCCCAGCATCCACTGACCTGAAAGAAAGAGCTCACCATGAACAAGCGCGCCATCGTCGTCGTCGATCTTCAAAACGAATACCTGTCGACCGGCAAGCTGCCGCTGGTCGGCCTCGATGCCGCCGTGGCCAACGCTGCCCGCGTCGTCTCGGCGGCACGTGCCAAGGGCGAGTTGCTCATCCATGTCCGGCATGAAGGCGCCCAACCTGACGCCCCGTTCTTCACGCCCGGCACTGCCGGCGTGCAGATCATCCCCGCCGTGGCGCCGCTGGAGGGTGAGCCGGTCATCGTGAAGAACTACCCCAACTCGTTCCGCGGGACCCAACTGAAAGAGGTGCTGGACGCACAAGGCGTCAAGGAACTGGTGGTGATCGGGGCGATGAGCCACATGTGCATCGAGGCGACCAGCCGTGCCGCCGCCGACTTCGGCTACGCCGTGACCGTGGCGCACGATGCGTGCGCGACCATGAACCTGGAATTCGAGGGCACCGCAGTGCCTGCCGCCCAAGTACATGCCGCATCGATGGCTGCGCTGGGTTTTGGCTACGCGTCGATCACCACCACGGACAAGTACCTGGCCTGAGGTATTTCGGAGGGCGCATCGAAGTCCGTCCACTGTCGGGATGCGCTGCGTCTGGCAGCAACTCAGCGCACGATCCGTGGGGCCGCGGACCCCTTCGAGGAGCGTCAGGAACAGCGCAAGGCCACGAGAGCAACCAACGGCGTGATCCTGAGAAGACTTGCGCGGGCTACAGGCAAAAAAATAGCCCCTTGCGGGGCCATTTCTGGAGGAGAGGGAGGGATTCGAACCCTCGGTACTATCGCTAGTACGCCTGATTTCGAGTCAGGTACATTCGACCACTCTGCCACCTCTCCGGTGTCTGTCGAGCCCTCGATTATACGGGTAATTCGAGTCGTTTCTATAAAAAGACTCAGGCGCGCAAGATTTCAACGCCGCCGATGTACGGGCGCAACGCAGCCGGAACGTTGATCGAGCCGTCTTCGTTCTGGTGGTTCTCCAGCACCGCCACCAGCGCGCGGCCCACGGCCAGGCCGGAACCGTTGAGCGTGTGCACGAGTTCGTTCTTGCCGTTGGCATTCTTGAGGCGGGCCTGCAGGCGGCGCGCCTGGAAAGCCTCGCAATTCGACACCGAGCTGATCTCGCGGTAGGTGTCCTGCGCCGGCAGCCACACTTCCAGGTCGTAGGTCTTGGCGGCGGTGAAACCCATGTCGCCGGTGCACAGCAGCACCACGCGGTAAGGCAACTCCAGCGCCTGCAGCACGGCTTCGGCGTGGCCGGTCATCTGCTCGAGCGCGTCGTAGCTGGTGTCGGGGTGCACCACCTGCACCATTTCTACCTTGTCGAACTGGTGCTGGCGGATCATGCCGCGCGTGTCGCGGCCCGCGCTGCCCGCTTCGGAGCGGAAGCACGGCGTGTGGGCCGTGAGCTTGATGGGCAATTGCGACTCGGCCACCACCTCGTCGCGCACGAAGTTGGTCAGCGGCACTTCGCTGGTCGGAATGAGGTACAGCGCCGAATGGTCGGGCGCGGGCTCGCCGTCCTGGCCGCCCTTCTTCGCGGCGAACAGGTCGCCCTCGAACTTGGGCAGCTGGCCGGTGCCGCTGAGCGTGGCGGCGTTGACGATGTAGGGCACGTAGCACTCGGTGTAGCCGTGCTTCTCGGTCTGCGTGTCGATCATGAACTGCGCCAGCGCGCGGTGCAGCCGGGCGATCGGCCCCTTCATGACGGTGAAGCGCGAGCCGGCGAGCTTGGCGCCCATCTCGAAGTCCAGGCCCAGCGGCGCGCCCAGGTCGACGTGGTCCTTCGGCGCGAAGGCCAGCGGCACGGCGTTGGCGCCGGCGCCGCCTTGCGGGGCCCAGCGGCGCACTTCGACGTTGCCGGTCTCGTCTTCGCCGAGCGGCACACTGGCGTGCGGCAGGTTGGGCACGGCGAGCAGCAAGGCGTGCAGCTCGGGCTGAATCTCGTCGAGGCGCTTCGATTGCGACTCCTGCTCGGCCTTGAGCGCGTTGACTTCGGCCATCAGCGCATCGGTGGACTCGCCCTTGGCCTTGAGCGGGCCGATCTGCTTGTTCAGCGTGTTGCGGCGCGCCTGGATTTCCTCGCTGCGGGTCTGTACGGTCTTGCGCTCGGCCTCGAGCGCGGTGAACGCCGACACGTCGAGGTAAGGCTGGTTCTTCTTGCGTTTTTCGAGGCCGGCCACAGCGGAGGCCAGGTCTTTGCGGAGCAGGGTGATGTCGAGCATCGGTCGATTCCAGGGTTCGGGTTTTCAGGGCTGCGAGGCTGTCAGGCAACGGTGGCGGGGTCGACGTTGGCGCCGCAGACGATCAGGCACACCTTCTCGCCCGCGCGCGGCACGTAGGCGCCGGTCTGCAGCGCCGCCAGCGGCAGCGCGGCGGCCGGCTCCACGGCGAGCTTGAGTTCCTTCCACAGCCACTGCTGGGCGGTGCGGATGGCTTCGTCGGACAGCAGCAGCGCGTGTTCCACCTGCTGCTGCGTGATCTCCCAGGCGATGTTGCCGATGCGGCGCGCGCCCAGCGAATCGGCGGCGATGCCGCTCACGTCCACGTCGACCGGCTCGCCGGCTTCGCGGGCACGGTACAGCGTGGGTGCCTTCTCGGGTTCGAGCGCCACCACGCGGGCGCGCTTCTCGAACCAGCCGGCCAGCCCGCCGATGAGACCGCCGCCGCCCACGCTCACGAGCACCGCGTCGGGCAGGCCGCCCTGCGCTTCGATTTCGCGGCCCAGCGTGCCGGCACCGGCCACCACTTCGGGCTGGTCGTAGGCGTGGGTGAGCAAGGCGCCCGACTCCTTCTGGCGCGTGAGGCAGGCGGCCAGCGCGTCGGGGTACAGCTGGCCGACCACCACCACTTCGGCGCCCAGCGCACGCAGGCGCGCGCGCTTGGCTTCGGGCGACACGCCCGGCAGGAACACCTGGCACGGTACGCCCAGCGCCTGCGCCGCGGCGGCGGTGGCAATGCCGGCGTTGCCGCCCGAGGCCACGACCACGCCGCTGGCGGGAATGTCGTTGGCCAGCAGCCGGTTCATCATGCCGCGCGCCTTGAAGCTGCCGCTGACCTGCAGGTGCTCCAGCTTGAGCCAGACCTCGGCGCCCGGCGCGGTGACGCCGAAGGCGGCGGCCGGCAGCTTCCACAACGGGGTTTGGCGCAAGAAGTGGCTGCCACGGTCGTCCAGCCTGGTTGTGGCGCTATCGATTTCAGAGCGCCAGTTGCGGGTTGTCGTTTCGGTCAAGAGATGTGTCCGGGAGGGGGAATGTCGTCGAGCTTGAGGCCCTTGGGGAGCGGAAACTTGATGGTTTCCTCGATGCCGTCCATCTTGCGCACGGACACCGCGCCGAACGCGCGCACGCGGTCGATCACCTCGCGCACCAGCACTTCGGGCGCCGACGCACCGGCCGTGAGGCCGATGCGGGTCTTGCCTTCGAACCACTCGGCCTGGAGCTCTTCGGCCGAATCGACCATGTAGCTCTCGGTGCCCAGGCGCTCGGCCAGCTCGCGCAGGCGGTTGCTGTTGGAGCTGGTGGGGCTGCCGACCACGATCACCAGGTCGACCTGCGGGCTCATGATCTTGACCGCGTCCTGGCGGTTCTGGGTGGCGTAGCAAATGTCCTGTTGCTTGGGCTCGCGCACCTTCGGAAAGCGCGCGCGCACGGCGGCGGCGATCTCGGCGGCGTCGTCCACGCTGAGCGTGGTCTGCGTGACCACGGCGAGCTTTTCGGTCTGGCCCGGCGAAACCGTCGCCACGTCGGCCACGTCTTCCACCAGGTGGATGCCGCTCGTGAGCTGGCCCATCGTGCCCTCGACCTCGGGGTGGCCCTTGTGGCCGATCATGATGAACTCGTAGCCCTCCTTGGCGAGCTTGGCCACCTCGACGTGCACCTTGGTCACCAGCGGGCAGGTGGCGTCGAAGATCTCGAAGCCGCGGTCGCGCGCCTCCTGCTCCACCGCCTTGCTCACGCCGTGCGCGCTGAACACCAGCGTGGCGCCGGGCGGCACGTCGGACAGCTCCTCGATGAAGATCGCGCCCTTGGCCTTGAGCTCGTTCACCACGTAGGTGTTGTGCACGATCTCGTGGCGCACGTAGATCGGCGCGCCGAACTTGGCGATGGCGCGCTCCACGATCTCGATGGCGCGGTCGACGCCAGCGCAGAAGCCGCGCGGCTCGGCCAGGAGGACTTCCGAAATGACCGGGTTCATAGCACGCCGATCAGCTTCACTTCGAAGGTGACGGGCTGGCCGGCCAGCGGGTGGTTGAAGTCGAAGCGCACCGCGGTGTCGCTGGCGTCCACCACCGCGCCGGCGTAGCTGCCGGCGCCGTCGGGCGTGGGGAACTGCACGACGTCGCCCGTGGCGTATTTCTCGTCGGGGTCGCCCATCTTCGCGAGCAGCGTGCGGGCCACCCATTGCTGCATGTCGGGGTTGCGCTCGCCGAAGGCCTCGCCGGCGGGCAGCTCGAAGGTGGCGTGCGTGCCCTCTTCCAGGCCCATCAGGCGCTGCTCCATGGCCGGAGAAAGCTCGCCGGTGCCCAGCGACAGGGTCGCGGGCTTGTCGGCGAAGGTGTTGATGATGTCGCCCGCGGGGCCGGCCAGCCGGTAGTGCAGGGTCAGGAAGGAGCCGGAAGTCACAACTTGGGACATGGGGGCATCAGAGGTGGGCAAAGACAAGGTGGGTGTCCCGATAAACTGGCCCTCATTTTAAGGATCGGGACTTCCACCCGGCTCCGCCAAGGTTTCATGGCATTCAAGGATCTCCCTCTCGCCGCCCGTCCCCGCGAAAAACTCATCTCGCGCGGGGCCGCCGCGCTCGCGGACGCCGAGCTGCTGGCCCTGCTGCTGCGCACCGGCGTGGCGGGCAAGAACGTGCTGCAGATGGCGCAGGAACTGCTCGAACGCTTCGGCGGCCTGTCGGGCCTGCTGCACACCGGCGCCGACGACCTCAAGACCGTGAAGGGCATGGGCGGCAGCGCCAAGCGCTCCGAGCTGATTGCCGTGCTCGAGCTGGCCCGCCGCGCCATGGGCCAACAGCTGCAGGAACGCGCGGTGTTCGACTCGCCCGATGCCGTCAAGCAGTACCTGCAGCTGCACATCGGCGCGCGCCCCCACGAAGTGTTCGCGGTGATGTTCCTCGACGTGCAGCACCGCCTGATCGCGCTCGAAGAACTGTTCCGCGGCACGCTCACGCAGACCAGCGTGTACCCGCGCGAAGTGGTCACGCGCGCCATTCACCACCAGGCCGCGGCCGTGGTGCTGTCGCACAACCACCCGAGCGGCAGCATCGAGCCCTCGCGCGCCGACGAGTCGCTCACGCAGACGCTGCGCGCCGCGCTGGCCCTGGTGGACGTGCGGGTGCTCGACCACGTCATCGTGAGCCCCGGGCAGAGTTTCTCGATGGCCGAGAAAGGACTGCTCTGATGGCGTCGCGTCCCCCCTCCCTCAAGAACCTGGCCGACCTCAAGCAGGTGCAGCGCCTGATCGCCGAGACCCGCGAGCGCGAAGCCGCCGAAGCGGCTGCCAAGGCCGCGGCCGAACGCAGGCGCGCCGCCGAAAAAGACCTGTTCGCCCGTGCCATCGGTGCCACCGAGCCGCTGCGCCGCAAGGCGTCGGTGCCGCTCGCGCCCGATCCGCCTCCGCCGATCCCGGTGCAGCACCAGCTCGACGAGCAGCGCGTGCTGCGCGAGTCGCTGTCCGACGAGTTCGACGTGACCACGCTGCTCGACGTGGACGACGCCATGAGTTTTCGCCGTCCGGGCATCGGCACCGGCGTGACGGCGCGGCTGCGCAAGGGCGAATGGTCCATCCAGGCCCAGCTCGACCTGCACGGCCTGCGCAGCGACGAGGCGCGCGAGGCGCTCGGCGGCTTCATTCGCACCGCCCACAAGCAGGGGCTGCGCTGCGTGCGCGTGGTGCACGGCAAGGGGCTGGGGTCGCCTGGCAAGCAGCCGGTGCTGAAGACCAAGGCGCAGCGCTGGCTGATCCAGAAGAACGAGGTGATCGCGTTCGTGCAGGCCAAGCCGGCGGAAGGCGGGGCCGGGGCGCTGGTGGTGCTGCTGGCGCCCGTGCGGCGCTGAGTCGATTTACTCCCTCTCCCCGAGGGGAGAGGGGAAAAAAGACCAGGCGGCCTTGCGTACTACAAGTGGTTTTTCAACGGCACCGACACATCCCCCACCGCCGCCGCATCCGGGCTGCGCCCCGCTTCGAGCAGCTTGCGGCTCATCATGTGATCGACCGGCGCGTTCACCGACTCCACGCACACCAGCTGTCCGTCGACGTAGTGAAACAGCGAGAACGCCTCGGGCTTGGGGCCCGGGCGGCGCACGCCGGTCAGGCCCGGCGTGCCTTCGGCCGGCATCAGACCCGCCATCTGCAGGCGCATGCCGCCCTGGTCGGACCAGAACCACGCCACCGCATCGTGATCGCGCGCCGCGCCGGTCAGCGTGGCCACGGCCGTGCGGGCCTGGTCGTTGGCGTTCTGCACCGATTCGAGCCGCAGCGCGCGGCCCGCGCGGCGGTCGGGAAAGCGCGTGCAGTCGCCCACCGCCAGCACACCGGCCGCACTGGTCTGCATCTGCGCGTCGACCACGATGCCGTCGGCGCATTCGATGCCGGCCGCCTGCGCGAGCGCGGTCTCGGGCACCGCGCCGACGCTCAGCAGCAGCAGGTCGACCGGCTGCTTCACGCCGTTGACCTGCACCGACAGCAGCCGGTCGCCCTCGACCTCGAACGCGCCGGTCTGCGCGCCGAGCACGATGTCGATGCCCGACGCGCGGTGCGTGGCGAGCACGTGCGCCGACAGCTCGGGCGACACGGCGCGGCCCAGCAGGCGCCGCGCGCTTTCGATCACCTGCACCGACTTGCCGAGCGCCTTGGCGGTGGCCGCCACTTCGAGCCCGATGAAGCCGCCGCCGAGCACGGTGACGCGTTCGGCCGAGGCGAGCCGCGTGCGCAGGCGGTGCGCCTCGTCGGCGGCGCGCAGGCTGGCGACGTTCTCCAGCCCCGGCTTCAGGTCGGGCATCTGGCGCGCGCGCGTGCCGGTGGCCAGCACCAGGCGCTCCCACGGCAGCACCGCGCCGGAGCGCAGCGTGACGGTGTGCGCCTCGCGGTCGATGGCCACGGCCGCATCGCCCAGGTGCAGCGTGATGCCCGCTTCGCGGTACCAGTCGGCGGCCTTGTGCGGCTGCGCGACCTCTTCGGCGCTCTTGAGGAAGGCCTTGGACAGCGGCGGGCGGTGGTACGGCTCGCAGGCCTCTTCGCAGACCAGGTGCACGCGCGCGCCCTGCCCCGCTTCCGCAAGGCCGGCACACAACTGGGCCGCGGCGTGGCCGCCGCCGATGATGACGATGGAATTCATGAAAAAGATCTTTCGAGTCGTTGTCTATTCAATTCAACAGCAGTTTTGCACCTTCGCGAAACACCGCGGAACCGGCTTTGCCGGGCCGCAGGTGTTGCCCCCGGTAGGGCGTTGGAGAAGCGACACGAAGTGCGCGAAGCCTGGGGGCGAGCCCTATGACCGCATCCAGTCGGCGGTCTTGAAAAAGGAGTCGCGCAGGCGTTCGCGCAGGTCTTCCGGCACGCCCGTCTCGCCCATCGCCTGGTCCATGCACGCCAGCCACTGGTCGCGCTCCTTGATGCCGATGGAGTGCCCGCCGATGCTCTGCGGCAAGTGGCGCGCACGCAGCATCGGATGGCCGAATCGGTCGGTGTAGTGCTGCGGGCCGCCGAGCCAGCCGCACAGGAACCAGAACAGGCGCTGGCGCGCGTTGTCCAGGCTGGTGCCGTGCACGGCGCGCAGCTGCGCATAGCCGGGCTCGAGCTCCATCAGGTCGTAGAAGCGCTCGACCAGCGCCTCCACTTTGGGTTCGCCGCCGATCCACTCGAAGGGCGTGCCGGCGGGCGGCTTGTCTTGAATCTGCATGGGCGGGAGTATCTCTGCGGGCCGCTTCGTTTGCTTTTCAGACCTGAACGAGGCCGGGAATGTCCACGTCGGTGTTCACGTCGGCCGCGTAGTCGACACCTTCCACCGCGAAGCCGAAGAGCCGCAAGAATTCTGTCTTGTAGCTTGCGAAATCGGTGAGTTCGTAGAGGTTGTCGTTGGTCACCTGCGGCCAGAGCTCCTGCACCAGAGACTGCACCTGCGGTGCCAGTTCCTTGTAGTCCGCGCGCAGGCGGCCTTCGCCGTCGATGCGCGGTGCGCTGCCGTAGAGGCTTTCGGCATACAGGCCGTGCACCTGCTCGATGCAGCCCTCGTGCGTGCCCTGTGCCTTCATCACCTTGAACAGCAGCGACAGGTACAGCGGCATCATCGGAATGGCCGAGCTGGCCTGCGTGACCACCGCCTTCAGCACCGACACGCGCGCATCGCCGCCGGTGGCGGCGAGCTGTTCGCGGATGCCCAGCACCTTGTGGTCGAGGTCTTTCTTGGCCGCGCCGATGGAGCCGTTCCAGTAGATGTCGTGCGTGATCTGCTCGCCCAGGTAGGTGAAGGCCGTGGTCTTCGCGCCGTCGGCCAGCACGCCGGCGGCCTGCAGCGCGTCGATCCACATCTGCCAGTCTTCGCCACCCATCACGGCCACGGTGTTGGCTATTTCCTCCTGCGTGGCGGCTTCGAGCACGGTCTCTTTCACGGTCTCGTTGTCGGTGTCCAGGCCGCGCAGGTTCACCGACTGGCCGATGGGCTTGAGCACCGAGTTGAAGACCTGGCCGGTCTTCGGGTGCGTGCGGCGCGGCGCGGCCAGGCTGTAGACGACCAAGTCGACCTGGCCGAGGTCTGCGCGGATGGTGTCGATGGTCTGCTGCTTCACCGCGTCGGAGAAGCCGTCGCCGTTGATGCTCTTCGCATAGCGGCCTTCAGCGGCGGCCGCGCGGTGGAAAGCGGCGGTGTTGTACCAGCCGGGCGAGCCGGGCCGCGTCTCGCTGCCGGCGCGCTCGAAGAACACGCCCAGCGTGTCGGCCCCGCAGCCGAAGGCCGAGGTGATGCGCGCGGCCAGGCCGTAGCCCGTCGATGCGCCGATCACCAGCACCTTCTTCGGCCCGCCCGCGATGGGCGCCCGGGCCTTCACGTAGGCGATCTGCTGGTTGACGTTGGCCTCGCAGCCGGTGGGATGGGTCGTGACGCAGATGAAGCCGCGCACGCGGGGTTTGATGATCATGGGGAGCTCGCTGGATGGGGCGCGGGACGCAGGCCGCAGGACAGCGGCAGGAGCGCCGCAGCGCGTGGGGCGCCGCGAATTTAACCCAGGCAGGCAGCGGCGCCTTCAGCAGCCACACAGGCAGTAGGCAGCCGCAGCCCGCGTCGGGCTCATAGCAGCCCACACATGTCGATATATGAATTGACCATTTAATGATCTGAGGTTTTATTGATATGGTCTCGCCCTGCCATCCCTCAAGGAGAAGAACATGCGCTTGAATCTGATTGCCGCGGCCGTCGCCGCTTCCACCCTGCTGCTCGGCACCCTCGCCCACGCAGACCAGCTCGCCGACATCAAGAAGAAAGGCGAGCTGGTCGTCGGCGTGCTCGGCACGGACGAGCCCGCGACCTTCGTCGACCCGAAGACGCGCCAGATCGTCGGCTACGAGGTCGACCTGGTGAACGCCATCGCCAGGAAGATCGGCGTGAAGCCGGTGTTGAAGCAAATTGCCGTGGCCGCGCGGATTCCCGAGCTGCAGCAGGGCCACGTGGACCTGGTGGCCGCGGGCCTCACGCACAACAAGGAACGCGAGGCGCAGATCGACTTTTCGCTCACCACCTTCGTCACCGGCCAGAAGGCCATCGTGAAGAAGGACAGCGGCATTGCCGACATCCCGCAACTGGCCGGCAAGAAGGTGCTGACCATCCGCGGCGGCACGCAGGAACCCAACATCCGCAAGGCCGTGCCCACTGCCGAGGTCGTGACCTTCGACACCAGCCAGCAGGCCTTCCAGGCGCTGCAGCAGGGCAAGGGCGTGGGCTATGTGGACGACGAGGCCGCGCTGCTGCGCAGCTACGCCAAGCTGGGCCCGCAGAAGGCGCAGTACGTGGTGCTCAAGCAGAACCTGAGCACCGAGGCGCTGGCCATCGGCATCAAGAAGGGCGAGAGCGGGCTGAAGGCGGTGGTGGACGACACGCTGCGCGAACTCGAAAAGTCGGGCGAGGCGCAGAAGATCTTCGTGAAGTGGTACGGGCCGACGACGGCATCGGGCTTCGAGACACGCGACTTCAAGCTGGACAGCGACAAGATCGACTGACCCCGGTGTTTCTCCTTCCCCCGCTGGGGGAAGGCCGGGATGGGGGCTCGCGGTCTCCATACAGGCGCCGCGCCTTGACAAGCGCCGTCATGCCCCCACCCCAACCCTCCCCCAGCGGGGGAGGGAGCGAATCCCCCACGCGGCAGTGATACTGTCGCCCCCCATGCCTCTGTTCGACTACTCCTTGCTGCTCACCGGCAAGTACCACGACATGCTGGTCGCGGGCCTGCTGCTGTCGCTGCAACTGCTCGTGGCCGCGCTGGTGCTGGCGCTGCCCATCGCCATGGCGGTGGCGCTGCTGCGGCTGTCGCCGTTCGCGCCGCTGCGCTGGCTGGGCTTTGCGTACGTCGAAGCTGTCCGCAACATCCCGCTGCTGGCGCACATGCTGTTCTGGTACTTCGGTGCGCCCGAGCTGCTGCCCGAAGGCATCAAGCAATGGCTCTACGCGGGGCACATCGAGGCCTACAGCGCCATCGTCGCGCTCGCGCTCTATACGGCCGCCTTCATGGCGGAAGACATCCGCAGCGGCATCCGCGCGATTCCCACCGTGCAGTTCGAGGCCGGCCGCGCGATGGGCTTCAGCTACCTGGCCACTATGCGCCGCGTGGTGCTGCCGCAGGCGCTGCGCGTGACGGTGCCGCCGCTCATCTCGCAGACGCTGAGCCTGTGGAAGAACACCTCCATCGCCACAGTGATCGGCGTGGCCGAGCTGATGTACCAGGCCGGCCAGGTCGAGAGCGCGACCTTTCGCAGCTTCGAGTCCTTCGCATTCGCGAGCGCTGCTTACCTGACGGTGTCGCTGGTCATCACGGGGCTGGCCACCTGGTACCACCACCGCTTTCCGGTGAGGACGATATGACGACGTTCGAGCGACGCCGGGCCGCCCCAAGGCGCGAGCGGGCCCCTCGGGGGGCAGCGAGGACACGCAGTGCCGAGCGTGGGGGCCACTGCCGATGATTGAAATCATCAACGACTACTGGGTGTACTTCCTCATCGGGCAGTACCCCAACGGCCCGCTCGGCGGGCTGGCGCTCACGCTGCTGCTGGCCTCCTGCGGCCTGTTGCTCGCGCTGCCGCTGGGCATCGTGCTGGGCCTGGCGCGGGTGAGCCCGTGGCGCTGGCTGCGCTGGCCGGTCACGGGCTTCGTGTTCGTGGTGCGCGGGGTGCCGCTGCTGATGGTGATCTTCTGGGCCTACTTCTTCCTGCCCAGCGTCACCGGCGTGAAGACCGACCAGTTCACCACCATGCTGATCGCGCTCGTCATCTTCGATGCGGCCTACCTCGCGGAGATCGTGCGCGCCGGCATCCTGGGCCTGCCGCGCGGGCAGATGGAAACGGCGCGCGCGCTGGGCCTGGGCTACTTCCGCGCGATGCGCCTGGTGGTGCTGCCGCAGGCGCTGCGCAGCATGCTGCCTTCGCTGGTGAACCAGTTCGTCTCGACCATCAAGGAGACCTCGCTGGGCTACATCATCGGGCTGGCCGAGGTGTCGTTCATCGCCACGCAGATCAACACGCAGGTGTTCACCAAGCCCGCGCAGATCTACCTGATATTGGGCGGAACGTACTTCATTCTTTGCTTCGGCCTGTCGCGCTTCGCCTACTGGCTGGAACGCCGGCTCGCACGGCGCGGCACTGCCATCGCTACCGCCACAGCCACAGCCACCCCCAAGGTGTCCGCATGATCGAACTCGACAAAGTCAACAAGTGGTACGGCAGCTACCACGCCCTGGTCGACGTGACCGAGACCATCCACAAGGGCGAGGTGGTGGTCGTGTGCGGGCCCTCGGGCTCGGGCAAGTCGACGCTGATTCGAACGCTCAACCGGCTGGAGCCGATCCGGTCGGGCCGCATCGTGGTCGACGGCCAGGACATCCATGCGAGCGGGCTGGACGTGAACGCCTTGCGCTCGCGCATCGGCTTCGTGTTCCAGCAGTTCAACCTGTTCCCGCACCTCACCGTGCTGCAGAACTGCACCATGGCGCCGATGCAGCTGCGCGGCCTGTCGCGCACGGAGGCCGACGAGCGCGCGATGGCGCTGCTGCACCGCGTGGGCCTGTCGAACAAGGCCCATGCGTGGCCGAGCGAGCTGTCGGGCGGCCAGCAGCAGCGCGTGGCCATTGCGCGCGCGCTGGCCATGCAGCCGCCGCTGATGCTGTTCGACGAGCCCACGAGCGCGCTCGACCCCGAGATGGTCGGCGAGGTGCTGCTGGTGATGCGCGACCTCACGCGCGACGGCATGACCATGGTCTGCGTCACGCACGAGATGGGCTTCGCGCGCGAGGTGGCCGACCGCGTGCTGTTCATGGACGAAGGCAAGGTGCTGGAGCGCGCCACGCCCGACGACTTCTTCAACCGCCCGCAGCATCCGCGCGCGCAGCAGTTCCTGTCCGACATCCGCTCCCCTTTTTCACGCGACGCATGAACCACACCGCACTCCCTCTCATCGACGTGGCGCCGCTCGTGGCCGGCACGGCCGGGCGCGATGCCGTCGCGGCGCAGATCGGCGCGGCCTGCCGCGCGCACGGCTTCTTCTACGTGACGGGCCACGGCGTCGATGCGGCGCTGGTGAAACGGCTCGAAGACCTGAGCCACCGCTTTTTCGCTCTGCCTGAGGACACCAAGATGCGGTGGCGCATGGCGCTGGGCGGGCGGGCGTGGCGCGGCTACTTTCCGCTGGGGGGCGAGCTGACCTCGGGCCGGCCCGACTGGAAGGAAGGCCTGTACCTGGGCACCGAGCTGCCCGCCACCCACCCGCGGGTGCAGGCGAAGACGCCGGTGCACGGCTCGAACCTGTTCCCCGACGCGCCCGACGTGCAGGGCTTTCGCGAAGCCATCCTCGACTACATGGGCGCGGTCACGCAGCTGGGCCACCGGCTGATGGAGGGCATCGCACTGAGCCTCGGCTTGCCCGCAGGCTACTTCGCCGAGCGCTACACGGCCGATCCGCTCATCCTGTTCCGCCTGTTCAACTACCCGACGCAGCCCGTGCCCGCAGGCCTCGACGTGCAATGGGGCGTGGGCGAGCACACCGACTACGGACTGCTGACCGTGCTGCACCAGGACCACATCGGCGGCCTCGCGGTGCACACGCCGGGCGGCTGGATCGACGCGCCGCCCGTGCCCGGCTCGTTCGTCTGCAACATCGGCGACATGCTCGACCGCATGACGGGCGGGCTGTACAAGTCGACGCCGCACCGGGTGAAGCGCAACACCTCGGGCCACGACCGGCTGTCGTTCCCGCTGTTCTTCGACCCGGATTTCGACGCGCGCGTGCAGCGCATCGAAGGCCTCGCGGGCATCAACGGGGCCGAGGCGCGCGACGACAGCGCCGAGCGCTGGGACCGCGCCAACGTGCACGCCTTCAACGGGCGCTACGGCGACTACCTGCTGGCGAAGGTGTCGAAGGTGTTCCCGCAGTTGCGCGACGAGGTGCTCTGAATCACACGGGTTGCAGGCGCTTCGTTGCGGGAAACCAGCGCGGCAGGTGCGGCACCGCGTCGTGCAGCGAACCCAGCACATGGAAGGCCCGCTCGACGATCGCCGCGGGCGGGTGCTTGAGGTCGGGCACCACCACCACGCGCAGGCCCGCGGCCAGCGCGGCCTTGGCGCCGTTCTCGCTGTCTTCGAAGGCGATGCATTCCGCCGGGTCCACGCCCAGGCGCTCGGCCGCGAGCAGGTAGAGCGCCGGATCGGGCTTGGCGCGCGCCACTTCGTCGCCGCCCGCGAAGGCCGAGAAGTGGTGCAGCACGCCGAGGCTGCCCAGGCAGGCCTCGATCTGCCCGCGGGTGGACGACGAGGCCACGGCGCAGCGCGTGCCGCGCTCGCGCAACGCGCCCAGCAGTTCTGCCGCGCCGGACTTGATCGGAAACATGGGCGTGCCGTCCGAGCGCTCCAGTTGCAGGCGCGCCCGGACATGGGCGATGGCATGGGTGTAGGCCTCGGTGCCGCCCAGCAGCCCGGCCAGGATGGGCTGCGACTCCGAAGTGGCCAGCCCCACCACCTGCAGGTACTGGCTGTGCGAAAGCTCGATGTCGAGCGTGCGGGCGGCCTCGATCCAGGCGGCCATGATGGGGCGCTCCGAATCGATCAGCAGCCCGTCCATGTCGAAAATTGCAGCGGCGAACATCCGGTCATCCTCATGAAAAAGGGGCCGAAAGGCCCCTTCTGAAAGAAACGTGGCGGCAGTGCCGGCGGGTCAGTCGCGCACCAGCGCCCGGTTCAGCCCCAGCGCGGCCAGCGTGGCCACCGCGCCCGACAGCAGGTAGATGCTGACGTAGGCCAGACCGAAGTGCGCCGACAGGCCCAGCGCGACCAGCGGCGCGAACGCGGCACCGATCAGCCAGGCCAGGTCGGCCGTGAGGGCCGCGCCCACGTAGCGGTACTTGGGGGCGAAATTGGAGGTCACGGCACCCGACGCCTGACCGTACGACAGGCCCAGCAGCACGAAGCCCAGCAGGATGAAGATGTCCTGGCCGACCCGGCCGCCGTCGAGCAGCGTGGGCGCGAAGCCGCTGAACGCCGCGATCACCGCAGCCAGGCCGCCCAGCGTGAAGCGGCGGCCGATGCGGTCGGCCAGCAGGCCCGAGGCCACGATGCCGGCGGCGCACAGCACCGCGCCGATCATCTGCACCACGAGGAATTCGGAAACCGACTGGTCGGAGTACAGCGTGATCCACGACAGCGGGAACACGGTGATCAGGTGGAACAGCGCATAGCTGGCCAGCGCGGCGAAGGCACCGATCAGCAGGTTGCTGCCCTGCGTGCGCACCAGCTCGACCACGCTGGTGGGCTGCAGCTCGCGCTCTTCGAGCAGGCGCGAATACTCTTCGGTGGCCACCAGGCGCAGGCGGGCGAACAGCGCCACCACGTTGATCGCGAAGGCCACGTAGAAGCTGTAGCGCCAGCCCCAGTCGAGAAAGTCCTCGCGCGGCAGGCTCGAATACAGGTAGGCGAACAGTGCGCTGGCAATGAAGAAGCCGATGGGCGCGCCCAGCTGGCCCAGCATGGCGTACCAGCCGCGGCGGTTGGCAGGCGCGTTCAGCGCCAGCAGCGACGGCAGGCCGTCCCACGAACCGCCCAGGGCCAGGCCCTGGCCGAAGCGGAACACCGACAGCAGCACGATGGCCGTGAAGCCCAGGCTGGCATAGCCCGGCAGGAACGCGATGCCGGCGGTGGACGTGCCCAGCACGAAAAGTGCCAGCGTCAGCTTGGCTTCCCGCCCGAAACGTCGCTGGATGGCCATCGAGATGACAGTTCCGAACGGACGTGCGATGAACGCGAACGAGAAGATCAGGAAGGAGTACAGAACGCCTTCGAGGTGCTGCTCGAACGGAAAGAAAACCGCCGGGAACACCAGCACAGAGGCAATGCCGTAGACGAAGAAGTCGAAATATTCGGAGGCGCGGCCGATGATCACGCCGACGGCGATTTCGCCGGGGGCGATGTGCGAGTGGTCGTCACCCGGGCGGGCGTCGCGTTCGGGCGAGCTCGGCTGCGGGTGGGCGCCTGGCGGAGTGGTGCTGGACGTCGTCATTGCTTGCTGTATTTCGAATGCCGCCGGGGGCGCGACACATAAGGATCATGGACAGTGTGTAGCGTCTCACCGAAACATGATTACCGCCATAGGACAAAACGTCCAATAGGCAAAACCCGTCTCAGGGCGTAGATTGTGGGCTCATTTTGCGCCGACCCTGCACCTCTTTTCCCCACGGCATGCACATCCTAAAGAACCTTCGCCGATCGCTCCTGCTGCTTCCAGTCGCCCTCCTGGCCGGCTGTAACACGGTGTTGATGAACCCCTCCGGCGACATCGCCCATCAGCAGGGACGCCTCATCGTCGTCTCCACCGTGCTGATGCTGATCATCATCATCCCGGTGGTCGCCCTGACCATTCTTTTCGCCTGGCGATACCGCCAGTCGAACAAGGACGCGGTCTACAGCCCCGACTGGGACCACTCGACCCAGCTCGAGCTGGCGATCTGGGCGGCGCCGCTGCTGATCATCATCGCGCTCGGCGCGATCACCTGGATCAGCACCCACACGCTCGACCCGTACCAGCCGCTGCGCCGCATCGACGCCCAGCGCGCCATTCCCGCGGACACCAAGCCGCTGGTGGTCGAAGTGGTGGCGCTCGACTGGAAGTGGCTCTTCATCTACCCCGAGCAGGGCATTGCCACGGTGAACGAGCTGGCCGCCCCGGTGGACCGCCCGATCGAGTTCAGGATCACGGCCTCCTCGGTGATGAACTCCTTCTTCATTCCCGCGCTGGCCGGCCAGATCTATGCCATGCCGGGCATGCAGACCAAGCTGAACGCGGTGATCAACAAGCCGGGCGAGTTCGACGGCTTCTCCGCCAACTACAGCGGCGCGGGCTTCTCGGGCATGCGCTTCAAGTTCCATGGCTTGAGCCACGGCGACTTCGACCAGTGGATCGAGAAGGTCAAGAGCAACAAGGAAGGCGGTCTCGACCGCGCCCTGTACCAGAAGCTCGAGGCGCCCAGCGAGCGCGAGCCGGTGCGCCACTACGCCACCGTGGCCCCCGACCTGTACGACGCCATCCTGAACCGCTGCGTCGACAGCGGCAAGATGTGCATGAAGCAGATGATGGCCATCGATGCCGAAGGCGGACTGGGCAAGCCCGGCGCCTTCAACGTGGCCACCATGCAACCCTGGCAGCCCGACAACATCAATTCGCCGAAGCGTAAGTACGTCACGGCCATGTGCACTACCGAAGAATGACGATGCTCGAACACCTCGACCTCACGAAGCTGGTCTTCGGCCGCCTCTCCTGGGAGGCGATTCCCCTCCATGAGCCCATCCTGCTCGCGACCTTCGGCGGCGTGGTGCTGGGCGGCATCGCCGTCCTCATCGCCCTGACGTATTTCAAGCTGTGGGGCCCCTTGTGGCGTGACTGGATCACCAGCATCGACCACAAGAAGATCGGCATCATGTACATCATCCTGGGCCTGGTGATGCTGCTGCGCGGCTTTGCCGACGCGCTGATGATGCGCGCCCAGCAGGCCATGGCCTTCGGCGACAACGCCGGCTTTTTGCCGCCGCACCACTACGACCAGGTCTTCACAGCCCACGGCGTGATCATGATCTTCTTCGTGGCGATGCCGCTGGTCACGGGCCTCATGAACTTCGTGGTGCCGCTGCAGATCGGTGCGCGCGACGTGGCCTTCCCGTTCCTGAACAACTTCAGCTTCTGGATGACCACCTTCGGCGCCGGCCTCGTGATGGCGTCGCTGTTCGTGGGCGAGTTCGCCAAGACCGGCTGGCTGGCGTACCCGCCGCTGTCGGGCATCATCTTCAGCCCCGACGTGGGGGTCGACTACTACATATGGTCGTTGCAGATAGCGGGGGTAGGCACATTGCTCTCGGGCGTGAACCTGCTGGCGACCATCGTGAAGATGCGCGCGCCCGGCATGACCATGATGAAGATGCCCGTCTTCACCTGGACCGCCCTGTGCACCAACGTGCTGATCGTCGCCGCCTTCCCGGTGCTGACCGCCGTGCTGGCCCTGCTGTCGCTGGACCGCTACGTCGGCACCAACTTCTTCACGAACGACATGGGCGGCAACGCCATGATGTACGTGAACCTGATCTGGATCTGGGGCCACCCCGAGGTGTACATCCTGATCCTGCCGGCCTTCGGCATCTTCTCGGAAGTGGTCTCCACCTTCTCCGGCAAGCGCCTGTTCGGCTACGCCTCGATGGTGTACGCCACGGTGGTGATCACCATCCTGTCGTACCTCGTGTGGCTGCACCACTTCTTCACCATGGGCTCCGGCGCCAGCGTGAACTCGTTCTTCGGCATCACGACGATGATCATCTCGATCCCGACCGGGGCGAAGATCTTCAACTGGCTCTTCACCATGTACCGCGGCCGCATCCGTTTCGAGCTGCCCATGATGTGGACCATCGGCTTCATGATCACCTTCGTGTTCGGCGGCATGACCGGCGTGCTGCTGGCGGTGCCCCCGGCCGACTTCGTGCTGCACAACAGCCTGTTCCTGATCGCCCACTTCCACAACGTGATCATCGGCGGCGTGCTGTTCGGCATGCTGGCGGGCATCACCTACTGGTTCCCGAAGGCCTTCGGCTACAAGCTCGACACGTTCTGGGGCAAGTGCTCGTTCTGGTTCTGGATCGTCGGCTTCTGGACCGCCTTCATGCCGCTGTACGTGCTCGGCCTGATGGGCGTCACCCGCCGCATGAGCCACTTCCAGGACATGTCGCTGCAGATCTGGTTCCAGGTCGCCGCCTTCGGCGCCGTGCTGATCGCGCTGGGCATTGCCTGCTTCATCATCCAGCTGGTGGTGAGCTACATTCGCCGAGAATCGCTGCGCGACACCACGGGCGACCCGTGGGACGGCCGCACGCTGGAGTGGTCGACCTCGTCGCCGCCGCCGGCCTACAACTTCGCGTTCACCCCGCGCATTCATGACAACGACGCCTGGTCGGACATGAAGGCCCGCGGCTACCAGCGTCCGCTGGACGGCTACAGCCCGATCCACATGCCCAAGAACACGGCCGCCGGCTTCGTCATCGCGGCGCTGAGCGCGGGGCTGGGTTTCGGCATGATCTGGCAGATGTGGCTGCTGGCCGGCGTGAGCTTCGTCGCCATGCTGGTCGCCATCATCGTCCACACCTTCAACTACAAGCGCGACTACCACATCCCCACGGATGAAGTCGTTCGCACCGAAGACGCGCGCACGCGCCTCCTGGCTGCCCATGTCTAACAGCACCACCCTCCCCTCCAGCCCCGCGAACGTGCCTCCCTTCGAGCTGTTCAGCGTTCGCAACGAAGACCACCATCCGGAGAACGGAACCTTGCTGGGGTTCTGGCTCTACCTGATGAGCGACTGCCTGATCTTCGCGTGCCTGTTCGCGGTGTACGGCGTGCTCGGGCGCAGCTACGCGGCGGGCCCCTCGGGCGCCGACCTGTTCGACCTGCCGCTGGTGGCGATGAACACCTCGCTGCTGCTGCTGTCGTCGATCACGTACGGCTTTGCCATGCTCCAGATGCAGAAGCGCCGCATGGGCGGCGTGCTGGTCTGGCTGGCCATCACCGGCCTGCTGGGCGCGGGCTTCATCGGCCTGGAACTGTATGAGTTCGCGCACCTGATCCACGAAGGCGCCGGCCCGCAGCGCAGCGCCTTCCTGTCGTCGTTCTTCGCGCTGGTGGGCACCCACGGCCTGCACGTGACCTTCGGCATCGTCTGGCTCATCGTGCTGATGGTGCAGCTGCCCAAGCACGGCTTCACCGCCGCCAACCGCCGCCGCCTGATGTGCCTGTCGATGTTCTGGCACTTTCTGGACGTGGTCTGGATCGGCGTCTTCACCTTCGTGTACCTGATGGGATCGCTGCAATGAGCGCGCATATCGACAACGCCGGCCACGGCGCACATGGCCACGACGACCACGGCGACCACGACGACGGCCCCGCGAGCCACAGCACCTTCAAGGGCTACATGACCGGCTTCGTGCTGGCCGTGATCCTGACCGCCATTCCGTTCTGGCTGGTGATGGCCAAGGTGTTCGACAAGCCCAACACCACCGCCCTCGTGATCCTGGCTTTCGCCGTGGTGCAGATCGTGGTGCACATGGTGTACTTCCTGCACATGGACGCCAAGTCCGAAGGCGGCTGGAACCTGCTGGCGCTCATCTTCACCATTGTGGTCGTGGTCATCACGCTGGCCGGCTCGCTGTGGGTCATGTATCACATGAACACCAACATGATGCCGTCCATGCACGACATGAAGAACATGCCTTGACGGCGAGCGCAGTCCGTCAGCGTTCCGCCGCCGCGCGGGTGGCGCTGGCGGCCTGTGCCGTCATCGCCTTCGCCGGGTTCTTCGCGCTCGGCACCTGGCAAGTCGAGCGCCGCGCCTGGAAGCTCGATCTCATCGCCCGCGTCGACCAGCGCGTGCACGCCCCGGCCTCCGCGCCGCCGGGGCGCAACGAATGGCCCGCCATTGCCGCGGCCAACGACGAATACCGGCACCTGCGCATCGCCGGCACCTTTCTCCACGACAAAGAAACCCTGGTACAGGCCAACACCCGGCTCGGTGCGGGCTTCTGGGTGCTGACCCCCCTGAAGACCACCGACGGCAGCACGGTGCTGGTCAACCGTGGCTTCGTGCCGCCCGAAGCGCGCGAACGCAAGGCGCGCACCGCCCCCGAACCCCAGGGCGAAACCGCCGTCGACGGCCTGCTGCGCCTTACCGAGCCGAACGGCGGCTTCCTGCGCAAGAACGACCCTGCGGCCGAGCGCTGGTTCTCGCGCGACGTGCAGGCCATTGCCGCGGCGCGCGGCCTGACCGACGTGGCGCCCTACTTCATCGATGCCGAGGCGGCTCCGGCGCAGGCAACGCAATCCACCGACACCCCCGCCTGGCCCGCCGGCGGCCTGACGGTCATCGCCTTCCCCAACAGCCACGCCGTCTACGCCTTCACCTGGTACGGCCTGGCGCTGATGGTGCTGGGCGCGGCGTGGTTCGTCTGGCGCGACGGAAAGCGCCGGGGGTCGGCGGAGTGAGCCGCCAGGGTGCGGCGAAAATGCAGGCCATGCCGACGCCCACCCCACCCAAGATGTTCGCCACGACCGAAGCTGTCGCGGGCGAACTCAACGCCCCCCGCGTCGGGTTCACGAACCTGGACCACGCCACCGGCCACCAGAACATGCTGCAGCTGATCCAGCTGCGCTGGTTCGCGGTCGTCGGGCAGGTGGTGACCATCCTGCTGGTGCATTACGGCTTCGCCATCCGGCTGCCGCTGGACCACATGCTGCAGGTGCTGACCTGCCTGGCGCTCTTCAACATGGTCAGCCTGTGGCGCTCGCGCAGCCCGCGGCGCGTGACCAACGGCGAACTGTTCCTGGCGCTGCTGATCGACGTGGCGACGCTCACGGCGCAGCTCTACCTGAGCGGCGGCGCGACCAACCCCTTCGTGTTTCTGTTCCTGCTGCAGGTGACGCTGGGCGCGGTGTTGCTCAAGCCCTGGTCGACCTGGACCATCGTGGTCATCACCAGCATCTGCTTTGCATTGCTGGCGCTGTTCTCGCGCCCGCTCGCGCTGCCGCTGGACCACGACCGCGGCCTGTGGAGCCCCTACATCCAGGGCATGCTGGTGTGCTTTGCGCTGAACGCGGCGCTGCTGGTGATCTTCATCACCCGCATCAGCCGCAACCTGCGCGCGCGCGACGCGCGGCTGGCCGACATGCGCCAGCGCGCTTCGGAAGAAGAACACATCGTGCGCATGGGCCTGCTGGCCTCGGGCGCGGCGCATGAACTGGGTACGCCGCTGGCCACGCTGGCGGTGATCCTGGGCGACTGGCGCCGCCTGCCGCACTTCAGCTCCGACCCCGAGCTGCTGACCGAGGTGGCCGAAATGGAGCTGCAGATCCAGCGCTGCAAGAGCATCGTGAGCGGCATCCTGCTGTCGGCCGGCGAGGCGCGCGGCGAGTCGTCCGAGGAGACCACCGTCAGCACCTTCCTGGACGCCCTTGTCGCGGAATGGCGCACCACCCGACCCATCGAGGACTTCGAGTACGACAACCGCTTTGGCCGGGACCTGCCCATGGTCTCCGACTCGGCGCTCAAGCAGATGATCTGCAACGTCCTCGACAATGCACTGGAAGCGTCGCCGCACTGGCTGCGCCTGGAAGCGGCGCACGACGCCGACACGCTGACCATCACTGTCACCGACGCAGGGCCCGGCTTTTTGCCGGCCATCCTGAAGGAGTTCGGCAAGCCCTACCAGTCGAGCAAGGGGCGCCCGGGCGGCGGCCTGGGGCTGTTTCTGGTGGTCAACGTGGCGCGCACGGTGGGCGGGCGCGTCGCGGCGCTCAACCGGCCGGAGGGCGGCGCCATCGTGAAGATCACGCTGCCGCTGGCGGCGATCGTGCTGGAAGAGGAAGACGTGGACGATCAGGAAGATGAGGACGTCGCGTTCGCCGGAAACGACGCCCTCCCGCAGGGCGCAACCATCGAATCGGAAGGCCATGACAGACACCGGAGCTGAGCGCCAGTTGCTGATCGTCGAGGACGACGACGCTTTCGCGCGCGCGCTCGGCCGCTCGTTCGAGCGCCGCGGCTACGGCGTGGCGCAGGCGAGCAACCTCGCGGAGGTCGAGGCACTGCTGGACAGCGGATCGCCCGGCTACGCGGTGGTCGACCTGAAGTTGAACGGCGAGGCCTCGGGCCTGGCCTGCGTGCAGATATTGCACCGGCACAACCCCAAGATGCTGATCGTGGTGCTCACGGGCTTCGCCAGCATCGCCACCGCGGTGGAGGCCATCAAGCTGGGCGCCTGCCACTACCTGGCCAAGCCGTCGAACACCGACGACATCGAGGCCGCCTTCGGACGGGCCGCGGGCACCACCGAGGTGGAGCTGACCAACCGCTCGACCTCGATCAAGACGCTCGAATGGGAGCGCATCCACGAAACGCTGGCCGAGACCGGCTTCAATATCTCGGAGACCGCGCGCAGGCTCGGCATGCACCGGCGCACGCTGGCGCGCAAGCTGGGCAAGCAGCAGGTCAAGTAACCTGATTCCCCACATCCACCCCACGCGCATGAGGTATCGATGACAGCTCCTTCACAGACGCATCCCGCAACACGCAGCACCGTCCTGGCGGCGCGCGACCAGACGGGCATGGAAGAACTCTTCAATGCGCTCAGCCACGGCCTGGGCCTGGTGCTGGCGATTGCCTCGCTGCCCATCCTGGTCTACAGCGCGGCGCACCAGGGCCAAGCCGCGGGTGTGGTCGGCGCATGCTTGTTCGCCGGCACGGCCATCGTGCTCTACCTGATTTCCACGCTGTACCACGCGCTGCCGATGGGCCGTGCCAAGGCCTGGTTCAACCGGCTGGACCACGCGGCCATCTACCTGTTCATCGCAGGCAGCTACATGCCCTTTCTGTTCGGCGTGCTGCGCGGGCCGCTGGGCTGGACGCTGTTCGGCGCCATCTGCGCGGCCGCCGTGCTGGGCGTGAGCGCCAAGCTGTTCAACCGGCTGCAGCATCCGCTGTGGTCGACCGGGCTGTACGTGGCGATGGGCTGGATGGCGCTGATGGCGGCCGTGCCGCTGTACGAGCGCATGTCGGCGGCGGGGCTGGGGTGGCTGGTGGCCGGCGGTTTGTTCTACACCGCGGGTGCGGTGGTGTTCCTGTTCGACAACAAGGTGCGCTTTGCGCATTCGGTGTGGCACCTGTTCGTGCTCGCGGGCAGCACCTGCCATTTCTTCGCCGTGCTCTGGCACTCACATGGCTGAGGCGCTGCCTCAATAGTGCGGCGGCAGCTCGTCGCGCGGGTTGCTTCCTGCGCCGTCGGGCATCGCGTTCTGGCTCTGCTCGCGCAGCTGCGTGACATGCTGGATCAGCCGGTCGATCTGCTCCTGCTGGCGGTAGATGGTCATGTTCAGCTGGTCGAGCAGGTCTTCGGCGTAGCTGGCCTTGATTTCGAGTTCGGTCACGCGGTCTTCAAGAACGTCGGGTTGGTTTTCCATGGCGCTATTGGACAGGAAGACCGAGTGGTTCTTTGTGACGCCTTGCCTTGCGCCCTCCCCTTCCGGGGAGGGTGGGGGTGGGAGCAAGCGGCATATCAAGCACCAGCGGCTTTTGCGAAGGCCGCCTGCCCCCATCCCAGCCTTCCCCCGGGAGGGGAAGGAGCAAGACAGCCCCCCTCAGCAAGCCGGCGACTCCAACGCCCCCGCCGCCTCTTCCGCCTGCCCCTCGCCCCTCAGGAACACGAACACCACCAGCGCCGTCAACACCGTCACCCCCGCCAGCACGCACAGCAAGGTGCCGAACGCAGCGCCGTACGCCTGCAGCAGCGATGCGCGGTCCATGCCAGGCATCAAGGCCAACGCCTGCGTCAAGTCGCCGGTGGTCATGCGTTGCGCAGCCTCCGAGGCCGCACCGGAATGCCCCAGACGGCCCGCGACCAGCGCAGTGAGCCCGGCCCCGACAAGCGCCAGCGCAACCCCCTCGCCCGCCACCCGCACCGTGTTGAAGATGCCCGACGCCATGCCCGCGCGCTCGCGCGGCACCACGCTCACGGCCAGCCCGTCCATCAGGCCCCAGGGCAGGCCGATGCCCGCGCCGATCAGCAACAGCGCCCCGGCCAGTTCGTGCAGCGGCGCGCCCGGCGCGCAGCGGCTCAGCCCGACCAGCCCGGCCGCGCACACCAGCAGCCCCACCGCGGAAATCGCACCGGCCGAGAACCGGTGCGCCAGCCACGCGGCCAGCGTCGGCACCACCAGGATCGGCCCCGACAGCGCGAACATGATGCTGCCCGCCTCCAGCGCGCTGCGCCCCTCCAACCCGATGAATCGAATCGGCAACAGCACCAGCAGCACGACGAAGCCATAGGCCGGCGCCGCGGCCAGCAACTGCACGCCGACGAAGCGCGGAAAGCGGAACAGCGACAGGTCGAGCATCGGGTGCGCTACGCGCCGCTCGATGGCGATGAAGCCCGCGCCCATCAGCGCCGCGCCCGCCAGCGGGCCCAGCACCCACGGGCTGCCCCAGCCGCTATCGGGCGCCTGCAACACGCCGAGCGTGAGCAGGCTCAGCGCGGCGGTGAAGGTGATGGTGCCCGGCAGGTCGAGGCCCATCGCGTGCGGGTTGCGCGACTCGCGCATGCAGGCCGCGGCGATGCACAACGCCACCAGGCTGACGGCCCCGGGGCCCAGCATCACGGCCTGCCAGCCGAAGGCCCCGGCCAGCCAGCCCGACAGCGCGGAGCCGCACGACAGCCCCACGCCGAACGCGGTGCCGATCAGGCTGAACGCCCGCATGCGCGCCGCGCCGTCGAACACCTGCGCCAGCGCCGCCGTGCCCGCCGCGAAGGCCGCGGCCGAGCCGAGCCCCTGCAGGGCGCGAGCGAGGTCGAAGGCCACGATGCCCGGCGCCAGCGTCAGCAGCGAACTGCCCAGCGCCATCACCGCGAGCCCCAGCAGGAACACCCGCTTGCGGCCGTACGCATCGGCCAGCGCGCCGGCAGCCATCAGCGTGGCGCCGAAGCTCAGCATGAAGGCATTGGTCACCCAGTTCAGTTGCACCGGGCTGCCGCCGAGCGCGGCGTGCACGGCGGGCAGCACCACGGCCGGGCCGGTGAAGCTCAGCGGCATGCCCAGCGCGGCCAGGCAGACAGCGGCGAGCAGCCAGTTCTTGGAGGAGGACGACAGCATCGAAAAAGCGCCTTCGCGCAGAAAGACAAGAAGGGCTGAAGATAAAAAAGATTCAATGGAATGAGAATGGCCCCTTTGATCCTCAGACTCCCAACCCAGGGTTGCCAATCCATGGACAGCTTCAGCGGACTCGAATCCTTCGTGCGCGCGGCAGACCTCCTGAGCTTCGCCAAGGCCGGCCGGTTGCTGGGCATCTCGGCCTCCGCCGTGGGCAAGAACGTGGCGCGGCTGGAACAGCAGCTCGGCGTGCGGCTGTTCAACCGCACCACGCGCCACACGCGGCTCACGCAGGAAGGCGCCATGTTCCACGAGCGCTGCCGCCGCATCCTCGACGAGCTGGACGACGCGCGCGCCATGATGCAGGACGCGGTGGCCGCGCCGCGCGGCCGCCTGCGCGTGAGCCTGCCGACCATCGGCTACCGCTTCCTGCTGCCGATGCTGCCGGCCTTCCAGGCACGCTACCCCGAGATCGAGCTCGACCTCGATTTCAACGACCGGCTGGTCGACGTGATCGCCGAAGGCGTGGACGTGGCGATACGCAGTGGCGAGCTGGTCGACTCGCAACTGGTGGCGCGCCGGCTCGGCCCGTTCCAGTTCGTGCTGGTGGCGTCGCCCGCCTACCTGGCGCGCCACGGCGTGCCGCGGGTGCCGGCCGACCTCGCGCAGCACACCTGCCTGCGCTACAAGTTCGTTACCGGCGGCAAGCTCGAGGACTGGGACCTGCCCGGCCTGCCCGAACAGCTGCCGCCGGGCCTGCTGTGCAACAACATGGAGGCCATGCTGGGCGCGGCCATCGCCGGCCTCGGCGTGGCCTGCATGCCCGACTTCCTGGCGCGCGATGCGCTGGGCCGCGGCGAACTGCAGCGCCTGCTGGCCAAGCACCTGGTGCGCCAGGGCCAGTTCTCGGCGCTGTGGCCGTCGAGCCGGCAGCTCTCGCCCAAGGTGCGCGCGTTCGTGGATTTCGCGGGCGAGCACATGTTCAAGCCGACCGACGACGCCAGCGGCATTGAGAACTGAGGCTTAAAGTTTTCGGCGGCCGTGCCGATAAAACGGAGATGCCGTCCTCCCACGCCTTCCCGGACTCGCAGGCGTTCACGGCCGGCGGCCTCGCGCTGTCCGAACTCATCGGGCCCCTGAGCCACGCGCTGGACCTCACCTCGGGCCAGCCGAGGGGGCATTGCGTGCGCGCCTGCTGGATCGGCATGAACATCGGGCGGCAGATCGGCCTGGACGAGGCGTCGCTGCGCGACCTGTACTACACCGTGCTTCTCAAGGACCTGGGCTGCAGCAGCAATGCCGCGCGCATTTCCGAGCTGTACCTGACCGACGACCTGCGCTTCAAGCGCGACTTCAAGAAGGTCGGCGACAGCTGGCCCCGCATGCTGCGTTTCATCTTCAGGCACACGGCACCGAAGGCCGGCCTGCCGGCCCGGCTGCGCGGCCTCATCCACGTCCTGCGCAACGGACCGCAGATCGCGGACGAGCTGATCCGCACGCGCTGCACGCGCGGTGCCTCGATCGCGCGGCAACTGCGCTTCGGCGAGCCGGTGGCGCAGGGCATCGCAAGCCTGGACGAACATTGGGACGGCAGCGGACGGCCGCAACAGCTGAAGGGCGACGCCATTCCGCTGCATGCGCGCATCGCGTTGCTGTCGCAGGTGGTGGAAGTGCTCCATGGCGCGGGGCACGCGCCCCTGGCGATCCATGAAGTGCGCCGCCGCGCGGGCACCTGGTTCGACCCGTCGCTGGTGGCGGCGTTCGACCATGTCGCGCTCGACCCCCTGTTCTGGCACCACCTGGCTTCGCCGGCCCTGGAGGCCCGCGTGTTCGCGATGGAACCGGCCAGGGGCCGGGTCGCGCTGGACGACGGGTACCTCGACGACATTGCCGAGGCCTTCGGCGAGGTGGTGGACGGCAAGAGCCCGTTCATGGCCGGCCACAGCGCGCGCGTGGCCGCCAGCGTGGACAACATCGCCCAACAGTTCGGCCTGGCGCCCGCACGCCGGCGCTGGCTGCGCCGTGGCGCGCTGCTGCACGACGTGGGCAAGCTGGGTGTGAGCAACGCGGTGCTCGACAAGCCCGGCAAGCTCGATCGCGCCGAATGGGCCGCCGTGCGGCGGCACGCGCATCACACCGAAACGATCCTGTCGCGCATCGGCGCCTTCGGCGACCTGGGACGCATCGCCGCGGCCCACCACGAGCGGCTCGACGGCACGGGCTATCCGCGCGGGCTGAAGGCGGAACAGATCCCGCTGGAGACTCGCATCATCACGACCGCGGACATCTTCGATGCGCTGTGCGCAACGCGCCCGTACCGCGCCGCGATGCCGCTGGCCGGCGCGCTCACGGTGATGGCCGCGAGCGTCGGCACCGCCATCGACCCGGCCTGCTTCGAGGCGCTGAAGCGGGTGGTCGGGTGACCTGAAAAAAAGGACCGGTGCACAATTGAATTGCGCACATTTCTTACATCCAGACAAACATTCGTTGCGTAGAGTAATGACATCGTTCTCAGATTCGAGTCATGAACCCCTTCGCATCCCTGGTTTCCTTTCTGTCCGGTCCGCGTGTTTCCGCGCGCCGCCAGCTCCAGTCGCTCTACCGCAACCAGGCGGTCATCGAGTTCGAGCCCGACGGCACCGTGGTCTACGCCAACGAGCCCTTCCTGGCGCTCATGGGCTATTCGCTGAGGGAGCTCAAGGGCCGGCACCACCGCACCTTCGTCGACCCGACCGAGCAGGCTTCGCCGGGCTATGCGCAGTTCTGGAACCGGCTGCAGCGCGGCGAGGCCTTCGTCGGGCGCTGCCGGCGCCTCACCGGCCATGGCGCCGAGGTGTGGCTGCAGGCCAACTACAGCCCCGTGCTCGACGCCTCGGGCAAGGTGGTGCGGGTGGTGAAGTACGCCATGGACATTTCGCAGCAGGTGCTGCGCGACGCCGAGACGCAAAGCCAGCTGGCCGCGGTGGGCCGCGCGCAGGCCGTGATCGAATTCGACCTGGAAGGCCGCATCCTGCGCGCCAACCGCAACTTTCTGGACGCGCTGGGCTACCGCCACGAACACGAGATCGTCGGCAAGCACCACAGCATGTTCGTGAACGCCGACGAGCGCCAGAGCGCCGCGTACCGCGCGTTCTGGGAACACCTCGGGCGCGGGCAGTTCCACCAGGGCCAGTTCGCGCGCGTGGGCCGCAACGGCAACACGGTGTGGATCGAGGCCAACTACAACCCGGTGCTGGACCAGTCGGGCCGGCCGTTCAAGGTGGTCAAGTACGCCACCGACATCACGGCACGCTTCGAAGCCACGCGCATGGTGCAGGGCGCGTTCGAGGAGCTGCAGCACCTGGTCAGGCAGAGCGCCAGCCAGGCGGACGACGCACACAGCCACACCCGCCAGGTCGCCACGGTTGCGCTCGACGGCGCCAGCGCCTCGGCGGACGCCGTGACGACGATGCAGCAGATCCAGGCGGACTCCAAGCGCATCTCGGACATCGTGGGGCTGATCGACGGCATCGCTTTCCAGACCAACATGCTGGCCCTGAACGCGGCGGTGGAAGCCGCACGCGCGGGCGAAGAAGGCCGCGGCTTCGCCGTGGTCGCCGGCGAGGTGCGCAGCCTGGCCCACCGCAGCGCCGCGGCCGCGCGCGAGATCAGCGGGCTGATTTCCGCCTCGGCGGCCCGCGTGCAGGTCGGCAATGCGAAGGTGCAGGAGTCGGGCCGCGTGATGCAGGAAATTCAGCAGTCGGCGCAGCAGGCCTCGAAGATCATGGAAGCCATCGTCGAGGCCTCGCGCACGCAGGACGCGCGCCTGGGCGCGGTGAACCAGGCGATGGCGCGGCTCGAAGCGGCGGACAGCCGGGCCTGAGCGCCGGGCCTCTGCTGCAGCGGATCAGGCCGGCTCTGCGACCGCCGCAGGCTCGGCCGCCATCCGGTTCAGCGCCAGCGCGGCCGTCAACGCAAACCGCGTGCGCGCATCGCCCTCGCCCGTGTTGCTCACGGTGGTGCCGGCACGCTCGCTCCTGGTGGCCGTGCGCACCGCGTCGGACCGGTGCACAGGAACCATGAACGGCGAGTGCGTGGTGTAGAGAATCTGGCTGCCGAAGTCGTTCTCGAAGTGCGCCAGCAGGTCGGCCTGCGAATGGGCGTGCAGGTGCAGCCCGGGCTCGTCCAGCAGCAGCACCGTGTCTTGCGCGCGACCACCCCGGGTGTCGGCGAAGAAGGCGACGTAGAACGAGAAGAACCACTGGAAGCCGCGGCTGCGCTCGTCCAGGTTCACCTCCACCTCGTAGGCGTCGCCCGCATCGGACACCAGCGTGTCCAGGTGCTGCCCGTCGAGGTTGAAGCGCACCTTCAGCGCCCGGTCCTTCCACAGCCGGCGGAGCTCGGCCGTCACCACCGCGCCCGCGCGGTTGGCCAGCTGGTTGCGCGTGGCCAGGTCGTTCTTCTCGAGCAGGTCCTGCAGCCGCTGCGGGTCGAGCCCCGCGACCTTGCACAGCTGGCCGAAGCTGCGCTGCGCGGGTGTGCGCTGGCCCCAGCCCTGGCGCCCCAGGTACTCGGCGATGTTCTGGCGCCCGGGCAGCGCCGGGTATTCGTCGACGTACACGAAGCGCGGCAGCTTCTCGAGCACCCAGGCCTGCGCCCTGGCCAGCGCCGGCGCGTCGTTGGCGATGGCCAGGGCCATGTCTTCCAGCTCGGCCAGCATCTGGTCCTGCTTGTCGCTGAGCTCGGCACCCGCCGCGGCCAGCGCACGGCGCAATGCCTGCGCCGCCGCGACCGCACCGACGGACCAACGGATGTAGTCGGGGCTCATGATCATCGTGGCGTCGAAGGTGTCGCCCGCCTGCTCCAGCGCGGCCTTTGCATCTTCCGCGACCTTCTCGGCCGCCGCCTTCACGGCCGGCACGATCTTGCGCACCTTGCCCTTGATGTCGCTCACGTCGAGCGACAGCGCGGTGAGCCCTTCGAGCCCGGCCGAGCGCGCCGCACCGTAGCCCCGGCTCGCGGTGACGTGGCGCACGCCGGCCGCGCGCGGCAGCATGTCGGCCAGCGCGGCCTGCTCGCTGTCGTCCAGCGCCCAGCGCGTGAACACGACCGGCGTGTCGCCGGTGCATTCGTCCAGCCGCCGGTGGCGCGGAAAGTCCTTGATGGGGCTCAGTTCGGTCAGGCCATCGGCCGGGTTCAGGCTGTGCAGTGCGCGCAGCAGGTTCGACTTGCCGCTGTCGTTTCGACCGAGGATCGCCGTGATCTGCGAGGAATCGATGAGGCCGCTGTCGTGGATCGAGCGAAAGTTGGTGATCTGGAATGACGCCAAGCGCATGCAGGGGTTCTCTTCTGAATTGAATACGGGGTCGGGGAATGTAGGGCATCCCCGACCCCGCAGCCCGACGACAGAAGAAAAAACTGCGCGGCCTTTTCTGGCGCGCAGCGACTCGCGCTATTCGGACGCCCGCCGCAGCGTGTCGACCACCGGCCGGCGCAACACGTCGCGCAGGCCCCACCAGCCCGCGCCCAGCGCGAGCACCGCGCCGGCCAGCGCGCCGGCAACGGGCACCAGCGGCGACGCGGTCCAGGTGAACTCGAACACATAGCGCGCCAGCGCCCAGCCGATCAACGAGGCCACGATGCTCGCAAGAAAACCGGCCAGCAAGCCCACGCCGATCAGCTCGGCGCGCTGCACCTGGCGCAACAGGCTGGCACGCGCGCCCACCGCGCGCATCACCGCGAACTCGCGCGCGCGCTCTTCGCGCGTGGCCGTCACCGCCGCGAACAGCACCACCAGGCCCGCCGCCAGCGTGAAGCCGAACAGGAACTCCACCGCGCGAATCACCTGCTCGAGCACGCGCTGCACCTGGTTGATGGTCGCGCTCATGTCCACGTTGGTCACGTTGGGGTAGCTGCGCACCAGGGCGTTGTCGAAGCCCCTGGTTTCGGGCGCGCGGAAGGCGCCCATGTAGGTCACCGGCACGTCGGCCAGCGAGGCCACCGTGTACATCACGAAGAAGTTGGCATGCAGCGAGCCCCAGTCGACCTTGCGCAGCGAGGTGACGCGCGCGTCGTTCTGCATGCCGCCGATGTCGAAGCGCAGGCTGTCGCCCAGCTTCAGGCCCAGCGTCTCGGCCAGGCCCTCTTCCACGCTCACCTCGCCGGCCGCACCGGGCGTCCACTTGCCGGCGGTGATGGCGTTGTGCTCGGGCGCCTGCACGGCGTTGCTCAGGTTGAACTCGCGGTCCACCAGGCGCTTGGCGCGGTCCTCGGCGTAGTCGTCGGGCGTCACGGGCTTGTCGTTGATGGCGACCAGGCGGCCACGGATCATCGGGTACCAGTCGAACTTGGCCACGCCCGCGTCGCGCAGCGACTTCTGGAAGGCGTCGCTCTGGTCGGGCATGACGTTGATGACGAAGCGGTTCGGCGCGTCGGGCGGCGTGGCCTTGCGCCAGCTCGCCACCAGGTCGGTGCGCAGCAGCACCAGCAGCACCAGCGCCAGCAGCCCGACCGACAGCGCGCTGACCTGCACCACCGCATAGGCCGGCCGCGCCGAGATCTGCCGCGTGGCCAGCACCAGCCAGCGCGGCGCGGTGGTTTCGTTCACGCTGCGGCGCAGCACCTTCACCGCCAGCCAGCTCAGCAGCGCGAACACGGCCACCGCAGCGGCGAAACCGCCCACCGCGATCAGCCCCAGCTTGAGGTCGCTGCTGGCCGCCATCAGCAAGGCCGCGAAGCCCGCCACGCCCACGCCCAGCACCGCCAGCGAGGCCGGCTTGAGCCCGCCCACGTCGCGCCGGATCACGCGCAGCGGCGGCACCTTGGCCAGCTGCAGCACCGGCGGCAGGCCGAAGGCGAACAGCAGCGTGAGGCCCATGCCCAGGCCGAAGGCCACGGGCCACAGCGTGGCGGCCGGCAGCGCGGTCTCGACCAGCCCTGCCAGCAGCAGCACGAACACGTAGTGCACCGCGAAGCCGATGGCCACGCCCAGCGCGCTGGCCACCAGGCCGATCACCGCGAACTCGAACGCATAGGCCATGGCGATGGTGCGCTGGCTCTGGCCCAGCACGCGCAGCATGGCGCAGTCGTCCAGGTGGCTGGCCGCGAAGCCGCGCGCGGCCAGCGCCACGGCCACCGCCGACAACAGCGCCGCCAGCAGCGCCACCAGGCTGAGGAATTTTTCGGCGCGGTCCAGCGTCTGGCGCATTTCGGGACGGCCGCTCTCGAAGGAATCGAGCCGCACGCCGCGCAGCTCGCCCTTCTTGATGGAGGCGTCGGCCCAGTCTGTGAAGCGCTTCACCGCCACGTCGTTGCCGGCCACCGCATAGCGGTAGCCCACGCGGCTGGCCGGCTGCACGAGCGCGGTGCGCGCCACGTCGGCCTGGTTGAGCATCACGCGGGGAGAGAAGCTCATGAAGCCGGCGCCGCGGTCGGGCTCCAGCGTGATGACGCGGCCCACGCGCAGGCCGGTGTCGCCCAGCAGCAGGGTGTCGCCCACCTTCAGGCCGAGCGAGTCGAGCAGCGATGCATCGACCCACACCTCGCCGGCCGGCGGAATGTCGCGCGTGACCGCGCCCGCGCCGTCGAGCGTGGTCGAGGTCTGCAGGCTGCCGCGCAGCGGGTAGCCGGGCGCCACGGCCTTCAGCGCCACCAGCTTGCTGGCGCCGCCCTGCGCGTCTTCGGCCCGCGCCATGGTCGGAAAGCCGTAGGTGCCGGAGCCTTCCAGGCCCAGCGATTTCGCCTGCGCGATGAAGGCCTCGGGCGTGGGGTTGTCGCTGACCACCACCGCGTCGCCGCCCAGCAGTTGGCGCGCGTCGCGCTTCAGGCCGCCCTGCAGGCGGTCGGCGAAAAAGCCGACGGCCGTGAGCGCGGCCACGGCCAGCAGCACGGCGACGATCAACAGGCGCAGCTCGCCGGCGCGCAGGTCGCGCCAGAGCGTGCGCCAACCCAGGCGGAGAGAGGCATTCATGGCCGCGACGATAGCCCAGAGGCCCGCACACGGCGGCATTCAAGGGTTATTGCGGATCGGGGCGAGGCCCGTGGACGGGGCCGATGGAGACTAGTTCCCGGCAGGAAGGCCGAGCTTCAAACCCGGTGACTGGCGCCGTTGTCTTGCGCCTTCCCCTTCCGGGGGAAGGCTGGGATGGGGGCCAGCGGCGCTGGTTCTGCTCCGACCCTTCATCGACCGCCGCTTGCCCCCACCCCTGCCCTCCCCGGGAAGGGGAGGGAGACATGCGGGGACCTAAGGCAGCACGCGCAGCGAGGGTTGACCAGCCTCGACACGGCCGATCACGGCCGCCTGCGCAAAGCCTTCCTGGCGGAAGATCTCCAGCACCGCATCGACCGCTTCAGGCGCGCAACTCACGAGCAAACCACCCGAGGTCTGCGGATCGCTCAACAGGTCCTGCGCGGTGGCCGGCAGACCCGCAGCCAGCTCCACGTCGGCGCCGTAACCCGCCCAGTTGCGGCCCGACGCGCCGGTGACGAAGCCCTCGGCCGCCATCGCCGCCACGTTGTCGAGCAGCGGCACCTTCGACCATTCGACGACGGCGGTGAGCTTCGCGCCGCGCGCCAGTTCGAGCGTGTGGCCGGCCAGGCCGAAGCCGGTGACGTCGGTCAGCGCATGCACGCCGTCGAGCGCCGACAGGGCGATGCCCGGCGTGTTGAGCTTCGTCGTGCTGTCGATCAGCTGGCGGTAGCCGGCTTCGGACAGCTGCTCTTTCTTGAGCGCCGCCGACAGCACACCCACGCCCAGCGGCTTGCCCAGCACCAGCACGTCGCCGGCTTTCGCATCGGCATTGCGCCGCACGCGGTCGGGGTGCACCAGTCCCATCGCGACGAGGCCGTAGATCGGCTCGACCGAATCGATGGTGTGGCCGCCGGCAATCGGGATGCCGGCCGCGCGGCACACGTCCTGCCCGCCGCGCACGATCTCGGCGATCACTTCCACCGGCAGCTGGTTGATCGGCATGGCCACGAGCGCCAGCGCCATGATCGGCCGGCCGCCCATCGCGTACACGTCGCTGATCGCGTTGGTCGCGGCGATGCGGCCGAACTCGTAGGGGTCGTCCACGATGGGCATGAAGAAGTCGGTGGTGGCGATCAGCGCCTGCTCGTCGTTGAGCCTGTAGACGGCCGCGTCGTCGGCGGTCTCGATGCCCACCATGAGCTCGGGCGGGATCATGCCGCCCGCGTGGTTCTTCAGGATCTGCGAGAGCACGCCCGGCGCGATCTTGCAGCCGCAGCCGCCGCCGTGAGAAAAACTCGTGAGGCGCAAGGGTGCGAGCGGGTTCATGAGCGTTGGGTTCATGGGGCGATTATCGAAGCGGCCCCGGTTTCTACAATCCTGTCCTTTCCCATCCCCCACGTCCCCGAGGCACATCCATGAAGAAGACTCTCACCCAGGCAGCGCTCGCGCTGGCTATTTCCGCCGCGAGCTTCGCCGCTTTCGCCCAGGGCGTGCTGCGCGTCTCGGCCATTCCCGACGAGGCGCCCACCGAATTGCAGCGCAAGTTCACGCCGCTGGGCGACTACCTCAAGAAGGAAACCGGCATGGACGTGCAGTTCACGCCCGTGACCGATTACGCCGCCGTGGTCGAGGGCCTGGCCACCAACAAGATCGACCTGGCCTGGCTGGGCGGCTTCACCTTCGTGCAGGCGCGCATTCGCACCAACGGCGGCGCGGTGCCGATCGTGCAGCGCGCCGAAGACGAGGTGTTCACCAGCAAGTTCATCGTGCCCATCGACAGCCCCGCCAGGACGCTGGCCGACCTGAAGGGCAAGACCTTCGCGTTCGGCGCGCCTTCTTCCACCTCGGGCAGCCTGATGCCGCGCTACTTTTTGCTGCAGGCCGGCATCAATCCCGAGAAGGACTTCAAGACGGTCGCGTTCTCGGGCGCGCACGACGCCACGGTGGCTTTCGTGGCCGCATCGCGCGCAGAAGCGGGCGTGCTGAATGCGTCGGTGTGGGACAAGCTGGTCGAGGCCAAGAACCCGAACGCGGCCAAGGTGCGCGTGCTGGCGACCACGCCGACCTACTACGACTACAACTGGACGGTGCGCCCCGGCATGGACCCGGCGCTGCAGAAGAAGCTGACGGATGCCTTCCTGAAGCTGGACCCGGCGAACCCGGCCGACAAGGACATCATGGCGCTGCAGCGCGCGAGCAAGTTCATTCCAACCAAGTCGTCGAACTACGACGGGATCGAGACGGCGGGGAAGTCGGCTGGGTTGATCAAGTGAGATCGGGCGTGAGGGGGACACCCTCACCCCAACCCTCTCCCGCAGGCGGGAGAGGGGGCCCATACCAACAGCCGGGCCCCGCCTTGCCCCCTCTCCCGCTTGCGGGAGAGGGCTGGGGTGAGGGAACGGCGCAGGAAAGCCCCTCCGCGTGAGCTTCTCCCTCGACGCCATCGGCGTTGTCCACCCCAACGGCCATCGCGCCCTGGCCGGCGTCACGCTCGCCGCGCACGCCGGTGAGCGCATCGCCGTCATCGGGCCCTCGGGTGCCGGCAAGACCACGCTGCTGCGCGTACTCGGTGCGGCGCTGCGGCCCACGGAGGGCGAGGTGCGGGTGCTGGACAGCAAGCCCTGGCAACTGCCGGCCGCCGAGCTGAAGAAGCTGCGCGCGCGCATCGGCACCGTGCACCAGTCGCCGCCGATCGCGCCGCGCCTGCGCGTGGTCACGGCCGTGCTCGCAGGCCGGCTCGGCGAATGGTCGACGCTGCGTGCGCTGGGCTCGCTGTTCTACCCCTCCGACATCGCCGGCGCGCACGAGGCACTCTCGCGCCTGTCGATGGAAGACCGCCTGTTCGACCGCTGCGACCGCCTCTCGGGCGGACAACTGCAGCGCGTGGGCATTGCGCGCGCGCTGTACCAGCGCCCCGCCCTGCTGCTGGCCGACGAGCCCGTGTCCGCGCTCGACCCCACGCTGGCCGACGCCGCCATCGGGCAACTGGTCGCGCAGAGCGACACCACCGGCGCCACGCTCGTCGCCTCGCTGCATGCTGTGGACCTGGCGCTGCGCTGGTTTGCGCGCATCGTCGGCATGCGCAACGGGCAGGTGATGTTCGACCTGCCCGCCGCGCAGGTCACGCCTGCGATGCTCGATGCGCTCTATGCGAGCGAAGGCGGCATCGCGACACAGCGGCCCCTGCCGCCGGGCGCGGCGTTGGAAGCGGCCTTCCAGCGGCCCGACTGCCCGTGAGCACTGCCATCGCCCATCGCGACCCGCACGCAGCGCGCCGGCTGGCCGCGTGGCTCGCCGCACTCGTCATCGCCTGGCCGATGCTGGCGCTTTCCGAATTCAAGCCCTGGGCGCTGTTCGAAGGCGGCAACCTTTCTGTGATCGGCGGCTTCCTCGCGGGCTTCTTTCCGCCCGACGGCTCGCCCGACTTTCTTGCGCTGCTTTTCAAGGCCACGCTCGAGACGTTGGCCATGGCCACGGCCGGCACTGCGCTGGCGTTGCTGATCGGCGCGCCGCTGGGCTTCGTGACCACGCGCGCGCTGTCGATCTCGCGCATCGGCCCGGGCCCCGGCCGGGTACAGGCCGGCGTGGTGCGGCAGGCCGCGCGCTGGCTGTTGATGGTGCTGCGCGCCATTCCGGAAATCGTCTGGGCGCTGCTGTTCGTGCGCGCGCTCGGGCTCGGGCCGGCATCTGGCGTGCTGGCGCTGGCCATCACCTACGGCGGCATGCTGGGCAAGGTGTACGCGGAGATCCTCGAATCGACCGACACCCGCCCCGCGCGCGCCCTGCTCGAAGGCGGCAGCGGCCGGTTCTCGGCGCTGTGCTACGGCCTGCTGCCGAACACCGCGCAGGAACTGGCCTCCTACACCGTGTACCGCTGGGAATGCGCGGTGCGCGCCTCGGTGGTGATGGGCTTCGTGGGCGCGGGCGGGCTGGGCCAGCTGATGGACCAGTCGATGAAGATGCTCAACAGCGGCGAGGCGAGCAGCATTTTGCTGGTGTTCCTGGCGCTGGTGCTGCTGGCCGACCTGCTGAGCAATGCCTTGCGCAAGCTGCTTGCATGACCGCGTTGTCCCCTCTGCCCCCTTCCCCGCCGCCGTGCTGGCGCTGCCGCATCGCGCTGCTGCTGATCGGCGTCGCGGTGGTGGCGAGCTTTGTCTACCTGGGCATCGACTACCGCGCGCTGGGCTCGTCGGAGTCGCTGCGCCTCATGGGCAAGTTCATCGCGGAGTTCTTCCCACCCGATGTGTCGCCGGACTTCCTTGCCAAAGTCGGCAATGGCGCGTTGCAGACGCTCGCGGTGTCGGCCCTGGGCACGGTGCTGGCGGCCGTTGCGGGCGCGGTGCTCGCGCTGCCGGCGTCGGGTCGCGCGGGCGGTGCGTTGCGCCACGGCGCGCGCTTTGTCCTCAACTTCTTGCGCAGCGTGCCCGAACTCGTGTGGGCCGCGCTGATGGTGCTGGCCGCGGGCATCGGCCCGTTTGCCGGCGCGCTGGCCTTGTCGCTGCACACCACGGGGGTGCTGGGCCGCCTGTTCGCCGAAGCGCTGGAGAACGCCCCGCGTGAGCCCGAGCACGCGCTGACGCTCTCGGGCGCCGGCCCGGTCGCGGCCTTCAGCTACGCCAGCCTGCCCATCGTGCTGCCGCAATGGGTGGCCTACACGCTCTACCGCTGGGAAATGAACATCCGCATGGCTGCCGTGCTGGGCTTCGTGGGCGGCGGCGGGCTGGGGCAGCTGCTGTACTTCCACCTGTCGATCTTCCAGCAGCAGCAGGCGATGACGGTGCTGATCGCGATGTTCGTGCTGGTCACCTTCGTGGACTTGGCGAGCGCTCGCTTGCGAAAGGGCCTCGGCCCGGCGTACGCCTGACAATCGCGGTATGAGGTTTCTCCCATGAGTCATCGCCAGCCCGTGCGGGTGCCCGACCGGCACGCCTTCGACACGATCATCGACGCCCGCTCGCCGGCCGAGTTCGCGCTCGACCACATTCCCGGCGCCATCAACTGCCCGGTGCTCGACGACGAGGAGCGCCGCGTCGTCGGCACCATCTACGTGCAGACCGGCGCCTTCGAGGCCCGGCGCATCGGCGGCGCCATGGTGGCCGCCAACATCGCGCGGCATCTGCGCGACACCCTGGCCGACCGGCCCGAGAACTGGAAGCCGCTGGTCTACTGCTGGCGCGGCGGCATGCGCAGCGGCTCGATGGTGACGTGGCTGCGCCTGGTCGGCTGGGACGCGCAGCAGCTCGCGGGCGGCTACAAGAGCTTTCGCCGGCACGTGATCACGCAGATCGATGCGCTGACGCCGCAGCTCGACCTGCGCGTGGTCTGCGGCGCCACCGGCAGCGCCAAGACCCGCGTGCTGCATGCGCTGGCCGCGCGCGGCGCGCAGGTGCTCGACCTGGAAGATTTCGCGAACCACAAGGGTTCGTTGCTGGGCGCGCTGCCGGGGGTGGCGCAGCCGTCGCAGAAGCACTTCGAGACGCGCATTGCGGCAGTGCTCGAAACCGTCGATCTTTCGCGCCCGCTGTATGTGGAGGGCGAAAGCATTCGCATCGGGCGGCTGTCGCTGCCGTTGTCGCTCGTGGCACGCATGCGCGCGGCCTCGTGCATCGAGGTGGCCGCCACGCCCGAGGCACGCTTGGCCTACCTGCTGCGCGACTACGCCTACCTGGGCGACGACCGCGGCGCGCTGGCCGACAAGCTAGGCGTGCTGAAGGAGATGCAGGGCAAGGAGACGGTGGCGCGCTGGCAGCAATGGGCGCACGAGGCGGACCTGCCGCATCTGTTCGCGGAGCTGATGGCGCTGCATTACGACCCGCATTACGAGAAGTCGCAGGAGCTGCACTTCAAGGCATGGGACCGGCGGCGCAGCGTGGCGGCGCCCGATCTGTCGGATCAGGGGATCGAGGCTTTGGCGGATGCGGTGTTGGGGATGGATTGAAAGCCATTTCAACGGTCACTTCTTGAGGGTTTCCGCAGCTGCTCAGGGCCCTGCTCGTGGGCTTAATTCTTTCAGGTGCACATCCTCAAATGGCCGACCTGCCGTTTGATGACCCTCAACGGGCGACCTATCTCGGCATAAAGGCAGTTCCTGAGCTCTTTGTCAGCTAAGGCTGAGCCAGAAGCGCATGTCGAATGGAGTAGTACGTTAACAGTGCTGAATATGATGCACCCATTGCGATGACGAACAGGACCAGCGCAACCATCGTCTTTATGAATCCCGAAGGCTTTGGAGCATTGCCATAATCATCTGCCCATCGTGCTCCCGACAGGAACGCCAGAACAGGCAACGCAATTACACCGATAAGTGGAAAACTCAAAACCTTGACCGACCACGCAGGAAAATTGAGATCTTTCAATCTACGAATGGACGCAGCGTAAAATATTGCTCCTAACATGGAGCCAGTTCCCGACACCAATATATTGAGCATGATCAATTCTGCTCGACTACTCCATGCAATAGCCCGGCATAGGACGACGGTGACAAGAGACCAGACTGTCACGCTCGCCGACATGAGCAGCAGATACGTTCCCGCCCCCATTCGGGGAGTAAAAATATTATTTGCCGGCATACTCATCAAGCCCTTGCTACTCAAAACAAAAAGTAATCACAGCGAAATCATTGGTTTGACTCAGGGGGTGCGCCGCCATCTTTCGCGCAAAATACCCGAACACTCTTTCCAAAATGAAGTATTCGCCTCTTGCCTCCGAAAACCCCAAGCTCCATTGATCGCCTATTGACTGCCAAGACACTGTTAAATCCACACCTTTTGAATCCCAAAAAGTCATCAGCTGAATTTTCATTTTCTCCAATTCATCAACCGACCAATTCTCCAATTCCATTTCTTCGCCTTCACATGACCATGCAAGAATTTTTCCACAATAGGGATTCACCGCACTCAATTCAAAAAGCAATGGAATTTCTTTCAAAATACCCACAACATCATCGAATGGATTCGGCAAAACAACTCGAAGCGTACCAACTGTCATTTTGACTCCCTCCCAGATTTGGCAGTTTGTTTGATCTTACCGGCCCATCTACACCAATCAGCTACCCGTTTGGTCCGATGACATCGATGTGCGTACTTCCACGATTTGTATAGTTTCGTTGAATATCTTTCCTCCAGAAATTCCAGCAACCCGAAGTTCACGGTTTTCCCGACCTGATTCGCCTTGGCACCGCTGCCTTGACTAGAAGGGCCAGCTCCGTCCGAATCCGATCCGGTCGATAGCGTCCAATTTCCAGACTCATATCCAAGTCGTCCTCCCGAAACCACCGGCGCGCGGCCAGGAACACAAACAGGGGGAATGCACCACAACCAACGATGCTGCGCACTTGATAGTCGGCCTTCCTCCGGTTCCTTCGGCGGTGTCCTTGTCTGACTTCCGAAGAATCTCCGCGACGATGCGGCCCTCGGCATCGCCTTCGCTGATACCCAGTTTCTTAGCTATGGCCCTTGCCGTTGCTCACACCCAGCTGAATGCTGAAGCCGTTCTGAGCCCCGGCACCAAAGGTCACGCCCACGTTGGCACCGTTGCTGGAATTCTTGCCAGTCGTCACGACGGAAGTGCGGCTGGCCTCCAGCTTGATGTCGTTGTCGGCCGCAAGGTTGACGGTGCTGCCCGCCGCAATGGTGGAGCCAACGGCGTGGATGTTCGAGCTCTTGCCGCCACCTCTTGGGTGTCGAGCGCCATGAAGTACCTCTTTGACAACGACTCACATTTGATAATCTTCAAATTCCCAAAAAAATACTCTTGCAAGCTTGGCAGCGATTTCCACCCAATCTTTTCCTGTACATTGACCAACATGGGAGCAAATAAATTTCTCTATGCAGTTGTAATCATATTCAGGAACGATGAGTAAATGGCGACCCCATTTCGGTCCATAAAAATTTTCTACCATCCATTTCGGGGTGCATACAATCAACTCAAAATCATCCGCCCCTTCGGAATCAATGAGCCCTATCCTTATTCTCAATTGAATTGAAAAACTTCGACCATCGTCCGGCGAATATGAACGGAGATTAAACTCATCACAAAAAATGTCTTTTACGATTGCCTTCATTATTTTCCTATTTGACATTCAGATGTCCATTTCCCGTCTTCACTCGCTGTCCAGTGATCGGGTTAATTGCATAAGTTTCAAAATTTGCTTGTACACCGGTCGTTGCAAAAGATGAAGATTTTTGAGTAGGCGAACGATAGATTCGAGTTCCATCCGCACTCATCCAGCCAGAAGAATCACTCAATCTTTTCGCACCATCGCCGACCCAAGTTTTACCCAGTTGATCAGCTTCCGCTACTGATCCACTTCCAATATTGTAGTTTGGATTCGCTTTTCCGCTTCCATTAATAGTTGCGGCTAGTCTCGGATCAGACGCGGCTATGTTTTTGAGATTTTCAAGTTCGATCTGTTTTTTATAAGGCCCATAATTAGCGGTATTCGCTGGATTATTAGTGCCCTTCTTACCGTCATCTTGATTTTCGGATGAAAATGTCCAGTTACTTGGAAAATGCCCCGGCGACCCGACAATTACAGGCGCGATCACGCAACCTGCGGGCGTGCAGATCGGCATCGGCGTAACGACAGCACCCCCACCTCCAGCCGTGGGGCCTTTACCCCCAATATCGTCCGGCGGCAATTGTGGGTTAAACGATGAGACGGAGAGGGCAAAATCATCGGCTATGTTTGCTGCTACATTTGCAGCACCACGTCCCGCACTTTTCAATTCATTACGTATTCCGTAGCTCGCCACCGCGACGCTGTCAGAAGCCGCATTCCATGCGTCGTAATTAAACAACCCCGTCGCCTTCAAGTCGCGCTGTTCGTCTAAATACTGAGTGCCTCTGTTTTGCGATGACACTGCAGCTGAATATCTCAGATCGTTAGGATCAATTCCGTAAGCACAACGAGTCAACGCGCACGCGGCATCTTCCAAGCGTTGACGTTGATCGACGGTTTTCCCCTCTTGGAGTGTTGTGACTCGCCTCTTCTCAGCAGGAGTCGACTGCCTGTTGTTGATGTCGACGCCATAAGCAGTAGCCGCGCCGGCTACGCCTCCAAACATTCCGCCAACTGCCGCAGAAGTCGCGGCGCCGAGCGCCTGCGCAACTGGCACTGCCAGTCCCATCTCGTCAATGGCGTCGCCAATGCGTGGCATCAGTGCAGCACTCGCCCCAGCGCCCAATGCACCTGCCACACCACCACTCAATGCGCCAGCTGCAGCATGGGCGGCCGCTCTGTACTCACCGCCCTCCGCCCATTTCGCAGCTTCCACTGGGTCGCTGTTCTTCAACTCATCGTATTTCTTGTTGGCGTAAGTGCCGATTTCGCGCGCCGCGTTCTGATTGAACTGCTGCGTGATCTGCGCCTGCGCCTGCACGTTCTTGACGATGTCCTGGGTGTTCCAATCCTTGATCAAGGTGCCCGTGCTGCTGTTGTCCCCTGTTCGTACCGATTGATCACCCGCAATGCCCGAGATACCAGACTTCGTGACGCTGCTCTGGTTGTTGCCACTGAAACTGCCCACGCCCGCGCTGCCACCGGGCCGGCTGTTCGGCCCGGACCATGCGGCAGTCATCTCCTTGGCAGGTGCCGTTTCGGTCGCAGCTTTCGGTGCCGTGGTGTAACCCACGCTCACGCTCCCACTGACCGAATAACTGCTTCCGCTCGACTGGCTCACGTTCTGCAGGTCACTCATGGTGAGCGCACCACCCGTGTCGAAGCTGTTCTTGCCCCCGTCGATCGCAGCCTGCGTGCTCTCGATCACCGCTCCCTTCAGATCGGTATTGCCCGCGACCTTCACATCGAAGCCGCCGTCGCCGGCCTTGATGCTCGATTGCACGGCCGGACTGATGAAGACCCCGTCGGCCTTGGCGCCGGCAGCACTCGCACCCACTGTCGCAACCGCTCCGTAGCAGATGGGCGGAATGCACAAGCTCAGGTTCAGCCCCGAACTGCTCTGCCGCGACTCGCCCACGCTCACGTCCTGCAAGCTCTCGATGCTCAGGTTGCCGCCCACATCGGCTGTCACGCGGTTGGCCTCTACCGTGGCGCCCCTCAGCGTGAGGTCGCCGCCGCTGGAGATGTTCACGGCCTTGCCGCCGCTGACCTGCGTCGCGTTGTAGCTCAGGTCGTTCTGGTCGCTATGGCCCTTGCCGTTGCTCACACCCAGCTGAATGCTGAAGCCGTTCTGGGCACCGGCACCGAAGGTCACACCCACGTTGGCACCGTTGCTGGAATTCTTGCCGGTCGTCACGACGGAAGTGCGGCTGGCCTCCAGCGTGATGTCGTTGTCCGCCGCCAGATTGACCGTGTTGCCCGCTGCAATGGTCGATCCGATGGCGCGGATGTTGGAGGCCTTGTCCCCGCCGGTCGCCACGATGTTGACGTTGTTCGCACCCACCACGCTGGAACCCACCGCTTCGCTGCTGTTGGTGAGGCTGGTGCTTTCGCTCGAATTGCGGCTGACATTGACGCTCACGCCGTAGCTCAAGCCGCCACCGCTTGCGAGCGCACTGGCCGTGTCGTAGGCCTGCTTGCCACTCATCGCAAGATTGACGATGCCCAGCGCCTGCATGCGGCTGTCGCCGGTATTGCCCATGGCCTTGATGGTGCTGGACGCGCCCCTGAGCGTGTCGGTGCTGATGCCGCCGATGCTCGCGCTGCCGCCTACGATCGTGCTGGAGTTCTTGTCCACGCTGATCGACTGCGTGGTGTTGTAGGCCTCGTTGATGACGACGTTCTTCGCAAGAATGTTCACGTCGCCGCCCACCAGGGAACCTGCCTGGCCCGCGGCCATGATGCTGCTGGCGGTCTGGCGGTACTCGTTGCCCGCGATCAAGGTCACGTTGCCCTGCAAGCTGGCCACCTGGCTGGCCTGCTGGGTTGTGCGGGTGGTCGTCGTGGCTTGCGAACCCTTGATGTTCCCGATGGCCGGGTTGTACCAGGTGCCGACCATCCCCGACTTGCTGTTGCTGTTGTAGCTGCTCTCGATGCTCGTGTTCTGCGCACTCTCGATCGTGAGGTTGCGCCCCGCCAGCATGGTGATGTCGTTGTCCGCAACCACGGTAGCCGCTCGCAGCGTCGTGTCCCGTCCGCTCACGGTTTGCAGGCTGCCCGCCGAAATGCTGGTGCCGATGGCCGTGGTGGTGATGCTGGCCTCGGCACGGTTCGAGGCATTCTTGTTGCCCGCGCTGGCCACCGCCGTGGGATCGCCCGCAAAGGCGGTGGCCGCGGTGAGCTGACCGAAGACCGTGCCGCTGCGCTTGCTCTGCGACGCATGGAGTTCCTGGTTCGTGCGGTTCGCTGTCGTGAGGTTGATGTCACGCCCAGCCGACAGGCTCATGGCATCTTCGGAGCGAAGCTGCGCAGCCTGCAGGTTGATGTCGTTGCCCGCCACCAGTGCCATGCTCTTGCCGCTCAGGCTGCTGGACAGCACGTCGGTGGTGCTGGAGCTGTCCAGGGTGCTCGAACTGCTCTTCTTGAACGGGGTGCTGGACGACCGCCGCGATGCACCCGCCACGCTGCTCGTGGCCTGGCCGGCCGTGACGTTGATATCGTGCCCGGCCGTCGCAATCAACGCACCGTCCATGCTGGCGACCGCGCCGGCCCGGATGTTCAGATCGTTGCCGGCAGCCAGGCGCACGTTGTCCTGCCCCTGAATCACGGAGCCGACTTCACGGCGCTCCGAAGCGATGGCGGCAACGCCCTTGCCCGAACCCACGATGGTGTAGCCCTCGGAAACGGTTCCCAGGTTGATGTTTCGCCCGGCGCCGACGGCTGCAGCCCCCGCGCTCACCAGGGCGGCACCGACGATGTTGGCGTCCCGCCCGGCTGAGGCGATCAACGTGCCACCCGGGTTGGTCACATAGACGCCGGCCACGCGGTCGATGCCGGTCGTGTTGCCAGCGCTTTGCGTGGTGGTTCGAATGTTGATGTCGCGCCCGGCCGTCAGAACGGCGGCGTCCCGCGCGGTGATGCTGCCGCCGATGTTGTTCAGGTCGTTGCGGGCGTTGATGCCAATGCTGCCGCCTGCAATTCGCCCGCCCAGGTTGTCGACGTTCTCCGCGTTGATGGACACCAGCGAGCGGCCTGCGATGGTGCCCGTGTTGACCAGGTCTCCCGAACTTTTGATCACGGTTGCGTCGGCACTCAGCAGCGCGCCCGAGCCGTCGATATCCCCCGGGCGCACGCGCACATACACCTGCGGCACCAGCACGCGCTGTGTGCTCCCATCGGGAAGCGTCACGGTCTGCTCCACCAGCCACACGATGTCGCTGGTCAACTGTGCCATCTGCGCCGCGCTCAACGCAATGCCCGGCCGCAGCCCGTATTGCGCAGCGAAGGTCGACCCTGCGTTCATCAGCTCAAGGTACTGCGCATCGTCGTCGGAGAACCCGTCCAGGTAGCGATAGCCCGTCAGCTGCGCCACCTGCTCGCGAATGAGCTTTTGCTCGTAGAAGCCGTCGCCCAGGCGTTTGAGCGTGTTGTTCGGGTCCAGTCCCATCCGGTTCAGCAGATAGTCGCTGCTCAGCCAGGCGCGGTAGTTCGCAAAACGCGGGTCGGTCTCGATCAGGTAGCCGGAGCCACCTGCGCGAAGGCCGAACAGGCTGGCGTTCGGAATGCGGATGTTGGGCATGCTCGTGCGCACCACCATGGGCACCGTCTGGCTGGCGCCCGGTCCGCCCGCACTGCCCGCTGTCGCCAGGGCCGATCCGGTCTTGGCCGGCACCTCCACGATGGTCCCCGGGCCGCCGCTCACGCCGCCCGTGCCACCCGCGCCGCCAGCGGCGCCTGTTGCCGCGCTGCCCGCGTTGTAGCCGTTGGTGGCATTGATGTTCGGCTGATACTTGTAGGCGCCGAGGTTGAGCGTGACGGGCGCCGCGTCGAGCGGAACGTTCGTCAGCCCGGCTTCGTTCCTTTGGTTGACCACGGAGGCAATGCCCTTCACCGTGCGCTGGCCGGTCATCTGCTCGGCCACGTAGTCGGTCGCGGTGATGGTTCCACCGGCGAGCACCTGGCTGTCCTGGTTGTACAGGCGCCCGTTGACGCGCATGTCACCGCCGGCGACGAGGTGCGCCGGGTCGATGTGGGTCGCCGTGTCCTCGCTCGTGGTGAGAATGTTGGTCCACACGCCGTAGCCGCCGGTGCCGATGAGTTCCTCGCCACCGCCGTTGGGCTTGAGCAGGTACATCGACCCGGTGGCCGGATCGAGGCGGACCTGCTCCAACGGATAGATTTTATTGACGCCATTGCCCACCGCGGTGGCCGGCGCGGCCCCCACTGCAAGGCCTGGCGTCACCGTGGGCGCGCCCTTCTGAATATGGATGTCCCGGTTGTTAACCTGGCCCATCGAAATGGTCATGCCGCCCAGCGACTCGATGTCCGCGCTCAGGTTGTCCAGAACGCTGCCGCTGGTCGTGGCCTCGCGGTTCCCGTCGAGCCTGCCGCCGATCTTCATGGCGTTGGCGCCCGTGCCGCCGCTGAAGATCAACGCATGCTCGCGGTTGCTGACGGTGTCGGCGCCGATGTTCAGCGTTTCGCGCGCCGCGATGGTTGCGGCCTTGGTCACGCCGCCGACGGTCTCGGCGTAGTTGTCGAGCGTGCCCGCCGCCACGGAAACGGCGTTGCCGTAGATGCGTCCCGTGCCCACGTTGTTCAACGTGCCCGCGTTGATCTGCGTCGCCCCGGCGCTGTCGATCAACCCGCGGTTGGTCAGCGTTGCGCCGGCATTGACGATGGTGTTCCTGCCGGACATTTCCGCACCGGCGGTGTTGTCGACACTGCTGCCCCCCACCGTGAGCGTCTGCCCCGCCAACAGCTTTGCGTTGTTCGTGAACTTGCCGGTGGTGGTGTAGGTCAGGTTGCCGTTGACGCTGACCTGTCCGTTGTGGGTGACGTCCTGCACGAGCGCAATGCCCAGGTCGTTGGCCGAGATCACCTGACCATCGCCGCTGAACGACTTCGCTCCCAGAAATACGCCGCCCACGCCGCTGTTCATCTTTCCGTCGGCGCCGAGCGCGGCGGGCTGCCCGCCCATGAGCACGCCATTGGTGTTGACGATGGACAAGGTCCTGGCGGCAGGGTCGGCTGCGTTCGGATCCTTGATGGAAAGCGTCTCCACCGCGGAGATCCGCCCCCCGGTGTTGTTCACTTCCACGCTGCCGGTGACAACGACGTTCTTGCCCTCGATGCCTTGTTCGGCACTTGGCGTGTTCGTGTTGACGACGCTGCCGGCCTTGAGCGTGGCCGTGGCGGTCGAACGGATCAATCCGCCGTTGTTGCCGATCGTCCCGCCCCCGGCATCGAGGCCGAGGTCAGAGGCGGCCAGCGTCTGGCCGCCGGCGTTGTCGTAGCCGGCGCCGTTGGTCTTGACGTTCACCGTGGCCTGGCCGAGCACCACGCCCTTGCCGGTGTTGGTGAAGGCCAGCGTGTCGGCCGTCAATGCATCCTTCGAACCGATGGCGCCTGCCGTGTTGTTCAGCGCCCCCGTCTTCAGCGTGAGCGTGCCTGCGCTCACGATGCCACCCGCCAGGTCTTGCGGTTGGTTGCGGAAGTCGGCCGCGTTGGTGTTGGCCAGCGTTTGCCGGTTCGTGTCGATCAGCAATGCGCCGTCCGACTGGATCAAGCCCGCGTCGTTGTTCAGCGCACCCGAGCGCAGCGTGACCGCGCCCGTCGCCGTCATCGTGCCCTTGGCGCCGTTGTCCAACGCGCCGCCACGGGTGTCGACCGACAGCGAAGTGCCGGCGATCTTGCCACCGCGATTGCTCAGCGAGCCGGCGCCGATGGTGATCTGCCTGGCGTTGGTCCGGCCGCCGTCTTGCTGGAAGCTGCTGCTCATATCGACGACCAGCGCGCCATTGCCAGTAATTTCGCCGCCTGCTGCGCTGTAGCTGCCGCCCTCGATGCGCAGGGTGCCCGCACCGGCATGCTCGATCTTGCCCGCGGCATTGCCGAACGCAGCCGCGCGCAGGCTCAGGTCCTGGCTGTTGCTGGCAATGCGCCCGCCGTCGTTGTTCAGCGTGCCGGAGACAGCCACGGTGGTTGCGGCGGTGCCGGTCTGCACGATCTCGCCAAGCTTGGTGTTGGCGATGTTCGATACCTTCAGGTTCAACCGGTCGGCATTGAGCTTGCCGCCCTCGTTCACCAGCGTTTGACCGGCCTGTGCATTGGCAAGAATGCTCAACGTGCCTGGCGTCGCGATCGTCGCCTTGCCGGTCTTTACATCGCCTTGCGTCGAGGTGACGGCGATGTTCGCCGCGCTCGTCTGCTTGCCAGAGAGGTCGACGCTTGCGCCTTGCAGCATCGCATTGCCTGCGGCGAGGTTCGTGCCGTTGGCGACCAGCGCACCGGTGCTGGTCACGCGCAGATCGCCCGCGGCGCCCAGCTTGCCGTCGTTCTGCACGCCGGCGCCGAGCAGACTGGCACTGCCGGAGGCCACCTTGCCGGCGTCGATCGCGGTGTGGCGACCGGCAGTGATGCTGCCTTCGTTGACCAGCGCGCCATCGACAACGAGCGTCGTGTCGTTCACCCCGCGCATCGCTCCGCTGGTGTTCAGCGCTTGCGCCTTCACGTAGAGGTCGGTCCCGGCGCTGACGGTGCCGGCGGTGTTGTCGACGGCCTTCGTCACCTGGGCCGTCAAGCGACCCATGGCGGCGAGGGTGCCGCGTGTGTTGTCGATTCGGCCTCCCACCACGAGGTGGGCATCGCTGCCGCTGATGAGCGTGCCGTCCACATTGAGCAGGTCGCCGCTCGCAGTGATGTTCACGCTGCCCGCGTTCAGTTTGCCGCCCGTGTTGTCGAACTGGCCCACATTCGCACCGAAGCTTTGACTGACGTTGAGCGTTCCGCCCGCGTTGCTGAAGCGTGCGCCGGTCACGGCCATGGTGGCCACGTTGAGCGTGCCGCCCGCGTTGTCGATCTGCGGGGTCTTGAGCGTGATGGGGCCGCCCGCGTAGATGCGGCCGCCGTCGTTCCGGATCGTGCCGGCAGCGGTGATGGCGCCGGGAGCCAGCGGGGCGTACGACGAGCTGCCGGGCAAGGTGCCGCCGGTCGAGGCGGTTGCAGTCGAGGTGGCCAGGCTGGAAGGCGCATTGCCCGCACTTGCCGCACTTGCTACGCCACTTGCCCCATCGCCCGGCGCCGCAGGCTCCGCGCCGATCACGCCGCCCCGCGTATTGCTCAGCACCGGCGAATCGATCGTGAGCGCGGCCATGCTCGTCTGGCGAATCGTCCCCCCACGGTTGTCGATGTCGCCGCTGCTCGCGAGTTCGACCCGCTGCCCCTCGAGCGTCCCTGTGTTCTCCAGCCGGCCCTGCGCGGTCACGACGAGACCGCCCGCACCCGCGCCGAGGCTGCCCGCATTGCGCACGCCCAGCCCGGCTTCGGTGCCGACGAGCGTGATCTTTTGCGCATACATACCACCCAGCGCGGCCACGTCGAGCGCATACGTCGGCACAGCACCGGTGCCGGCCACCGGCGTGACCTGCCCCGAATCCGACCACACCTGGTTGGCACCGGCCACCACCTTCAGCTCGCTCGCCCAGATGCCCGCGTTGACCTGCACGGCGCGCGCCAGGATGGCCGCGTAGTCGGCCTTGCCGAAGTCGAGCCCTGCGCCTTCGATGCTGACGGTGCCCCCGCGCACCACAAAGCTGTCGAGCCCGCCCATCGCGTTGAACTGCGGCACGCCCGTGGTCAGCGTGGCGCGGCTCGCGTTGATGAAGCCACCGCCGTCCACGCTGATGCCGGCCGGGTTCGCGATGATCACTTCAGCGCGCTGGCCGCCGACCTCGACATACCCCCGCAGTTGCGTCGGGCTGCCGCTGTTGATTTCGTTCAGGATGACGCGCGCCGGTCCCCTGGCCAACCAGGCGTTGCCTTGAACGAACCCGCCGAGCTGCGTCTGCACGTTCACGCGGCTGTTGTTCAGGATGGCGCCGTTGCGCATCACGTCGAACTGCTGGTAGACATTGCGGCTCACGCCTGCGGCCGAGGGCGTCTGGATGTTGACGAGCGGCACGCCGTTGGGCGCCACCAGCACCGTCGGGCGCAGGGGGCCTGGCACCGGGGGGCCGGAGACGATCTGGGCTTGGCCGGGCAACGCGACCAGCACACCGAAGAGCGCGGCCGAGGCCGCAGTCGTCGCCTTGCCGGTGGCTTTGGGGGTGCCTTTGGAAGTGCCTTTCGACGCCCCTTTGCCAGTGCTGGTCGCGGTTTCCTGAACCACCATGCGCACGCCGCGCGCGGCATTGAAGATGATCCGGTGAAGGTGCTTGTTCATTGTGTTTTCTCCCTGCGCTCAGAAACTGAAATTGAGGTTGAACCCCGTCGTGACCCTGGCCGTGCGATAGCCCTCGGGCTTGCTGATGGGGGCCCCGACGAAGACGTCGCAGTTCAGGCCTTTCCAGGTCCCGCGCACGCCGATCACGCCGCCCGCCAGGTCGTTGCCCAGCAGCGCCCGCGCCGACGGGCCGCTCACATGGCCGTAGTCGATGCCGACATAGGCTTCGGCGCCGCTCTGCCCGACAGCCCAGCCGATGTCGTTGCGCAGGAACCAGCCGCGCTCGCCGAGCAGGCTGGTCTCGCCGTCGAACCCGCGCACGGTGTAGCGCCCGCCGATGCCGAAGCGGTCTTGCGGCGTGAGCGGGGTCTGGTTCCACTGCACGCGCCATTGGCCGGCATACCGCAACTTCTGCGCGCCGAGCTTGAAAGGCGCGTTGAGGCTTGCGTCGAGCGTCACCAGCCGCATGCGGCTGGTGCCTTCGTCGAAGGCCTCCTCAGGTGCGCGCTTCGCACCGAAGGCGCCAGTGCCCTGACGCAAGGCGAAGGTGCCGTCCAGCGTGGCCTCGCCCATGAATTCCTTGTGGCTCAGGCTGGCCTCCCAGGCGCCCACGACGCGGTGCTGGTTCCCGATCTGGGTGTCGTCGACAAAGCTGCGCGATTCGCGGCGCAAGGTGCGAACGGCAAAGGTGGTCTTGCGGCGCTGGTCCCAGTAGACAAGGCGCGAGAGCTTGAGCTCGGCGCTGTGGGTCTTGCCGGCGTAGACGTAGTCCTGATTCAAGCCCGCCACGGTCTGGCTGTACTGGCTGTTCGACGCGCTGAAACCCAGCAGCCAGTAGCCCCAGGGCAGCGAGTAGTGAACGGTCTGCCCCTCGGTGCCTCGGCGCGGATTGCCCAGCACATGTCCGTCGATGCTGTGGCTGCCATTGACGTAGAAAAGGTCGTTGAGGCCGAAGAGGTTGTCGACCGAGACGGTGGCGCCGGACTGGTACCGGCCGGTGGCTTCGGTGCCGCTGTCGTCCGCGCTCAGCGTGCCGCGCAGCATGCGGGCCTGCACGTACTTGACAACGAGGTCGCTGTCGCCGGGGCGGGCGTTGGACGCCGCGGACGGCTCGATCTGGATGTCGGCTTCGGCGGTGGGCGCGCGCTTGAGGTTCTCAAGGCCCTGTTCGATGTCCCGCAGGTTGAGCAGGTCGCCGGGGCGGGTGGGAATCGCGCCCAGAAGCAACAGGCGATTGCCGCCGAAGCGGTTGCTCGAATCGGGCGTTGCACGAATGGCGGCGATGCGCCCGGGAACGAGCGTGAAGGTCAGCGTGCCGGTGGCCAGGTCCTGGGATGCAGCCAGCACACGGGTGGTGACGAAGCCCCTGGCAATGACGGCCTGCTGCAGGCGCGCTATGACGATGTTGACGCCCTGGCTACCCAGGCAACGACCTGACGGGTTGTCGTTCGCCTCGGGGCCGGCGGCGGCGTCCAGCGCCCACTGGAAATCTTCAGAACGCTCACCTGAAAGTACGACACGATCAATGCGAAAGCATGGCGACTCGGTGTCGGACAGACGAGCCGCATCGGCCATCGGCGCGTCCGGCAGGCGGGCGTCGACCGACTTCTGCTGCTGCTCGCGCAAGGCGCGTTCGCGCTCCTGCTGGCGCAATTGCTCGACGAAGGAATCGGGAGACGAAGGGTTGGCCTGCGCGAGGGCGCCGGACGATGCGCCCAGCAGCAGGCAGACAACAGGCGCGGCGCGCAGCAGTTGCGGCGCGCGAAAGCGTAAACACAGGGGCATGAAAATCCGGCATTGCGCGGCGCGGAATACGCTGCGGGGCGCGGATCTTCATGCGGCGTTGGGCTGCACATATGTGGCCAAACGTGACCTGGAGAATTCTCAGGCGTTCCGTTAACTATGCAACGTCGTTGCATGAGCGAGCGCAAACAGGATTAACAAAACGACTGTGTTTTGTTATCAGTTTGCACAACTGATCGTTCATGGTCGACCCCACGCGCACTGCGCTTCGCCGCAGCTCGCGACACTCAAATGCCGCTGCGTTGCCCGTCTGCATAGAGCACCCCACGCGGCGCGCGGCACAGCCCCCAGAACCGCAGCCCGCTGAGCTCGGCCATGCGCACGCCCATCGAGGTCGGCGCGGAAATGGTGGCCATCGCCGCAATGCCCAGGCGCGCGCACTTGCGCACCAGCTCGTGGCTGCCGCGGCTGGACATCAGCACGAAGCCCGGTTCTTCAAGCCGGCCCGCCAGCGCAAGCTTGCCGAGCAGTTTGTCGAGCGCGTTGTGGCGTCCGACGTCCTCCATGAGATCAGTGAGCTCGCCGTCGACCGTGGCCCATGCGGCCGCGTGGATGGCGCCCGCCTCGGCGTTGAGCACCTGGCCCGGCGGCATGGCGGCGAAGGCGCGCAGCACGGTGGCCAGGTCGATGCGCTCGATCCACGCGCGTGGCGGTACGCGCTGCGGCGTGAGGTCGAGCCCCGCGAAGCTTTCGACGCCGCACACGCCGCAACCGGTGCGGCCGGCGAGGCTGCGGCGGCGGTCTTTCAGCCGCTCGAAGCTGCGAGTGGAAATATCGAGCTGCACCTCGATGCCGGGCATGCCTTCGGGCAGGCCGGCGTCGGAGGCATCGACCACCTGCACATCGATGCCGCGGCAATCGGCGGCGGTGTCGAGAATGCCTTCGCTCAGCGAGAAGCCCAGTGCGAAGGCCTCCAGGTCTTGCGGCGTGGCCATCATCACCGCGTGCGACACGCCGTTGAACACCAGCGCCACCGGCACCTCGGCCGCCAGCGTGTCGTCGCGCACCACGCCTTGGGGCAAGAGACCGCGCTCGCCGAAGACGTGCACGGCATGCCGCACGAGCGACGGCAGGGAGTCTGTTTCGTTGGTGTCTGTCATGGCCGCGGCCATTGTCTGCTCAGCCGGGGTTTTCCTCAGCCGGCAGGCTGTCGACCAGGGCGCGCCCGGCATCGGTGAGGTGCGCGACCCAGCGGTCGTCGAGTTGCACCACGCGCACCCAGCCGGGCCCGCGCACGCCGCCGATGGCCGCGTCGCCCATCAGCGTGAGCTGGCGCATCACCACGCTCGCGCCCTGACCCAGCCGCTTGCCCAGGCGCGGCAGCGACATGCCGCCCTCGCCCGGCGCCTCGGCCAGCGCGCGCAGGATGGCGACGGCAAAGGCATCGACGTCGAAGGCTGCAGCGGTCATGCCGCCACGGTATCGGTATCGGCGTCGGCAGGCGCGGGTGCCCCATGCAGCGACAGCACCACGGGAATGGATTTGGAGGTCGGCGTGCCCGCGTTCTCGGCCACCGACGACAGCGGCACCAGCGGATTGGTCTCGGGGTAATACGCCGCGAGGTTGCCGCGCGGGATGTCGTAGGCCACCAGCTTGAAGCGGTCGGCCCGGCGCTCCTGGCCGTCGCTCCACACGGTCTGGATGTCGACCCAGTCGCCGTCCTTCATGCCCAGCTGGCGGATGTCTTCCTTGTGGATGAACACCACGCGGCGCTGGCCGAACACGCCGCGGTAGCGGTCGTCCATGCCGTAGATGGTGGTGTTGTACTGGTCGTGCGAGCGCGTGGTCAGCAGCGTGAAGACGATGGTGTCGCCCTTCTTCGCGAAGCGCGCGCGGGCGCGGTGCGCGTGCGTGTCCAGCGGCACGGCGTGGGTGAAGAACACGGCCTTCCTGGACTCGGTGTTCCACACGCGCTCGCTCGCCGTGTTGCGCAGGCGAAAGCCCCCGGGGTGCGCCACGCGGGCGTTGAAGTCCTTGAAGTCGTCGAACACGGCTTCGATCTTGTCGCGGATGCGCGCGTAGTCCTCTACGAGCCAGAGCCACGGCGTCCTGCTGCGCGCGCCGATGGTGGCCTCGGCCAGCCGCGCCACGATGGCCGGCTCGGACAGCAGCTGCTCCGACGCGGGCGGGTTGATGCCCATCGAGATGTGCACCATGCTCATCGAATCTTCCACCGTCACGCCCTGCGGACCGGCGACCTGCATGTCGATTTCGGTGCGGCCCAGGCACGGAAGAATGAGGGCCTCGCGCCCGTGGATCACGTGGCTGCGGTTGAGCTTGGTGGTCACGTGCACCGTGAGGTCGCACTTCTGCAGGCCCTTCCAGGTCTGGTAGGTGTCGGGCGTGGCGGCCGCGAAGTTGCCGCCGAGCGCGAAGAACACCTTGCCCTTGCCGTCCAGCATGAGCCGGATGGCCTCGACCGTGTCCACGCCGTTCTCGCGCGGCGGCTCGAAGCCGAACACCTGCTGCAGCCGGTCGAGCAGCGCAGCAGGCGGCTTTTCCCAGATGCCCATGGTGCGGTCGCCCTGCACGTTGCTGTGCCCGCGCACCGGGCAGGCGCCCGCGCCTTCGCGGCCCATGTGGCCGCACAGCATGAGCCAGTTGCCGATCATCTGGATGGTGGCCACCGAGTGCTGGTGCTGCGTGATGCCCATGCCCCAGCAGGCGATGACCCGCTCGGCGCCCAGGTACACGTCGGCCGCCGCGCGCATCTGTTCCTCGCTCAGGCCCGACTCCTGCACCAGGATGCCCCACGACTCGGCGCGCAGGTCGTCGGCCAGTGCCTCGAAGCCGGTGGTGTGGGTGGCGATGAATTCATGGTCGAGCACCGAGGGCTCGCCGCGCGCCACGGCCGCGTCCTCGCGCTCGATGACGTGCTTCATCATCCCCTTGAGGGCCGAGAAGTCGCCGCCCACGCGCAGCTGGAAGTAGTGCGTGCTGATGGGCGTGGAGCCCATGGTGGCCATCTCGAGCTTGTCCTGCGGGTCGGCGAAGCGCTCCAGGCCGCGCTCGCGCAGCGGGTTGAAGCTCACGATGCGCGCCCCGCGCTTCGACGCCGCGCGCAGCTCGCCGAGCATGCGCGGATGGTTGGTGCCGGGGTTCTGGCCGAAGATGAAGATGGCGTCGGCCTTCTCGAAGTCTTCGAGCGTGACCGTGCCCTTGCCCACGCCGATCTGCGGGCGCATGCCGCTGCCGCTGGGCTCGTGGCACATGTTCGAGCAGTCGGGGAAGTTGTTGGTGCCGTACTCGCGCACGAACAGCTGGTACAAGAAGGCCGCCTCGTTGCTCGCGCGACCCGAGGTGTAGAAGATGGCCTGGTTCGGATCGGGCAGCGCGTTCAGGTGCCGGGCTATGCGCGCGAAGGCGTCGTCCCATTCGATGGGCACGTACTTGTCGCTGGCCGCGTCGTAGGCCATGGGGTGCGTGAGGCGGCCCTGGTCTTCGAGCCAGAAGTCGCTCTGCCCGGCCAACTGGGCCACGGTGTGCTTGGCGAAAAGCTCCGGGCCGGCGCGGCGCGCGGTGGCTTCGGCGGCCACGGCCTTCACGCCGTTCTCGCAGAACTCGAAGGTCGAGGCATGGTTGCGGTCGGGCCAGGCGCAGCCGGGGCAGTCGAAACCGTCGGGCTGGTTGGCCGACAGCAGCGTCTTGGCGCCCTTGATGGGAATGTCCTGGCGCAGCAGCGCGTTGGTGACGCTGCGCAACGCGCCCCAGCCGCCGGCGGGACCCTTGTAAAACTCGATCTTCTGCTCGCTCATGGCAGGAGTGTTCGCCCCTCGGGTGTCGCCGTCAAATTGGATTGGCACATGCGGCGATTCAAAACGGAAATGACCCCCCCGTCGAACAGCCGGCCTTTGCCGTTCATTGGTAGTCGTCTTCGCGCTGGTGCCGGACCGCAGCCACGACGATCGAGTCGCTCGCCTCTATTTCAAACAATGCGACGTAGCCGCTGGCGCCGAACGGAATCACGAGTTCGCGGATGAAGGGGCTGTCGCCTGCCTTGCGGCAAGTGAAGGGTGAAAAAGCGAGTGCGGCAATCCCGTGTTCAATGGCATCGAGAGCCCGCGAGGCCAGTTCCAGGTCACCGCCCCTTTCGAGTTCCCGCTCAAGAACGAAGTCGTACAGCCGCTCCAGGTCTTCAGCCGCCTGGCGCGTGAACCGGACCGCGTAACTCACCGGCGCGCCGCGTCCTGCCGCTTCTTCGCCGATTCGAGCTTTGCCTTCAGGCGATCTACCACCTCGCTCGCATCGACATAGTCACCGCTGCGGCGCGCGATGGCGAGCGACTTCATGCCGCGCGCCACAAATTCGGCCTGGCTCTTTCGCTGGAGCACACAGGCGCGAACGGCCGTCTCGACGAACTGGGACAAGGACTCGCCCTTGCCAAGCACCTGCTCGACCTCGTCCCGAAACTCGGGCTCTACACGCACGGAAGGAATAGTGGCGGTTTTCATTGCCAAAGTGTATCGCTTATGCGATGCACGGACGTCAGCCCGTTGCGTCCTGCATCAACAACCCACGCAACCTGCTGCGCAGCGGCGTGTCTCCGATTGCCTGCACCCCCGCAATGTCGCGCAGCGCGAAGTCGCGGCTCTGGGCGTTGTGCAGGTCGATCTCGCGCACCACCTGGCCGTCGGCGTAGACGAAGGCCACGTCGGCCAGCGCGAGCACGTCCTCGATGTCGTGCGTGATCATCAGCACGGGAATGCCCCAGTCCTTGCGCACCTGGGCGAGCTCGTTGCGCAGCTCGGCGCGCAGCATGGGGTTGAGCGCGGCAAAGGGCTCGTCGAGCAGCAGCACCTGCGGCTCGCAGGCCAGTGCGCGGGCGAGCGCCACGCGCTGCTGCTGGCCGCCCGACAGCTTCTGCGGCCGGCTGTCGGCCAGCGCCGCGAGGCCGAAGCTGTCGAGCAGTGCCTGCACGCGCTCGGCGTCTTTCGTGCTCGGCTTGCGGCGGTGCCAGGCGGTCAGCCCGAAGGACACGTTCTCGCGCACGCTCAGGTGCGGGAACAGCGCGTAGTCCTGGAACAGGTAGCCCACGCGGCGCGCCGGCGCGGGCACGTCGATGCCCCGGGCCGAGTCGTACAGCGTGCGCCCGTCCAGGCGCACATGGCCCGACGCGGGATGCAGCAGGCCGGCAATGGCCTGCAAGGTGAGCGACTTGCCCGCGCCCGACGGGCCGTAGAGCGCGGCGAAGGGCACGTCGGTCTGAAAGCGCACGGCGAGGTCGAAGCGTCGTGCCCCGTCCTTCACCGTGAGTTTCAGATCGACATCGATCATGGCTTGCCGAAGCCGTAGCGCGTGAGCACTTCCTGGGCCGCGGGCGTCGACAGGAACACGACGAAGTCGCCGGCCAGCGCCTTCTGCTTGCTGTCGGCCACCACGGCGATCGGGTAGGTCACGGGCGTGTGGCCGGTGGGCGTGAAGGCGATCTTCACCTTGTCGCCGGCCACGGCCGCGTCGGTGCGGTAGACGAAACCGGCCTCGACCTCGCCGCGGCTCACGTAGTCGAGCACCTGGCGCACGCTGTCGGCCTGCACGAACTTGGGTTCGAGCGAGGTCCACAGGTTGGCGCCGTCCAGCACCTGCTTGGTGTAGCGGCCGACCGGTACGGTGGCGACCTTGCCGACGGCGATCTTCTTCACGTTGGCGCCGCCCAGGTCCTGCAGCGTCTTCACGCCCACGGCTTCCTTCGCGGGCTCGATGAGCACCAGGCTGTTGGTGACGAAGTCCTTGCGGGTGGCGGTGTCGATCAGCTTCTGCTCGACGGCGCGGTTCATGGTGTCCTGGTCGGCGCTGGCGAAAACGTCCACGGGCGCGCCCTGGCCGATCTGCTGCAGCAGCACGCCCGAGGCGGCGAAGTTGAAGCGCACGGTGGCGCCCGACCTGGCGGCCTCGAACCTGGGGCCGATTTCCTTGAATGCGTCGGTCAGGCTGGCGGCGGCGGACACGGTGATCTGCTGCGCGGCGGCGGCCAGGGGCAGGGCAAGGGCCACGAACACGGACGCGAGTGACAAGAGACGGAAAGAACGCATGTGCAACTCCTTGCAAGAATGAAATCAGCGAAGTGAAAAGAAGCGGTTCGACAGCACCAGCACGGTGATCGACAGCACCGAGGTCACGATGACCAGCAGCAGCGCCAGGTCGTCATGCCCGGCCTGCACCGCGTCGTAGATGGCCATCGACAGCGTCTGGGTCTGCTTGGGGATGGAGCCCGCCACCATCAGCGACGCGCCGAACTCGCCCATGGCCCGCGCGAACGCGAGCAGCGTGCCGGCCAGGATGCCGGGCCAGGCCAGCGGCAGCGTGACGCGCAGGAAGACGGACAACGGCGACTGCCGCAGCGTGCTGGCCGCCGCTTCGAGCGAGCGGTCGACGTTCGCGAAGGCGGCGCTGGCCGACTTCAGGACCAGCGGCAGCGCCACCACGGCCGAGGCCACCACGGCGCCGTGCCAGCTGAAGATGATGGTGTAGTCGAGGTGCTCGCGCAGCCAGGCGCCCAGCGGGCTGCGGCGGCCGGCCGCCACCAGGATGGCGTAGCCGATCACCGTGGGCGGCAGCACCAGCGGCAGCATGAACACGGCCTCCAGCACGGTGCGCCCGAAGAAGCGCTTGCGCGCGAACACCCAGCCCAGCGCCACGCCGGCCACCAGCGCCAGCACGGTCGCGACGGCGGCGACCTTGAGCGACAGCACCAGCGGGAACCAGTCGGTCGAAGCGATGAGCGAGTTCGTCGTGTTCATGAAAATACGGCGGGATTGTTACACGGTGAGGCTCAAGGTTCTCACGGGGGTGCGCAAAGCCATGAGTCTTCATATACTGAGGAATACAGCGTAGGAAACAGTCCCCATGCGCCCATCCGCCCACGACACCGTTGTCCGCTCGATCTCCGGGCGGCCGGAGCTTCGCCACGTGACGCAGGTGCATGAATGGCGCATCGAGCGCGCCATGGACGCCGACGGGTTCGTGCTCTCCATCACCGGGCCCGACGGCAGGAGCCAGTCTTTCCTGGTGGCCGACGCGGACGCCAACGACATCGGCGAGGTGCTGCGCCGGCAAGCCGCCTGGATCGACCACCGGGCGCAATGACGCGGGTATCGCGCAGGTATCGCGCAGGTATCGCGCAGGTGTCGCCCCCGGTGCGCGCGTGCGGCGGTTCAGCCCATCCGGTCGTCGGAGCGGATGCGCGGCAGCTGGTCGAGCCTGGCGCCGAACCAGCCTGTGCGCTCGGTCTGGCGCACATCGAACTTCGGCACATAGGGCTTGATGTCGAGCACGGGCGTGCCGTCCATCATGTCGTTGCCGGCGAAGTGCAGCGTGGTGCCTTCCACGGACACGAGCCGCACGATCGACAGGCCCAGCCGATTGGGCCGCGCGGGGGCGCGGGTGGCGAAGACGCCGTGCGATGCGTCGTCCAGGAAGGGCACCACTTCCAGCCGCTCGTGCGCGCACCGGTGCAGGTGGGTGACGAGGATCAGGTAGTCGAAGCCCTCGATGTCGCGCAGGCCCGGCGCGAACTCGGCGAACACCTCGAGGCGGCCTGTTTCCTCGGGCGCGCCGGCCGTCTGGATCGGCATGCCGGTGGCTTCGGTGAAGCGGCAGTGCACGAGGCCGACAGGGCGGCAGACAACCGCGGCGGGCTCTGAATTCATGGCGCCAGCAGCCGGGTCAGCGCGCGAATGTCCGCCGCCGTGGCCAGCCGCGCCGCGTTTTCGATGGCCCGGTAATGCTTGACGAGGTCCTCGCCCACCGGCGTGAGCGCCGTGCCGCCGCCGCGAGAGCCGCCGGCCGCGGTGTTCACGGCGGGCGAGGCCAGCGCATGGTTCATCTCGTCGATCAGCATCCAGGCACGGCGGTACGACATGCCGAGCAGCCGGGCGGCCGCGGAGATCGAGCCGGTCTCGGCCACGGCTTCGAGCACGGCGATCTTGCCGGGACCGATGGCGATGGTGTCGTCCCGGTAGACGCGCAGGCGGAACTGGACTTTGGATTTCATGTGGGCACGAAGCGTAAACCAATGCGGGCCGCCATTGTCCGCCCGCGGCGGGCCGTCGCCCCCGGTTCATCGCTATGCAAGAATGAATACGACGCGCCCGCCCCAAGGGGAAACGAGGAGTTCCGATGAAAGACCGCACCCTGTTCCTGTCCACGCGATGGCTGTGTCGCGCCGCCGTCGCAGCGGCGTTCGCGACGCTGGCCGGTTGCGCAGCAAGTCCGCCCATCGCCGTTGCGCCGACCGCACCCGGCATGGCGGCCGGCGAAGGCATCTCGCCCTCATTCACCGTCTCCGGTGCCGTCGCCCGGCGCGCCAGCTTCGACCTGGCAGCGCTGCAAGCCCTGCCCGCCGTCACGCAGACGGTCGGCGGCAACAGCTTCACCGGTGTGAGCCTCTGGGCCTTGCTGAACGATGCGTCGGTGGGCCTCAGGCCCGACACCGCGGTGCGCAACCCGGTGCTGTCGATGTATGCGGTGCTGGTCGGCAGCGACGGCTACCGCGCGGTGGTCTCGCTGGCCGAGATCGCACCCGAATCGGGCAACCGCGCGGCGCTGGTCGCCTACAGCCTGAACGGCGCGCCGCTGGGCCGCAACGGCATGGCCCGGCTGGTGATGGCGGGCGACGTGAAGCCGGGCCGTTCGGTGGCCCGGCTGGCGGCGATCGAGGTGTTCGCCGCGCAGCCTTCGGGCCGCTGACCGTTCAAGCCGGCCGAGCCGGTGGTCAAAAGGGTCAGCCGAAGAACTTGGCCGCGCTGACCAGGGTCTTGTAGACGCCCCACGCCAGGGGAATGCCCACGGCGATCCAGGCCAGCGCCACCACCAGCGGGCTCACCGCGTCGACACGGCCCGAGCCGCGGCCCACTTCGGCAGCCGAGGCCTTCTCGTGCGCCAGCTTCTTCTCGACGGCCAGCTCGGCGTCGCTCATGAAGTGCTTGTCGGCCACCGGGCGCACCAGCAGGTTGGCGATGAAGCCGATCACCAGCATGCCCACCAGGATGTACATGGTCTGGTTGTAGACCTGCTCGCGCGGCAGCCCCAGGCCCAGCTGGTACTCGCGCATGTAGTTCACCACCACCGGACCCAGGATGCCCGCCGTGGCCCATGCGGTGAGCAGGCGGCCATGGATGGCGCCCACGAACTGCGTGCCGAACAGGTCGGCCAGGTAGGCCGGCACCGTGGCAAAGCCGCCGCCGTACATCGACACGATGACGCAGCACGCGCCCACGAACAGCAGCTTGCTGCCTGCGCTGGCCGACGAGGGAATGCTCGCGTACAGCACGGCGCCGAGCACGAAGAACACCGTGTAGGTCAGCTTGCGCCCCAGCTTGTCCGACAGGCTGGCCCATACGAAGCGACCGCCGATGTTGAACAGCGACAGCAGCGCGGTGAACCCACCCGCCACCACCGCGATGGCCGCGAGCTGCGCCTTGTCGAGCTGGCCGTACCTGGCCGGCAGGTCGATCAGCGCGCCGCCGAACACCTCCTGCAGCATCGGCGAGGCCATGCCGATCACGCCGATGCCGGCGCTCACGTTCATGCACAGCACCAGCCACACGAGCCAGAACTGGGGAATGCCCCAGACCTTGTTCACGTGCACGTGGCGCTGGGTGATCATGGTGTTGCTGGTCTGCGCCGGGGGCGGCGTCCAGCCTTCGGGCTTCCAGCCCGAGGGCGGCACGCGGTAGCCCAGCGCGCCGGCCATCATGAAGACGAAGTAGCCGAGCGCCATGACCACGAAGGTCTGCATCACGCCCACGTCGGTCGAGGTACCGAAGCGCTTCATCAGGTCGACCGCCAGCGGCGAGCCGATCATCGCGCCGCCGCCGAAGCCCATGATCGCCATGCCGGTGGCCATGCCGCGGCGGTCGGGGAACCACTTGATCAGCGTGCTCACCGGCGAGATGTAGCCAAGCCCCAGGCCGATGCCGCCGATCACGCCCGAGCCGAGAATCATCAGCCAGAACTGGTGCAGGTGAATACCGAGCGCCGACAGCAGCATGCCGCCGCACCAGCACACGGCCGACACCACGCCGGCCTTGCGCGGGCCGGCCCGCTCGAGCCAGCCGCCCCACAGGGCCGCCGAGCAGCCGAGGAAGACGAAGAACAGCGTGTACATCCAGCCGAGCGTGGCCACGCGCCAGTCGCAGGTGGTGGCGAAGAGCTCGGCGAAAAAGCTCATGTCCTTGGCGCAGGCCTGTGCGCCGGTGCCCGCGGTGCCGAGTGCTTTCGACAGCGGCAGCCAGAACACCGAGAAGCCGTAGGCCATGCCGATGCACAGGTGGATGGCCAGTGCGGCGGGGGGCACCAGCCAGCGGTTGAAGCCCGGGCCCGCGATGATGCGTTCCTTGTCCAGGAAGCCGGGTTGCTGTTGCACGCCGCCTCCGTTGATGCGCTCTCCCTCGAGAACGCCTGCAGATGAACCTGCCATATTTCTCCTTGTTCGCCGGATGTGTACGTAGTTGCCGATCCGGGCCGCGGAGTGTGAGTGAACGCTTTATGCCGCGTCAAATTTGATCAACGCATGGCCCGATTCAATAAGTAAATGAACCGGTCCATTCACTCTCCGAGGGTGCCGCTGTGCTGTTGCACCTGGGCTTGCCACTCGGGCGTTTGCATGAAGGCCAGCGCGGCCTCGAGCGCGCGCGAGGGGCGCACCCCGTCCTGCGTCATGAAGCCGACGGGCGTGCGCACTTCGGGTGCCACGAGCGGCAGCGCCTCCAGTTCGCGGTGGCTTCGCACCGCCGCCACCATGCCGCCAGGCAGCACGCTGCTGACGGTGCCCACGCTCACGGCCAGCGCCAGCGTGAGCACGGAGTTGGTCTCGATGGCCGGCGTTACTGCTGCGCCGGCCTCGCGCAGCGCCTGGTCGACGATGGTGCGGTTGTGCATGTCGGGCGTGAGCAGGCACAGCGGCAGCTTGCCGGCCTCGGCCCAGGTCATGGGCCTGCCGATGCGCAGCTGGTCGGTCGATGCCTTCTTCGCGCGGCGCAGCAGGAAGTAGTGTTCGATGCTCTGCGGCCACGCCGTGAGCTTGACGCCCGGCAGGTGCATGCGCTCGGTGTAGCCGAGCGCGAGGTCGACCGACAGGCTCTCGAGCCCCGTCTCCAGGTCTTGCGAACTCATCGACAGCACGGCCGGCACGATGCCGTGGTGCCGCTGCTGCAGCATGGCCGCGAAACGCGACAGCATCGGTATGGCCGTGGGCACGGCCGCCATGCGCAGGCGCCCGTGGGGGTCGCCTTCTTCGCTGCGCAGTTCCTGCAGCAGCACTTCGTTGTCCCTCAGCATGCGCTGCGCCGTGGCCAGCACGCGCTCGCCCTCGTGCGTGAGGCCGACGTACACGCGGGCGCGCCTGACGATGACCACGCCGAATTCGCTCTCCAATGCACGCAGTGCGTTCGACAACGCGGGCTGCGTGATGTGGCAGGCCTGTGCCGCGCGGCCGAAGTGCTTGTGCTCGTTCAGCGCCACCAGGTAGCGCATGGAGGCGAGCAGGTTCATTGCGCTTGCTCTCTAGGTGTTCTTGCTGATCGAGATCGTCGGGAACTTCGCCGAGAAGTCCTTGGCCTTTTCTGCAATGCCCACGGCCACGCGGCGCGCCACGTCCTTGTAGAGCCCGGCCACATCGCTGTCGGGCTCCGACACCACGGTAGGCGTGCCGCTGTCGGCCTGCAGGCGGATCTTGATGTCCAGCGGCAGCGCGCCGAGGTACGCCATCTGGTATTCAGACGCCATCTTCTTGCCGCCGTCCGCGCCGAAGATGTGTTCCGCATGACCGCAGTTCGAGCAGATGTGCACTGCCATGTTTTCCACGATGCCCAGGATCGGCACGCCGACCTTCTCGAACATCTTGATGCCCTTCTTGGCGTCGAGCAGCGCGATGTCCTGCGGCGTGGTGACAATCACCGCGCCCGTCATCGGCACGCGCTGGCTCAGCGTGAGCTGGATGTCGCCGGTGCCCGGGGGCATGTCGACGATCAGGTAGTCGAGGTCTTTCCAGTTGGTCTGGCGCAGCAGCTGCTCCAGCGCCTGCGTGGCCATGGGACCGCGCCAGATCATGGCCTGGTCCTGGTCGACCAGGAAGCCGATCGACATCACCTGCACGCCGTGGCGCTCCATGGGTTCCATGGTCTTGCCGTCGGCGCTGTCGGGGCGGCCCGCGATGCCCATCATCATGGGCTGGCTCGGGCCGTAGATGTCGGCGTCCAGCAGGCCCACGGTGGCGCCTTCGGCGGCGAGCGCCAGCGCCAGGTTGGCGGCCGTGGTGCTCTTGCCCACGCCGCCCTTGCCCGAGGCCACCGCGATGATGTTCTTCACGTTGGGCATCAGCTGCACGCCGCGCTGCACGGCATGGCTGATGACCTTGGTGACGATGTTGACCGACACGTTCTCCACGCCGGGCACCGTTTTCGCGGCGGCTACCAGCGCCTTGCGGATGGCCGCATGCTGGCTTTTGGCGGGGTAGCCGAGCTCGAGCTCGAACGACACGTCGGCCTCTGAAATCTGCAGGTTCTTGAGCGACCGGCTCGCCACGAATTCCTTGCCGGTGTTAGGGTCTGCGACGGCCTTGAGCGCGTCCATGAGCCCTTCTGGGGTGAGTGCCATTGATCTAACTCCTGAATGGCGGGTAGTCTAGTTCGCTCGCCAAGGCCGCATCGAACGGCCCTTCAATAGCCTGAAACAAAACAAATGCCAGAGACACCCCCCGTCACCGGCCTGCTGCTCACCGGAGGCGGCGCACGGGCTGCCTACCAGGTGGGCGTGCTGGAGGCCATTGCAGACATCCGGCGCGCCGCCGGCCCCGCCGTCACCGGCACCGGCAACCCCTTCCGCGTCATCACCGGCACCTCGGCCGGCGCCATCAACGCGGCCGCGCTGGCCTGCGGCGCCGACAACTTCGACGCCATGGTGGCGCACATCGCCAAGGTCTGGAGCGAGTTCCGCGCCGAGCAGGTATACCGCGCCGATTCGCTCTCGGTCATCGGCCGCGGCACGCGCTGGCGCATGCTGCTCGGCCTGGGGCGCTTCGCGGCCAACTGGATGCGCATCAAGCCGAAGTCGCTGCTCGACAACCGGCCGCTGGCCGAGCTCCTGCAGCGCATCGTGCCGCTCGACCGGCTGCCCCGGCTGATGGCCGAAGGCCACGTGCAGGCGCTGGCCGTGACCGCGTCGAGCTACAGCTCGGGAGAACACGTCACCTTCTTCGAGGCGGCCGTGCCCATGGAGCCCTGGGTGCGCTCGCAGCGCCTGTCGGTGCGCGACCGCATCACGCACCAGCACCTGCTGGCCTCCTCGGCCATTCCGTTCGTGTTCCCGGCCACGGCCCTGCCGATGCAGCAAGGCCACACCGAGTACTTTGGCGACGGCTCGATGCGCCAGTCGGCGCCCATCGCGGCGGCCATCCACCTGGGCGCGCAGCGCATCCTGGTGGTCGGCGCGGGCCGCATGCACGAGCCGCGCGAGACCCCCGCGCCCAACACGCACAGCGGCTATCCGACCATGGCGCAGATCGCGGGCCATGCGCTGTCGAGCATCTTCCTGGACGCGCTGGCGGTGGACATCGAGCGCCTGCGCCGCATCAACCACACGCTAGGGCTGATTCCCGAGGAGGCGCGCGCAGCGAGCGCGCTGCGTCCGCTCGACCTGCTGGTGATCTCGCCCTCGGAACGGCTGGACGTGATCGCGGCGCGCCACGTGGACGCGCTGCCCGGCGCGGTGCGGCACCTGCTGGGCGGCTCGAAGGTCGCGGCCGACGTGAAGGGCGGCGCGCTGGCGAGCTACCTGCTGTTCGAGTCGGGCTACACACGCGAGCTGATGGCGCTCGGGCGGGCCGATGCCATGGCGCAGCGCGATGAGGTGCTGCGCTTCTTCGGCTGGCTCACGGGCTGACGCGCCTCCGGTGCCGATCGGCAGCACCCGGGAGCGGGCGTCGCGCCTCGCCTGCACGCAGGACGCCGTTGCGCGCCACTGGCCGGCGCAGCCGCGTCCTACTGAAGGATGGCGATGAAGGCGTAGATGCCCGCGAGCCACCCGTTGGCACGGCTTGCGCTGGCCGCGTTTTCCATGGAAATGGGATACATCGCCGCGCGCCGCCAGGCCCGTGCGTTGCAGGCCACCGCAAGCACCAGCCCGCTGCAGAAGAACAGCGCCGAATGCAGCCCCAGCCCGCCGATCAGCGAGACCACGAGGATCACGACGCCGACCGCCCAGATGCCGCTGGTCGTGCTGGCCAGCACATGCGACAGGCCGCCGCAGGCCTTGCACGTGGCAGGCGCAGCGCGGCTGGACCATCGCTTGGCGAAGCCGCCGATGCCGGGTTGCTTGCAGCGCGGGCAGGTGTGCGTCATATGCCGCGCAAGATACCCCAGCCGACCCTCGGCTGGCAAACGCCGACGATCAGCCCGCTTCGGAAATCCCGAGCTCGGCGCACACACGCCCGAGCAGGGCCTTCAGCGATGCCACCTCGGTTTCGAGCCGCGCCACGTTGGCCTTCAGCGCCGCGACCTCGCCCAGCGACACGTCGTGCGCGGCGTACGGCGCATCGGACCCGGGACCGGCGACCTCTTCGGCCGGCGCGCCGCTCAGCAGGTGCGCCCACCGGCTTTCGCGCGCGCCGGGCAGCCGGGCGAGCTTGACCACCAGGCCACCGGCCTCGCGCTCGGCCAGCTCGTTCAGGAAGCCCTCGACCGACGAGATGTCGGCGAAGTTGTGCATGCGGTCGCAGGCAATGCGCAGCTCGCCCGCCGTCTGCGGGCCGCGCAGCATCAGCACGGTCAGCAAGATGACCGACTGCGACGGAATGCGCAGCACGCGGTCGGTGTTGTGCTCGTAGCGAAAGGCACGCCCGCCGCTGGTCTCGGCCACGAGGCTGTAGCCCTTCAGGCTGTCGATGGCGGCCTGCACCTGCGACTCGGTGAGTTCGAGCACCGGGTTGCGGCTGGTCTTCTGGTTGCAGCCGGACAGCAGCGAGTTGAGCGTGAGCGGGTAGCTGTCGGGCACGGTGCGCTGCTTTTCGGCCAGCACGCCGAGCACACGGGTTTCGAGGAGGGACAGGACGGGAAGAGGTGTCGAGGACATGGCAGCTCAAAAAAGAAACGCCACCGGAGCATGGCCCCGGCAGCGTACACGCGTTCCGCGATGGCCTTGCGCCACCGGTGTCATTCGCCGGCCGTTACTTGGTCATGGCAAGGCTGGTTTCCTGAACGCCCTTCTTGCCGGTGGCGGCGTCGACCAGTTGCAGCTTGTTGCGCGCATACATGACGCCCATCTTCACTTCCTGCCAGATGTAGTACGACATGCCGGGCTGGGTGTCGACGGTGAGCGTGTCGGTGTTTTCGGCTGTCGAGGCGATGGTGTGCTTGCCCGGCGCGACTTCCTTGTAAAGGAAGGTCTTCGAGGCGGTCTGTCCGATGGGCTTGCCGTCGACGGACACGTCCATCTTCACGGAGCCGCCCATCGACTCGTTGCGATAGATGTACAAGGCCGACTTGTCGGCCGCGGGCGCGGCGAACTTTTTCACTGCCGCGTCCTGCTCGGCATTGCCCATGCTCACGGATGCGCATCCGACCAGATTGAGTGCGGCGATGGCCACTGCAGTGGCGACGAGAAACTTCTTCATTGAAAACCCTCCAGGCTTGTTTTGATATGACAGCACCGCCTGCCAATCAGGCGCGTGCGGCCAGCACTGTAGCCGCGCGCGTCGCCCTCTGAAGTTTCTGGGGGCCGAATTTTTTCAGCCCTGGGAATTAGTTGCTTTCTTCTGCCTCAACCGCCGTTGATGCGGCTGACCAGCGCCTTCGTGAACGCCGCCGTGTTCGCCGTGCCGCCCAGGTCGCCGGTGCGCACCTTGTCGATGTTCAGCGTCTCGTCGATGGCCTTGCGCAGGCGCGTGCCCAGCTCGGGCAGCTTGACGTGGTCGAGCATCAGCGCGGCGGCCAGCATGATGGCGGTGGGGTTGGCGATGCCCTTGCCGGCGATGTCGGGCGCAGAGCCGTGCACCGCCTCGAAGATCGCCGCGTCGGCGCCGATGTTGGCGCCCGGCGCCATGCCCAGGCCGCCCACCAGGCCCGCCACCAGGTCGGACAGGATGTCGCCGAACAGGTTGGTGGTGACCAGCATGTCGAACTGCCAGGGGTTGAGCACCAGCTTCATGGCGCAGGCGTCGATGATGACCGTGTCGAGCTCGAACTTGCCCTTGTACTTCTTCTCGTACAGGTCGAGGCCGGTTTCCAGGAAGATGCCCGTGAGCGCCTTCATGATGTTGGCCTTGTGCACGATGGTGACCTTCTTGCGGCCCGTGGCCACGGCCGTCTCGAAGGCGTACTCCAGCAGGCGGCGGCTGCCCTGGCGGGTGTTGATGCCGGTGGCCATGGCCACGGCATGCGGGTCGCCGTCGATCGGCACGTAGTGCTCGTGCCCGATGTAAAGGCCTTCGAGGTTCTCGCGCACCACCACCAGGTCGATCTTGTCGTAGCGGCCACCGGGAATGATGGTGAGCGCGGGGCGCAGGTTGGCGTACAGCTGGAACTCCTCGCGCAGCCGCACGTTCGACGAACGGTAGCCGCCGCCCGACGGCGTTTCCAGCGGGCCCTTCAGGGCCAGGCGGGTGCGGCGGATGCTGTCCAGCGTGGCCACGGGCAGCGGGTCGCCGGCGGCCACCACGCCGCCGAGGCCGGCGATCTGGCGGTCCCACACGAAGGGCGCCTTCAGCGCGTCGAGCGCGGCCAGGGTGGCGTCGACGATCTCGGGGCCGATGCCATCGCCGGGAATGAGGGTTGCGGGAATGGGGGTGGTCATCGGCGGTGCCTCACTTGCTGTATCGGGGGTTGGAGCATACGTCTCGCGCGAGACACCCCGCGACTTCGTGGGTCACTCGTGGCCGGGCATTTCGGGGTCGAGCAGCGAGGCACGGGCCACCACCCGGCCCGGCCGCAGCAGCGCGCCGGGCGCAATGACCGCATTGGCACCGATGCGCGCGCCGTCGCCAATCAGCGCGCCGAACTTCTCGCAGCCCGTGGGCTGCAGTGCTGCGCCGTCACTGCTGCGCACGAAGATCTCCTTCGCCACACGCTCGTTGCGGTGGTTGCACACGATGCTGCCGGCCTCCATGTTGACGCCCGTGCCCAGCACCGAGTCGCCGACGAAATTGAAGTGCGCCAGCGCCGTGCCCGCGAACACGAAGGACGATTTCAGCTCCACGCCCGGCCCGAGGCTGCAGCGCGCGTCGACCCAGCTGTGGCCGCGCAGGTAGGCGCCCGCGGCCACGAAACAGCCGGGCCCGACGATGAGCGGGCCCTTCAGCACCGCGCCGGGCTCGATGCGGGCGCTGCGGTGCACGGCCACCTCGCCGTCGATGGCGTAGTCGGCGGGCGGCAACCCGGCCAGGAGCCGGCGCACGATCTCCGGGGCGCGCGGAGGGAGCTCCCAGGGCAGCGACGCGGCCCAGGGTGCGAGGGGAGAGGCGGCAAGTCCGGCGATGTAGGCGCCGAGGTCGATGGCGTGTGGCATCGGGCGATGCTGCCATCAAACCCGGGAAACCACGCGCGCCGACGCCGCACCTAAAATCCCCGGTTCCGTCAGTTCCACTCCCGAAAGCGCCCTCCCCGATGTCCGCCCCGCGCAAGCTCTTCGTCACCACCGCCCTGCCGTACGCCAACGGCAAGTTCCACATCGGCCACATGATGGAATACATCCAGGCCGACATCTGGGTGCGGAACCAGCGAATGAACGGCGCCGAGGTCAACTTCGTGTGCGCCGACGACGCGCACGGCGCGGCCATCACCATCGCGGCCGACAAGGCCGGCGTGACGCCGCAGGCCTTCGTGGCCGAGATCGCCGCGGGCCGCAAGCCCTACCTGGACGGCTACTTCATCTCGTTCGACAACTGGCATTCGACCGACGCGCCCGAGAACCACCAGCTCGCGCAGGACATCTACCGCGACCTGCGCGCCGCCGGCCTCGTCGAGACCAAGAGCGTCGAGCAGTTCTACGACCCCGAGAAGGGCATGTTCCTGGCCGACCGCTTCATCAAGGGCGAGTGCCCCAACTGCCATTCGAAGGACCAGTACGGCGACAACTGCGAGGTGTGCGGCGCCGTGTATGCGCCCACCGAGCTCATCAACCCCTACTCGGCCCTGTCGGGCGCCAAGCCCGAGCTGCGCAGCTCGGACCACTTCTTCTTCAAGCTGTCGGACCCGCGCTGCGAGGCCTACCTGAAGGAATGGACCGCCGCCCCCGGCCACGTGCAATCCGAAGTGCAGAACAAGATCCGCGAGTGGCTCTACAAGGACGACGAGGGCAAGGGCGGCCTGGGCGACTGGGACATCAGCCGCGACGCACCCTACTTCGGCATCGAGATTCCCGATGCGCCGGGCAAGTACTTCTACGTGTGGCTCGACGCCCCCGTGGGCTACCTGGCGTCGCTCAAGAACCTGCTGGACAAGCGCTGCATCGAGCTGGGCGGCGACGGCATCTCGTACACCGAGTACATGGCCGACCCCGACCTGGAGCAGGTGCATTTCATCGGCAAGGACATCATCACCTTCCACACGCTGTTCTGGCCCGCGATGCTGCACTTCAGCGGCCGCAAGGCGCCCGATGCGGTGTACGTGCACGGCCACCTGACGGTGAGCGGCGAGAAGATGAGCAAGAGCCGCGGCACCGGCATCGACCCGCTGAAGTACCTGTCGATCGGCCTGGACCCGGAATGGCTGCGCTACTACATCGCGGCCAAGCTCAACGGCCGCAACGAGGACATCGACTTCAACCCCGAGGACTTCGTGGCGCGCGTCAACAGCGACCTCGTGGGCAAGTACATCAACATCGCGAGCCGCGCGGCGGGCTTCGTCGGCAAGCGATTCGGCGGCAAGCTGGGCGCCGTGTCGGCCGACGGGCAAACGCTGCTGTCGGCGCTGCGTGCCGCCGCGCCGCAGGTGCAGTCGCTCTACGACGGCCGCGACTACGCCCGCGCACTGCGCGAGGTGATGGCGCTGGCCGACAAGGTGAACGAGTACGTCGACCAGAACAAGCCCTGGGAGCTGGCCAAGAAGGAAGGCGCCGAGGCGCGGCTGCACGATGTGTGCACCGTGTGCATCGAGGCCTTCCGCCTGCTCACGCTGTACCTGAAGCCGGTGCTGCCAGCGCTGGCGGTGAACGTCGAGGCCTTCCTGAAGATTTCGCCGCTGGTGTGGGCGGATGCGGCGCAAGCACTGCCCGCTGGCCACGCCATCGGCGACTACAAGCACCTGATGCAGCGTGCCGATGCGAAGGTGGTCGAGAAGCTGTTCGACGCGCCCGAGGCTGTGGCTGCCGCACCTGTCGCGGTGCAGGCGCAGGACCTGCCGGGCGGCGAAGCCATCGCGCCCACCATCACCATCGACGACTTCGTGAAGATCGACCTGCGCATCGCGAAGATCGTGAACTGCGAGAAGGTCGAGAGCTCGACCAAGCTGCTGCGCCTGACGCTGGACGCGGGCGAAGGCACCGACCCGCAGGGGAGTCCTGTTCTGCGCAACGTGTTCAGCGGCATCGCCTCCGCCTACCAGCCCGAGCAGCTGGTCGGCAAGCTCACGGTGCTGGTGGCGAACCTCGCGCCGCGCAAGATGAAGTTCGGCGTGAGCGAAGGCATGGTGCTGGCCGCGAGCCATGGCGACGACAAGGCCCACCCGGGCATCCACGTGCTGGAACCCTGGCCGGGCGCGACGCCGGGCATGCGCGTGCGCTGACCGACGACAAGGAAGCTCCCGTGACCCCCCTGCCCCCCCTGACCCGCCTTCACCGAGCGCTTGTGTTGCTGTCAATGTCCGCCCTGCTGGGCGGCTGCGCGGTGGTGAGCGTGGCGGGCACCGCGGTGAGCGTGGGCGCCAGCGCGGTCGGCCTGGCTGCGGATGCGGCCATCGGCACCGTGCGCATCACCGGCAAAGCCGTGGGCGCGGCGGCCGATGCGGTGATTCCCGACAGCCCGTAAGCCGGGCGACCGGCTCAGGGCGCCTCGGTGCCCCGGTCGGGCGAAGAGCCGCTGCGCACCACGCGCTGGTCGTCGTTCAGCGTGGCGGTGAAGACCATGGGCGAGTTCGGCGGCTGCACCCAGCGCCACTCCCATTCGGTCTCGCGCTTCAGCGCATAGGGCGTGACCTTGGCGGGCTTGCCGAGCAGCTTGCGCAGGTCTTCCATCATCAGGCCGGGCTGCACCCTGGCGAAGTTCTCGGGCGTGAGCACCTGGCGCAGCGCACTCATCTTGCCGTCGGCGCCGATGGTGATCATGTAGTTCTTCTGGCCCGCGGGCTGGCGGTTGTACTCGAACACGCGGGCCCCGCGACCCGCACCGGGCGCGTCCCAGACGTTTTCGGGGTCGCCGAAACGGGCGCGCACATCGGCTTCGGTGGAGACGCCTTCTTCGAGTTCGCTGATGTTCTTCGGGTCGCATGCCGCGAGCCCCAGTGCGCCCGCCAGAAGCGCACTTGCCATGCCAATCTGCCACCCTCTGCGTTGCGTCATGCCGTCCCCGGTAAAATTCGCGCCATAAAGGTTCAGTCTATGTCCATCTTCCGTCGCCCCCATTACTCTTCCGAGATCACCAACTTCATCGAAGAGATGAAGGAAAAGAAGCCCACGCTCGAAGCCGAACAGCGCGCCGGCCGCGCCCTTCTCTGGGACAAGCACCTCGACCGCAGCCAGCTGAACGAATACAGCGAAGCCCGCGTACCGATGCAGCCGTACGTCTACCAGACGCAATCCAAGTAATTTTCTGATGCCGAATTGGCAGGATACGCACGTCCGCACTGCGTTGTTCGCTATTGAAATAATAGCAATCGTCCGATGAGCAGGAACGACGACTCCGGCGCGCTGGTGGTCGCCATGCCCGACGTGATCGACCAGGTCGCGCTCGCGCGGCTCTATGGCGAGCCGCTGTTCGCGATGCCGAAGGACCTGTACATCCCGCCCGAGGCGCTGCAGGTGTTCCTGGAGGCCTTCGAAGGCCCGCTGGACTTGCTGCTCTACCTGATCCGCAAGCAGAACTTCAACATCCTCGACATCCCGATGGCGGGGCTCACGCGGCAGTACCTGAGCTACGTCGACGAAATCCGCCAGACCAACCTCGAGCTGGCGGCCGAGTACCTGCTGATGGCCGCGATGCTGATCGAGATCAAGTCGCGCATGCTGCTGCCGCCCAAGAAGGTGGCCGACGGCGAAGAGGCCGAAGACCCGCGCGCCGAGCTCGTGCGCCGCCTGATGGAGTACGAGCAGACCAAGCTGCAGGCCGCCTCCCTCAGCGCCCTGCCGACCTACGGGCGCGACTTCTGGAAGGCGCAGGTCTACATCGAGCAGTCGCTCAAGCCGCGCTTCCCCGAAGTGGACGTGATCGAGCTGCGCGATGCGTGGGCCGACATCATGAAGCGCGCCAAGCTCGTGCAGCACCATAAGATCTCGCGCGAAGAGCTCAACGTGCGCGAGCACATGGGCATCGTGCTGCGCCACCTGCAGGGGCAGCGCTTCGTCGAGTTCGAGAAGCTGTTCGACGTGACGCGCGGCACGCCGGTGCTGATCGTCACCTTCATCGCGATGCTGGAGCTCGCGAAGGAAACGCTGATCGACATCACGCAGGCGGAAGCCTTCGCACCCATCTACGTCCGGCTGGCCTACGCGCCGACCTGACACAGCCGGTTCGTTCAAACCCGTGACTTCCGCCGTGCACGACTTCGACGTCCTGATCGTCGGCAGCGGTCTGGCCGGCCTCTCGGCCGCGCTGCACCTGGCCCCCACGCACCGCGTGGCCGTCCTGACCAAGCGCGCGCTGAACGACGGCTCCAGCGCCTGGGCGCAGGGCGGCATCGCGGCCGTGCTGGCGGCGGGCGACAGCTTCGACGCCCATGTGCAGGACACGCTGGTGGCCGGCGCCGGCCTGTGCGACCCCGAGGCCACGCGCTTCGTGGTCGAGCATGCGCCCGAGGCCATCGGCTGGCTGCGCGAGCTGGGCGTGCCCTTCTCCGAAGAGGGTGGCGATTTGCACCTGACGCGCGAAGGCGGCCACAGCCAGCGCCGCATCGTTCACGTGACCGACGCCACAGGCGCGGCCGTGCAGCAGGTGCTGATCGAGCGGGTGCGCCGCACGCCGAACATCACGCTGTTCGAACACCACACGCTGGTCGACCTGGTCACCGGAACCAAGCTCGGGCTCGACGACCCGGCCTGCGTGGGCCTGTACGCGCTCGACGACGCCACCGACGAGGTGCTGGCCTTTCGCGCGCCGCACACCATCCTGGCGACGGGCGGCGCGGGCAAGGTCTATCTCTACACCACCAATCCGGACACCGCCACCGGCGACGGCATTGCCGCGGCCTGGCGCGCGGGCTGCCGGGTGTCGAACATGGAGTTCATCCAGTTCCACCCGACCTGCCTGTACCACCCGCACGCCAAGTCGTTCCTGATCAGCGAGGCGGTGCGCGGCGAAGGCGGGCTGTTGAAATTGCCCGATGGAACGCGCTTCATGCCGAAGCACGACGAACGCGCCGAACTCGCGCCGCGTGACGTGGTCGCCCGCGCCATCGACTTCGAGATGAAGAAGCACGGGCTGGACTGCGTGTACCTCGACATCTCGCACCAGCCGGCCGCGTTCCTGCAAGAACACTTCCCCAACATCCTGGCGCGCTGCCTCGAGCTGGGCATCGACATCACGCGCGAGCCGATTCCGGTGGTACCGGCAGCGCACTACACCTGCGGCGGCGTGCTCAGCGACCTGAGCGGGCGCACCGACATTGCGGGCCTCTACGCCATCGGCGAGACCGCCTGCACCGGGCTGCATGGCGCCAACCGGCTGGCCAGCAACTCGCTGGTCGAGTGCATGGTGTTCGCGCGCGCTGCCGCCGGCGCCATCACCGAAGCGCCGGTGCATGAAAGCGCCAGCCTGCCCGCCTGGGACGACAGCCGCGTCACCGACGCCGACGAGGCCGTGGTCATCTCCCACAACTGGGACGAGCTGCGCCGCTTCATGTGGGACTACGTGGGCATCGTTCGCACCAACAAGCGCCTGGAGCGCGCGAGCCATCGCATCGCGCTGCTGCAGGCCGAAATCCGGGAGTTCTACGCGAACTTCCATGTCACGCGTGATCTGCTCGAACTGCGCAACCTGGTGCAGGTGGCCGAGCTGATCGTGCGCTGCGCGCAGGCCCGCCACGAGAGCCGTGGCCTGCATTTCAGCCGCGACTATCCATCGCTCGCCGAGCCCGCCGCACCGACCGTTCTGGTGCCATCGGGCGGCTGACCACTCCACCCGTTTTTCATCTTCAGTCACACAAGGATGCCCGGCCACCGACGCCCGCAGGGAGAAACCCACCCATGTACATCGCACACACCATCGAAGAACTGCGCAGGCGCCTGTCGGCCAGCCAGCGCCCGGCCTTCGTGCCCACCATGGGCAACCTGCACGACGGCCACATCGCGCTCATCGAGCAGGCCCGCCCGCTGGGCGACGCCACGGTCGCGAGCATCTTCGTGAACCGGCTGCAGTTTTTGCCGCACGAGGACTTCGACACCTATCCGCGCACCTGGGACAGCGACTGCGAGAAGCTGCGCGCGGCCGGCTGCGACGTGCTGTTCGCGCCCACCGAGAAAGTGCTGTACCCCGAGCCCCAGACCTGCAAGGTGCACCCCGACCCGGCGCTGGCCGACATCCTCGAAGGGCACTTCCGGCCCGGCTTCTTCATCGGCGTGTGCACAGTGGTGATGAAGCTCTTCCAGTGCGTGCAGCCGCGCGTGGCCGTGTTCGGCAAGAAGGACTACCAGCAGCTCATGGCCATTCGCCACATGGTGCGGCAATTCGCGCTGCCCATCGAGATCGTGGGCAGCGAGACCTTCCGCGCCGACGACGGCCTGGCGCTGTCGTCGCGCAACGGCTACCTGAGCAAGGACGAGCGCACCGAAGCCGTGCAGCTGTCGCGGGCGCTCAAGGCCATGGCCGAGGCGGTGCGCGCGGGCGAGACCGATGTGACCGCGATCGAAGCGCGGGCAATGCAGTCGCTGGCGCAGCGCGGCTGGAAACCGGACTACCTTGTGCTGCGCCGCCGCGCGGACCTGCAGGGCCCTTCTTCCGATTCGGCCGGCGAGCCGCTCGTGGCGCTGGCCGCGGCGCGCCTGGGCAACACACGGCTGATCGACAACCTGGAGATCGAGGCTCCTTCCGTCCCATGAGCTACAGCGTCAAGGAAATCTTTTATACCCTGCAGGGCGAAGGCGGCCAGGCCGGCATGCCGGCGGTGTTCTGCCGCTTCGCCGGCTGCAACCTGTGGAGCGGTCGCGAAGCCGACCGCGACACTGCCATCTGCCGTTTCTGCGACACCGACTTCGTCGGCACCGACGGCACGCTGGGCGGCAAGTTCAGGAACGCCGAGCTGCTGGCCGACAGCATCGCCGCGCAATGGCCGGCGGGCGACGCCGACCACCGGCTGGTGGTGCTGACCGGCGGCGAGCCGCTGTTGCAGGTCGACGCGGCGCTGGTCGATGCGCTGCACGTACGGCGCTTTCGCATCGCGGTGGAAAGCAACGGCACGGTCGAGGCGCCCGCGGGCATCGACTGGCTGTGCATCAGCCCCAAGGCCGGCGCGCCGTGGGTGCAGCAGCGCGGGCAGGAGCTGAAGCTGGTGTGGCCGCAAACCGCCTTCGACCTCGACACGATGGCGCGCACGGGCGACTTCACGCACCGCTTCCTGCAGCCCATGGACGGGCCCGACCGCATCGCCAACACCGAGCTGTGCATCGCCGAGTGCATGCGGCAACCGGCGTGGCGCCTGAGCGTGCAGACCCACAAGATCACCGGCATCCGCTGAAGCGGCGGCCTCTTTTTTCCCGAGTTTTTTCGACGATGCGATTCACCATCAGCCAACGCTTTTTCTTCGACGCCGCCCACACGCTGAAGCGCGAGATCGAAGTCGAAGGCAGCCGCCGTGTCCACGGCCACACCTACCATGCGGAGGTGTGGCTCGCGGGCGAGCGCGATCCCGCGACGGGCATGGTGATCGACCTGGGGCTGCTGCGCCGGCGGCTGGACGAGGTGCGCGAGCAGCTCGACCATCATTTGCTGGACGACGTGCCGGGGCTGCACCAGCCGACGCTGGAGAACCTGTGCGTGTTCATTGCGCAGGCGCTGCCGGATTTGCGGGGGTCGCTGGCGCGCGTGAAGGTGTGGCGCGAGGCGCTGGGGGACAGCTGCAGCGTCGAGTTCTAGGGCTCGGGCCTTGCTCCCTCTCCCCTTGGGGAGAGGGTTGGGGTGAGGGTGAGCGGCGTCGAACGCCGCGCGATGTGGTGAGGCCCCTGCCCTCACCCTAGCCCTCTCCCCAAGGGGAGAGGGAACAACGCTTCAGGCAGCGCCGATGCCCGCCACCAGGCTGCCCGGCGCCTGCCCGTTCTTCAACCCCGCCGTGAACGCCAGCATCCGGTCGATCGGCACCCTTGCCCTCAACCCCAGCGCCGGGTCGACGTGGATCTCCCCCACCCCCGTCTCCAGCGCATTCGCCAGCTCCACCAGCCCGTTCATCGCCATCCACGGGCAATGCGCGCAGCTCTTGCAGGTGCCGCCGTTGCCAGCCGTCGGCGCCTCGATGAAGGTCTTGGCCGGGTTCAGCGTGCGCAGCTTGTGCAGCATGCCGCTGTCGGTGGCGACGATGAACTCGGTCGCGTCCATGCGCTGCGCCGCACTCAGGATGGCCGAGGTGGACCCCACGGCATCGGCCAGCGCAATGACGTCCGACGGCGACTCCGGGTGCACCAGCACCTTGGCCTTGGGGTGGTCCTTCATCAGCAGCTCGAGCTCCAGCGCCTTGAACTCGTCGTGCACGATGCAGGCGCCGTTCCAGCTGACCATGTCCGCACCGGTCTGGCGCTGGATGTAGTCGCCCAGGTGGCGGTCGGGGCCCCAGAGAATCTTCTGCCCCGCGGCGTGCAGCGCGCCCACCACGTCGAGCGCGCAGCTGGACGTGACCAGCCAGTCGGCGCGCGCCTTCACGGCCGCGCTGGTGTTGGCGTAGACGACCACGGTGCGATCGGGGTGCCGGTCGCAGAAGGCGCCGAACTGCTCGACGGGGCAGCCCAGGTCGAGCGAACAGTTCGCGTCCAGGTCGGGCATGAGCACGCGCTTTTCGGGCGAGAGGATCTTCGATGTCTCCCCCATGAAGCGCACGCCCGACACCACCAGCGTCTGCGCGGCATGGTCGCGGCCGAAGCGTGCCATTTCGAGCGAGTCGCTCACGATGCCGCCGGTTTCCTCGGCCAGGTCCTGCAGGTCGGGGTGCACGTAGAAGTGCGACACCATCACCGCATTGCGTTCACGCAGCAGGCGGCGGATGCGGCTCTTGAGTGCGATGCGTTCGTCGGGCGAAGGCTCGGGCGGCACGCGGGCCCAGGCATGGCGGGTGTCGCAGACGGAACCGGAACCGGCCGATTCGGCGGGCTGCTCGTAGTCGACGTCGATGACGGAAGCGGTCGTCATGGGAGAAGTCTTTTTTACTGAAAGCGCATCGAGTAGTCGATGGCTTTCACGTCCTTGGTCAGTGCGCCGACCGAGATGCGGTCCACACCGGTCTCGGCCAGCGCGCGCAGGCCGTCGAGCGTGACGCCGCCCGAGATTTCGAGCACTGCCTTGCGCGCCTCGCCCACGGCGTCGTTGATGCGCACGGCCTCGCGCAGCGTGGGCAGGTCCATGTTGTCGAGCAGCACCATGCGCGCGCCGGCGTCCAGCGCCTCGTGCAGCTGGGCGAGGGTTTCGACCTCGACCTCGACGAAGGCGGCTTGCGACGCCACCGGCGCCACCGCGCGCAGCGCCGCGGCCACGCCGCCGGCGGCGGCAATGTGGTTTTCCTTGATGAGCACCGCGTCGTACAGGCCGATGCGGTGGTTCAGGCCGCCGCCGGTGCGCACGGCGTACTTCTGGGCCATGCGCAGGCCCGGCAGCGTCTTGCGCGTGTCGACGATGCGGGCGCGCGTGCCGCTGATGACGTCGGCGTACAGCGCCGTCTTGGTGGCGACCGCGCTCAGCAGCTGCAGGAAATTGAGCGAGGTGCGCTCGGCCGTCAGCAGCGCGCGGGCAGACCCTTCGATTTCGAGCACGGTCTGGTCGGCGGCGCAGCGCTCGCCCTCGGCACACAGCCAGCGGATGCGCACCTGGGGGTCGAGTTGCCGCAGCGTGGCCTCGACCCAGGGTGCGCCGCACACCACCGCAGCTTCGCGCGCCAGCACGCGGGCATGGGCGGTGCGCGCAGGGTCGACCAGCGACGCAGTCAGGTCGCCGTCGGCGACGTCTTCCTGCAATGCGCGGGTGGCGTCGGACAGGGCCAGCGCGGCCACGGCCGACGCTGAAAAATCGAAGCGAGGGCTCATGGCGCTTTGTCTCTGCGTTTTTTTAAGAGGATTGACGGGGGGAATCCGCCCCACCGGGCTGGGCCGGCTGGACCGATTCCGGCACGGGGTCGCGGCCAGTCAGGGCGGCCACGGCCTCCTGCGGGCTGACGCGGCCGTCGAGCAGCGCGACCACGCCTTCGGCGATCGGCATCTCGATGCCCAGGCCGCGCGCGCGTTGCACCACGGTGCGGGCGCAGTACACGCCTTCGGCGACGTGGCCCAGCGAGGCGACGGCCTGCGCCAGCGTGCGGCCCTGGGCCAGCAGCAGGCCGACCTTGCGGTTGCGCGAGAGGTCGCCGGTGGACGTCAGCACCAGGTCGCCCAGGCCCGAGAGGCCCATGAAGGTCTCGGCGCGGGCGCCCAGCGCAACGCCGAAGCGTGTCATTTCGGCCAGGCCACGGGTGATCAGCGCCGCACGGGCGTTGAGCCCGAGCGCAAGGCCGTCGCACAGCCCCGTGGCAATGGCGAGCACGTTCTTCACCGCGCCGCCCACTTCCACGCCCACGATGTCCTCGTTGGCGTAGACGCGCAGCGCCGGTCCGTGGAAGGCATCGACCAGGGCGTCGCGCACGCTGGCGTGCGGGCTGGCGGCCACCAGCGCGGTGGGCCGCCCTTCGGCAACCTCTTGAGCGAAGCTGGGGCCGCTGAGCACGCCCGCCCTCAGGTCGGGCGCAACCTGCGCCCATATTTCGTGGGCCAGCAGGCCGAAAGATGTGGGGGATGTGTCGAGAGCGGGCTCGACGCCCTTGCACAGCCACGCCACCTGCGCGGTCGTGCCGCGCAGCGCCATGAGCTGTTCGCGCAGGGCGGCCATGGGGGTGGCCACGATGACGAGGTCGGCGCCGGCCTGCGCCTGGGCGATCGCGCCGGCGCGCACGGCCAGCGAGGCCGGCAGGGCCAGCCCGGGCAGGTAGCGGGTGTTTTCACGTGCGGCCGACATGGCGTCGGCCTGGGCGGCGTCGCGCGCCCAGAGCGTGACCTCGTGGCGGGCCGACGCGTTGACTGCGACGGCCGTGCCCCAGGCACCGGCGCCATGAACGCAGATCTTCATCATGCGTTGGCGGCGTCGTGCCGGTTTACTGCGTGAGGGTCGGCGCAGCGGCCTGGCCGGCGGCCTGTGCCTGCTGCTGTTCGTACATCGCCTGGAAGTTGATTTCGGCGAGGTGCACGGGCGGGAAGCCGCCGCGCTGGATCACGTCGGCCACGTTGCCGCGCAGGTACGGGTACACGATTTGCGGGCACGCGATGCCGAGGATGGCGCCCATCTGGTCTTCGGGCAGGTGGCGGATCTCGAAGATGCCGGCTTGCTTGGCTTCGACCAGGAACACGGTCTTGTCGCCGATCTTGGTCTGCACGGTGGCCGACACGGTGATCTCGAAGATGCCGTCAGCCACGGGCTGGGCGTCCACGCCGAGCTGGATGTCGACGGTGGGTTGTTCTTGTTCCAGCAGGATCGCGGGGGAATTGGGCTGCTCGAGCGACAGGTCCTTGAGGTAGACGCGCTGGATCTGGAAGATGGGATCTTGGGCTTGCTGGTCGGCCATGGCTGAACTTTCGAGAGTCAAAACAATGCCCGCCGGGGAGAGGTTCCCGCAGCGGGCTGCAGATGAATGAGCAGATGATTATCGCCCGGCGACCGGGCCACCTTCGTGACGCCGGTTGCTTTGTGTTTCAGGCGGCTTGCAGCAGCGGAACGAGGCCACCGCGGCCGTCGAGTGCGATCAGGTCGTCGCAGCCCCCGACGTGCGTGTCGCCGATGAAAATCTGCGGCACCGTGCGGCGCTGGGTGATTTCCATCATGGCGGCGCGGGCTTGCGGGTCGCTGTCGATGCGGATCTCTTCGATCTGCTCGACGCCCTTGGACTTCAGGATCTGCTTCGCACGGGTGCAGTAGGGGCAGACGGCGGTGGTGTACATCTTGACGGCTTGCATGCGCTTTACCTTGGGAAGACTCAGGCTTTTTCAACCGGCAGGTTAGCGTCTTTCCAGGCCTTGAGTCCGCCGGCGACCGCTTGGGCCTGCTCGTAGCCGAGCTTCTTGGCAGTGGCGACCGCGCGCTGGGCACGCGCGCCGGTAGCGCAGACCAGCAGCAGCGGAACATTCTTGTTCTTGACCGCGCCGGAGAGCTTTTCCTGCAGCTGGTTCAGCGGGACGTTCTTGGCGCCGATCATGTGGCCGGTGGCGAATTCTTCCGGTTCGCGCACGTCGACGAGCACCGCGCGCTCGCGGTTGATGAGCTGCACGGCACCCTGCGCCGTGAGCGTTCCGCCGCCCGCGCCCCGCACCAGCGGCCAGGCGAGCATGGCGCCCGAGCTGAGCGCGATCAGGATCAGCATCCAGTTCGCGGTGACGAATTCGATCAATTTCACGAGGGTTCCTTGAATGGCAAACCGGGGATTTTAGAATGCGAGGTTTCGCAAGCGCAGCCAAAGGCCTCCCACATGCACAAACTGGTACTGATCCGTCACGGCGAATCGACCTGGAATCTCGAAAACCGCTTCACCGGTTGGACCGACGTCGACCTGACCGAGACCGGCGTGGAGCAGGCCAAGCAGGCCGGCCGCCTGCTCAAGGCCGAGGGCTACGACTTCGATGTCGCCTACACCAGCGTGCTCAAGCGCGCCACCCGCACCCTGTGGCACACGCTCGACGAGCTGGACCGCACCTGGCTGCCCGTGGTGCACTCCTGGCGCCTGAACGAACGCCACTACGGCGGCCTGCAGGGCCTGAACAAGGCCGAGACAGCCAAGAAGTACGGCGACGAGCAGGTGCTGGTCTGGCGCCGCAGCTACGGCACCCCGCCCCCGCCGCTGGAAGCCGGCGACCCGCGCAGCGAGCGTGGCGACGTGCGCTACGCCAAGCTGTCGCCGGAGCAGATTCCGCTGACCGAGTGCCTGAAGGACACGGTTGCGCGCGTGCTGCCGTTCTGGAACGAGTCGATGGCGCCGGCCATCCGCACCGGGCGCCGCCTGGTGGTGGCGGCGCACGGCAACTCGATCCGGGCGCTGGTGAAATACCTCGACGGCGTCGCGGACGACGCCATCGTCGGCCTGAACATCCCGAACGGCATTCCGCTGGTCTACGAGCTCGACGACGACCTCAAGCCCCTGCGGCACTACTACCTCGGCGATGCCGCGGCCGCCGAACAGGCCGCCGCAGCGGTGGCTTCGCAAGGCAAAGGCTGAAAAAGAAACCCCTGCCTGCCGCTTCCTTCGTGGAACCCCGGCAGGCAATTTGCTTCCAAGCTGTGTATATTGGTTCGACAGCCGCCGACAAGGACAAGCACTCATGATGGGCCAGAAATTGAAGATCACCGGCTGGGTCGCCGCCGGCGCCGTTGCAGGCGTCCTGACCACCGTCTCGTTGCAGACAGTCGCACGCGGGTCGCTCGCGCCACTGCCGCTCGAGGAATTGCAGCAGCTCGCTGCCGTATTCGGCATGGTCAAGAGCGACTACGTCGAGCCGGTCGACGAGAAAAAGCTCATCTCCGACGCCATTTCGGGCATGGTTGCCGGGCTCGACCCGCATTCCCAGTACTTCGACAAGAAGTCCTTCAAGGAATTCCGCGAAGGCACGACCGGCCGGTTCGTCGGCGTGGGCATCGAGATTTCGCAGGAAGACGGCCTGATCAAGGTCGTGTCTCCCATCGAAGGCTCGCCGGCATTCCGCGCCGGCCTGAAGCCCAATGACCTGATCACCAAGATCGACGACACCGCCGTGCGCGGCCTGTCGCTGAACGAGGCGGTCAAGCGCATGCGCGGCGAAGCCAACACCAAGGTGCTGCTGACCATCTTCCGCAAGGACGAGAGCCGCACCTTCCCGGTCACGATCACGCGCGAGGAAATTCGCACGCAGTCGGTGCGCGGCAAGATGATCGAACCCGGCTACGGCTGGATCCGCCTGTCGCAGTTCCAGGAACGCACCGTCGACGACTTCGTGAAGAAAGTCGACGAGCTGTACAAGGAAGACCCGAACCTCAAGGGCCTGGTGCTCGACCTGCGCAACGACCCGGGCGGCCTGCTCGACGCGGCGGTGGCGGTGTCGTCGGCCTTCCTGCCCGAGAACGTCACGGTGGTCACCACCGACGGCCAGCTGGCCGAGAGCAAGTCGGTCTACAAGGCGGCGCCGGAGTTCTACCAGCGCCGTTCGGGCAGCGACCCGCTGCGCAGCCTGCCGGCGGCGCTGAAGACGGTGCCGCTGGTGGTGCTGGTGAACGAAGGCTCGGCCTCGGCCAGCGAAATCGTCGCCGGCGCCCTGCAGGACCACAAGCGCGGCGTCATCATGGGCAGCCAGACCTTCGGCAAGGGCTCGGTGCAGACGGTGCGCCCGCTCGGCCCGGACACCGGCCTGAAGATCACCACGGCGCGCTACTACACGCCGAGCGGCACCTCGATCCAGGCCAAGGGCATCGTGCCCAACGTGCTGGTCGACGAAAGCGCCGAGGGCAGCCCCTTCGCCGCCCTGCGCATGCGCGAGGCCGACCTCGAGAAGCACCTGGCCAGCGGCCAGGGCCCCGAAGTCAAGGACCCGGAACGCGAAAAGGCCCGCGACGAAGCCCGCAAGCGCCTCGAGGAAGAAGCCAAGAAGCCGCCGCAGGACCGCAAGACGCCCGAGTTCGGCACCGACAAGGACTTCCCGTTGGTGCAGGCGATCAATCGCCTGAAGGGCCAGCCAGTGCTGGTCAGCAAGACGCAGGTGATCGTCGAGAACAAGGAAGAGAAGAAGGAAAACTGATCCGGTGGCGCATGGAAGATAGCGAGCTGCTGCGCTACTCGCGCCACATTCTTCTCGAGGAATTCGGTATCGACGGGCAAGAGCACGTCAGTGCCGGACGGGTTCTTGTCATCGGCGCCGGCGGGCTGGGCTCGCCGGTGGCTCTTTACCTCGCGGCGGCGGGTGTCGGCCACATCACGCTGGTCGACGACGACGAGGTCGATCTCACCAATCTCCAGCGCCAGGTCGCCCACACGCAGGCGCGCGTCGGCCTTCCCAAGGTCGAGTCCGCAGCGCAGGCCATGCGCGACATCAACCCAGGCATTTCCATCGAGGCCCACGCCCTGCGCGCGGACGAGGCGCTGCTCTCGCGCCTCGTCGCCGAGGCCGACGTGGTGGTGGATTGCTGCGACAACTTCGCCACCCGCCAAGCCGTCAACCGTGCCTGCGTGAACCACGCCAAGCCGCTGGTGGCCGGCGCGGCGATCCGCTTCGACGGCCAGTTGAGCGTCTACGACACGCGCGACGCCGCATCGCCCTGTTATGCCTGCCTGTTCCCGCCGGACGCTGCGTTCGAAGAGACGCGCTGCGCGGTGCTGGGGGTTTTCGGCCCCGTGGTCGGCACCATCGGCACCCTGCAAGCCAGCGAGGCACTCAAGCTGCTGGCGGGCATCGGCCCATCGCTGGCGGGCAAGCTGCTGATGTTCGACGGGCGCAGCACTTCGTTCGATACGTTGCGCGTGGCCCGCGACCCGCAGTGCGGCGTCTGCGGGCAGCGCCCTGCCCCCGCCACGCCGAGCGCTTAAGGCTGGCGCGCGCCCTTGGCGCGGGCGGCACCGTTGGCGGCCGCACCGGCCGCAGGTTTGTTCGCAGCCGCCAGCACACCCTTGCAATCGGAATCCTGGCCCGGGCCGGTCTCGATGGTCGCGGCCAGCGCCAGCAACGGGTTGATGGCGCCCAGCGCCAGCGCGGCCAAGCCGCGTTCCGCAAGGGGCGCCACCTGCAGGCCACCCTTCGGCGCGCCGAAAGTTCCGCTCAGTACCAGCGGCGTGCGAATCGAAAGGATGCTCTTGCTCTTGGGCTCCGGGCGAATCACGAAATCCAGCCCTTCGGTCGCGAGATTGGCCTGGCCGGTGGCTGTGAAGACGGCGTTGGTCGTGTCCACCACGAGCGTTCTTCCTGTCATCAGCCCCTTGTTGACGTCGAATGCCACTGCCGCGCAGCGCAGTTCTACGTTGCGGTCGCCACGCAGCAGGAACTTGATGATGTCGCCGCCCACCAGCGTGGCGAAAACCGGCAGCAGGTTGCCGAACTGCCCACTGCCCGAGAGCACCGCCACATCGCCCGACACCCCGCCGAGCCAGTTGGCCACCGTGCTGCCCGAGCCCGACAGGTTGATGCGCCCGTCCAGCCTGCCCACGCTGTTGCCGGTGGTTTCGAGCTTGGGGAACAGGCGCGCCAATTGCATGGCCTTGATGTCAAGCGAGGCACGGATGTCCGCGGGATTCTTCGAGGCATCGATGCGGATCGCGCCGCCCAGCTTGCCGCCGGCCACGCCCAGGTCGAGCGGATCGAGCGTGAGCACGCCGGTGTCCAGCTTGACCTGCACGCTGCCGCGGTCGAGCGGGATGTCGCGCACGTTCTGAATCTTGTCGGCCGTGTACTTGACGTCGGCATTCATGGCGCGCAAGCGTTCGAAGTCGAGAGGTGCCGTGGGCAGCACCTTGCCGCCAGCGCGCTTGACCTGTGTGACTGTCGGCGGCGGGGCCACGCCTTCCACCGCGCTGGCCGTACGCGCCGTTGGCGGCAAGCCGATCAGCGGCCCGAGGTCGTCCATGTCCATGACACGCGAGCGCAGATCTCCAGTCAGGTGCGGCAACCTGCCGGCCTGGTCGAACTTCATGTCTCCCCCGATGTCGGACAGACCCAGCTTGCCCTTGAGGCCGGTGGCCTCCCAGAGCTTGCCGCGCTTGCCCAGCTTGCCGCTCAGGGCATAGGGCGAGGTCTGCGGCAACGCAATGCCCAGCAAGGGGAACAGCGCGCCGAGCGTCTGGCCCTTGATCTCGAACCTGGCATCGATGCCATCGAGCCCCGACAGTTCGGCCACGGTGCCGGCAGCCTTCAGCTGCGTCTGCCCGGCAGCGGCGTTGATCTCGAGTGGGAAGGGTGGAGCCCCCGCGGCGTTGATCTGCAGCACATTGCCGGCGCGCCCGTTGGCGGTCAGTGGCTGGCCTTTGTAGCGCCCCTTGATGCGGTAGTCGAGCGGCATCGCGCCGCGTTCCGAGTCGTAGCTCAGGTCGACATGCAGGTCGACACCCAGGTGCTTGGCGAGGAAGTCGAGCGCCCCGGTGTCCACCTGGATGAGACCGATGCTGGGCACGGTGCCGGAATCCGAGGTGTCCTTGCCGAGTGCCCAGGTACGGCGGCCGTCGGCCTCCATCTGCAATCCGACCGTCGGCGAAAACAGCGCAAGCCGCGGGATCACGATATTGCTGGCGACGAGCGGCCAGATGCGGATGTCGAATTCGGCGCGGTCTGCCTTTACCAGATACGGGTCGCGTGCCCAGTCGGGGTTGGCGAACTCGATGCCATCGAACTTGATGGTGGCCTGCCGCCACCCGAGGCCTACGTCGAGCCGCCGCGTGATCTCGAACTTGCGTCCGGTCTTTTCGCTGACATAGCGGTTGAGCGGTTCGCGCAGCACGTCCCACGGGAAAAAGGCCAGCACCAGCACCAATGCCGCGAAAAGGAGTACGACGCAGCCGAGCAGTTTTTGCCACAGGGGCCGGGTTCGCAAGATGTTCATTGCCATGACTTCCCTGTTACCTCATCGATCGCGCCGCCCGGGTCGGCAAGGGGCCGCACAGACCGTGGGGCATCGCCTACGAGCAAGGTATTGCTGTGGAGCGGGTGAAAGCGTCGGAACCCGCCTACAACGCCCGGCTCCCGCAGCTTGCAAGATGCGCGACGGAGTAGCCGCAATCTCCGAATGCAGGCTTTCCCTATCAGCGGGGCGCTGTAAAAGCTCCTGTCAACGTGAGAGGAAGCGTGGTTCGGCATGGATTCCAGATTGCAGACATACGTCGTCGAAGACAACCTCACGATCCGTGAAAACCTCATTGGCACTCTGGAAGAGCTCACTCTCAGCACGGTCGTCGGTTTTGCCGAGACCGAGGACGGCGCACGCGCGTGGCTCGGTGCGCACGAAGACGGGTGGGACCTCGTCATCGTCGACCTCTTTCTCAAGCAGGGAAGCGGGTTGGGCGTCCTCCAGGCATGCGAGGCCCGCAAGCCCGCCCAGAAAGTGGTGGTGCTCAGCAACTATGCGACGCCCGACATCCGGCGGCGCTGCGCCGAGTTCGGTGTCGATGCCGTGTTCGACAAGTCGAACGAAATTGACGCACTGGTCGACTTTTGCCTTGTCCAGGCCGGAGACTTGCGCCGGGCGCCCAAGGCGGGTTGAAGAAGAAGCCGCATCGGACCTCTTCTTTTCCGTCGCGCCGATCTCAGTCGATCAGCTTGTTCTTCAGCGCGTAATACGTCAGGTCGCTGTTGGAGGAAAGGTTCATCTTCTCCATCAGGCGCGTGCGGTAGGTGCTCACGGTTTTTACCGAAAGCGACAGCGTCTTGGCGATGTCGCCAGCGGTTTCGCCCTTGGCCAACTTCAGGAACACCTGGAATTCGCGTTCCGACAACTGCTCGTGCGGCGCGGCGTCGTCCTTGCGGTCGAGCTGGCGGGCCAGCAGTTCGGCCACGGCGGGCGTGATGTAGCGCCGGCCCAGCGAAATGGTGCGAATGGCGTTGACGATCTCGATCGGATCGCATTCCTTGTTCAGGTAGCCGCTCGCGCCCTGGCGGATCAGGTTCATCGCGTAGTGCTCCTCCGGATAGCCGCTCAGAATCAGGATGCCCACGTCCGGCGCCTTGGCGCGGATCATGGCCAGCGCGTCGATTCCGCTTTGCCCGGGCATCGAAAGGTCCATGACCAGCACGTCCAGTTCCGTGGTGCGCACCAGTTCGATGGCTTCGCGTCCGCTGGCAGCTTCACCCGCCACGCGCAGGTCCACGTGCTCGGAGAAGAACTGCCGGAGGCCAGACCGCACGATGGCGTGGTCGTCCACAATTCCAATTTTGATCATCTGTTACTTTCGTCGTTGTGTTGCGGACATGCGGGTCGCAACATTCCGGGTCTCTGATTGTTGTCAATTATTCACGAACTTGCGTAGTACGCAGCCTTGAAAGTTTCATGCACTGGTTAGCCCCTCCAAAAATGGCCGTCAGCCTGCTGCTTGCGGCCCTTGCTGCACTGGCCCTCGTCGGAATCAATGAGGCCGGCTACCGGCAGTCGAGCCGCGCGCTGTACGACATCGAAGAGGCACAGCAGGTACGCGGCACGCTCAGCGAGATCCTGCAGAGCATGCTGGACGCCGAAACCGGAAGCAGAGGCTACCTGCTGACGGGCGAGGCGAGCTACCGACAACCCTACGACACGGCGGTCAAGCAGGTCGACGGCCAGCTGGCCGCCCTGCGCCGGATGTATGCGGGCCGGCCGGCCGAACTCGATGAGCTGACCGATTTGTCGAAGCACGTGCTGCGCAAGGTGGCCGAGATGGACATGAGCGTGCGGCTGCGCCAGGACGGCAAGGAAGACGCATGGAAGTTCGTCATCACCACGGACGTCGGCCGCGAGGAAATGGAGGCCATTCGCGCGACGGCCGGCAAATTGGTGAGGATCAGCAACGACACCCTCCACGAAAGCCAGGCGCAGGTGCTGCGCTCGCTGCGGCTCGCTCGCATCGGTACCGCCATCGTCGCGCTGGCCGCATTGATCGCTTTTTTCCTGTACCTGCGCCAGACCCATGCGCTGCGCTCCATCGGCGAGCGACAGCAGGAGGCCCTGCAGCGCGAACGCAATGCACTGGAAGACGAGGTGCGCGAGCGGACGGCTTCGCTGGCAGAGCTGGCAACCCATCTGCAGGACGTGCGTGAGACCGAGCGCGGCTACCTCGCACGCGAACTGCACGACGAGTTGGGCTCGCTGCTCACTGCAGCCAAGCTGGACGTGGCGCGCCTCAAGTCACGGCTGGCCGATGCGCCCGATGCCATTCAGCGGCTGCAGCATTTGACCGAACTGCTCAACAGCGGGATTGCGCTCAAGCGCCGCATCATCGAAGATTTGCGGCCCTCTTCGTTGTCGAACCTGGGCCTGGTTGCGTCGCTGGAAATCCTGGGACGCGAATTCGCCGAACGCTCGGGCCTGCAGATCGAAATGGCGCTGGAGCCGGCGGCCATGGACGAATCGCGCCAGCTCACCATCTACCGCATGGTGCAGGAGAGCCTGACCAACATCGGCAAATACGCTCAGGCCAGCGAAGCGACCATCGTGATGAAGAATTACGAGAACCACGTGATCGTGGAGGTCGCAGACAACGGCAAGGGCTTCGACACCCTGCACATGCGGCCGTCGACACATGGTCTGGCGGGCATGCGGCATCGGGTGGAAGCTGCACGCGGCAAGCTCACGGTGTCGTCCACGCCCGGCAAGGGCACGCATCTGAGCGCAATGCTGCCCATCGTCAAACCAGCGTCAAGCATCTGACGGGCAAAGGCGGGCCAGCGCTCCTTGACGCCCCCTGTCCAGGGTAACTCGGCCATCTCCTACGCCGCCCGCGCCCGACCGCTGACAGGTCTTGAGGGCCCTCCCCTTTAAGGTTGAACTGTGTCATCCGAATCTCCACAGAGTTGCCGGATGTGCCATTTTTCAAGACGACGAAGCCAACCTCGAAGGAGTTCTGCATGTTGCATTACACGGTGGTGTTTTTGGTCATAGCGCTGATCGCCGCAGTGCTTGGCTTCAGTGGCATTGCGGCCGGTGCGGTGGGGATTGCAAAGATTCTTTTCGTGATCTTCGCCATCCTCGCGATTGCCAGCTTCGTTGCCGGCTTGCTACGACGCAAGTAGCCTCGTTACGATTCACAGGCTCCAGTATTTATTTTCCCGGAAAGGACTTTCACATGAACACGACCAAGACCGCCTCGCAACTCGCCGATGACGCGCGCCAGACCGCCAACGAAGCGGTGGAATCCACTCGTGCCTATGCACAGAACGCAGTGAATGCAGCTGGCGAAAAGGTTCGGGATCTGCGCCGCGATGCAGAGCCGGCCGTCGAGCAGCTGGCCGCTCGCGTACAGCAAGCCGTTCAACGGGGACTCGATGCCGCTTCCACCACGAGCGCACGTGCCCAGCGCCGCCTCGAGCAGGCTGCAGACGTCACCGGTCGCTACATTTCCGACCAACCGGTTCGCTCGGTGCTGATTGCAGCCGCCGCAGGTGCAGCCATCACAGCGCTGATCGTGCTCGCCAGCCGCCGCAGCCGGGACGACTATTGATTCGCTGAGTTCCCGTCGCTTCATCGACCTCCGGCACCATGCTTCATCCGATTTTTTCCACGGTGCTCGGGCATCCGGAACTCGTCGCTGATCACATCGCCAACTACGCCGCCCTCGTTCGCCAGGAAACTGCGCAAGCGGGGCGCGGCCTTGTCACCCGCATCGTCGCCGGCGTGCTGGCGGCTGCAAGCGCGGTGCTGGCCCTCGGCCTCATCGGCGTAGCGGTGCTGCTTGGCGTGCTCCACGGCAGCTTTCATTGGGTTCTTGTCGCCGTGCCGGGCGTGGCCGTTGTGATTGCGGCTTTCTGTGCCTGGTACGCCACCCGGCCCAGCCCGAACCACGGTTTCGACGACCTGCGCTTGCAACTCGACGCCGATCTGCAGGCATTGCATGACGCGGGAATTCGACATGGCCGCCGCTGAACGTGCACCTCTGACACCGCAGCAACGCTTGTCGCTGTCACTCCGGGCGCTGGTCCATCAACTTAACGGGATTTCTGAGCCTCGCGACGATCGTGGATCTCGGCCAACCCGAACGGCCGAAGATGAACTGGAGTATGCGCACCACGGTGCGGCCGCTACGCTGCCGCCTCTTGGCGAGCACGAAGGGCGACCCCGCGGACTCAACGGAAACGTATGGTTCTCCATGGGCCGCAGCGCAGCGTGGCGCAGCGCTGGTGGCAGCGGCACCCCGCGCACGCTGTTGGTCAGTTGGCGCGACCATTGCTTGAAACTTACGCACGCAGGCAACCGGCCAAGCTCATGGCGATTGCAGCCGCCACTGGCGCGGTGGTGGTTCTCGTCAAACCGTGGCGCCTGTTGTCTGTCACTGCCGTGCTGGCAGCAGTTCTGAAGACATCCGACGTGGCTGATGTCGTCAACACGTTGATGCAGAAGAGCTCAAGCCCCCCACGAAAGGACCTTCCATGAAAACCGACGTTTCGTCTTCAGTCAAGGCGAGCTGACACAAGCGTCTGTTGCTCGACCAAGCTGGCCTCGATGCAGCGCGAAACGGCCTGGAAGACGGCGCGGTGATCCCCAGCTTCGGTCCGTGGCGTGACGATGTCGTCAAGCTGCTGAACAATGCGTTGGCGACAGAGCCGGTTTGCGTGCTGCGCGACAAACGTCACTACTTCACCGCCAATGGCGTGGAGTCACCCGCAACTGCGGACGAATTCTTGATGCACGCGGATAGTAAAAGCCCGATGTATTCATCGGGTTTTTTTACGTCTGCCTTGTTGTGGTCATTCGCGCGTTGGTGTTGACGAATGCTTTGGCGAAAAGCAAAAAACCCCAGTCATCACTGACTGGGGTTTTCTGGGCTGTAAGAGCCTGACGATGACCTACTTTCACACGGGAACCCGCACTATCATCGGCGCTGAGTCGTTTCACTGTCC